>JBBQPQ010000007.1:0-61624 GCA_038217195.1 Sphingomonadales bacterium | reverse complement strand
TTGAACGCAATGTGCCTCGCCGATTTTGGTGATAACGGCGTTGCCTTTGTCGCCCAGCCGCAGATTCCGCCGCGCAATGTCAACTGGTCGGCACAAGGCAAATGGGTGCATCTCGCCAAGGTCGCGTTCGAGAAATATTTTCTGCGTAAGGTCAGAAAAGGCGAAAGCGAACCATTTTACGAGCGTCTGGCACTGAAGGCGATGGGCCTGGCGAAATTAAAAAGCTCAGAAAGGAGTTAACGGACATGTTCAAGAAAAACGTCGGAAATTTGGATCGCGCGTTTCGCATCATATTGAGCATTGGCCTGATTTCACTGGTATTTGTCGGCCCGCAGACGCTTTGGGGCTGGATCGGTGTGATCCCGTTACTGACTGCATTTGTCAGTTCATGCCCGCTTTACTCGCTGTTGGGGATCAACACCTGTCCGTCTAAGTAATCGTGGGATGATAAACCAACTCCTGCTTGCAACATTGATGGTCATTATAATTGCTCTGATTCACTGTTCCGGTACTGCAGTTCTTGCCCGGACTGCGGTTTGACCCGAGCAGTGTGGAAGCGCGTCACCTAATGCCGGGATCGGCTTTGACGATAACTAAATGGCGCATCGCTGGCGGCTGGTCAGCGCAATTGAAGGAGTCAATGGTATCCTTTTGCTCGGCTGGTCCACCGCCTTTATTGTGACAGTCGTCGCCCGGTTGCGGCGATGAAAAGCCACGGATTATCTACGCAAGAAGCGGCACGCCGTCTTGCGGATGACGGCCCTAATAGTTTGCCGCAAGGCGGCACGCGTTCGATCTGGCGGATCATATCAGAGGTGCTACGCGAGCCGATGCTGGTGCTTTTGCTTGTTGGTGGGCTCGCCTATCTGTTACTCGGCGACCTGACCGAGGCGCTGATCCTGCTCGCCTTTGCCTCCTTTTCTGTGGTGGTAACCATCATGCAGGAAAGCCGCACAGAGCATGTGCTTGAAGCTTTGCGTGATCTGTCGGCCCCGCGTGCGCTAGTCATCCGCGATGGACAACAGATGCGTGTGGCGGGCTGCGAAGTCGTGCGCGGCGACATCATGTTGCTCGAACAGGGCGACCGGATAGCCGCAGATGCGGTCTTGCTGGAGGCCAATGATCTGCAAGCCGATGAGTCGCTGCTGACCGGAGAATCGCTTCCGGTGTGTAAGCGGGCGGCGGCTGAAGGCGAAGATACCGCCGCTTTGCGACCCGGCGGCGAAGGGCAACCATTGGTCTATTCGGGATCGATGGCAACGCGCGGCAATGGCCTTGCCCATGTCGTTGCAACGGGCGTTGCAACGCAGATCGGGCAGATCGGCAAATCGCTTGCTATCCTCGATACAGAAGCTCCGCGATTGCGGCTGGAGACCGCGCGCATCGTCCGGCTGTGCGCCGTAGGTGGGGCCTTGGTCGCGCTGATGGTCGGCGTGCTTTACGGCATGACGCGCGGCGGCTGGCTCGATGCGTTACTAGCCGGAATCTCGATTGGCATGTCGATGCTGCCCGAAGAATTTCCGGTGGTGCTGACCATCTTCCTTGCCGTTGGTGCGTGGCGGATCAGCAAGGCCCGGGTGCTAACGCGGCGGGCGGCGGCGATTGAGACATTGGGATCGACCACAATATTGTGCACCGACAAGACCGGCACGCTCACCGAAAACCGGATGGCGGTAGCGCAGCTTTGGCTTAGGGCGGCGGGCGCGACCCAGATCGACCTTCGCGAGGGCATTCCCGACAAATATGCAACCCTGATCGTGTTCAGGCCGCTGCCCCACATAACGATCGATCCGTAGCAATACCTATCGCGCAGCCGGCCACGCTTGGCCATGATTGTGGGAGTTATTCGAGGATAGGAGATGAAGCATGCTGATTGCCCATGACGTGCTGATTATGGCAGTAGACGGCGGGCGGATGACGCTCTTCCGGAACAAGGGCTGCGTACGGGAGCCACACTTGGAACTGCTCGTCGAAGAAGAGCAGATAACCCCTTCGACAGCTGAACTTGGCGAAGACCGGCCTGGGCGGAGTTTCCAGAGCAGCGGCAAAGCGCGCGGCGCCTATGAAACGACCGACCTGCATCAGCAGGCTGAGGACGAATTCACGCTTGAAATGGCCGAGCTGCTGGCTTTCCATATGCACGATGATGAAAGGCGGGCTGTCCTGATCGCGCCGCCGCATGTGCTGGGCCTGATGCGCAAACTTCTGCCTGAAGACATCAGGGAGCGGCTGATTGCTGAAATCAACAAGGATTATGCCGGGCGCACGGCTTTGGACGTCACTGAGTTACTGGATAAACATGAAGCATAAAATCCTGCCGGTGGCATAGGCCGCAAGACTATTTCCCGGACTTAGGCAGTACGGTTTGAACGACCACCATATCTTCGCAACCGTCTTCAGCAATAAAGGCGATACGCAAAGCCTCGGACAGGCTACGCACCCGAAGCTTTTCCATCATGTTGGCGCGATAAATTTCAACGGTGCGCGGCGAAATTCCAAGGTCATAAGCGATTGTTTTGTTTGGATAGCCACAGACCAGTCCATTCAGTACGTCGTGCTCTCGCCCAGTAAGGCTTGCCAGCCGGATCTTTGCTTCGTCGGCTTTCATCTCGCGATCGTGCGACCGGTCAATGCGTACAAAGGCCTCTTCAATCGCATGGAGCAGATCTTCTTTCTCATAGGGTTTCTCGATGAAATTGACGGCACCTGCGCGGATCGCCTTTACCGCTGCGGCAATATCGCCGTGTCCGGTCAGGATGACCACTGGCATATCGATGCCGCGGGCGGCCATTTCCTGCTGAACCTCAAGCCCGTCAATTTGGGGCATGCACACATCTAACAAAACGCAGCCGGGCTCCGCCCATTTGACTGATTTAAGAAATTCGACACCCGATATATAGTTTTCAACTCGGTATCCAGCATGTTTCAGCATGAACCCTACCGACCGGCGCACGCTATCGTCGTCATCAACAATGTGAACTAGTTTTTCAGTTGGCATGTTGACCCTCCTTCAAAACACGCGGCAAAGTAAACCTGAAAATAGTTCCCACGCCGCCTTTTGATTCAACCGATATATGGCCACCATGCGCCTCGATTATTGTGCGGCAGATCGACAGGCCGAGTCCCATTCCCTGCGCTTTGGTCGTGATAAAGGGCTGGAACAATTGCCCGATCAATTCGTCCGGGACGCCGTTTCCACTGTCTGCCACCGATATCTCCACCTGTTCACAGCCTAGTGGACGAGCGCGAATTGCCAGATGCTTGATAGGAGATTCCGCCATTGCCTCTACGGCATTACGCATGAGATTGATCATAACCTGTTGAATTTGAACTCTATCAGCAAGCACATTGTCGATATCTGGTTCAATTTCGATTGACCAGGACACCCCCTGTTCGCGTGCGCCGACTAGCCCCAACGTAGTCGCATCATTGATCAGGTTATTCAGTGACAATATACGACTTTCAATTTCTCCCTTGGAAATAAAATCGCGCAGCCGCCGCACTATCTTGCCCGCACGCAGAGCCTCCTTGCTGCACTCATCGAGAGCTTCACGCAGTGGGCTGATCGCTTCGGGTTTGAAGTCATTCACCAAGTCACGACTTGCCGCCATATAGTTGGCAATCGCAGTCAGCGGCTGATTAAGTTCGTGGGCCAATGCAGAGGCCAGCGTGCCGACCGCGCTCAGTCGCGAAGTATGTACTAGCTCTGCCTGCAACTCCTGCATCCGTGCCTCTGCCTCAAATTTCTCAGTTAGGTCACGGATAAAACCCGTAAAGGCCTTGTGATCACCAGTCCGCGCCTCGCCAACCGATAAATCCATCGGGAACTGGCTACCGTCCTTTTTCATGCCCTCAACCACGCGGCCAATGCCAATAATCCGTTTTTCGCCTGTTTCGAGATAGTGCTGCATGTAATTGTCGTGCACGCCGCGATGAGGTTCGGGCATCAGCATTTTTACATTTTCACCGAGCACCTCTTCTTCTGAATAACCAAAAAGTGCTTGGGCAGTGCTGCTAAACGAAGTGATTTCGCCGTGCTCGTCGATGACGATCATCGGATCGGGCACCGTTGCGAGTATCGCAGTGAGCAAAGCAGCATTGTCCGTAATGCTCCGGAGATTGCCTTCGCGCTCGCTGACATCCCGAGCAGTAACAACAACCCCTGCAAGGCTGCCATCCTTATCCTTAAGCGGTGCCATCCGGCATTCGACCGATCTAAGGTCGCCATCGATGGTATGAACGTCAAGCAATAGTGGTGGACCTCCATTTTTGCGCTTGTCCGCTAGAATGTTCATATAGTGCGTTTTGAATAGTCGTGTATGTGCCGGATCGATCAGCGACAATGGCACGTCATGCGGCACTTCATCGAAGGACGTTACACCAAGTAACTCAAGACCAGCAGGGTTGATATCCGCTAGCCGATGATCCAGCCTTATAATCGCAACAGCCTCCGGCAATGTCGCCAGAATTGCGTCCAAGAATCCCATCCGGTCAAATTCAACGGTGCCGGAAATTGTATCCAACGACTCCACCTCCCGAACCATAGACTACGCCCGTTCACACCAATTTCCTAATCCCGTTGGCCTACGGGGGGCGACGGCACAATGCGGGCAATTACGTAGTTACGCCTAGGGGACTCTTCGGAGTTCCGAGGCAGCCGATCGGCGCCTAATCTGCTCATAACAATTCACTCGAAATATGCTGTCTAGGAGGACACCTTGACCCGACTTGAAAAATTCTCAACTGGCGTTCCGGTGAAGCGCGGCGCAGAGAATGTCTGGGAACCGCTGGCTAGAATGCGCAGCGAATTTGACCGTGCGCTGGACGATTTTTGGAACCACCCGATAGGCGTCAATCTCGCTCAGCGGATACAGGAGCTTTCCGGTCCTGCGATTGAGCTGAAAGATAAGAAAAACGAATTCGAACTAGTCGCTGAAATGCCCGGAATCAGGGCGCAGGACGTCGAATTGACAATATCTCATGGTATCCTTCGATTGGCCGGAGAAAAGCGCGAAGAGCATGAAAAAAAGGAAAGCGGGTGCATCTTTTCCGAACGCCGTTATGGGCGCTTCGAACGCTCAATCGAACTTCCACAAGGCATTAACCCAGAGAAAATAAGAGCCAAGATGCAAGACGGCATACTTTCAGTGCACATACCTAAGAGTGCAGCAGCGATAGATCAGTCGCGCAAAATACCGATCGATAGCTAAAGTTCGGCGCTGTTATTCAGCGTCGATAATTAAGGCGGCAGACTCCTGCTCATCCCTCCCCGAAACGGGTCTGCCGCCTAACTGTTATAACGGACTGGCCATAATCCAAAATCGCCGAAGTTCCCTCGCCGGTCTGGTGGTGACTGCCGCCCCTGCGGCTATTTACGAATATCTGGAGTTAGAACTATCTGCTTTTCCGCAACAGCTAGCTTCACCGCCAGTTTCGCGCTTTTGACTATTGGCGCTGTGACGGTACAAAGGGGAAGTAGACGCGAACTTCCATTTGCCGCGATCCCTCTATTTTTCGCTGTGCAGCAATTGATCGAAGGCGCGTTGTGGCTCACCTTGCCAGCTCAAACTGCTTCGGTACACATTTTAACGTTAGTCTATCTTGTTTTTGCAAACATGTTGTGGCCAGTTTACATTCCGGTCGCGATCTTGCTGATCGAGCCAACCAAACTGCGTCGCAAACGTCTTCTCCTGCCGTTGGTAGCAGGGGCACTGACGACATTGTTTTTCATTAGGGCAATTGCGACGCAATCGGTTTCATCTGCAATAAACGGTTCGCACATCCATTATCATTTTCCTCACACGCATGATAAGATTGCGTTTGCTTTTTACGTGGTCGCCACCTGTCTAGCTCCCCTTTTGTCCAGTTATAGGGTAGTGCAGCTGATCGGCGTCATCCTAGTTGTTTCGATGGTTGCCGCCTATATCTTCTATGCGGTCTGGTTTGCATCGGTGTGGTGCTATTTTGCCGCAATTATAAGCGCGGTCGTGTGTCTCCACTTCCGGCGACAGGCCGCTCGTGAGAGTTCGGAATTAAATGAGCAGCCCGCATAAATAGGCAACGACTGCATTCGGTACGCTTCAAATGCAGTTGGTCGATCCCACTTAGGAAATAACACAACTCCCTCCAAAAGTAAGCTGGGCCCGATTTTTTATAAATCGGGCCCAGCCCAGTCTACCCCCCGGGTCGCAAAGGGGGGGATTGGTTATTTCATATGATCATGATGTTATCTTCAAGTCGGTTGACGCCAGGCGCAGCCCAAGCCGCACGCTCCGCAATGCGTCTTTCATAGCCCGAATGAACCTTGCCGGAGAGCTTTATGGTGTTGCCGTCGGCCACCACGTTGATTGTGCTGGAATCAAGGTCAGCTGAGCGCTTAAACGCGTCCAAAATGCTTTGCCGGATGTCATATGGGGATGGCATTTTCCTGACCTCGATCAAGTTGCTCACACCTTTGACGCCGCTAATACGTGAGGCCAGATCACGTGCAGCTTGACGGTGGTAATGATAGCTAACCTCGCCGCTCAGCGTTACCCAGCCATGTTCCACTTTCACACTAATCTTGCCCTTTGGAATGGTTACGTTCCAGTCGAACATATCGGCAATGCGTTTGGCGATATCAGGGTCTGCCGTTTTGGCATCGGTGGAAAAACGCACCTCGATTTCTTCTGCAAGGCCGCGGACGCCCTTCACACGGCGCGCTGCCTTTTCAGCGGCGAGCTTTGATGCGTAGTTGCTAACATTTCCGGACAAGGTAACAACACCGTCCTTGGCCGCTACACCGATATTGGCATGTTCGACGCGCGGCTCCCATTCCAATTCGGCCATCACATCTTTCTGCAATTGACTGTCGGTCTTCATCAGAATTCTCCTCAATCCACATGAATTAATGACGCCCCACAGTGCGCGATATTGACGATCCGGCGACGCCCGGCAAATCGGGAAAGCCCCTTACGTATTTTCCCTAGCGGCCTTCGGCTCGTTCCAAAGTACGGGTGAGTGATGACAGCACGCGTTCCCGCGCTGCATCCGACGGCAGCGCACGAAGCCGGTCGGCAAGTCCGGATTCAAGCGCAGCCAGACTTGTGGTCCAATCGCGTGGCTTTATAAGGACATGCACATCGCTCCGCGGTCCGCCAAGGCGTGTCGCAGCATGCTGAGCAGTTGCAGCCCACGTCTCTCCCAGCATTGGCACGATGATATCTTTGGCCACTCCTGCTTTTCGAATATCGCTGGCAAGTGTCGTGAGTGAACGCTCTTCGCCATGCACGAGAAACACCGACCCGGATACTGGACTGTGCATCTTGATCCAATCGAGTAACGCAGGACGATCGGCATGGGTCGAATAGGAATCGAGCACCTTTATGTCAGCCTTGACAGGCACATCATAGCCCGAAATCCGCACGTGGCGCGCTCCATCTCGCAACACGGAGCCAAGCGTCCCTGCCACTTGGTAACCGACCAGCAACACGCGTGCGCGTTGATGCGGTAGATTATGCATCAGATGATGGCGTATCCTTCCGCCCTGGCACATGCCAGAGCCCGCGATGATGACGACGCCGGTCATACTGTTTATCTTCTTTGATTCCTCAATGTCGTGCGTGAACCGAATGTTGGGAACTGACAGCAGATCATATCCGGCATGGCGATGCCGCTGTGTGGCGCGGGTGACCCGTTCGGCCAGTGGTGAATCGACGAAAACATTATATGGTTGAAGCCGCTTGCCTTCGAACAATGCGACCAGATCCTCCAGCACAACCTGTGTCCGTTCGACTGCGAATGCCGGGATCAGCAAATTCCCATTCTTGCTCAACGTCTCTTCAACAAAGCGAGCCAGCTGTTCACGGCGTTCGCTGATCAGCACCGGTTCGCGCGCGCGGTCACCGTAGGTCGACTCGCAAATGACTTGGTCATACCCACCCAGTTCGGCGTCGGTGCAATGGATCGCCGAACCGCTGCCGATATCGCCCGAGATAAGAATACGTTGCCCCGCCAGCTTAAGCTCAACCGATGCAGAACCAACGATGTGACGTGCATCCCACAGCCGGAAGCCATCGTCGTCGCCCAATTCATTCCAAGTGCAATATTGTGTTTCGCGTATTTGTCCGATGCATGAGGTGACATCGTCCGCCGTATAAAGCGGGACAAATGGTTGAAGCGCCATTCGATCTGGCCGACGGTTGCGTCGATCCGCGTCGGCTGTTTGCAGCTTGGCGGAATCGAGCAGCAGCGGCTCGATAATGTCTGCGGTTGGCGCGGTCATCCAGATCGGCGCGCGGCACCCGCTCGCCACCAGATAGGGAAGCCGTCCGCTATGGTCGAGATGCGCATGAGTCAGGATAACTGCGTCGATGCCTTTTACATCAAAGGGCAGTTTCTCATGATTCAGCGCCTCCAGCGAGCGTGTACCCTGAAACATCCCGCAGTCGACAAGGATCGATTTGCCATTCCCCCTGAGTTCAAAGCAAGAGCCTGTGACTGTTCCAGCTGCGCCATGGAAAATAATCTCGACTGGTTCCATTTTCATTTGCTCCTATTCACGTAAATATGACAAGTGCGCAGGCAAATCTTGCTGCACCAGCCGACAATGGCATGATTGCGTTTCGCCCGCGCTTGAAGCCGGCGTCCAGTTTAACCACTCCGATCTTGACCAGCATGTTGGCGAGAACAGCACCACTGAGCGCGAGCCCTGCTAGGTTACGGTCGACACTATCAGGGGTAAGCCGGCCGAGCGTTATGATCGCAGCATCAACGTCAAACACACCGATAGCCGTAATGAGTGCCAAAGCCCCGCCACCGCCAAATCTCGCTCCCTCCCAACGCGCAGCGACTGCCATGATAGCGGCCAGCACCAGAAATCCGATTGCTGGATTTAACGCTATCGGATTTCCGGGTTGCGCGGGTTCCTGTGTCAACATCACGCTGTCGCCACGCGCTCTCGATCCCGATTAGGAGCCCTGCGGTTAGCGCGACCCCAAGATCGCGATAGGCGGGGTCGCCAACAGCCATCGGACGCTAGCGTCCCATAATGAGCGGGACGGGGCAATCCTTCAACAGAGACCGTGTTACCCCGCCAAACAGGAATTCGCGGGCACGACTATGGCCATAGCCGCCCATCACGATATAGGATGCACCCATCACTTGTGCGGTTTCCCTGATGGCGTTTTCAACCGGCTTGTCAGAAACCGAGCGGGCATGCAGCTCAGATTTGACACCATGCCGTGACAGGTATGTCGATGCTGAAAGCGAAGGCAGCACATGCTCCTTTGGCTCTTCAACCGTCACGATGTGAACCATCGATGCCATTCGAAGCAGCGGCAGCGCGGCCCGAAGTGCATTCGCGGCTTCAAAACTGCCGTTCCATCCGACGACGGCCGGACCGAATACATCGAAGCCATCCAACTCCTGCGGTTGTACCAAAATCGGTGCCCGGCAACTTTTCAATACATCACCGATCAGCGTGATTGGTGTATAACGCGTATCGCGATGATGATAGCGACCCAAAACGATCATATCCGCTAGCGAGGAGCGACTGACAATTTCTTGTGCAGCGTCACCATCGACATGCTCATAATCCCAAGATACATCTTCATGTTCGAGACGCTCCGTGATCCGGGCGCGCATCTTCTTTTCCATCTCGTCGAGCGCCTTGGAAAAATCGGGCATCATATAGGCACCGGTAATGCCATCTGATGCGATGTAGAGGCTGAGCGGCGTGACATGCAGGCAACTGACGTGGCCAGATGTCGCGCGAGCGATGGCAAGGGCAGCCTGCAGGCGCGCTTCCATGCCCGGATCGTCTTGGACGTGGAGTAAAAGGGATTTCATGATGGCTCTCCCGCTGGCCGGGCAATATTGCAATATCCGGTCAATGGAGTGAGCTTAGCCTCCGGGCTCGATGGGCCATATCAGGGAAAATACGGATACACATGAGCTGCCCGACGTCCCGTAATTTCGGATCAGTGCCGATGAGAGAGGCACTGCCTCGATCGATCGCTTCCGCAATTGTACGGCAACCGCGGCCGTCACTCTGGAGTCGTCCCAGTTGGTGCCGTCCAATATGCGCATCATCTTTTGCCAGAGACTTTTGAGATCGTCCAAGCCGACTTCATCAGACCAACGCACATACCGGACATATTGCTGCTGGCGCATTACCGCACAATCTCCCTTGCGCAGATTGCTAGGGCTAATACGCAAACTACCGGATGCCGCGTCTATCCGAAATTGCATATGGTCGTGCCCTAATAGCTTTCCGCTTCATCGACAGGAGTAAGTCGTGGGCCATATTTCATTGCAAGAAACCCCCAAGCGAATGGCCTCTGACAGGCTAATCGCAGCTTTGCGTCAATATGCAGAGCCTTTGCCGCCGCCCGAGCAGTCTTGCGAGTTCGGGCAGTTTTTTGACCGTTTCGGCGATGCGCAGATCGTGCTGTTGGGCGAGGCAACACACGGTACGTCCGAATTCTATAGCGCGCGGGCGGCTATCACCCGACAGTTGATCGAGCATCATGGCTTTACCGTAGTCGCCGTCGAGGCGGATTGGCCCGATGCGGCGCGGATCGACGGCTATGTCCGTCACCATGAAAAACGACCTCGCCGGGGCGAGGGCTTTGTTCGTTTCCCGACATGGATGTGGCGCAATGCAGAACTGCTCGCCTTTGCCGACTGGATGCGGCGCTATAACGAAAACCAGCCCGACCAGGCCAAGGCTTCGTTTCACGGGCTTGATGTCTACAGTCTCAGTGAGTCGATCCATTCAGTCGTGACCTATCTGGACAAGGTCGACCCCGAAGAGGCAGCAATGGCGCGCTGGCGCTATGGTTGCCTGACGCCGTGGCAGGATGAACCAGCAAAATATGGCCGCGCGGTTGTGAGCGGCGATCGACCCGGTTGCGAGCTGAAAGCGGTTGAGCAACTTCATTCGCTTCTCGACAAGCGCTTGGGCTATTTGGCAGAAGATGGCGAATCCTGGTTCGATGCCGCGCAAAATGCCCGAATCGTGCGCGAAGCGGAACGCTATTACCGTGCCATCTATGAAGGCGGGGCTACGTCATGGAATCTGCGCGACCGGCATATGTTCAGCACACTGCAGGCAGTGATTGCGCATCGCGGAGTTGGCACCAAGGCAATTGTCTGGGCGCATAATTCGCACATAGGCGATGCCTCGGCGACCGCGATGGGGTGGAACGGCGAGTTCAACATTGGCCAACTTTGCCGCGTGGCCTATGGCGACGACGCCGTGCTGATCGGCTTTGGCACCGACACCGGAACCGTTGCCGCAGCGAGCGACTGGGGCGCGGATATGCAGGTAAAGACCGTTCGCCCGGCACGACCCGATAGCTATGAACACGCCTTCCGCGAGACTGGCCTTGCGCGCACGCTGACCGACTGGCGCGGTCGTACGCGGCAATCGCTTGCGCATATCCTGCGCGAGCCCCTGCTCGAAAGGGCCATCGGCGTCGTCTACCGCCCCGAAACAGAACTGCTCAGCCATTATTTCGAGGCGGTTCTGGCGGATCAGTTCGATGCCTATGTCTGGTTTGAACGGACCAAGGCTATCACGCCACTCGGCCATGAAAAGCCGCATGGCGCGCCCGAAACCTATCCATTCGGACTTTGACGATGGCTTCTCAGATTAATATTGGACCATCTGAGGTAATTGTCGGCCCGCACCAGCAGCGCGCTTTGCTAGGGGTGCCACCGGATGCGACCGGGCTCGTCATATTCGCCCATGGCAGTGGCAGCGGGCGACTTAGCCCGCGCAACAATCATGTGGCGCAAGCGCTGCGCGCGCATAAGCAGGCGACGCTCTTGCTGGATCTGCTTACTCCGGCGGAGGAGCAGGATCGCCGGAATGTCTTCGATATCGATTTGCTCGCGGATAGGCTGAAATCTGCTGTGAAATGGGCGCGGCAACAGCCCGAACTGAGCCTCCTCCCTATTGGCTATTTCGGGGCCAGCACCGGCGCCGCAGCCGCGTTTGTCGCTGCCGCAGACGATACGCAAATTGCCGCGATTGTTTCGCGCGGCGGGAGGCCAGATTTGGCCAGACAAGCGCTTGCGCTAGTCCACGCGCCAACCTTGCTTTTGGTCGGCAGCCTCGACGGGCCGGTGATCACGCTCAATCAACACGCGTTCATGGCGCTGAACTGTTCGAAAAAAATCCTAATCGTCCCGGGTGCAGGTCATTTGTTCGAGGAACCTGGTACGCTTGATCAGGTGATCGCCCATGCGAGCAACTGGTTCACCGTACACTTCACACAACACGCAGAAAAGGAGATATGACGATGTTCGACCGCGATTACCCGTTCGAAGACCGACGCGATGCTGGTCGGAAACTGGCCCAAAGGCTCTCCCGATTTGCCGCTGATAACCCGGTCATCCTCGCGTTGCCACGCGGCGGTGTGCCATTGGCGTTCGAGGTTGCGAAAATGCTCGACGCCGTGCTCGACCTGCTTTTCGTCCGCAAAATTGGCGCGCCGGGGTATGAGGAACTGGGTATTGGCGCGGTGGTCGACGGCGCCAGCCCGCAACTGGTGCTCAATGAAGACATCGTCCGGCAACTGGCCCCAAGCCCCGAATATATTCGCAAGGAAATGCGCCGCCAGCTGGAAGAGATCGAACGGCGGCGCAAAGTCTATTGCGGAAACCATCCACCTGTTGCCATCAACGGTCGCACTGTCATTGTCGTCGATGATGGCATTGCGACGGGTGGCACGATGAAGGCAGCCTTGCGCGGTGCAAACAAGAACGACCCGGCGTGGCTCGTGCTGGCTGTCCCGGTTGCACCGCCGTCGGTCATGGCTGATCTTGGCTCCGAGTGCGATGAAGTGATATGCCTTGAGACATACGAACCGTTTGGCGCTGTTGGGGCCTTTTATCGTGATTTCACGCCGACCAGCGATGCAGAGGTTATTTCTCTGTTGACCGAAGCGCATGGGTTCGGATTTCGTACGGCGAACGCACCCGTCTGATTACTGTTGCTTTGGACGCTCGATCGAAGGCTCGATACCTTCAACTCAGCATCGGGTATAGCCTGTTCCGCTGGCGGCCCGCCCGCGGAGCAATCCGGCAGCGAGTGGCCAATCGTTTCGCTTTATCAATCGACCAGTTCGGATTCAGCCGGAAGCTGACCCGCGGATATGACGGGCATTCCCAGCGCATTGGCCGCTCCTGCGCCAGAGGCAGAAGGTCGGTTCTGGTGTGATATACCGTCCGTATAATTGCGTATTGGCGTTCCCATGCCATGGGTTCAATTTCTCCTTAGTCGATAAAGAGGAGAGGCTTCAATGCGTATCAGAACAGCGGTATTGGTAGGGGCGATGCTCCTCGCCGGATGTGCCATAGACAGCAGCTATGATCGGCCTGAGAGGCAGTGGCGAAACTATGATCATAACCGCCCGGACCCCTCGTATGGCGGTTACGACGCCAGCCGGTATTATCGCGAAACGCCTAAGCAGCGCGAACGCCGATTGTCTGAAAGGGACCGCATCTATCGCGGTCAGGATGGACGCTATTACTGTCGTCGTTCCGACGGCTCGACGGGCCTAATTGTTGGCGCAATAGCTGGCGGCGTTCTCGGCAACATGATTGCGCCGGGCAGATCCGAAACGCTTGGAACTATTCTTGGCGCCATCGCTGGTGGAGTGGTCGGGCGCGAGATTGATCGCGGCGACGTAAAGTGCCGTTAAAGCCGCGCAAACAGTCAATGAGTACCCGAGGCTACCGTGAACTAAGCGAGTAAAAATGTTTCTGATCAAAGGAAAGCAAATATGTCACTTGGACTTATTCTAGCCGTCATCCTCGTAATTTTTCTGCTCGGTGGCTTTAGTGGCCGGTTCGGCGGTTACGGTTATGGTTTTGGTCATGGCGGCGTTGGCATCATTGGTGTCATTTTGATTGTCGTCTTGGTTCTGTTGTTCATGGGACGCCTGTAGCCGCCTCGATTTTTGATCTTGGCATCCACAGGAAACGAAACAACACAGCGCAGGACTGATTTCCTGCATGCATCGCGCAATGTCTGTGCGAATAATCGGAGAGTGATAATGGGCGAATTCATAGACAAGGCGAAGGGCGCGGCCAATGAGGCCATCGGCAAGGCCAAGGTCGCTGCGGGCCAAAAAACCGATAATCCTGACATGATTATCAAAGGCGCAGAGCAGCAGAGCAAGGGCAAAGCGCAAAAAGTGGTAGGCACGGTCAAGGGCATGCTCGGCGACAAGGTGTAAGTATCGCATTTCTATCCACCCATCGCTGCACGTCAAAAGGAGTTATCTATGTCGAATTCTATATCCAACGAGATCACGGAAAATGTCGAGAATACCCTCAATGTTGTTGCGCGGTCGTTACGCGAAGCCTCTGAACGCACTCAGGATCTCTCAGAGGAGGCAAGTGAAGTCTTGTCTAATGCTGCCGAAGATGTTGTTCGCGTCGCCGATAAGTTAAGTAAGCATGCGCTCGATGCAGCCAAGGATGTTGCCCGGCAGGCCACCCATGAGGTTCAGCAGCATCCGATCGTGTCGCTAGCTGCCGCCCTTACTGCAGTTGCGGCTTTGGTGGGCCTGATTGCCGCTACGCGGAGCAACAAAGACGCGCCCAAGTGAGCGGTCCATACTGATTTAAGCGATGAAGGGATTACGTTTGCTCTGACAGGCGGCGAAGTCTCCGATTACAAAGGCTTTCTGCCGATCATGAATGCCGACGGGCCAGCACTAAGGGGGTTGCTCGCCGCCAAGGGCTATGACGCTAACTTTATTCTCGAAGAGACGGAGAAGCGCGACGGCGTCGCTATCATCCCGACCAAGCGGCACCGGCTGGTCAAGCTGCCGGTCGATGCCGCCATCTATGCCCTGCAATAAAATCGTCGAACTCTGCTTCAACACGCTCAAAAACGCCCGGTGACTTGCCACCCGCTACGACAAAGCCGCTGGCAGCTGCCTCGGCTGCAGTCAAATATGAAAACGGATAAAGAATGACGACCCGTTAAAGTCGTCAAGGTTTTTGGTCGCTAGACTTCATAAATTTGGCTAATATTGCTCACTGAAGAATCGCTGCTAAGCGATCAGCTGCAACCGCAATGTGTTTCATTCTGGTACAAATCCGAGATGTTACGGCTTTTCGTCAGACTATGATATTTCACTTCTCCTGACGTCATAATTTGGAATTGATCATGACAAAGGAAACGGAGTTAAAGCTTGTTTTGAGCAATCAGGGCGCGCTCGCTGTCGAGAATTCCTCTTTGCTTCCGGGGATGCCTGCGAGCATTGAACTGCACTCGACCTATTTCGACACACCTGATTATCTGCTTTCAAAAGCAGGCCTTTCCCTTCGCATCCGACAATCGGACGGGACCCGTTTCCAGACGATAAAGGGCGATGGCGCAACATCGGCAGGTTTGTTCGTCCGATCGGAATGGGAACGAAGTATTGATAGTGATCGGCCGATGATCGATGAAGCGACACCGATCCCAGCACTGCTCGGCGACAAGGTGCGCGACATTGGTCCAATATTCGAGGTCCATATCCATCGCATGATTTGGGAAATTCAGGACAATGAAACTCGTGTAGAAGTTGCGTTGGATCGCGGCGAGGTAATCGCGGGGGATCGTAGCGAACCGATTTGCGAAATCGAGCTTGAATTAAAGGCTGGCTCATCGTCCGCCCTATTTGCCTGGGCCAGAAGAATTGATGCTATTGCCGCGGTTCGTCTGGGTGTCTTGAGCAAAGCCGAGCGGGGCTATCGGATTCGCGGAGCTAAGGCCGGATCGTTCAAAGCTGAGCCTGTCTTGCTCGCAAAAGATGATACGGCTGAAGTTGCTTTCCAGAAAATTGTTGGGGCAAATGTGCGTCAATTTCGCCTAAACGAAGCATTGATTGAAAAGCAAAATACGGAAGCATTGCATCAAGCGCGTGTAAGCCTTCGTCGTTTGAGCAGCGCACTTACGATTTTCAAACCTCTTCTTGTTGATGGCAATTACCAAACGATCCGGGAAGACATACGTTGGCTGCTGAGCGAACTAGGTAAGGCGCGAAATCTCGATGTCATTGCGTGTACGGGGTCTCTGAACTTGCTGGATCAACTGGAGACTGCAAGGGTTGTCGCATATGCCAGTGTTGCCGAAACGTTAGGGTCTAAACGCACACGAACATTGCTGATAAACTTGACTGAATGGGTAGCGGACGGTCCATGGCTTTCGCAAGTTGAAACGGGTGAAAATAGAAAACAAACGGCTGCGGTCTTTGCCCGTGATGTTCTCCGCCATTTGCGCAAGAAGCTGAAGAAGTCTGGGAATATAACAGCGTATAATGACGAGCAGCGGCATGAGGTTAGGAAGACCGCCAAGAAGCTTCGGTTTGCATCCGAGTTTTTTGCTTCGCTGTTTGATGGCAAAGATGCCCGACGCAGACAAAAGAGGTTTTTAGGCTCCCTCGAAAGACTGCAAAACAAGCTCGGCGCCCTTAATGATTTCGCCATGATGCCTTTGGTGCTCAAGCAAATCGGATTAGGAGATTATGTTCAGTCGACAGCGCAGCTATCAACGAGCGAGAAAGCTCAGCTGTTGATCGGTGCTTATGACGCGTACGACGAACTGTTGGATGCAAAGCGGTTTTGGAAGTAACTCCGTGCGTGAGGAAGAACGGCAGCGTGCGACGCCTTTCGTAACCGAACCGGACAGTCATCAGCCTTCTATTTCCGTTGGTTAGGCAGGCTCTGGCACTGGTGAGCGGCCGGCCGCTTTCGGGAATATCCAAGCTCATACGAGCCACGAGGTTTGGGCGAGATGCAACGCGGTGACAACATTTGGTGCTTACACAAATGGCATTCGTTTGGAGAGCATGCTAGCGAGTGCAGCATCGACGATCCGGCGGCTGTGTCCGCTGTTGCTTTCAAGTCTTTCAGCGGTCGTTAAAGCCATCAAACGCTGGCCGATGCCGAAAAAATTGTTGCGATCTCGGGTCAAACTGCTCATCCACATGTCGTTGTTGCGCAGCCATCAATCGAAGATAGATTGAAATGGATACCATTGGGTAAATTGGCGCCCTTGGCCTTCGTACGCAACCTGCACGAACCGAACGCGAAACCGCGCACAAAATTCTACGATGTTGCGAGTGTTGCTTTTCGCATGTGCGACAGGTATTTCGCATTTTGCAACGTTTCCAATAACGGCCAGATACGTGAATGGTCGAGTTTCGAGACATACAAAACATTTCCAATCGAGCATCGACCTCTTCGAACGCGCTATTCATTTGCGCATCAACTGGGGAGTAGATCGCGCGCTGCAACCGACCACTTGGCCAACTGGAACAGTTTTGGGCGCCTGAGTTCTGGATCTAGTCCGGAGATAACATCTGGCCCTACGCTAGAAAGATACAGAGGCTTTACGCAAAAGGATTGGTGGAATGGTTCGAACTGAGTGAAGCGTCGTGTCCCCATGGAGACAAATTGCCATTTCGCATTTCCCTGTTCGCTCATTTTGGCGGAGCAAGCAGCGGGAATACCGCTTTCAAAGCGGCATTGGCGGCGGCGTTGCCACCCATCTCCGCCGAGGCGTTGTCAATGATCAGAACGCCGTTGCCGGAATTCGGGAACAGGACGACGAAGGCGAACCAATAGCCGTCTGATCCGCCATGGACGAGGACAGGACCTTGTCGGCCCGCAATCGTGTTCTGTATTCCCCAATCGAGCCCGGTGGAGCCATTGGGCTGGGTGGTTTGCATCAATTTGTAAGAGGCCGCGGACAACAATTTGCCTTTCCCCTTGCTCGCTGCAAGCTGATCGAGGCTAAAGCGCGCCCAATCGCCGATCGACATGTGTAGATTGCCCGCTGGAGCAAACATGTCCGAGTTACCCGGCCCGACTGGCTTGCCATCATTATGGCCGGACGTCTGACTCCGCGGCGTTGCTCCGAAACCGGCGCTCGCCATACCGAGCGGCCTGAAGACCTCGCGGCGCATCAGCGTTTCATAGCTTTTGCCGGTCGCCCTTTCGGCAATGGCGGCCGCGATCATGAACCCGGTGTTGCTGTAACCGAAATCACTACCAGGCGCATAAACAGGCGCATCCTGCATGGCGCGGGTGATATAGGCCAAACGCTGAACTTTGAGCGGTCGCTTGTCAGTGAAAAAGCTTTCAACGAACTTTGGATCATCAACATTCTCCGGCAGACCGGAATGATGTGAAAGCAGCTGCACCAACGTTACCGCCTGGTACTCCGGTCGCATCTGACTTGCGAGTTCTGGGAGCATCTTGGCGAGGGGCGTATGCCAGGAGAGGATGCCACGATCTGCGAGCCGGGCGATCATCGCCACGGTTTGGGGCTTGCCCGTAGAGCCAATGATCCAGCTGTCGCCAATTGCGACATGCGTGCTTTGATCGGTCCGACGAATGCCCGTCACCGCGGTACTGAAAATCTTACCATCCCGTAAGATAACTGCGCCCATGGCAGGTGTTTTCGTCCCCTGCATGGCTGCAACAAGGATACCTCGGAGCTCGCTGTCCGTTTGGGCAAGGGCACCCGAACCGGCAAGAGCTAGCGGAACGAGCGCCCCAACGAATTTAAGTAGAAGGCTCATTAGAGATATCCTTTGCACAAGAGATGTGAAATTTTGTCAAAACAATATTGCAAATGGCCGTGCGGTTATCGGGGGTGGCAAGCGTGCGCACGCCGATAAGCTGTGCCAGCTTGGTGGCCATTACCTCACGCAGAAAAGCTTGGACTAACCTTGTGAGCGGGAAGGCGATAGCTCGCTGTTCGGTTGAAGACATCAAGCGGGCCAACAATACCTTCATTGTATTTCTCTCTTTCAAACAAGCATAGGAGCATCGGCACACTTTACTCTAAGAAGCAGCTACAAGTGATTTTTCAATAATGATGCGTGTCAGATGTGAGTCCCGAGCTAGCAGGAATTTTTCGAGCCGCGCGGGATAATCCGGTGCCACCGCTCTTTTGACCGATGGCCGTTCGGCGAGCGCATCACGCCAATCGGAGAGCTGGACAAGTCCGGCCATTAATTTGAGGTCGGCGAGACTCTCGAAGGCGTCAAGATACCTGAATACGGGAGCAAAGGCGACATCGACCAAACCGAATTGCTTGCCCGCGAACCAAGGCGCGTCCAATGCATCATTGATCTGTACGAAACGCCGCTCGAGAGCAGAGCATTTGTTTGCGAAGGCCGAATCTGTAGAAGCAACGTAGAGCCCGGCGATCTCCGCAAGCGTGCCCGAAGCAAACTCAATCCAGGCCCGGCTGCGGGCCCGCTTGATAGGGTCGGTGGGCATCAGCGCGGGGCCATAGCTTTCGTCGAGATATTCGACGATTGCTGCGCTTTCGAAAAGTGCGTGCGCTTCGTCTACCACTAACATTGGGGTCTTCCCCGTTGGCGAAAGCGCAATAAACCACGCCGGCTTGTCCGAGAGATCGATATCGACACGCTCGAAACCGACTTGCTTCTCCGACAACACGATAACGGCGCGCTGCACATAGGGGCAAAGAGGATGGCTGATGAGCTCGAGCCGATTGATCATTACTGAACTCCTAATCTGGGTGCGGATAGACTTATCGGCTGGCATCGAAGTTGGCCGCTTTGATGGCGATGGGTTTCGCCGTGGGATAGAACTGGACGAATGTCGTCTCGGTCGCGGCATGTTGCTGATGACAGGAATAGCAACTTGCCGATGTGGGTAGGACACGAGCAGGTTTGTCGCCGTCGACCTCGAAGAAACCCCAACCCGATGGATAGCGCTTTTTATCTCTTATATGAAGTTCGAGGTAAGACCGCTGTTCGGTCTGAAATTGACCGGTCTGATTAATCGAACCATTTGTTGAGCCGCGACGCCCCTCCTTTGCCAAAACCGTTCCTTCGGGCCAATGTCCGGTTGCCTTGAAAGCCCGCCACGATTTCGGATCGACAAACACGTTGTCGAATGTGTCGTGGGCTCCGATCGCTTCATCACCGTAGTTCATGTTCAAACCCGATGTCAGGAACACCCAATCCCTATAGTTCGCTGGCGGAACTAATTCGGCCGCGCGGGTGTGGCGAACCTCGTCTCCTGCAGATGTGGCGACGATCAGAGCAACCGGAAATAGCAGTCTAAGGGTGCGCAGCATTGTATGATCCTTCTTCTATGGCGTGCATGAGGCCGGCTTCAAACGAGGGGTTTTCGATAATTTTTGCTGCCATCGTGGACAGTGTTTCACGTAGCGCCGCGATGGCATGATGCGCACGAGGGGCAGTATTTACAATAACGACGGGCTTACCCGCAAACCCCTCCGAGCCAACCAGCCAGTCGAGAGCGTTTTTCATGACACCGCTGATACCATGTGCATATTCCGGGCTTGCAACGATGAGCGCATCAGAAGCCAAAATCACTGCGCGAAAGCGCGCAGCCGCGTCTGGCAGAGCGGCTTCGAGATCAGGATTGAATAACGGCAGACCTCCAAGGTTGAAGAGTTCGATAGCTACGCCGTCAGGCGCTTGGAACGCAACCTCGCGAAGAAAAGTCGTGTTGGTCGAGCCTGCGCGCAGGCTTCCCGATAGCGCAGTGATTCTGAATGCAGTCACTCGCCAACTCCAGTCAATCCGGGGTAGTCTTGCGGCCGCGGCGAAGGGCCATCCCAACGAAAGCGGCGGCTGGATTCGGCAATAGCCACGTCGTTCACCGATGCCTCGCGGCGGCGCATCAGGCCATTTTCGGCGAACTCCCACTGTTCATTGCCGTAGCAGCGAAACCATTGGCGGCCAGTGCGGCACTCGTACTGAAAACGCACTGCGATGCGGTTGTCAGTGAAAGCCCACAAATCTTTGATTAACCGATATTCCTCTTCGCGTGCCCACTTATCTGCGAGCAGCGCCATAATTGCGGCGCGGCCAATCACGAAGGAATCGCGATTTCGCCACTCGCTGTCGAGCGTATAGGCAAGGGCGACCCGCGCGGGATCGCGGCTGTTCCAGGCGTCTTCTGCGGCGCGCACTTTTGCCATAGCGGTCTCGTGCGTGAAGGGCGGGAACGGAGCCCGAGGGATTTCGGTGTCAGTCATTGTGCTGTGTCCTTTTGACTAAGCTTGGTGCCAAGCGCTTTGTTTTCGGCTTCAAGATCGGCGATGCGGGCTTCGAGCAAGGCCACCGCCGCAGCGACGTCAGCAGCATCAAATTTTTGCGGGATGTGTTGCGGACAATTGCCTTCCCAGGCCTCAACCTCAAACAGGATCGCTTGCTGCGGCTTGGCGTTGTAACCTTGGGGCATCAGCTGCGCGATCAGTTTTGGGTTGTCGGTGACCACACGTGCCTGGCCCCAAATCTTGATCCGGCGGCGATGGGCATAATCCATCAGGAACAGGAACGCCTTATCGTTGTCGACAAGGTTGCCGGTCGAGACAAATTGGCGGTTGCCGGTATAGTCTGCAAAACCGATGGTGTGATCACCGACCACGCGAATGAAACCCTTCGGTCCGCCGCGGTGCTGGGCATAGGGCTGGCCGCTGGCGTTGGATGTTGCAAGATATGCCGTGTCAATATCGGCAAGGAATGCCACCAGGTCATCAGTGATCTCAGTGCGGAACCCACCTCGCGCCTCCATTTTTTCATAGGCAGCGCGCGATCCGCGTTCGGACTGTATGGCCTTGACCGTGGGGGTGAAGGCGATGTTACTTGCAGGGGCATTGGCGGGGTCGCGGGCGGGACTTGTCATCATTGCTTCCACTTCGTGCGATATTAGCGTGCCCATGATCGAGCAGCTGTGATGGGACGCGAGTGGGCCGCCGACCTTGCAAGTCAAGCGGCCTTCGCGGAACCCTATTTCCCAGACTTTACTGTCTTGTCGTAAAACGCCTTCATCTGTGCGGCGATATCGGGTGCGTTATCCTCGGCTGCGAAATGGCCGGCGTTGAGACGGTGCATCTCAGCCTTGGGTAGATCACGCAGATAGGCTTCGCCGCCTTCAGGCTTGAAGAATGGATCGTGCTGACCCCAAAAGATGATCGTCTTCGGCTGCTTGTCGTGCAGGAATTTCTGCCAAACCGGATAAAGCTCTACATTCTTGCGATAGTCATAAAACAAGTCGAGGTTTAGCCTCACATGGCCGGGACGCGCCATAATGCCATAGTCATACTCCCAATTGTCCGGGCTGATGAGCTCGGGATGAGCAGCGCCATATTGATAGATGCCTTTAATCCCATCGTAGGTCAGAAAATCCGCCAATGGTTTTTCATTTTCGGCTGAACGGTCGAGCCAAAGTTTCTTGCGGAAACCATCCCATGCTGCTGAAAAACCTTCGGGATAAGCATTGGTGTTCTGAATTATTAGCCAGTCCAGTTTCGCGGGTGCTTCAGTGACGATGCGGAAACCTACTGGGCCGCCATAATCCTGAGCATATAGGCCGAAATGATCGAAGCCTTTGGCGGCCAATAGCTTCTTGGTGGTGTCAGCCAACTTGTCAAAAGTGTAGTCGTAGCTTGCAGGATCCGGGGCATCGCTGGCGCCGAAGCCCTGATAATCCGGTGCAATAACGTGAAACCGATCAGACAGTTCATCGATTAGCTTGCGATATTGATGGCCCGACGCAGGAAAGCCCATCAGCAGAACAATTTTGGGTGATTTGGGATCACCTGCTTCACGATAGGCGATGTTCAACCCGTCGATCACCATCGATCCATATTTGACGTCCCGCGCGGTGACTGAAGGTGTGTGCACGGAAGACGCAGCGACGGCAGCTGCTGCAGGTGCCGAGAACGGGATGCTGGTCAAAAGTGCGCTGGCCAATAGAGCTGCGCGCACTGAGGAAGCAAAAGGGAAACGGTTCATGGACTGAGTCCTTCATATGTTGGAGTAGAGGCAAGTCCCCGGGCGCTGTTGGGGTGGGGGAGAGCGCGCCCGGGGTTCCTAATCGTTCAGGCGGCGCTGCGCGCCTCCACGACCGGGAAGTCGATGTCGGTTTGGGCGACATTGTTGATGTAGTTGGTAAGCACGTTGACCGCGACATTTGCGACTATCTCTATCACCTGAGGTTCGCTGAAGCCTGCAAGACGAACTGCCGCGAGATCTGCATCACTGACGTTACCGCGGGTGTCGAGAACTTGACGTGCAAAGATAAGAGCAGCATCAGCTTTGGCATCAGCCGAGTGACCAGTGCGATTGAGCGCAATTTCCGCATCGTCGATCTTGGCGAGATTAAGTCCAAGATAGGTGTGCGCCGAAAGGCAATAGTCGCAGCCATTGGCCTGAGCGACTGCAAGTGCGATCCGTTCGCGGGTCTTGGCATCAAGCGTTTGACCGAGCGCGCCATTAAGGCCCACGTAGCCCTCAAGCGCGGCCGGGCTTGAACCGACGAGTCGGAAAAGATTGGGAACCATACCGAGCTGCTTTTCGACAGCATCAAGGATTGGCTGTGATTTGGCTGGGACAGTTTCACGGGTAGGAATGGTAAGGCGGGACATGGTTTTCTCCATTGGGAGGCGGCGGGATGCCGTCTGTCCATTAGAGATGCACTCATCGCGTTATTGTGATAATTGATTTAATTGGCACTTCACTCATGCGATAAACGGGATAATTATGGATCAGCTACATATGTTACGCACATTCGTGGCCGTTGCTGATAGGGCAAGCTTTGCCGAGGCTGCGCGACGCTTGCGAATCTCGCCGACCGCTGCAAGCCGTGCAGTGGCTGCGCTTGAAGCATCTCTGGGCGCTGTGTTGCTGCGCCGGACAACGCGTTCGGTGCGTTTGACCGAAGAAGGCGCAGCCTATCTGCAGCATTGCCGGGTTGCTCTTAGCGAACTCGACGACGCGGCGTTAGCGTTAAGCGGTGATAAAGCGACCCCAAGTGGGACGCTCGTTCTCACCGCGCCAGTCACCTTCGGGCGACTCCACATCCTACCAATCGTCAACACACTTTTGCAGACCAATCCAGGTCTCAAGGTTGAACTTACTCTTGTCGACCGCATCGTTCGTCTGGTCGACGAAGGCATTGATGTCGCAGTCCGGATTGGTGATTTATCAGACTCAAGGCTACACGCGCTCAAGGTCGCTGAGGTACGCCGCGTGCTGGTTGCGAGCCCCTCATATTTAGCCGCGCACGGCACGCCCATGAACGTGCCCGCCTTGCACGATCACACACTTCTTTCGTTCACCGAGATTGATCACATGTATGAGTGGCGGTTTGGGCCTAGCGGAAAAGTTGCAATCCGTATTGAACCAAAGCTGACACTCAATACCGCAGATGCTGCTGTTGCTGCAGCTATCAACGGTTTGGGAATCGTTCGCCTACTTTCATACCAAACAATTGACGCGGTGGCCTCGGGACAGCTGGTTACTTTATTTGACGATCTCGCGCTGCCGCCGACCCCTGTTCACCTCGTTTATCAGGCAAGTCGGAGAGCTTCGATCAACGTCCGCGCATTTATTGACACTGCGAGAGCGTATTTTAGCGGACTTGACCTCACAGGGGCGTGAACACTCATCAATGGTGATGGCCGACGTCAAATATGAGAAGGTGTTTTGGCGGTAGTGGTATATGTTAACTTCGAAGACGGTGGCGGGGGGATGGCCATGATCACGTTATGCGGGTTTGGTGTCAGCAATTATTATAACAAACTAAAACTCGTTCTGCTTGAAAAGCAGATCCCATTTCGTGAACGCGTCGTTTATCCGTGGGAGAAACAGAGCTTCATAAATGCGTCGCCGCTTGGTAAAATCCCGTTCATTGAAACCGACAATGGTGGTCTGTCAGAGTCGCAGGCAGTTCTTGAATTTCTCGAGGAGAGTCATCCCGCAATTCCGCTCTACCCAGCAAATCCATTTGAACGTGCGAAATGTCGGGAGATAATCCAACATCTTGAGCTCAATGCCGAATGGGTTGCACGCCGACTATACAAAGAATGTTTTTTTGGGGGGAGGGTATCGGACGAGACCAAAAAAGAAGCGCATGGTCGGTTGGTCATTGGTCTCAGCGCAATCGCACGCCTAGCGAAATTTACGCCCTTTATATGCGGCGAAAGATTCACCGCTGCCGACTGCGTTGCGTATGTCCATTTCACCATGATTAAACTGGCGACCGAGACGATTTATGGAGTGGACCTGCTGGCACGCTTGGTTCCGCACGCAAGCACGTTTATGGCGCTAATGGATGAGCGCCCCAGTGTTCGCACCATGATGACCGCACGGGTTACCGCGACCAAGGCATTTACTGATCTCCACGTGGCCTACGATGGCTGAGTGAGAATTAGACGTTGAAGTGATCAAAATCGCTACAAATTCAATGTTCTTTTTTCCATTAGTGAGAGCTAACACTCAAAAGCGTCAAAGTCGCAAAACGGCCAAAACACGACAGTTAAATCCCGCAATATTTGCCAACGATAACCCCAGCAGCGGGCAGTTTGACGATCACTATGCCAGCCTGTGCGTGGCGCAACAAATGCCGGGATTTGGCAATGCTGGCCATACAAATACCGGATGACAACCTAAACTCTGTGACATTGACAAAAGCAAGAGCAAGAGCATGGAATTAGCCTTGGAAAACAGGATAAATTGGTGGATGAACTGGCACAAGTTACAGTTGATGTCATGCGCAAGATAAAAGACGTTCTCGACCCGCAAGGCATATTCAACCGCGACGAGATTTTCTCGCCCTAAACCGGCGCATACCTAGCTTGTGAAAGGACATTTTTTGGACGGGAAAACGCAAATCGTCGTGGTGGGCGGGGGAGCCGGGGGTCTGGAACTCGCTGCGCGTCTTGGACGTAAATATGGACGCAAGCGCCACGATATAATCTTGATCGAGCGGAACAGGACGCACATTTGGAAACCGTTGTTGCACGAAGTCGCGGCCGGATCGCTCGATGCCAATCTTGATGAAGTCGGATATCGCAGCCACTGCCACCGTTGGGGCTACCGGTTTTTTCTGGGCACACTTGAAAATGTGGACCGGCTGGCACGCATGGTTACGGTGGCACCGATGCTGGACGAAGACGGCAGCGAATTAATAAGCCAGCACAGGATACGGTATGACTATTTGGTGCTTGCAATCGGATCAGTCACGAATGACTTTGGCACAAAAGGCGTACGTCAACATTGTCTCTTTCTGGACGACAGGGCTGGTGCAGACCGGTTTCGCAACAAGTTGCTCAACCATTGCCTTCGCGTTTCGCGCTTGAATACTAGCGACCGGGCTCAGAATTCTAAAGTGAAGGTCGCAATTGTTGGTGGCGGCGCGACAGGTGTCGAACTTGCCGCAGAGGTTTACAATGCGGCCGGAGCCTTACGCCATTACGGCCTCGAAGTGTTCGACGAGAATGACCTCGAAGTCACACTGATCGAGGCGGGACCCCGTATCCTGCCAGCATTGCCAGAACGACTGGCACTCGCCGCACAGCAAGAATTAGAAAATCTGGGTGTTCGCGTTCTGACACATATGGCCGTTACCGAGGCTACGCCAAACGCAATTATCACCCAATCTGGCGAAGTGATCAACGCCGACATCAAGGTCTGGGCAGCCGGGGTAAAAGGCGCACCATTGGCAGGCGCGCTTGAGGGATTAGAGCGAAATCACATTGGGCAATTGATAGTCCGGCCCACATTACAGTCCGTGAGCGATGACCGCATTTTTGCTATAGGTGATTTTGCTAACTGCATGCTTGAAGGAGAAGACCGTCCCGTCCCACCGCGAGCGCAAGCTGCGCACCAGATGGCAAAAGCTGTGTTTCATAATCTTGCAATGATTCAGGAGGGACGACCGCTCAAGCCATTTCTATACAAGGATCATGGCTCGCTTGTTTCGCTTAGCCGATTTTCCACGGTCGGCAGTTTGATGGGTAATCTGGTTGGGGGACGGATGGCGATCGAGGGGCGTTTGGCGCGGCTGGTCTATACCTCGCTTTATCGAATGCACCTGGTGGCAATTCACGGCTATGTAAAAGGTATAGCCATGATCTTGGCAGGACGAATTGCTTCGGTCGTGCGTCCAAGGTTGAAGCTGCACTGACACCTATATAATCAGGCTGGCATAAGTCTTACTATTGCCATGGCCTGAAAGGCGTTGACTGGGAAAAGGCATATAATGTCTGCGTCTGTGATCGCAGATCGTCGGCAAAATCGCTTCAACTACACCAGAGGTACCGGTTGCAGGGACGAAATGTCGTGGAATTTTGGGCAATCTGGTCCAACTAAAACGCCCGTTTTCCAAAGTCACGTCGACGCGGTATGCGACATAGCGTAGTTAGTCGCTGAAATATTGCCGAACTTTGTTTGCTGAAATTTCTGATAGATAGAGATTAACGCGTCGGGCGTCGGAAGGATCGTTACTTCGCGAAATATGCCCCGCTTCTTCCAAGAGTTTAAGCCATCGCAAGGCGGTAGTTGTTGGAACGGCAGATGCGATACACGCACTGGAAATTGAAATCCCTTGTCCTTCTTCATATGCAATAAACAGATCAATGAGAATATCCCAAGCCGGATCAGCAAACAAATCCGGGCTTCCAAACATACGTTCTCGTGAGCGTCGCTTCCGATAATACTCCTTAGCGCGTTGAAGAGGTGTAGTTTGATGGGAAGCCGTTGGGTGCGTTTGCTCTTGAAGCGCAACAATGCGAGCTTCAAGCAAGGTCAGAGCCCCTGCAATGCGCGGAAAATCTGTGTTTAAGCGATAAAGATCATTGCCCATCAAATTTGCCCTTAACAAACCAACTAACATCACCTGGAGATAAATCTGTTCCTGACTTAGATTTTCTTCCGCTGGCTCAATGTTTTAAATGTTCCATAAATTTGATCTCGCAGCAGTTTGTTTCTGCCCGATGTGTAAAATGATCCGTGCGCCAACCATCATTTTCCTGCTGAAAACTTGAAACTCTCTGGACTCGAAACAGCACACAAATTTGTAACAGATTGGAAATCCATGCTCATACAAGGAGTGTCGATTTTTATTCGTTCGTTGTCGGAGAGGATTAGTTGAATTCCACAGCGCAAGCATACATCGATCGCATCATACATAGGTGCAATTGATCCGGACACTTGGTCCATCGTAAGATTACTTGCTGCAAAATCCGTCGCCCCTTGAAAAGCCTGATATCCATCGATTTCTGGAGAGGCTACCTCGTAATACTACGGTAAAAGAAAAGGTGCGCTGTGATGTTCAGTTTGCATGCCTGATATCCCATGTGCAGCTAACTTTACGACGATTGTTTGAACTCAACGATTTCAGATAGCTGCCATCCGTTCACCCGCCCGCGCTCTACAGATTGAGGACAGAGCCAGAAGCTAAAAGTCTACTTCTAACGGAAGATGGTAAATAGCAGACACTTTGTTGTCGGTCACATGCAACAAACTTACAGATTCAGTATGAAATTCTTCAGTACATCCTTATGGGTCAACTTCGAGTTCACATTTTTTCTCCGGCTAACTCCTCAATTTTTGAATAAGGTCAAACGCTTTCTTGACACTTATGACGCGGGGGTAGCATTGCCCAGCTATGCCGCTGTGAAGGCATTGCACAGGGCTTATATTACAAGTGGTCGAAGGACTTCATGGAAGTTGGCAAGCGCCGGTTGGCAGGCGACACCTAGCTTGCTGCAAATACCGACGAAGTGCGCGATCTGCTCCGTGAACCCCGCGATCTAGCCGTCAGGCTTGTTGCTTAAGTGTTCCCCTTCATAGAGGCCCGTCGATCGCGCATAAGCGGTGACGTCTGTTAAAGGGTTGTCTTCAAATCCTTCCAACAGTGCGACGCTTTCCGAAAGCGAAATTACTCTGCCTGAAAAATTTCAACGAACTCTGCTGCAGGGATGTCCTCGTCGCTGACGATTTCGGCATTCTGCAACAGCTGTAATCGGCGTATCAGCCGGTTGAGTGCATAGTAGGGTATATTCACCATATCGTCCCTTTCCCGCTCCGTCGATTTTTTCTGACGAATGACGATGCCGTCTTGTAAAGGATATACCACCACGGCCTGTACTGGCTCGACGACTACATCGGCCTCAGTCCAGTCAAATTCCAAAACCCGCGTCATTACTGCTCCTCCTAGAAAACATACTGATTCCAAGCATAAGTCAGAGCGAGCGTGTTCGATGTCCCCACTTGTGGACTCGAATATAAAAAGTCTTCATGCGTGCAGAACTTCAGGCGGCATATGATAAATATTTTAACCTGCAGCCACGTGTGGGCCCCATGAATATCCATGCTTGCAACGCCGCGAGCTCGCCGCATCATATCAACCTAACTGAAGAGGCCAACGCTCCGCGCATTTACGCAGCAATCAGTGCCAAAATGTTCTGACGATGGACGCATTGAGCAAACAATAAGATGCGCTTACTGCGAGTTAGATCCGACAGACAGGTATCCAGCCCAGCAGTGTTTGCTAAATTGCAGTTCCAAATGAAATAGAAAACATTTGGGGGCGGTCGCCTGCCTGCTTTAGAATCGGTTTGACAAGATCTATGCGTAATTCGCCGGCGCCTGTGGGGACTCCTAAACCTATGCCCACAGACGCCCGAGGTTTGGCTGAATTACCGATCAAGGTTTCACCGACTAGAAGCTTATCCTTTGCAAGAAACACCGAGCCTGCATCAAAAAAAACGCTTGGCCGTAAAGCGAAACTGCTACTGACTTTACGTAAAGAAAGGGCAAGGTCGGTGCGGACAACGTAATAAGCTGTGCCGCCAATGGCGATATTTTGCGCCGCTGTCGAATTCAAAGGCCTGATTTTGGGGCCAATGCCCCGTAAATCGAAACCGCGCATGTTGCTATTACCAATGTAAAATCTTTCGAAAAGTGGGAGCCTGTCGTTTCCGATGGGCGTCATAAATCCGCCCTCGGCATCTAGTGAAAAGGTCAGGCGGTTACTTAAGTTTATTCGTGCTTCGCTATTAAAACGTATTCGGCTGAATTCCGCCGTACCACCCACGCTGAGATCATGGGTCAGCCTCATTCGGAATCGGTGGTTACGGCCATCGAGCTGTACCTTTTCGTCAAAGGCTAGCGCGACGGTAAATATTGACGTGGTACGTGGCCCAATTTCGGCGCAAAGGACACTTCCGAACCTGGCAATATCACAGTGGGCATTTAAGGTGCGAGGTCGAAAATGGTCGTCAGATAATCGATAATTTAGTGTTGATGACAGTCCGTTTTTGAACTTCTTGTGCACCATAACATCAACGCCACGAGCTGATTGGCTAAAGGGCGTTTTCCCAATGCCCTCACCAAAACCAGTTGCCGACAAATGGCTGTCGAAAATCGTCGGAGCAACAATCGTGTTCGATCCGAGTAAATTTCCATCAGTGTAGGCTACCTCAAGCAACGATCGGATTTTAGAATAATGTGCCTTTACTGCCAATTCCGTATTCAGCCCAGCAATGTTGGTGCGGGCAATTTTGCCACCAATACTGAAACCTTCAATCGATGAATACCCGCCCGTCATTGTCAACCCACCGCCGCGGACAATTTTACCTTCTTCGCTGGCACTTTCTCCAGCAAGCGCCATAGATGGGGTTTCGTCGGGTTGGTTGATTTTGAAGCGCGGAGCATTGGGTTCCGGGAAGGTCAGATGGTCATTCGCAGCAGTCGATGGTTCAGTTTGGGCTGCTTCAAAGCCGTCGTCTGTTTGGAAAAAGATGTAACCACCGTCGTATTTGTCTAATTCGTGCATTTGATTGAGACCGGGGCGTTTGGCTTGCCAATCACCTTGTACTATATTTCCGATAAAATCTAACTTTCGCGCGGGAGCTTCAGCACCTTGAGTAACCGCTATGCCGGTGTTTGCTAAGCCTAACGCATGGCCTATCTTTGACCCTTGAACCTGCTGCACGGCTTGGTAGGCAGGAGGACCAGCAGAGCCATTTCCCGAAATGGTGACGATTCCGATCGCAGCGTGGTGCGCCAACTGGCCTAATTCTGTAAAAAGTAGCGCGGAGCCCGGCACGTCTGACCCTCCCTTTAAACTCCCGCATCACTCGCCGCGCTATCGCAAAAAGCAAGCTGCTCTCAATATTCCCGAAACGCGCGCTGGAAACTGTCGAGCATCGGCTGCACCAGATATTGCATTAACGAATTTGACCCGACATCAATAAATACTTCTGTCGGCATGCCCGACGTCAGCTTTACACCTTTATATTTCTTCAGTTCGCTAGGCTCTATTTCGACCTTGATCTTATAATAAAGTTCTCTGGAATCCTCGTCAAAAAGTGCATCTGGGCTTACTTCTCGAACGATGCCTTTTAATCCAGGCAGAACGCGCGCTTTGAAAGGCATAAGCTTTACCTCAGCCCTTAGTCCTGGATGAACGATATCAATATCATTAGCTTTCAAGCGTGCAGCTACAACGATCTTCTCGTGGGAGGGAACAATGTCGAGAATGGGTTGTCCAGGGCCTATAACACCGCCCGGCGTGATTAAACGCAGATTGGAAACCGCACCGTCAACTGGGGCCAATATTTGCTGGCGATTGCGAATATCGTCGCTGACTGCTAACTTTTCGCGCGTTTCCGCAATCTGCATCTGGACATCACGTTGCTGGGTGGCGGCGTCCGTAACCATTTGCCCACGCAGGAATGTCATCTGCGCTTGCGTTTCGTCAATGGTTTTTCGGATGCGATCCAGATTGTTCGTGAGTTGGCCCTGCTGACCTTCAGCCACAGATTTTTGTCGCTGCAACGCCAACAAGCGCGATTTCCGTTCAAGCCCCTCGTCGACCAATATCTTGACGCTGAATTCTTCATCATCCAACAATTTTGCCTGGTCGCCTACAGCCGAAAGTTGCGCCGTGGAACTGCGAATGTCTGCTTGTGCTTGGCCGAGGCGCTGCGTCAATACCGTTCTCTGTTCAATGAGGCTTCGGTTGCGCGAGATGAATAGCGTATTTGTCGTCGCAATGATTGCCGCGACTTCGCGTTGATCTGGAGCTTCCATCAACTCGTTCGGATATTTGATGGAAGCCAGCCCCAGCCGTTCGGCAGTCAGTCGTGCGTCTTGTGCGAGTAACCCATATAGAGCCGACCGGATAGCGCCATCCCGCGCATCATTTTGCGTTGTATCGAGCAAAACCAGCGGCTGACCTGCGCGGACTTTTTGCCCCTCGACGACAACGAATTCACGAACGATTCCGCCTTCAAGGTGCTGCACAGTGCGTCGTCCACCGCCAGCTGCCTCAAGCACGCCGGGGGCAATCGCGGCGCTGTTAAGCGGCGCTGCCCAGCTCCAAATGCCAAAAATGATTAGGAATATCATGATCGATAAAAATGCCATGCGAACCGAATTTTCTACACGCGGCGTGGGGCTGGGCTCATAAGATGTACTGTGATCCACAAAATGGATGCGGGCAGGAACGTTCATACCGTCGCCCCTTCCTGCGGCACGACCGCTGCGGACGGTGCCCGGTGCTCCGGTCGTTTGGACTCACTATTTGCGTGCGCTTGCAATTTGCGCCCCCCAAGCTGAGCAATGACCGTAGCGGCATCGCCAAAGTTTGCCACGCGCCCGTCAACCATCATCAGGATTTTGTCTGCCAACTCGAGTAGGTTTGCGCGGTGCGACACAGTAATATTGGTAATACCAAGTGATTTTAATTTTTTGATCGTGGTTGCAAGCGCAGCGTCCCCCCGAGCATCAAGGCTTGAATTTGGCTCGTCCAAGACCACCAGTCGCGGCCGTCCAAACAGCGCGCGGGCTAACCCAACCCGTTGCCGTTGGCCACCTGACAATTGGCGGCCTCCTTCAGTCAGAATGCAATCATATCCGTGATCGAGATGCAGGATCATTTCGTGGCAATCGGCAAGTTTTGCTGCGGCAATCACATCGGCGTCGGTTGCATCGGGATTGAAGCGGGCAATATTCTGGCGAATGGTGCCGGGAAGCAACTCAATATCTTGAGGCAGATATCCAACATGTGGGCCAAAGTCTTCGCGCATCCATTCAAAAGTGTCGGCTCCATCAAGCCGGATATGACCAGAGTTTGGTTTTAAAACACCGACGATCAGCCGTGACAAAGTGGTTTTGCCCGAAGCAGATGGTCCAACAATGGCAAGCGACGTGCCGGCTTGAACCGCGAAGGTGACGTTCTTCAGAATAGGCTGTTTCATACCCGGTGCGGCGTAGGTTATGCCTTCGACCGATATATTTCCTTTCGGTACCGGCAAGGAAATACCCGACGGGCGAACACGTGGCATATCGAAAAACTCAATCAGTTTTTGAAAACTTTGACGCGCCAGCACGAATTGTTTCCAGTAGCTCATTGATGCTTCGATGGGTGCAAGCAAGCGTGCTACAATGATTGAACCGGCGATCATTGCGCCGCCGGTCAACTGATGGTCCAACACCAAAAGGGCGCCGCATCCCAGCAATGCCACTTGAATGCCGTTCCGGGCAAATCGTGTCATTGCAAGGATGTTACTCGAAAAAATTTGGGTTTTATCCACTGACTCTGTTTCGGCAAAATATCGTTCCGCCCAATGCGAAACAGTGTTCTTCGACATCCCCATTGCGTCGATTACTTCACTGTTGCGGACCAGGCATTCAGCGTAATGCATGTTCTTCACAGTTTGACTCTGAGTGTCGCGGATAGCCTGTCGCGTGCCACGCTCATTATAGAATGTCAGCCCGAGCAAAACGATTACCCCGGCAAACGAAATGACGCCAAATACCGGATGGAGCATGAATACGACCAAAAGATAGAGCGGCACCCAAAGCATGTCGATAACGCTGAAAATCGTTGGCGTCGAAACGAAGTTTTTTATTTGCGCCAACTCGCGCAAGGCTTCCAGTCTAGTCGACGACGTCGTCAGTCGGTGTTCAAGTGACCGGATCAATAATGACGGCGCAAGCTGTTGAGCTAGCCATGTGCCAATACGGTTTGCAACTTTTTGTCTTATACCCTCCATTATGGCGCCTAAACCCAGTGCGCACATGATTGCAAGCGTCAGAAACGCCAGCGTATCCCGGCTCTGGCTTGTCAGGACCCGGTCATAAATCTGCATCATGTACAACGACATTGCCAAAGCGGCCAAATTGGAAATCATCGAAAAGAATATGAGCAACCACAAGATGTGGTGATGGGGCCGAAGACTGTCCTTCAAGAGATTTTCTTGGGGGCTGGTAAGGGTTTCCTTGCGGGTGAGCTTAGCCGTCATTTTGCTCATCTCCAATCGCTTGGTTGCCGCCGCCCTGTAAAGGAAGGACTAGGCCTGATATCAAGCCGGCTAGCTCCATTTGCCTATGCACGCCGAGTTTTGCACGCACGCGCTTTAAATAAGTCTTTGCCGTTTCTTCGGATAGACCACAATCTATCGCAGCATTTCCAAGACTGCTTGATTTCAAAAAATGCCCCAAAAAGCGTTGTTCAGATGGCAATAGTCCGAGGGCCTCGAGCAATTGGATTGGCGCGTCCATTTTCCCCGGAGCCAATACGAACAGCAATGCGCATTTCGTAGTCATGTCGCCTGATCTCGAACGCGCTGACAGCACATAGGCCAAACGGAATTCTCCCGTGCTGCAATCCAAGCGGTGCACATGCTCCGAAACATTCGGGGCATATCCGGTTGCAGCCTCGCGGATGCTGTCCCGCAGCTTTTTAGACTGTTTGGAATTAGTGCCAGATATAGACCCATCTATGCCGCGGATCAGCCATTTGCGTTCATCCAGCATTGCTATTGCAGCACTGTTCATAAATAGGGGTTTGGCATCGGGTGTTAGAACGGCCATGGATAACGAAACCCGGTCGAACATACCTTCAAGCATCGCGGAGCGCTGGACCTGCAATGCAAGTTGCTCGCCGCCTGCTGCGGATTCTGCAAAAAGTAGCAATATCAGCTTGAGTGAACTGACTTCTTGCCGGCTGGGCCGACCCATCCCTTTTCTCCGAAAATAGATGGCCCTGACTGTGACACCATTTTGTCGGGCTTGGGCAGCGACGCCATGTTCGAGCATGTCTAACATGGGTGCGATCAGATCTGTGTCATTGTCGGAGGATGTAATATTTGAAAGATCAAATTGCAGGATGGATTCGCGTTCCATTTGGCTCCAAACGCGTTCGGCAAATCTCAGCAATTGCTTGGTCGCAGCGGCATTATACCGCGCGCCTTCAAAACCGACGAGATAGGCATGCCGTCGCGACTCGCTGGGTGGGAACGAGAGCTTCATGATGGCTGCATGCACGTCAAGTTGAGCCAGGTAATCGCGCCACACGGCATACGTGGTTGAACTATCCTTCACGCAAGAAGGCAACTTTTCACAAGGTAAGTTTTCCGGTCCCCATGCATCACTGTCGTGCTGAAAAATGTCGTCATTCGTCTCTGCAAACGTTAACGAATATTCTGATATCGTCGACATTATGGCCCCCCAAAAAACTAACCCTGCGCACGCGGTACGAGCACGACTGCAGCAAGATGTTCACGACTAGGTATTTCGACTCGGAGTTCTAGCGATACGGGTTAGAATTACGGGTCGAGGCGCAATTAATTGTTGTTGTGCGCCAATATAAATTATTGAATAATAAATAAAAAACTAAACCTTAACGTGTAATAAACCATAACGGTAAGCGATGTCCGGTTTGTATTTCGATTCAAGGGAAAGAGTCTATTACTCCGTTGGACATATCCGTTCGGATAGTATTCAACGGCTAATCTGGAAGGTAACAACCTTTCAAAAAATGGCTCCGTCACCTCGACGACTTCGTTTTCCAGGAGAGTCAACATGCAGAGCAAGTTCATGCTATTGGCGGGCGCGAGCCTGTCGCTTTTGTTATGCGGTACCGTGCTGTCGCCGCCGGCGTTTGGACAAGCATTTGTGTCGTCCCAAGCACCGTCCAGTTCAATGAAATTGCTCGCCGAGCAGGTTCTGGAAACCAATCCGGAAATCATGGCTCAGCGGGAGCAGGTACGCATTGCAAAGGCCCGTATGCAAGCGGCGGAAGCAGGATATCTTCCGGTTATCGAAGCGCGAGGACTGGTTCAAAAGCGGCAGATTGATATAAAAGATGGCGGACAAGGCGACTCGCGGTTTGTTGCTGCGCAAGGCTCAGTCGAGGCGCGGGTGCGTGTTTATGATGGCGACCGCACATATAACGCGGTTCAGGTTGCGAAGGCGGAATTAGCGTCTGCCCAAGCCGCGCTTGATGCTGTAATTACCGACGTGTTGCTGGAATTGCTGACCTCGGCAGCTGATGTCCACAGTGAACGACGCATTGGGCAATATTCCATTCTTCAGAGTGATGCTATTGGAGAACAGCTTCGGGCCACAGCGCGGCGATTAGAGTTCGGGGAATCGACGCGCACCGACGAAAATCTTGCAAAAGCACGCCTCGCTACGTCGCAGGCAGGCATCCTAAGCGCTACTGAGTCGCTTAACATCAGTGGTAACCGCTTTCGCGCCGTAAGCGGACAATCTGCTACCGTTGTTCCTCCGCTACCGGCTCTCACCGCCCTGCCTAATTCGCTGACGCAAGCACAAACATTAGCGGCTAATACAAGCGCGCGTATTCGTGTTGCTGAGGCAAACGCCGATGCAAGCATAATCGGGGTCAATTTTGCAAAGGGCGCATTGTTTCCTCAACTGGATGCTGTGGGAGGTTATGAATATCTGACTGGCGGAGTAGCCAACCTTTTTACCGGCAAATTGCCCAACGACCGCTCTGCGCTTTATGCTGGTATAGAACTTAATGCCCCAATCTTTCAGCCGCGCGCTTTGGCGGAAATCAGGCGTGCAAAGGCGGCCAGGGATCAACGGTTTGCCCAAACCGAATTTGCTGTACGCACGGTTAACCAGGAAGTCGCCACTGCATGGACCCAGTGGCAATCTGCAAAAAGCATTATAAAGGTCACCGAGGCTGCCGTGGCTGCAATCTCTGAAGCTGCCGAAGGCATTAGGAAGGAATCCATCGGAGGCAATCGAACTCTGGCTGAAGTTCTTGATGCGCAGAATGAACTGCTGGCCGCACAGATCTCGTTAGAGCGCGCCACTCGAAACGAATTTGTCGCCAGAGCAAACGTCCTTGCTGCTACTGGCGTTTTGGATATCAACGCCATTGTGGGTAAAAACGATGCGAGACACGCTGAAACAATAGTGAAGCCTGAAATTTCTTCGTTGGGTGCCCGTCCAGCTCCACAAGTTGTGCAACCAGAGGCGGCATTACCTATCGCCGCGACAGATTTACAGCCGCAAACATTGCCCCTTGGGCTGACAACCGGAGCGGCGCAAGGAAGCGAAGCTGCCGCTGAAATATTGGGCACGGATATCCGTCCAAATTCCAGTCGTCCGGATCCGTCACTGCTGGGAACAAAGGCGAAGCCTGCCCGGTAACTGGCTCTGAGAGAGAGTTAGCGGAACAATTGGTCAGTCGCGCTAATCAACAATCTACGTCTTATGTCCCAATATGGAACAGTAAGTCATAAGGCGAACAAAATGTAAACCATGTCCCCCAGCAGGGATATTGGACTCGCTACCTTCTCCATATCCCTGATCCATGATTTCGTTTCGGCGAGATCATTAGGGTGCGTTTGGGCCGACTGGTCACGTCGCATCTTTCAGATCCAACAATGAAGAGGATAGAGAAATGCCCACAGTAAATCCATCAAGCGCACCCAACGCGGCAAAGGCTGCCGTTGCCCGCGGGCAGGTGCTCGGAACCAACGCGGTCGATTTTATCGACCTCAATGAATTAGTCTCGACAGCTACGTTACCTTACAACGCGCGCGCGAATGGCGGTAATGATACCGTTTATGGTAATAATTTTGACAACGACCTTTATGGAGATGCGGGCAATGACGCGGTTATTGGTCGCGGCGGCAACGACCGTATTGACGGTGGAACTGGCAACGACACCTTGATCGGAGATCAGGCGTCGTTCGTCGTGGTTGGACCAGGAAACGTGCTTTACACTGGTGACGACAATGGTGCTTTAGACGGCAACGATACACTACTCGGCGGAACTGGTAATGATACAGCTTGGGGCGGCGGAGGAAATGACTTTATCCGTGGTGATGCTGGTAACGATGTCCTAAATGGTCAGTCCGGCGACGACCGTGTAGAAGGTGGTTCCGGCAACGATGCCATCGATGGTGGATCGGGCAACGACAATCTGTTCGGTGGAAGTGAAGCCGATAATATCGTTGGCGGATCAGGCGACGACTATATCGACGCTGGTACCAACACCGACGGTTTCGATAATGTTGACGGCGGGTCGGGCAACGATGTAATTTTCGGTGACGGCGGCCCCGGTCGTAACGCCGATACTGACTTTGCCTACAACCAAAGTAGTTACGATCGGAGCCTGGGTCAGGCAGATAACTTGAACGGTGGAACGGGTGACGACCAGATTTTTGGTCAAGGTGGCAACGACACAATTCTCGGTCAAGACGGTAATGATCTTCTTTGGGGCGATGTTGGCGACGATCTGGTGCTCGGCGGTAACGGCGACGACCAAGTCGATGGCGGATTGGGAGATGACTGGCTGGAAGGCAACGACGGCGATGACGAAATTGACGGTGATTCCGGCAGCGACGTAATTCGCGGCGGAGCGGGTCTCGATTTCGTACAGGGCGGTGCCGACAACGACAACATTAGCGGCGGTGCCGACAACGACACGCTGAACGGCAACGACGGAAATGACATTATTACCGGTGATGACGGTGACGATTTGATCTGGGGCCAGTCAGGCGATGACTCATTGCACGGTGGCAACGGAAACGACGTTATTCGCGGTAATGGCGATCCATTTTACGATCCGTCTGATCCGTCGAACATCGACTTCGACTACATCGATGGCGGCGCCGGAGATGATGTCATTAATGGCGACGAAGGCGACGATCTGCTCACGGGTAATGTTGGCGACGACGTAGTTTCAGGTGACGATGGCAACGACATCATCTTTGGTGACGATGGCAACGACACTTTGAACGGAAATGCTGGTAATGACGTTATGAGCGGCGGTCAGGGCATCGACCTTATGAATGGCGGTACCGGAAATGACACAATGTCAGGCGGCTCTGGCGGCGATACAATGTACGGCGGCAGTGGCAATGACAATATGTCCGGCGATACAGGTAACGATACCATGGCGGGTGATTCCGGTAACGACACCATGAGCGGCGGTGATGGTAACGACATCATGTATGGCGATACGCTGAACGACCTAATCGGTGTTCCCGGCGGTGGTAGCGATACCATGAGTGGCGGAAACGGCAATGACAATATGCACGGCGGTTTTGGCAACGACACCATGAGCGGCGATGCCGGTGATGACGAAATGTATGGCGACACTGGTAATGACGTCATGAAAGGCGGAAGCGGCGATGATTACATGGAAGGTGAATCCGGCAATGACACCCTCGATGGTGGCACCGGTGACGACCTCATGTCGGGTGGGGCTGGTCGCGACTACTTCCTTTTCAATGAGACGGATGAATCGGACGGCTATGATAATGACACGATTGCAGCGCCGCTAGGTGGACGCGACTTCAACCTCGCTAACCGTGACACGCTAGTCTACGACGTTGACGCAGGCTTCGATCCGGCGGCTGACCTGACGATTGTAACCGGCGATTGGGACGGCGACGGTGACGCACTTGACCTAATGATCTTTGGTGCCAATGGTTCGGTGATGATTGAAGATTTTTGGGAAGGAGCAGGCGCTCCCATTGAGGCTCTTGCAGCCGCAGGGGCGTACGACTCGGTTGCAGCGTTGAACGCATACAGCCAAGGCAATGCTTCGTACGATATGATCACGTTCGTCTGAGGACTTGGCTTCGTACGGGGAACCATTTCCCGGACGGACCTCTGCAACTTGGGGAGCGGGCCATGGCCCGCTCCTCTTTTTATTTTGTGTTTCGTGTTGTAAAGCCGAAACGTTAAAAAAGAGTCATGTCCCCAAAGGGGAATATTGTCTTAGGGGATGATGCGGCACCCATAATTCAGGCTGGCGACAGAACGACCAGCCAGCTGTCCAACCGGACAACATGCAGAGCGAGTGGGAATGCAGGACAAATACAACATTGGTCAAGTGACCATTGTCCAGCTTGTTGGCTTAAATGCCAAACCCAAAATTGCGTCAGTGGCGATTGACGCTGCCGCGCGCGCCGCTGACATTATCCCCACGTCAGCGGCCGCCGGCTTAGGAGACGACTTGACCCGGCCGCCGGCATATCTTGAGACTTCATTTCAAGCCACGACGGCTGCGCCCCAGCTTGGCGTATCCGCCGATCCTGCGCGCAGTTATATGTCATCGGAGGGTGGGGTAGACAGGCCGGCCGTTGATGCGAAAGCTCCTGCATCGACAATCGATCCGTCCGAATTCGACAATAATTTGCCTGACAAAAGCTTGCCCGATCCAAGCATTGCTCTGCGCGGCGAGACTACGTCCCCTGACAGTGTGCCAAAGACGAGCACCGAGCCGTCGGGTACTAATCGGGATAACGCAAACAGTGCAGCGTTAAAAAACGATGTTCATTTTGATAGGGCACAAACTTCCGGCGACCTGAAGATCGTGGATTTTTCGGTGCGATCAGATTGCACGGCAACCACGTTAGATGCGACTTGCTCAACCTCGTTCGTAGATGATAACGCTCTTGCTTCCGACCAATCAGGCGCTGACGGTTGGGGTGGTTTCGCGATTGTCGATAGCGCTGTTGGTATTTCGCCAGAACCGCAGTTGATGAATAACGACTTTGTAGCGCCGGTGCACCAGGTGTCAGCAACGAACGCCATACCTGTGCTGTAGCGACCATGCGAAAACTTCGGCACAGATGCGGAGAACGAACAATATTTGGCCTTGTCCATGGGCTTGCGTTTTTCACCATTTCGTTTGCCGGTTCTTGGCTAGCTTGGGCAGACAGCTCCAGCTCGAGGCCGCAGAATCCAAAACCAGTACTCACAATTCCCGTAAAATGCGAAATCGGCCGGTCCTGCCTCGTGCAAAAGCTTGTCGATCACGATCTTGGTCAGGCGCGCCGCGATTATCGTTGCGGCACACTAACAACAGATGGCCATGACGGAATAGATATTCGGTTACGCACTTTGGCCGACATGGAACAAGGTTATCAGGTTATCGCTGCAGCGAGCGGAACAGTTTTGCGCACGCGCGACGGAGAGCCGGACATCAGCGTGCAACTTCGGGCCAGGGTCGATGGAAGAGAAGCTGGAAACGGTGTCGTGGTTGATCATGGCGATGGCTGGCAAAGCCAATATAGTCACATGAAACGGGGAAGTATTTTGGTGAAACCGGGCCAACAAGTTGCACCAGGTAAGCCATTGGGCCTGATCGGCATGTCAGGGAATGCCGAATTCCCTCATCTGCATTTTTCCGTCCGACACCAAGGCATAACAATTGATCCGTTTACCGCCAGTCGTCAGGGCAGCGCGTGCGACGCGGCCGCTGATGGGTCCGGCCTTTGGAACGTGGAAGCAAAGCGCGCGTTGCGCTACAACCCTACGGCTATTATTTCGGTCGGACTGTCATCCATAAAACCCGAGAAGTCGGTTATATCTCAGTCAAACGGTCGAGCCATGTCGAACCCACGAGAGCCAATTTTTCTATGGGCGGACGTCATGGGCGCGCAACCGGGCGACATGCAATCATTCACCATTCGCGGGCCTGATAACAAGGCCATTCATTCGCAGCAGCTGATTGTCCAGAAGGGGGGACTTAGTTGGTTTGCCTTCATCGGCAAACGCGCTCCGGCCAGTGACTGGCCTCTTGGCCGATATACTGGTTCCTACTCAATAAGCCGAAAAGGAGTGATGATTGCCGAGGCTACTGCACATAACTTGATGAAATGACGGACGGATGACATGTTCGACCAATCGAAAGTATTTCAAAATACTCACTGACGAAAAAATTATTGATCTACCGGCTCAAATTGAGACGAATGCGTCCTTGCGTTTCGGAAGAAACTGACAGCTATAATCATTAATAGCCCGTTAGTTATTTCTTTTATCCGAAAGTATTACCCTATCTACCAAAAATTGCCATTGCCGAATCAAGCCATTAGGCGTTCTGTTGGGCCCATGGGTGATGAAGCTCGGGCTATGGGCGCCAAAGAGCACTAAGCGCAAATCACACAACAGAAATTCAGGCTTCAGGCGCGTTTGCGGATATGGAGCCGGCCGTTACTCGCGATTAGCATGAAGGGGGCTCCGTACAGCCATTGCCTTTTTGCTGTCGCGGGGAGCGAATGCAGGGGTGTGACCGTGATGGAGCTTCGCGTTAACCAATCGGCTGATATTGAGCTGGTCATCGAAAACGAAATCTCAGGAGTAAATCTTGGGATGGCATCGACCGAAGCTGTGAGCATCACACATGCTGACGGCACCGCTCTCCTGTCCGGCAGCGTCACGGCCTTGGTGGCCTTAGACGGCGCGGTTAAATTGCCTGCCGGGACGAGGCTTGATGCCATTCGTGTTGCCGGGGCCAATCTGGTAGTGACATTATCCGACGGCCAAGTGTTCGTCATAGTCGATGGCGCGCTCCATCCTCCACAATTCATTCTTGGCACTATAAAAATTTCTCCATCCAATGTTGCTGCCTTGATTGCGAGCCAAGGTCCGGAACCTGCGCACGCTGTTCTCCAGAGTTCCGGCAGCAATTTTGCCGAAACTCCAGGCGATATTAGCGATCCGTTCCAAATGGGCGATCCACTTCTCCCAACTGAATTCACATTGGCGGCAGTAGAGGATGAGGAGCTAATTCCTGCGTTCCTAGATGAAGAGCCGGAAATCACAATCGTTACGCTGGACCAGCCGTTGGGAAGTGTAGAAGCGACGGGAGCCGTATCCGAGGCGGCATTACCGGCGCATGGGAGCCAGCCGTCTGGTTCCGCCACTGCATCCACAGGTGCATCGGTTGTGGGAACGATACTGATAAGCTCTATCAACCTGCCAAACGTCGTTGCGGTCAATGGCACCACGATCAAAACGGTGGGGCAGACAATTGTCACTCCATTTGGCGTTTTGACAATCACCCATATTGCACAGGACTCGATCGGCTACAGCTATATGCTGGCCCAAAACAGTTCCGACGCCGCGCCTGTTGATGTCATCACGGTTACCATTACCGACGGTGACGGCGATGTCGCCACCGCAACATTATCATTGTCCGTCACTGACGACGTCGCAACAGCACGCGATGACACAGAAAATGTCGCGCCAAATCTATTCCACGCTCAAGCAGGGAACGTCATAACTGGCGTAGGAACGGCGAGCGGCCTGAACGGTGCGGACACGGTCGGGGCGGATAACGCCACCGTGACAGGTATTCGAAATTCGGAATCGACCGATTTTCTGGCGACTGGGTCAATAATTCAGGGACAATATGGCAAACTCCTGATGTTGCCCAATGGTAGCTACAGCTATGTCCGTGCAACAGGCACGCCGGGGGGCGTTGCAGATATATTCACCTATGAGCTGACCGATGGTGATGGCGACACATCAACCGCTACGCTGACCATCAACATTGGCGACAGCGCCGTTCGATTGCTGGTCCCGTCAGCGGGTGATGAAGGAACCGTCGTCGACGAAGCCGGGCTGTCGGAACGGAGCGACGAAGCAGCGGGTTCTCGTGATGGCGACGGGTCAAACCTCTCCTTCGGGGTCATAAATTTCAACGCGCCGGATGGACCGGCAATTATCACGATAAATGGGGTGGCAGTTACCGACGTTTATCAGGAAATCGAATTCCCGACCGGGACGATGGTCATCGTGGCGATTGGTTCTAACACCCTCGAATATGCTTTTGTTCTTAACGATAACGTCATCGCCGGCATATCTGTCCAGCCGATCACCGTTACTGTTGCGGACCAGGATGGCGACATCGTCTCTGCCAGCTTTGAGATCGAAATCGTGGATGACGCGCCAAGAGCGGTCAGTGACGTCGACGTTGTGGTGGCAGGAAGTAATCCAGATGCAGATGGTAATGTCCTGAGTAGTTTCGGCGGAAGCGATGCCAATAACAACGACGGAGCTGCAGATGTTAAAGGGGCTGACGGTGCCGCCATCACGCGTGTTTCGTTCGCTGGCAGTTACGGGCATGTCGGCGGCGTAACCTCTGGCACTTACGGAACGCTAACACTCAATGCTGACGGCAGTTATCGGTACACTTTAGGTGATACGCATCCCGATATCGTCGCACTCGGCGAAACAGAAACCCTTACTGAAACCTTCGAATATACGCTGACAGATGCTGACGATGATCACTCGATCGCAATACTAACTATCACTATCCGGGGCCATGACGATGTCGTGACGATTAGCGGGCTAAACCCGGATCAGGCAGAGGTATCGGTGTCCGCAGCCAATCTGTCCGACGGGTCCGCGCCGGACATTGATGCCTTGACGCTTACTGGTAGCTTCGAATTCAGCGATGTGGATGGCCTTGTCAGGTTGGAAATAGACGGTGAACTGCTTTTTGACGGCAAAGTAGCGGACTCGGCGTTTGCCACGAACTTCGCTGACACAACAAAACGGACCGCGCTCCCTATGGAAAACAGCGCTTTGGGCACCGCGTTGGCTGCTGCAGCGTTTGTTGCTGCGTTGCCTCCGACAGCGCAGGACCAATTAACGTCGGTTTCCGAAAGCCCACTACTCACCGATGAAGACCCCATTCGAACGCTCACCGTCGAGCCATTGACTGTAGAACGGGTCGATGATGCCGATATCATGGCAGGCCAGTTTAATGTCCAACACCCAGATCATGCACCGGCATTGTCACCAAGCATTCTAAAGGTCGATTCCGATGGATATACGTTTCATACGAGCGTGCATTCCGACCAGGCGTTTGAAATGGGAGGGAATGGCCCCGGGCATGCCGAAACAATAGCGGAGAGCTATGCTGGATTAGCAAATATTGCCCCGTGGGCGTCTGACGCTGGTAAGGTTTTCATGCCTCCTTCGAACGCGAACAGCTCAGTCAATGCAGACGAAATAAAAGTCATCGTTGCTGATGCTATCGAGGGGAAGAGCATCGATGTGGATTCCATCGTTGCCGCTTATGCTGGCTCCAGTGATATCAGCAGCACAAGCGCGATTTCTGTTTCTTCCCTCCCTTTGTTGGTCGGCGATGAGGCTTATCCAACGTTGGGCAACCTGTTCATGCCAGACATGGCCGAGATGCATCTCACTGTCCAAATCGAACAAGTAGCAATTACGGGGCACGCTTAAGTCGTCATCAATGCAAAAAACGATTTTAAAAGAGTAATTTAGAGAAAATCACGAATCAACAATCCTCGTTATTCTATCAAGCAAGGGGAGCGAACATGCAGACGGGCCGTATACTCAAAGCATTTTATCTTGCGACAGCAATCGTCGCCGTACCTAGCGGACTTAGGTCTGAACGGATCGATTTAAAGACAGCTGTCGAAACAGCAATGCAGACAAATCCCGAAATAAATCAGGCTGTGGAAAACAGGGTCGCGATCGAGTTCGAACGCGAACAGGCGCAAGGCATGTTTCTACCACGGGTGTCGGTCGAAGGATCAGCCGGCGTTCGGCGGCTTGAAAACGCCACGCGCAAATCGCTCGGTATCGCCAGTCAGGAGCTTTACCCGCTGGAAGCGGGGTTGCGAATTGAACAGATATTGTTTGATGGAGGCAGCCGCAATAGCGAGCTAAAGCGGCAAGCATCACGAACCGACGGCGCAGCATACCGTGTCGAAGAACGGGCGCAATTTGTGGCACTGCAGGTGTCACGCCAATATCTGGATTATCTGTTGCAGCAACGGATTGTTGCTGCAGCTGAAGACAATATTGCATTCCATGAGCGAATGGTCAGTGACCTGCGGGAGGGCGTAACAAAAGGCTCCCTCAGCATCGCCGAACAACAACAGGCAGAAGAGCGGCAACAGGCTGCGCGTGCGCGATTAATTGAAGCCAATCAGGATCTGGTCGATACCGCAGCGTCCTTCCGCACGCTGACCGGGCTTGATCTCGTGGACGGGGCAATGCTCCCGCCTTCACTTGCCGACAGCATACCCGACAGCCTTGAGGAATCGATTACGTTGGCACGGGCGCAAAACCCAAGAGTGCGTCAAGCGCAGGCGGATCTCGACGCAGCACATGCAATGGTTCGGAAGGCAAAGGCCGACAGTGCGCCCACATTATCGTTTGAAGGCAACGCCCGCATAGGCGACGACATTGACGGATTCCGGGGTGAGACAAATGATCTGCAGGGCGGCGTGGTCGTCCGTTGGGATATTTTCAACGGCGGCATCAAAAGTGCCAACATCCACGAAATGTACCGCCGCGAAAAGGAATCGTACTTTCGGCTCGATCAGATGGTCCGAGAAGCGGAAGAGGACGTCCGGGTGGCATGGAACGCGTGGGACCAGCAAGGCAGGCTTGTGAAACAGCTTGATGCCCAAAGCACAGTTTCAGAAGAATTGTTGAGGTCGTATCGCGCGCAGTTCAACATCGGCCGCCGGTCTCTACTTGATGTGCTCGACGCCCAAAACACCCGCTACAACGTGCAGGTGCGCGCAGACACCGCCCGATTTGCCCAGTTTTTTGCCGAATTCAAATTGCTGGCGGCGCAAAATGCCTTGCTTCAGGCGATGCAGATTGAACCACCAAAGGCGGCGATTGCGAATGCGCGGGAGCGATTTAAGGTGGCTCCCACGAAGCCGCTCGACAACACATTGCTGCGTGACCCACGATGACACGTTTGGGTGATCATCATGGTGCGCGCCGTTGGGGTGCATTCAACCAGTCCGCCGATTTTCACAATTGGCATTCCGAGCCTGCGCTCGTTGACGAACTTCTCGAGACAGTTGGGCAAATTGCAGACATTTTTGATAGGCCGTTTTCCAGGGCCAAGATTGTCCGCGGCCTTGCACTTGATGACGACGGTATGTTGCCTCTTGATCAGTTAGACCATGCAATTGGTCGTATTGGGCTTCGCGGCGAACTATTGTCCCGGCCGCTTGCGGCCTGGAATAGCCACGATGTTCCCGCCATATTATTTCTCAAGAGCGGTCGTCCGGTTGTTTTGAAGGAAATCGATGCGGGCATGTGCGCATTAAAGATTCCTAACGGCGCCGAATTGCAAATAGATCAAACTTCACTGGCGGCCGTCTATTCGGCGCAAGGCGTGATCATTCGACATGACCCGGCGGTCAAAACACAAATGGAGCGACCTTGGGACCGAGCAAAACGGACGCACTGGTTCTGGAGTGAAGTGTGGAAAGAGCGCGACCAATATCTGTACGTGATGCTCGCGTCGCTGTTCATTAACATCCTCGCATTTGCGCTACCGCTATTTACGATGAATGTATACGACCGGATAATTCCGAACAAAGCGGCGGCGAGCCTTTGGATGCTTGCGCTTGGCGCGATTTTCGCGATTGCAGTGGAGTTCAGCTTGCGGTTGGCAAGATCGGGCCTCGTTGACGAGGTTGGGCGCGCGATCGATGCAAGGGTTTCGCAACGCCTTCTGGACAAGGTACTGAATTTGCCGCTCGCTACCCCGCGGGGAAGCACTGGCGCACTGGCGCGGCGCGTTACGGAATATGAACAGGTGCGTGATTTTTTCGCCTCAACGACTGTCGTGCTTATAACGGATATCCTCTTCTTGTTCGTCTTCGTTGCGCTCATTGCGGTTTTGGGCGGTTGGCTTGCCGTTATTCCGCTCACCGCGATGGTCGTAATGTTTGCGGCGGGCAGGGTCATGCAACGCCGGATGAGCGGAGCTGTGCTCGATGCACAGGCAGATTCCAGCTTGCTGCAAACCACATTGTTCGAAGCAATTGGAAGCCTTGAAACCGTAAAGGCATGTCGCGCCGAAGGTCGAATGCTAACCAATTGGAGGCGTTTTTCGGCCTCCCATGCGCATACGCAGGAAAAAATGCGTAATCTTACCGCGACCGCAGTCAACCTTGCGACCGTATGCCAACAGGGTACAAACGTTGCGCTGATCATTGGTGGCTTTTATCTGTTCAATGCCGGTTCGATATCAATGGGTGCCATTATTGCCGTCGTTATGCTGGCGAGCCGGTCCCTATCTCCCATCGGGCAGATGGCATTTTTGATGACGCGAGCGCGTCAAGCTTTTGTAACGCTTAATAGCCTTCAATCGCTGATGGATCAGGCCGACGAACGTGACCAAGGGAGCCGGTCGATTACACCAAAAGTCGAAGCTGCGAGGCTAAAACTTGATCATGTCGACTTCGGTTATCCGGATATCGCTACAAATTCGCTCACTGATATCAACCTTTCGATCAGTCAGGGTGAACGGATCGGGCTGATCGGGCGTGTCGCGTCCGGCAAATCCACTTTGGGCCGTGTTTTGTGTGGCTTGTATGACCCTACTGGCGGCAGCTATAATATCGACGGCCTCGACAGTCGCCAGCACCATCCACACGAATTGCGCGCCAACCTGCGTTTTGTAGGTCAGGACGCGGAACTGTTCAGCGGAACGATCCGGGAAAATTTGCTCATCGGCGCCGTAAATGTCAGCGACGGGCAAATCATAGACGCAGTGATGAAGTCCGGTGCCGACTGTTTCTTGGGCCGGGATGCGACGGGTTTCGACTTCCAGATAGGCGAACGCGGCAATCGGCTTTCCGGTGGTCAGCGCAGCTTTTTGGTTTTGGCCCGGGCCTTTGTTGATCCGGCCCGGCTTCTGTTCTTGGATGAACCAACCGGCGCGATGGACACACATACCGAAAAGCTGTTCGTGGATCGGCTTCAATCGGCGCTGATGCCAACCCAAACGCTCATCATCGCAACGCACCGGCTTGCTGTGTTAAATATCGTGGATCGACTGATTGTGATGGATGCCGGACGCATTGTGGCTGATGGGCCGCGCGATAAGATATTGGCGGGTGCGGGGGTCGCATGAGCGCTAACGCCAGATTTGGGCACGCTCCGCCGCTTCGTGGCGCTAATGAGGGTACGTTGAGACGGCTTGCAGCGGTTTTTTTGCTGGTGATGGTTCTCACATCAGAGTCGCTTTGGGCAATTTTTCTCGACCGGGTTGGCCTGAGCGACAGTAGGTATTTTGAAAACGACGACGAGGCCGAAATAAGTCCTAAAGAAAAGCGGATGCTATTGAAGATCACAGCCGAGCCGGTGCAATCAAATGAACTAACGCCAATTGAAGCAACCAAACGCAACCGGGCCATTCCCTTTTCTGAAAACCCGGTTGCAACGGCGCTGCCATTTAAGCTTTCGGGCACCAGCCTTGGGACTGCTTCAACAGCACTGCGCTGCCTAACCCAGGCCGTTTATTATGAAGCAGCTTTTGAACCGCTGGCAGGCCGGCGAGCGGTTGCCCAAGTCGTGCTTAACCGCATGCGGCACCCGGCATTCCCCAACTCGGTATGCGGCGTGGTGTATCAGGGCGTCAACAAACCGGTTTGTCAGTTCAGCTTTACCTGCGACGGTTCGTTAAACCGCCGCCCCAACCCGGCTGCGTGGAATGAAGCGGAGATTGTCGCGCGCGATGCGCTAAACGGCCATGTAGAGGAGCACGTCGGATACGCCACCCATTATCATGCCAATTATGTTTCACCATACTGGGCGCCCAAACTTGTCAAGATTGCGAAAATTGGCGCGCATATCTTTTACCGTTGGCCAGGTGGTTGGGGCTTGCCCCGATCATTTTTGGACAAATACGCTGGAGTAGAAGCAGTACCGAACATTTTGCCTAGGTCGTTGGTCCGCAAAACCGAGGATCGTATAAAACTCAATATGGCAACCTCCGACGTGCGGTTTCTGAACAGCGCTTTGCCGGCAATCCATGAAGATAGTACGGCTGGTGGGCACATTGACGTGTCCAAGGGATGGACGGCAGTTTCACCAGAACCTGAAGAGTTGCGCCGCTCATCACATACGATCGCGCGCCAGCAATCCGGCGAATTTGAAGTTGTGCAAAATGGGGATGGGTTATGATTAGGTCAAAGCCATATATAGGCTCGCGACGCGTGATCTTGAATGCGGGCGTCGGCATATTTGTATTTGTAAGCTGGGCGAGCTTTGCGCGCGTTGACGAAGTGACGCGTGGGCAGGGTAGGGTCATCCCGTCAAGCAAAGCACAGGTTGTACAATCAGCCGAGCCAGCTTCAATCCGCGAGATTGTCGTGCGGTCGGGGCAAGCGGTCCGAAAGGGGCAATTGCTGGTACAGTTGGATGACACGGAATCATCGTCCAAGCTTGGCCAGATTGCTGCAGAAAACCGGTCCCTTGCAGCGCGTGCGGAACGACTTTCGCGCGAAGGCTCTGGTTACGCAGGCGGCGTTGAATGCACAGGACAGGGTGGAACGAGTAGCGCCGAATGCGGAGATGAGGCTGCGTTGCAATCGGTACGCGCGGCCGCACTACGAAGCCGCAAATCAGCACTTAACGCGGCGGTAGAGCAACGGCGGCGCGATTACGGTGAAGCCCAAGCCACGATCGCGTCCCTGAAATCCAGCCTGAAGTTGGCTCAGGACCAGGTGGGTATTTTGGTCCCGCTCGCTGCAAAGTCAATCGTGCCACAGATCGAATTGATGGACGCACAGCGCGACGTCAGTGAGATTCAGGGAAAGCTTGCCGCCGCCCAGCAAGCAGCGTCGCGGGCCCAAGCAGGCATCGGTGAGGCGCTAGCTACTGCATCGGAAGCCGGGTTCCAGTTCCGCCAGGAAGCCCTAAACGAGCGCAGCCAACTGGTGGCAAAGATTGCAGTTAACTCGGAGTCCCTGCGGGGTGCTACGGGGCGGTTACAGCTTAGTGAAATAAGGTCTCCAGTCGACGGGATCGTCAACGACATTCAAGTCACGACCGTTGGCGGGTTCGTCCAGGCAGGGCAAAAACTGCTTCAGGTGGTGCCCGTTGGCGACAAGCTTTTGGTCGAGGCGCGGGTTAGCCCAAAAGATATCGCCTTTATCAAGGTAAACGACCGCGCCAACGTTAAGGTAACTGCTTATGACTTTGCGGTTTATGGTGGTTTGAACGGACGTGTTGTTCAGATTTCAGCTGATAGTATCTATGATGAGGCTTCAAAGGAAGCCTATTTCAGCGTTGTGGTTGAGACTGATCGTGCCTACCTGAAAAGCGGTAAGAGGCAGTTGCCGATTGGCCCGGGTATGATCTGCGACGTTGAGATAATTACCGGAAAGAAAAGCGTCCTCAGCTATTTGCTCAAGCCAATTGTTCGTGCACGCGCGGATGCGCTTACAGAGCGGTGAATCCGCAAGGTAATGGCTACGACCAGGGTTAGGGATGCGTTAGGCCGCTCTTCCAAACCCGGATGGCAATTCGGACGCGTTTGACTTCAGATCAACGTCCATCAAAGCCAGTTGCACTGGGTTTCCCAAGCCATGCTTGACGGCCCATGTTGCCGCTTGCGTCCGGTTATCGACCTTCAATTTCCGCAAGATGGCTTTGACGTGGACCTTCACGGTCGCTTCGCAAATATCGAATTGCCGGGCAATAACCTTATTCGCCTTGCCAACCATGATTGCCGTGAGAATATCTACTTCGCGAGCGGAAAGGCCTACAACAGCGACGCTTTCATGCCAGTCGCCTGTGGACGCCTGTGGAATACAATTGGTCAGGTTATTTACCAACTGCGATGGGAAAACCTTTTCACCCATCGCAACCAGATTGATCGATTCAACCAGCGGACCGCATGAAATTTCTTTGATTATGACGGCATCAACGCCAATCTGGAATGCCAAGGCAACATGTTCGAAGTGATAATGATCAGCAAGTAACACAAGCCGCGCCTTGGATTTGACTGCAGCTATTGCTCGGCAAGTTTCAATGCCGCCATCGTCGTAGCAATTATCGACAATGATGACATGTGCATCGCCGTCGATCGCTGGTATCTTTAATGATGCTAAAAGCGATGTGGCATCGGCAACTGACTCTTTGACGTGTAAGTGTACACTCGAGAGTATTTGCCGAAGGCCTTCTCTTGCAATCTCGTTTTTCCCAAGCAGGGATAGTTGAATCCTGTTTTTCATTTCGCCCCCGAAATAATCCGTTAAAGGCGACCCGCGTTTTTAAGTCAGGCTTTTATGGCGTCCGCAAGGTACGGCCTCGACGTATCCAAACCTGATCACTTCTCCACACTCTGTCCACAGAATACTACATGTTCCCAATGACGCAAACGATAGCAGTCACGCAGCATTTTACTATCCGAAATATCTAGACTACCCCTAAAGGCGTATTTCTCCGCTTTCGACAATGCGCGCCTATAACTTTGGCTCGCAATGTCCATTACTATCAACCAATTAGATAAATCTTTCTGTAAAGTGGTGTAACACTTGGCGAGCGCAATCGGTGTTTTCCCGGATCACTTCGACGGGTTTTCGACATTAGCGGCTAACCATTATTGTTAACATCCTGAAGCCCAAAATGGATATCGGAGGCGAATCGGGGGTATTTACAGCCGCAACACATCCATGCCAGTCGTGTGTGTTTGGAAGTGGCTGCACATCTATATCCCGAGATAGGCGCTTTAGCGGTGCTTGGTGGCCCGCAATCATGTCGTCGGCCAGCGACGAGGCGCAAAGAAGTTACTCGCCGACAGCAGACATGTTACGGGCACCCAGCGCGCTTTGCTTGCCGCCAAATATGAAAATCAGTCGACAATCTGCACTTCAAGATGCTTCTTACTCGTGCAAGGCGCTAGGTATATACCAACCCCATCATAACAACCCTGCCTTATTCTTTCTGCAGTGGTCGTCGACTCTTCGCACAGCGGTATCACCAAATGCGGCTGAAGTACGCAAAGTGACATAGCAGGGCGGTGAAGATACAGAACAGCTTTTAATCGTGATATATTTCGGCGGCTTTGCGCGGCATAGCGGACTCACGTCAAGAGAAGACAGTATCAGGGCTATCATAACGACTTTTGCATAAAACCCTTGATATACACCACCTCCCGGGAAAGCATTCGCTCATCAGCTTCCGCGCAAAATATTCGGATTTGTTTGCTCGACTTACTTGGGCGGGTTGTGTGTATGACCAATTTGCCACTCGCGCTTTGCAACCAGCGTGTCCCACTCGTCGGTGAGCTTTTTTGCAGCTTCCATTCCGCCAGCCCGCTTGGCGAGTAGGGTCATAAAACGCACATCCTCAGGTGACGTGGTATAGGTGAGATCTGTTGGACCGCCCGACATAGGGAACAACGTGATAAAATCCCAGTCGCCCGTCATCAAATGGAGGTCGATTACAGTCCCTCCCATTTCCCGGTCAGTCGGTGCAAAGTATTTGTCGACGAGTTCGGCAGCTCTTGGTCGTTTTCCATGAAGAAATTTGACCATCTCGACGCGATAGTAAGTTACATTCGCTTCGCGTTCTACTTTCATTTCTTGAGCAATGACTGAACTGGGCACGGCGCTAGACGCAATGCAAATGGAAATCGCAAGAATTTTACCAATCATTTTAACCTCCCTAATTAACGACTCCGCTTTAACATAATATTGTCTTGCATCAAAATGTCGCCGGGAGCATTTGGTCAGCGGTAGACGTGACTGGAATTGATGTTTTGGTAATCGTCCGGCCCGCTAAGGGGCCAGTCATTGAACGAGCGCGATCGTGCTGACCCAACGAAAAAGCATGCGAAAGTGCTGGTGACGTCTGATTTACGTCAGGATGAACTTCCAATGGCCACATCGCCAATTGCCGAACCTGAGTTTTCATCTCTATCTGCAGTGCATGTGAAGACGCCGTTCCGTAATACTTAATTGCCAGTCGCAATAAGCCGTTGTTCTCTTTTGGGGAGTACATCGCACAATTTGGTATAGTCGTGCGCTCAGGGTTTCCTAATTCATGTACAATATCGATAAAAATGAATATAAAACAGTAAGTTATATTCAGGGCCGGACAATTGCTTCCACGTATGGGGGGGATTGCACTGCGGTTTCGTACTTATAAGTTGTGTTTCGAAAAGGAAGGTCAACTTTTTAATGGTCAAGAATTTGCAACACGCACCAATGCTCAAAACAGGCGACCCAGCGCGCCGGTTCCATTCAGCGGCGCTGACGGGAAATCAGAACTATAATTTTGAACTTGCTGCGGGCCGACACTTGTTGCTTCTTTTTTTTGGCTCTGCAGCGGACCCGGCCTGCGCAGCGGCGCTTCGCCTAGTGGCCGCCAACCGCTCATTGTTTGACGATACATCTGCAAGCTTCTTTGGGATCACCACAAATTCGCATGATGTATCTGATCAGCGAATTTCTCAAGCTTTACCCGGCATCCGTTTCTTTCTTGACTATGACAGCCGTGTCAGTGCGCTTTATGGCGCAGCCGGGCCGCCGGGATATCAACCCTATTGGCTGCTCCTTTGTCCGCAGCTCAGGGTTCTGGCCACCTACGACATTGACCAAGGTCGCGCTGCATTGAAGCACCTCACTGCCGTGAAAAATATCGACACCAGTTCCCACTGGGCGCCCGTTCTATCGCTTCCGAATGTCTTTGAGCCGGAATTGTGCAATCATCTCATTCAGCTTTATAACCAGAATGGTGGCCAGCAGAGCGGATTTATGCGCGACGAAAACGGGAAAACTGTTCTGAAGCTTGACCCCTCGCACAAAGTCAGGAGCGACTTTACTCTTACCGACGGAACGCTTCGCCAATCGCTCGTTCATCGCGTCCATCAACGCATAATTCCTGAAATCCAACGCGCATTCCAGTTCAAGGCAACGCGGATCGAGCGCTATATTGTCGCATGTTATGATGCAGGCGACGGCGGACACTTCAAACCACATCGTGATAACACTACCAAAGGAACCGCGCACCGCCGATTTGCCGTAACAATCAATCTGAACGCCGAAGATTATGAGGGCGGTAATCTGCGTTTTCCAGAATACGGGTCACGCACTTATCGCGCAACAACAGGGGGCGCCATTATATTTTCGTGCTCATTATTACATGAGGCAACGCCTGTCACAAAAGGACGCCGCTATGCCTTTCTGCCATTTCTTTATGATGAAGCCGCCGCAGAAATCAGGTTAGAAAACAACCAGTTTCTTGCTGAGGCTATTGGACAATATCAGGTGTATTAGCACATAAAAAAGCGGTGCCGCGATACCCTGTTATTTCCTCCGACATCAGCATCACATTATCTAGATACTCGAAGGTCCGAACGTCGAAGACCGCCGGAAACACCAAAGACATAAAGGGCATCCTCTCGATTTCAGCGACAAGTAGTCTATTTTATCCGCGCCCGAAATTTCAGGACAAAGCTGGGCGTTGGCATACCACCGGCAGCCATTGCTCCTTTGGGATTAATACAAATATGTTTGACCGCAGAGTCGTAGCCGGCAGCCGGGACATAAGTACAGGCCGAAAAATTCGCTGGGATCTGGGTTAAATTTGAAAATCGGACGTCCGTCGCGGCTGAAAAAGTTAGAGATGCCGAGGTCTGCGTAAATGCCACCGGGTTAGTTTCTGGACCAGCGCCATCGATATCGCCATTATAGAATTCGATAGTTGGCGGAAGGCTATCAACGAGGAAAACAGAGTTTGGGTCGGTCGCCAGCGTTCCTATATTTGTTGTTGTAATTGCGTAGATCACATCGCTACCAGGCACCGAAAACTTGTCGACCCCACTAACAGCAAGTGCTGTTGAGGCTTTGGTCATGCTTAGCAGCGGAGCTCCCAGAATATTTATAACATAGTCTTCCACCTCACCATTGGAAGCTGTTGACGAAGCGGCAAGTCCGACTGTTGTGGACCATCGAAAACGCGCAAAAGTTTGGGAAAGCGTCGCCGTTGAAGGGACAGCAATGTTAAATCCGATTGTACCCACGCTGGCATTGCTGTCACCGGGGCCATTGTCTGCGATGTTAGCTGCTACTTGTTCGCCTGTGTCAAGAAAATCTCCATCTCCATTCCAGTCAACCCAACATTGCAAACGCCCGCCATTTCCAGTTACGGTGACGGTTGCAGTTCCGATGTTAGATTGTCTTAGCGTCGATATGGCAACACCGTCGTCGCCTGCATCACCGCTCGCTGAAGCGCTATTGTAGGCTGCAAGCTCCGACGTATTTGTGGCGCCCATGTGAATGGTAGCAACAATATCATGTACCGGATTTCCGTAAGCTGCAGGGGCGTCACCAAAATCTTGTGAAACTTGAGGCGTCGTTGCGGGTAGCGGAAGAGCAGGACAGCTAAAATCCAGTGAGGTGAGTCGTGTCGTACTGCCCGTTCCCAACGCGCCAATGCGATATTGGAATGAACTTGTAGCGGTATAGAACACAGTTGCTATGTTCCGCGTTGCCGTTTCGTCGATACCGGGGGCAGTAAAATTTGTCCGTGCTTCAAAACGAATTCTGTTGGCCGAAGATGGACCCGAGGCATTAACGTCGAGATTTGTGGGTGTATCGAGAACATAGGCTGCAAGCGGCGTCGAAAATTCGACATACTCTCGAATTGAGCCGCTGTCGCCGTCGATATCGATCCCAGAAGAAGCAAAATCGGTTGCAACAGGCGTGGTTGTACCTGCAGCCACAAATGTGATCGTGAAATCAACGCTTCGCGCATTTGCTCCAGCCAGCTCGGGCTGAAAATTGTCAGCCAGACCTGCATTTTGATCGATCGTAGCTAAAGTGGCTGCGTTGAACGCATCAATCCGCACGCGTGCATCTATTCCTGTCGCAACATTTGAGAAGCGGTATACCGCGCCCACACTAAGCGCTGTACCAGAAACCAACACAGGATTTCTGAAGTTGAAAACCGTGATTGATCGTCCCTGGCAAGTGACCGTCTGAGCTTGAGCTGTGCTCCCCACGAGTAAAATTCCCGTATAAACCAACCACGCCAGTGATCGTAATGCGAGCATTATCAGGTGGTTGTATGAGCACATTATTTTGGCAATGCTGCTGGTGGTGTTCGTTTTTAACATGATTTCAAATGCGGTACCCACTACACTAATGTAGTAAACGGCCGCGTAAGCGAGATGTTTAAACAGCCTGTGGCTTGCGCGCGAAAAAGCCACCTTAACGGATGGCAGATATCTAGACACTCAATTGGCCAGCCAGATGGCAGCTTGGTTAGCGAGAGTAGGCAAGCCATTTTAGATGCGCGAATGTCTCCTCCCCCCATAACTTTCCGTTATGCAAGCAGCCTGCAAACTCGTTTTGTGATTAAACGTTTCCCTGCTCTGTCTCGGGAACATCTGCATTAGGCCCATAATACAAAGCGGCGCATTCGTCAGACAAGCACCCGCCTTCGATGGCCAGATCGTCGCGATAGGCATCACGGATGAAATCAACAGTGTCGAGATTGCGGTCTTCAAAGTACATCCGGTGCACGTCGTCACGCCCTGCGCCGAATACGATCCGTGTGACCTTGGCCCAGATGCTGGCCATTGTGCACATCCCGCAAGGTTGAAGCGTGGAATATAATGTTGCTCCGCGAAGTTCCATATCGCCGACATGGGCTCCGGCTGCCCTGAAAGCACATATTTCAGCGTGCGCCGTGGCGTCATTATCGAGTGCTGTCCGGTTTATCTCTGCGGCCAATATTTTGCCGTCGCGAACAATGATTGCGGCGATAGGTGTGTCTGAAGGATCAGTCCCCTTCGTTTTCGCTAGTGCAATGGTCTGTCGCATCCAGCGTTCGTCATCTTGTGTCATCAGATGTCAATGTGCTCAGCGGAATAAAATAGCAATCGCAATGTAAATGACCGCAATGTTAGCGGGAACCGCCCTTGCCGACGAGGGCGTCTCGAACGTCGGCTTTCTGAGCTTTTACCTTGAAAGCTGCCGTTCCGGACACGGAACCATTACGGACCGTCCGGTACTAGTTTGATAGATGTGCTAAGCAGCTTCTCGTTCACCCGCCTCGGCGACGGCAGCATCGCGCCCATTAATCGCCGTTCGGCAGCCGGCCCCGCCTTCCCAAATGCAGCCGTTTGCGAACTAGTATAAAGCTATACTGGACAACGCGTCACTCTTGCGTAACTTGACTCGCAAAACCGCAGATTTTCGCTGAGCTACAGCCCACAGAAAGTGTTTTTGAATGACGAAACTGTTTTTATCAAAACTGCGCCGGGTCGTTGCGCTTTCTACGATCTCAATTCTGTTGTCCTCATCGGCAGCAGCCCAGGAAGGTAAGTTTCCACCCAGCGACATTCCAGAGAAATTTTCGCCCCCCGTAGTTGCGAATGACTTTATTAAACGTGAAGTTATGATCCCGATGCGCGACGGCACAAAGCTTTACACTGTGATAGTGTTTCCAAAAGGAACCACCAACGCGCCGATCGTTCTCACAAGAACGCCATATAATGCGTCAAAGCGTGCCAACAGAATGGATAGCCCGTATATCCTCTCTACGCTGCCCTTGGCCGATGAAATATTCGTGAAGGCAGGATATATTCGTGTGTATCAAGACATTCGCGGTAAATATAAGTCGGAGGGTGACTATATCGTCACACGCCCCGTGCGTGGGCCGCTCAATCCAACAAGTGTCGATCACGTCACTGATGCGTATGACACAATTGACTGGTTGGTAAATAAAGCGAACCTTGCGGAATCAAACAGCCGAGTTGGTATGATCGGATCTAGCTATGAGGGCTTTACCGTTGCCATGGCGCTTCTGAATCCACATCCCGCACTCAAGGTTGCAGTGCCCGAAAGCCCGATGATCGACGGTTGGATGGGCGACGACTGGTTTCATTATGGCGCTTTTCGCCTCGCCAATATTGGATGGATTGGATCACAGACTGGCTACAAGGGCGAGGGTCAGGATCCCTCGACAGGCATCTATGACAATTATGAGGAATTCCGCCGGTTAGGTGGAGCAAACGAATGGGCAAAGGCATCGGGGTTCGACCAGTTGCCCGCATGGCAGAAAATGGTTGCTCATGTCGCCTATGATAATTTCTGGCAGGGTCAGGCTCTTGATAAATTGCTCGCAGCCAACCCATCCAATGTGCCGACATTGTGGGAGCAGGGGCTGTGGGACCAAGAGGACATGTACGGCGCCATCACCGCATGGGAGGCATTGAAAGCCAAAGGCAAATTGGCGAACAATTTCCTTGTGATGGGTCCGTGGCGCCACAGCCAGGTCAACCGCGATGGAAGAGAGCTGGGCCCGTTCAAATGGGATGGCGATACTGCTGCCTATTTCCGCGAACAGATGGTGCTCCCGCTGTTCAACCAATACCTAAAAGATGGCCCAGCAGCCAATCTGCCGGCCGCAACGATATACAATACTGGCGAAAACCGTTGGGATCGATTTGCCGACTGGCCACTGGCCTGCGAAAACAAATGTACTTCGCCGCTTAAGGCCATTTATCTCAATGTTGATGGCCAACTCGGGTTTGGGAAAGGTGTAGAAGGCGGCGATAGCTATGTGTCAGACCCTGACAAACCTGTGCCGCATTTACCGCGTCCGGTTAACTTCGGTGATGGACGTTGGGGCGATTGGCTTGTCTCTGACCAGCGTCACGCCGATGGGCGAACCGACGTAATGACCTATCAAACGCCCGTCCTAACCAAAGCGGTACGTCTGTCTGGCGCGCCGTTGGCGGATATTTTTGCGAAAACCACGGGCAGCGACGGCGACTTTGTTGTGAAACTGATCGACGTTTTTCCCGATGAAATGGCAACGGACGCTAAAATGGGTGGCTACCAGTTGGCAATCTCGCTCGATATTTTTCGTGGCAGGTATCGTGACAGCTTTGAGAATCCAACCGCGATTCCAGCTGGCAAAGTGCAGCGCTATAAGTTTCGACTTCCAACGGTAAACCACGTATTTCAGCCGGGGCATCGGATTATGGTGCAAGTCCAATCAAGCCTGTTTCCGCTGTATGACCGTAATCCGCAGAAGTTTGTGTCTAACATTTTCTTGGCCAGAAAGTCTGACTATCAAAAGGCAACGGTAACGTTAGTGCGTGGCGGAGCAAATGCTAGCGCGGTTTGGTTGCCGGTTGTCGATTAAGATTGTTTTGCAAGCGGGGGTTTCGAACAGGCTGGAGGCAACGGGTTAACGCCTTATGATATGTTGTCATACGACTATTGGTCAGCAAGTACTCATAAGTGCTTACCGTTTGTCGGGGCCCGCCATATGTGAATAATTGCAACGTAAACGACAGTGGTTTTTGAACAAAAAAGAGTTAGGTGGGAGTATCGCGGTTGTCAGTCACAGATAAAGACATGGCTCATGCCATAGCAACAAAACGTCGCTGGTGGCTTATTTTGGTTGGATTGGCTATCGTTCTTGCAGGGGCATTCCTGGCAAAAAGCGTCCGAACCGCGGACGGCACAACCGTTCGCGATGTACGGTTTACCGGTACCAATGGCACGGTCATGAGTGCTTTGCTGTATATCCCGAAAAATGCCACCCCCTCGACCCCGGCGCCCGGCATTCTTGCGGTCCACGGCTATATAAATTCGCGCGAGACCCAGGACGGTTTTGCCATCGAATTTGCCCGCAGAGGCTACGTTGTTTTGGCACTTGATCAGACCGGGCACGGCTATAGCGAAGGCGCCGCATTCTCAAATGGGTTTGGCGGCCCAGACGGACTGAAATATTTGCGATCTTTGCCGATGGTCGATGTTCGTGAGATTGGGCTAGAAGGACACAGCATGGGCGGCTGGACAGTACTTGCGGCAGCCGCCGCGATGCCCTCAGCTTACAAATCAATCGTCCTAGAAGGCTCTTCAACGGGTGCACCTTTTGCGCGGGAAGGCTCGCCCACTTGGCCGCGCAATGTCGCAATCGTCTTCAGCCGCTACGACGAGTTCTCGAATTTAATGTGGGGCGTGGGCCGAGCTAAAGATGTAGCGACGAGCAGCAAGCTTCAAGTATTGTTTGGCACTCAGGCTCCAGTTGTCACAAACCGTTTGTATGGAACCATCGCGGACGGGACGGCGCGGAAGCTATATCAGCCGACTACGACGCATCCGGGCGATCATGCATCAATGGCAGCTATTGGGAATGCCATTGACTGGTTTGCCAATACGCTCACCGGGGGCACACCCAAGCCGGCAGGTAATCAAATTTGGTACTGGAAGGAAGTTGGCACCGGAATTGGCCTTGTTGGCTTTGTGATGATTATGCTCGGTACCTTTGATGCTCTTCTCCTGTTGCCGGTGTTTGCTTCCCTGAAAAGCGAACCAATACCGTCGTTAGCTAAGCGAGATCGCTCTTGGTGGATGGGATTTGCGTTAAACACAGGCCTGCCTGCCTTAATATTCTTCCCAACATTCATTGCGGGGTATCTTCTGCTCCCGGCTTCGCCATGGCTCCCGCAGGCGGTTACTACTCAAATAACCCTTTGGGCTCTGGCAAGCGCTAGTGTGAGCCTGTTGTTGAGCCGTTTTTTGCAAGGCCCCGCTGACGCACATCAAACACACTGGTTCAAGTCAGTGCTGTTGGCTATGGCGACAGTAGCGGCGGGGTACGCCGCACTTTTTCTCGTGGATCAGTTGTTCCAAACTGACTTTCGACTTTGGGTGGTTGCGGTTAAACTTCCGAGCGCAAGCCAGTGGGCCATCGCTGTGATTTACATCATGCCGTTGACTTTCGCCTTTCTGGTGACGACCAGAGCACTGGTAAAGGCGACGGTACGCAGCGACACAAATGGGCTACATTATATAGCAGCAATATTGACACTCACGACCGGCTTCATTGCCATGCTGAGCGTAATTTACGGGCTGCTGTTTATGACTGGTTCGCTCATCACCGCATTTGATCCTCTCAGCACTGTCATCGCAATACAGTTCGTGCCAGTGCTC
>JBBQPQ010000006.1:0-64190 GCA_038217195.1 Sphingomonadales bacterium | reverse complement strand
GGTCCAAACGATGACGAACACGCTCACCAGCGATGCTGCCGCCACCATTGACCAGATCCGCCGCTGTGAAGACGCAGGCGTTGATATTATTCGCGTGTCTTGCCCGGATGTCGAAAGCACAGCAGCGCTGAAACAGATTGTGCGTGCTGCCAATGTGCCAATCGTTGCCGATATCCATTTCCATTACAAACGCGCGCTTGAAGCCGCCGACGCAGGTGCGGCATGTCTGCGCATTAATCCCGGCAATATTGGCTCGTCTGACCGCGTGCGGGAAGTTGTCAACGCCGCCAAGGCCAATGGATGCGCGATCCGTATCGGCGTAAATGCCGGAAGCCTCGAAAAAGACCTTCTGGAAAAATATGGCGAGCCATGCCCCGAGGCGCTGATTGAAAGCGCGTTGGACCATATCAAGCTGCTGCAGGACCATGATTTCCACGAATATAAGGTTGCGGTGAAGGCATCGGACGTGTTCCTTGCGGTTGCGGCCTATATGGGGCTGGCCGACGCGGTCGACTGCCCGTTGCATCTTGGCATTACCGAGGCGGGGGGTCTTATTGGCGGAACCGTCAAATCGTCGATTGGCATGGGCAATCTGCTTTGGGCCGGCATTGGCGACACCATTCGCGTTAGCCTGTCTGCCGAGCCTGAAGAAGAAGTGCGCGTTGGCTATGAAATTTTGAAGGCGCTTGGCCTCCGCACCCGCGGCGTCCGCGTGGTCAGCTGCCCCAGTTGCGCGCGCCAAGGCTTCGACGTCATCCGCACTGTGCAAAAGCTTGAGGATGCCCTAGGCCATATCAAGACGCCCATGTCGCTCTCCGTCCTTGGCTGCGTCGTCAACGGACCCGGCGAAGCGCGCGAAACCGATATCGGCATCACGGGCGGCGGCAATGGCAAGCATATGGTTTATCTGTCGGGTGTCACTGACCATCATGTCGAAGATGACGACATGATCAGCCACATTGTGCGCTTGGTCGAAGCGAAAGCCGCCGAAATCGACTCCGGCACAAGCGTCAGCATGGACACCCTGCACGGGAAAGCGGCTTGAGCCTCTCTATCCGGTTCGCCACCGCTGCGGACATGAATATCATTGGCCAATTCATCCGCGATCTAGCGGAATATGAAAAGCTGGCGCATGCGGTGCGTTTTGATGAAGCGGTGATGGCGCAGAAACTGTTTGGCCCGCGGCCATATGCCGAGGTGCTGATTGGCGAGATCGATGGCGCGCCGCAGGGCTTTGCGTTGTTCTTTCACAACTTTTCCACATTTGAAGGGCGTCCAGGCATTTATCTGGAAGATCTGTTCGTCCGGCCAGACGCGCGCGGATCGGGGCTAGGCAAGTCGCTTCTGGGTAAACTCGCGGCGCTTGCGGTCGAACGCGATTGTGCGCGGCTGGAATGGTCGGTTCTCGACTGGAACACACCCGCGATTGATTTTTACAAGGCATTGGGCGCAACGCCGATGGATGAATGGACTGTTTTCCGCGTCGATAGCACTGCGCTGACCAGTCTTGCCGCCCAAAATATCTGAACATGGCTGAACTTCACCCGCGCCCCTTGATTCCGTTCATGGTGGCGGCGGCTGGCATTGGCACATTTTCGCTGATGGATGCAGCGATGAAGGACCTCGCTCTCTCGCTCGGGGCGTATAATGCGGTGATTTGGCGAAACAGCCTTGGCGCCTTGTTCATGGGGCTCCTGTTCATCGCCACACGGCAAAAATGGCCGCCGGCACACATATTGAAGATTCATCTATGGCGCAGCATAATAGTGTCGATAATGGCGGTCAGCTTTTTCTGGTCGCTGACGAAATTGCCCTTGGCCGAAGCCATTGGCCTTAGCTTTATCGCGCCCGTCATCGCTTTATATCTTGCGGCAGTAATGTTGGACGAAACGATAGGCCGTGAGGCGATCTGGGCGTCGCTGGCGGGGCTAGGAGGCGTGGGAGTGATACTTGCAGGCCGACTAACCGGACATTACACAAGCGGTCATCTGTGGGGCGCTGCGGCGGTTTTGTTTTCGGCGGTGGTATTTGCATATAATTTGATACTCGCGCGGAAACAGGCGCAGGTGGCCGGCCCAATCGAAATCGCTTTTTTTCAGAACTTGTTCGTTGCCGCGACCTTAAGTCTTGTTGCCCCATGGTTCTTAAGCCCAATTGGTGTTTCAGCTGCGCCGATGATTGCAGGCGCAGCGGCGCTGGCGATTATCTCGTTGCTGTTGCTCAGCTGGGCGTATGCACGGGCGCAGGCGCAGATTTTGATCCCGGTTGAATATACCGCCTTTGTCTGGGCGGCGTTTTTTGGCTGGTTGTTCTTCTCCGAACCCGTAACGCTTCCGGTGCTTGCTGGCACTGCGTTAATTGTCTTTGGAAGCCTGATCGCCGCGCGCGCCAAGCCGGAGCCGGTAAATCAGGTCGAGATTGCGACGGTTTAGTGTGCTGTCCTGCTACGTTTCAGGCCAGTTTTATTACCGCACCGCCGTCATCCAGAAGGGAGCCGACCATGACGACGGGCCTGCAAATGCCCCCTACGCCGCCAACGCCGAATAGATCATCGTCTTGATTTCGCGCCGCACGGGATAGGTGCTGGACGGCATCAGCTGAGTCATGAAAATCATGATGATGTCCTCGACTGGATCGACAAAGAAGGCGGTGGAATACATGCCGCCCCAGTAGAAATCACCTGTCGAACAGGGTGTCAATGTCGCGGCGCTGTCTATGGTGGTAGCAAAGCCTAGCCCGAAACCAATGCCGGCCATTTCGGCTTCGCTGAATAGTGATTTCGACATTTGCGTGAGGTCCTGCCCGCCGGGAATATGGTTCGCGGTCATCAGTTCAATTGTCTTGGGGCTCAGGATCTGAACACCATCAAGCGCGCCGCCATTGAGCAGCATCCGGCAAAAGCGGTGGTAGTCCACCACACTTGAAGCAAGACCGCCGCCGCCTGAATTGAATGACCAGCCCTTTGTCCAAAGACTGTCAGCGCCCGACTTGTCAAAGAGCTTCATTTTCTTTTCGGCATCAAACGCAAAGCCTTCGGGGATGCGCGCCGCTTTGTCTGCTGGCACGGTGAAGAAGGTGTCTGTCATGCCCAAAGGCGCGAAAATGTTCGTCTGGAAATAATCGGGCAGCGACTGGCCGCTAATGCGTTCGACTAATATGCCAAGCACGTCGGTCGATACCGAATAATTCCATTGCGTGCCTGGGTCGAACTCGAGCGGAATTTGCGCGAGCGTATCAATGAAGCTTTGCGATGTACTTTTGCTCCAGCTCTCGACGTCGGTCTTGCGGTAAGCAGCGTCGATATTGCTGCGTTCCTGAAAGCTATAGGTGAAACCGGCGGTGTGGCGCAAAAGGTCGACCACGCGCATCGGTGAAGCCGGTGGACGCGAGACAAAAGGCACATTACCACCACCGGCGACAAAAACGCCCAGTTGCGCAAATTCGGGAATATATTTGGCGACCGGATCGGTGAGCGCGACCTTCCCCTGTTCAACCAGTTGCATGAACGCGACCGAAGTGATTGGCTTGGTCATGGATGCAATGCGGAAGATTGCATCTTCGGCGACACCTGAATTCCACTGCAAGGCAATATCGTCGCCGCGTCCGATCAGGAGCGAGGCAAAAGGCAACTTGCCATTGTCGAGATAGTTCGACTGAATGAAGGCGGGAATCCGGGCGAGGCGATCGGATACAAAACCTAGGTCTTCGGCGCTCATACTGCGGTTTGTCCTGTCAATTGGCGGGTTACAGGGTGCGAGCTCGAGAGCCCGCCATCAACGGCGATGGCCTGGCCGTTGACATAAGAGGATTGGTCGCTGGCAAGGAACAAGGCGACATTCGCAAGTTCCTCGGGCTGGGCACCGCGGCGCAGTGGATTGAGGCGGCCAATTTTCTCGGTCACGCCCTTATCACGGGCATAGTCGAATGTCGGCTTAGTCATACCGGTTTCGGTAAGGCCGGGGCAAATGGCGTTGCAGCGCACGTTGGTGCCAGACAATTGCTGCGCACTGACCTGGGCCAGATTGATGACGCCAGCTTTTGAAGCTGAATAAGGCGGGCCGCCTGCGCCTGAACGGATGCCAGCTACGCTTGCGGTCAGGATGATTGAGCCGCCATTGCCCGCGTCGGCCATGACCTTGCCTGCATGTTTGACCATCAGCCATGGGCCAATCAGGTTGACGCGCAGCACGCTCGTAAAGTTCTCGACCGTATTGTCGAAAATGCCCTCCATACCTCCGGATATCCCAGCGTTTGCAAAGGCAATATCAAGGTGGCCGTGCAACGCGACGGCCTTTGCAACAATGGCGGCAACGTCGGCTTCATCGCCTGCGTCCATTTGGATGGCGGTCGCCGCATCGCCAATCATGGCGGCAGTGTCATGCACCGATGCTGCCATGTCGCCCAAGACGACCTTGGCGCCCTCGGCGGCAAATCGGATAGCCGATGCGCGGCCAATGCCTGAACCAGCTCCGGTGATGATGGCAACTTTGCCCTCTAACGCCCCCTGAGTCTGTAAAACGCTCATACGACGACGCCTCCATCAACCACAATTGTCTGTCCAGTCATGAACGTCGACGCGTCGGAGCCGAGAAAAACTGCCGCCCCGGCAATTTCCCGCGGCTCGCCAATCCGGCCCAATGCCGCGCCTGAAGTCGATGCCTTCAGGTTTTCAGGGTTTTCCCACAACGCCTTGGCAAAATCGGTTTTCACCAATCCTGGCGCGATAGAGTTTATGCGCACGTTATGCGGTCCATATTCGCGCGCCAAGTTTTTGGTCATCTGGATATCTGCTGCCTTGGTGATCGCATAAGCGCCCAAGATCGATGATCCGCGCAAACCACCGATAGACGATACGATGATGATCGAACCCGATTTGCGGGCAATCATTTCAGGCGCGACCATCTGGATCAGCCAGTGTTGCGATACGATATTGTGGTCCAAAGTCTTGCGCAATTGTTCGTCGGTGATCGTCGCCATCGGGCCGTAATGCGGGTTAGACGCCGCGTTACAAACCAGCACATCGATCTTGCCAAATGCCTTGCGCGTTTCATCGACCAGATTTTGCAGGCTGTCCTTCGATGACAGGCTGGAGGCAACTGCAATGGCCGACCCGGGATGCTTTGCATTGATCCCGGCGGCGACCTTGTCGCAATCCTCGATATTCCGGCTGGAGATCGCGACTTCTGCGCCTTGCGCCGCCATTTCCTCGGCAATCGCCTGGCCGATGCCACGCGACGAACCAGTGATAATGGCAACCTTGCCGGTCATATCGAATAAAGACATTTGCATTCCTCTCACTCTTTCCTCTCCATCGACTCGAGATGGGTAGGTGGCAGCCAAAGCGGCAGCTTTGGATGACGGAGAGGACGTTTACGTCTCATGCCCCTCCACCATCCTGCGGATGGTCCCCTCCCCATCGCAAGTCGATGGGCAGGATATTTTACTTTACGCTCCGGCTTTCTCCGCAAATCTCCAAGCGGACTCCGCCAGCGGGAACACGCGTTCGGCCATGGCTTGCGCATGTGACGAACTTGCGGTGCCGTCGATCACCCGCTTTTTGATGCCCTGGATGATCCCGGCGAGTCGGAAGAAATTATACGCAAAATACCAGTTCATGTCAGGCACGCCGTCGCGGTTCGTGGCTGCGCAATATCGCTGTACCATTTCGTCCAGTTCGGGAATGCCTAACGCGGCCCGATCCAGATCCATAACGCCCGAACGGCCTTCATTCTGCGTCACCCATGCCATGGCGACATAAGTGAAATCGGCCAGCGGATCGCCCAATGTGGACAATTCCCAGTCAAGCACGGCCACGACCTTTGGTTCTTTGGCATCGAAAATCATATTGTCGATGCGATAGTCGCCATGGACCACACTGGTTCGCGTCTGTTCGGGCAGGGTCTTGGGCAGCCATTCGATCAGCCGTTCCATTTCCGGCATCGTCTCGGTTTCCGCCAGCCGGTATTGTCGCGTCCAGCGTTCGACCTGCCGCCCGAAATAATTGCCCGGCTTGCCAAAATCGGAAAGGCCGGCACTTTCGACATCAACATTATGCAGCGCGGCCAACGTGTCGATCATCGCGTCGTAGGTTGCGTGGCGCTCGGCGGGATTTGACCCCGGCATCGCCCCGTCCCAGATTGTGCGTCCCTCGACCATGTCCATGATATAGAACATCGAACCCGCAACATTGTCGTCGGTGCAAAGGCCAAAGGGCTTGGCGACAGGAAAGCCCGTGGGGTAGAGTCCGGCGATCACCTTATATTCGCGGTCGACCGCATGCGCGCTTGGTAGCAGGACGCCAAATGGCTTGCGTCGGAGCACATATGACCCGCTTTTTGCGTTCAGCCGGTAGGTGGGATTCGATTGGCCGCCTGCGAATTTCAGGACCTCGGCCGGACCTTCAAAGCCTTCGACATTTTCGGTCATCCATTGCGCAAGCTTGTCTGCATCCAGAACGTCTGTTCCAGTTGGCGCGACGGTTCCGGTAAACGCTGTTTGCGCATCAATCGGGGTGGACGGCGGACTCATTGGTCAAAAACGATCACCGAACGCGCCGAGTCGCCGCGCTTCATCTGCTCAAATCCCTCATTGATCCGTTCCAACGGAATGGTTTCCGAAATGATGGTATCGAGATCCAGCAGGCCGCGCATGTAGAAATCCACAAGCCGCGGAATATCAACGGGGAAGCGGTTGCCACCCATGATAGCGCCTTGCAGCTTCTTGCCCGATAATAGGTCCATGGCGGACAAGCCAACCGAGTGCTGCAATGGCATCATGCCAAGGATTGTGGCTGTTCCGCCCCGTTTGAGCGATTTGACTGCCAGCGTGCCCGATGCGGGCCGCCCAACGGCCTCAATCGCATGGTCGACCCCGCCCTTGGTTAGCTCCTGAATTTGCGCAGCTGCGTCATCGGCCAAGGCATCGACCACATCGGTCGCGCCAAGCTTCAATGCCATTGCCCTTTTTTCAGGCATTGGGTCAGCGGCAATGATCCGTCCGGCTCCCGCGATCTTTGCAGCGTTGATGGTAGCAAGGCCAACCCCGCCGCAGCCAATAACGGCAACGGTTTCGCCGGGTGTCACTTTGCACGCATTGAATATGGTGCCCGCACCCGTGGTAACAGCGCAGCCGATGACCGAGGCTTGCGGCAAGGGCATATCGGGATGGATCGCGACGCAGGCATGTTCATGCACCAGCATCATTTCAGCGTAAGCAGACAGGTTAAGCATTTGGTTTACGATGCTGCCGTCGGGGCGCGAAAGGCGAGGTGCCTCACCGGGCTTGCGACGGGTTTCGCCGCCAAGGCACAGGGACATGCGGCCGGTGACGCAATATTCGCAATGGCCACAGAAGGCAGACAGGCAGGTAACGACCGCGTCGCCGACCTTCACGGTGCGTACTTCGCTGCCTACCGCCTCGACAATACCCGCCGCCTCATGTCCGGGGATTGCGGGCAGTGGATGCGGATAGGTGCCTTCAATAAAATGCAGGTCGCTGTGGCACAACCCGCAGGCCGCAGTGCGGATAAGCACTTCATGCGGCCCGGGATTGGCAATATTGACCTGCTCAATCTGAAGCGGTTTGCCCGCTTCAATCAGGACAGCTGCCTTCACCGTGTTACCCCCATGTCGCCGCTGGACATGCCTTCCTTGCCTCGTCCGCCGTGCTTGCCAAGCTCCATGCGAGCAATGGCGCGGGCATGCACTTCGTCGGGACCATCGGCCAGACGAAGGGTGCGTTGATGCGCCCAGGCAGATGCGAGACCGTAATCGTCGGACACCCCGCCGCCACCATGCGCTTGAATGGCGTTGTCGATGATGCTCAACGCCATGTTCGGGGCTTGCACTTTGATCATTGCGATTTCAGCTGCGGCTGACTTGTTGCCAACCTTGTCCATCATGTCCGCTGCTTTAAGGCAAAGCAGGCGAGTCATTTCGATGTCGATACGGGCACGCGCAATGCGTTCTTCCCACACGCTGTGCTCAGCGATGGTCTTGCCAAAGGCGACGCGCGACTGAAGCCGCTTGCACATTTTTTCCAGCGCTTCTTCGGCGACGCCAATCGTGCGCATGCAGTGATGAATTCGGCCTGGTCCAAGGCGCCCTTGCGCGATTTCGAAACCGCGACCTTCGCCGAGCAACATGTTTGACGCCGGAATGCGGACGTCCTTCAGTTCGATTTCCATATGGCCGTGCGGGGCATCATCATATCCGAACACGGGCAAATGGCGCAGGATGTTTACGCCCGGGGCGTCGAGTTCCATCAGCACCATTGACTGCTGCGCATGGCGCTTGGCCTCAAAATCGGTTTTACCCATGACAATCGCGATTTTGCAGCGTGGGTCACCCGCACCCGATGACCACCATTTGATGCCGTTGAGCACATATTCGTCGCCTTCACGGCGGATCGAGGTTTCAATGTTGGTCGCGTCCGATGATGCCACGGCTGGCTCGGTCATCAAAAATGCAGAACGGATTTCGCCATTCATCAGCGGAATCATCCACTTTTGCTTCTGCTCTGCAGTACCGTAGCGCAGGAAGACTTCCATATTGCCGGTGTCGGGCGCTGAGCAGTTGTAGATTTCCGATGCCATGCCGATGCGGCCCATTTCTTCGGCGCACAGGGCATACTCCATGTTGGTGAGGCCCGGGCCATCGAAATTTACGCTGTCGTCAACATGCACACGTCCTGACGTTGGCGGCATGAACAGGTTCCAAAGGCCAGCAGCTTTTGCCCGCGCCTTCTCCTCTTCGACGACCTGAAGCACCTTCCAACGGTCGCCAACCGCCTGTTCAGCATAATAATCGGCAACGCGCCGACGTACGAAGCGTTCATTGTGGTCGCGGATCCGGTCCCGCCAGTATGTTTGCTTATCGGTGAGATCGAAATCCATGACTCATTCCTCTTCCATATTTAATTGGTCGGTTAACTGGCAGACTCTGCCGATGTGTTCAAGACACGCAAGCGTTCATTGTGACTTTCGCGCGAAATCGGGAAATGCCTTAAAATTAGTATGCCGGTAATTCCAAGCACAAGCACCGTAACCATGTAATACAGCGCTAGCCCATCGAGGACGGCCACATCAACCTGGCCCGGCGCCGCAGCTTGCGGGAAATTGGCAAAGGTCAGGATCATGCCGGCGGCAAATGTGCCAATGCCGACGGCGCATTTCTGCATGAAAAAATAGCCTGCAAAAAATAGACCCTCGGAACGGCGTCCAGTTTCCTGCTGCGAAGCCTCGACGACATCGGCCATCATCGATGATGTCAGCATCATCATGCCTACCGCCGTGCTGTTGGAAAACACCAGAAACGAAAACATGAACATTATCGAAGGGTCGGACGGACCGCCGGGAACAAGATCAAGTAGCCAGCTCGAATACAGCGCCGTGTTGAACGTAAGCGACAGCAAAGCCAGCAGGATCGCCGCGTGTTTTTTGCCCAAGCGCGCAGACAATGGAGGAACAATGAAGAACGCGACAATGACGGTGGCAAACAGAAGAAGCGCGTAATAAAGCATTTCCATCTGCTTAAGCTGCCACAGAAACGCCAGCTGGTAGTTGCTCAGCGCGAAGGTCAGACCTTGGTTGATTAACCCGAATAAAGCTGCGGACACCAGCCAGAGAAAAGCCCTGTTTGAAAGTGTTGCCTTCACCTCGGTAAATGCATGGCCAATGCCAACGCCACGCGGCGCAGGCGGCGATTGCTTGGCGACATGGCGATGCTGGCCGAGCGCCGAGATCAGTACTGCACCGCTCATCATCAACGCGCCCCAAACCGAGAATGCATCATATCCGGCAGGATCGCTGACGCCCTTTTCGCCAGTAAAGAAAATGCCATATGCGAAAATCAGCATCAGCAGCCCGCCTGCCCAGCCGAACAGGAAACGGTAGCGCATCAAACGCGTACGCTCGTCATAATCAGCAGTCAGTTCAGGGACGAGGGCAATCGACGGCACCTCGCACATCGCGACCAGCGTGCGCGCCAGCACGGCGGTGCAGAACAGCCAGATAATCGTTCCTGTCTGCCCCATCTCAGGCGGGTGCCACAGCAGCATCCATATGATCCCGAGCGGGATGGCGGCGGCGTACAGCCATGGCAGACGTCTGCCCCATTTGCTTTGTGTGCGATCAGATAATTCGCCAATAATCGGATCGGCAAACGCATCAAAGATCAAAGCGGCCATGATGACGGTGCCAACGATGCCAGCATCAATTCCAAGCACCTGATTATAGAAAATCAGCAGGAATACCGAAAAGCCGTTGTCTTTGACTCCATAGGCAACCGAGCCAAGGCCATGCATGACTTTTAATGATCGGGGGAGGGTGATTGCAGCTGTCATAACGCGTTAGGTATCACAGCGCGAAAAGGCGCGTTTTCCGGCGAATCGCACGATGTATCTCTCCTCAGGTCCTGTCCCAATGCTAGGCATGCTACCCTGCCTGTCAATCGCGATGCAAATGACGTTACGGCAAGCATTGTTCACCGATAAGCACTTGCGTTTCCATACCGGACAGCCCAAAAATTCATCAAACAATTAAACAGGAGAGCGTCATGTCCGACCTTGATACATTCCGCGCCGAGGCCCGCGCCTGGCTGGAGGAAAACTGCCCTGCCGAAATGCGCTTGCCCGTAAAAGGGGACGACGATGTCTGCTGGGGCGGGCGCAAATTTGTATTCCAATCCGCAGCGCAAAAATCATGGCTCGAAGCTTGCGTTGCCAAGGGATACACCGTGCCCGATTGGCCCAAGGCTTATGGTGGCGCTGGCCTCAGCGCTCAGGAAACCAAAGTCCTGCGTCAGGAAATGGCGAAGCTTGGCTGCCGCTCCCCGCTCAACAGCTTTGGCATCTGGATGCTTGGCCCAGCGTTGCTGAAGTTTGGCACCGAAGAGCAAAAGGTTCATTATATGGGCCAGATCGCCCGCGGCGAAATCCGCTGGTGCCAAGGCTATTCCGAGCCGGGCTCAGGCAGTGATCTGGTGTCGATGCAGACCTTTGGCGAAGAAGTCATGGATCCGGTGGTGGGCGACCATTGGGTTGTCAACGGCCAGAAAATCTGGACTTCTTATGCAGACAAGGCCGACTGGATTTTCTGCCTTGTCCGGACTGACAAGACCAACAAATATCAGGGAATCAGCTTCCTGTTGTTCGACATGGAGACACCGGGTGTTTCAACCAAGCCGATCAAGCTGATTTCGGGCAATTCGCCCTTCTGCGAGACATTTTTTGACAATGTCGTCGTTCCAAAGCATCAGATCGTTGGCGAAGTGAACCGCGGCTGGGATGTGGCGAAATATCTGCTTGGCCATGAACGCGAAATGATTTCCGGCATGGGCGGTGACGGCGGCGTAACCTCGATTGGCGCAGCCATGAAGGCGGTGTTGTCCGAGGAACCCGTGCTGCGCGCACAAATGGCGTTGTTCGATGTCGATAACCTTACTTTCCGCGCCCATGGCGAACGGTTCATGGATGAATGGAAAACCGGCAAGGCACACCCTGCTTATTCGAACCTGATGAAATATGTTGGAACTGAACTGAACAAGAAACGCAACGAGCTTGTGATGTCGATTGGCGGCAGCCAGGCGCTCGAGTGGGAGGGCGAACGCTCCAATGGCGGCTCAAAGGCGCGTAATTGGTTGCGGACCAAAGCCAACTCGATTGAGGGTGGCACCAGCGAAGTGATGCTGAACGTTGTGTCGAAACGCATTCTCGAAATGCCGGGCGGATAAAAATGCGTCACCCCCGCTCAGGCGGGGGCCAACGCCTGCGCGTGAAGTTTCAGCGACGGGAGCTGAATTTCTGCATGCGCGGGAATGACGAGATAAATCGTCGAAATGACGACACAGATTTGGAGAGGCTACAACATGGCAATGACCTTAAACGACGACCAGAACATGCTACGCGACAGCGCGCGCGATTTCATCGCGAGCGAAGCCCCCGTCACCCATTTCCGTAAATTTCGCGACATGGGCTGCAAGGATGGCTTTAGCCATGGATTGTGGAAGCAATTTGCCGAGATGGGCTTTACCGGAATTCTGATCCCAGAAGCCGATGGCGGCATGGGTATGGGTCATATCGAAGCAGGAATCGTACTGGAGGAGATCGGCCGGAACCTGTCACCCTCTCCGTTTCTGACCACTTCGGTTGCCGCAGTCGAAGCGTTGAGGCTGGCGGACAAGGCCATGCGTGACCGCTGGTTCCCCGGCATCTTGGCTGGTGAAACCATCATTGGCATTGCTATCGAAGAAGGCGTCAAGCACCGGCCGGAGAAAATAGCTTGCGTCGCCGAACGCAGCGGCAATGGTTTCAAGCTCACGGGGCAAAAGCAGTTTGTGGTGCAGGGGGCATCGTCGGACATGCTGATCGTCGCCGCGCGGACCGCCGGCGCGGTTGGCGAAACCGATGGCCTGACTTTGTTTGCAGTCGATAAGGATGCAGCCGGTCTGTCGATGGAGTCCGCAAGGCTCGTTGATTCCGCGATGGCCGCACATGTCAAACTCGACGGCGTTCAGGTTGATGCCGATGCCATCATTGGCGACGTTGACGGCGGGTGGAGCGTGCTCTCCAAAATGCTTGACGCTGGACGCGTTGGCGCTGCTGCTGAAATGGTTGGCGTTGGCACGGGCGCGATGGACATGACCTTTGATTATCTGAAAACCCGCAAGCAATTCGACCGCGTGATTGGCGAATTTCAGGCGCTTCAACATCGCGCTGCGCATTTGTATGGCGAAATGGAAGGCGCGCGTTCGATTGTGCTCAAGGCTCAGTCGTTAGTGGATGACGGCCATGCCAAGGCCGAGCTTTATGTCGCGGCGGCCAAGGCGAAGGCAGGACTCGCTTGCAATCTTGCAGTGCGCGAAGGTGTACAGATGCACGGCGGCATTGGCATGACCGATGAATATGATATCGGCCTTTACATGAAGCGCGACCGCAGTCTGAACGAATTTTTTGGCGATGCGTATTATCACGCGGACCGCGTTGCGACGATGAACGGCTATTGAGACTGATTAAAACGAACCGCAGCCCTGAGCCGTAAAGGCGAAGCGTTGGCGAAAGTCGAAGGGCGTCGAGAGGGATGCGCAGCCGCTGATTGAAGTCCTTCGACGGGCGCAATCGCGTCGCAATTGCTGCTCAGGGCTACGGTTAAAAACTGCTTCTTTTGTGCAAAGGATTAGACATGGACATTCAAACCTTATTCAACCTTAACGGCCGCGTTGCCGTTGTGACGGGCGGATCGCGCGGGATCGGCAAGATGATCGTCGAGGGATATTTGAAGGCTGGCGCCGCGCGCGTCTATATCAGCGCGCGCAAGGTCGACCAAATCGAGGAAACCGTTGCCGAGTTCGGCAGTCAGGTCATTGGCCTGCCATGTGACCTGTCAACCGTTGACGGGTGTCTTTCGCTCGCCGCCCAGATTGCGCAGCGCGAAGAAAAGGTCGACATTCTGGTCAATAACGCTGGCGCAGCCTGGGGAGCCGATTTCGGACAGTTTCCCGAGGCTGGCTGGGACCGCGTGATGGATCTGAATGTCAAATCCCTTTTCTTTCTCACCCAAGCCTTGCATCCGCAATTAAAGGCCGCAGCAACATTCGACCGTCCTGGCAAGGTCATCAACATCGCGTCGATTGATGGCCTGCGCATCAATCCTTGGCAGACCTACAGCTATCAGGCATCCAAGGCTGCGGTCATCCATTTGACTCGTCGTCTTGCTGCAGAGCTGGTGAAAGACAATATCCTCGTGTCCGGGATTGCGCCGGGCGCATTCCAGTCGGACATGAACAAGGCTGCGCGTGACCATGCGGACGCGGTGGGCAAGAATATACCCTTTCCACGTATCGGAACACCTGAAGACATGGCCGGGCTTGCGATTTTCCTCGCGGCACGGGCAGGCGATTATATCGTCGGCGAAACCATCGCCTGCGATGGCGGGATCGTTAATGCATCGCTTCCTGGCAATGGTATCGCGCCATAAATGGTCATTTAGCTCCTATTTTTGGGGATATTCGACGCATTTCTGCGAAAAAACGGAACAGTTGCATAATGTGCAACTTACCCCGGTCTTTTCGCAATTGCAGCATAAGCGCACCGTGGCTATTTCCAACTCAACGGCAAGAGATTGTCGAAACGCAAATTGACCGGGCGGCACCCTCCTCCTCTCTCCCCCCGCCCCCGGACAATTCTTACGGCCTCCATGCACAGCGTGGGGGCCGTATCTTTTTCAGGCGAGAAGTTGTTCTCCATTTTGTCCACCGGGAAGTACGTCGCCTGTGGATAAGTCCGTAGTTTGCGCTTTGCGCGACTCGAAAAGCATGACACTTTCAAGTCATCAGGCAGGAACGCTTCGACGCAAAGCAGGACCGGAAACGGGAACGCAGAGTTGAGAAAAGGGAATGCAAGATCGCTGAAATGATAGGCAATCTGTCGCAAGACAGAAAATGTGATCAGCTTGGTGGGTGCGAAGAAAACGAATATCATGTGCGGCGACACGCAAGTGACGCAACGACGGATAGGATACCCAAAGTACCGTGGCAATCCGAGGAAGCCTTCGGGTGAAATTGGAGAGCCGGACGTCAGACAGAGGAGCTTATGGTCCTTGTGACCACGAAATCCAAACTCAGACGCAGTGGGCGCTGGTAGCAATGCCAGCGCCCATTTTATTTTGCGGCGCATTATGGCTCGCTCATGCAGCGGCCTTTGCACTGGAGAAGCTGCACCATGTTCATTGGCCATTATGCCCCAGCGCTTGTTGCTGCGGCTTTGCCAAAGGCACCAAAACTTGGCATTTTGTTCTTTGCCGCGCAGTTGGTCGATATCGCGTTCTTCATCTTCGTACTTGGCGGCGTGGAGGGCATGCGGCTTCAGCCCAAGATCACTGTCATGAACGGGCTTGATCTGTATCATATGCCGTATACGCATAGCCTGCTTGGTAGCATCATCTGGGGCGGGGCTTTCGCAGCCATCATTTGGGCAGTCACCAGAAACAGCACGAGCGCACTGATTGCAGGCGGTGTTGTTGTGTCGCACTGGTTTGTCGATTTGCTCGTCCACCGGCCCGATCTCACTTTAGCGGGTTCCCCGCCCAATTTGGGCATGGGCCTGTGGAACTATCCGATGATTGCGGTGCCGTTGGAGCTTTTGTTTGCAGGCGGCGCGCTTGCTTTTTACCTCAGCCGTACCAGGCATATATCCGGCACGGCGAAGCATTGGCCTTGGACGCTGGGCATCGTCATGTTGCTGGTCCAGCTCTACAACTGGTTGTCGCCTGACCCCAAGATGATGGATGCCAGTCTGCCATTATCCGCTTTGCTGGCTTATGGTCTGTTTGCATGGCTTGCTTTTAAAACCACACAGACCAGAGCACGCGAAGGGGCTGGCGAAACCTGACGGGCCTCGCTAAGGCCGTTTCATGTCTGAAATCACACCCCAAATCGTCGCCGACCATGGTCTGAATGAAGAAGAATATGCGCGCATCTTGCACGCGATGGGACGCGAACCCAATCTGGTTGAGCTGGGCATATTTTCCGTGATGTGGTCCGAGCATTGCTCTTACAAATCCTCACGCATCCATTTGAAGAGATTGCCGACGCAGGCGCCATGGGTGATCTGCGGTCCTGGCGAGAATGCCGGCGTTATCGACATTGGCGAAGGCCCCAATGGCTCCAAGCTTGCCGCGATTTTTAAAATGGAATCGCACAACCACCCGTCCTATATCGAGCCTTATCAGGGCGCAGCGACGGGCGTTGGCGGCATCTTGCGCGATGTGTTCACCATGGGCGCGCGGCCAGTGGCCAATATGAACGCGCTGCGTTTCGGACGGCCGGATCATCCTAAGATGAAGCATCTGGTACAGGGCGTTGTGGCGGGCATTGGCGGCTATGGTAATTGCGTTGGCGTGCCCACAGTTGGTGGCGAAACCAATTTCCATCCCGCTTATGATGGTAACATTCTGGTCAACGCTATGACCGTTGGCGTCGCCGACCAGGACAAGATTTTTTACTCGGCGGCAACAGGTCTCGGAAACCCGATCGTCTATGTCGGTTCAAAGACGGGCCGCGACGGCATTCATGGCGCAACCATGGCTTCAGCTGATTTCGGCGCGGATATCGAGGAAAAGCGGCCTACGGTTCAGGTCGGTGATCCGTTTACGGAAAAGCTGCTAATCGAGGCATGCCTTGAATTGATGGCATCGGATGCGATTGTCGCCATTCAGGATATGGGCGCGGCAGGTTTGACCAGCTCAAGCGTCGAAATGGCGACCAACGGTAAGGCAGGCATCATCCTCGACATGGACAAGGTGCCGTGCCGCGAAGAAGGCATGACACCGTATGAAATGATGCTGTCCGAAAGCCAGGAGCGCATGCTCATGGTGCTCAAGCCCGGACGCGAGGAGTTTGCAAAGGCGATCTTCGACAAATGGGAACTGGATTTCGCAGTTATCGGTGAAGTGACCGACACGGGGCATATGGTGCTGACGTGGAAGGGCGAGGTTGTCTGCGACATTCCGCTTGGGCCATTGGCAGAGGACGCGCCGCTCTATGATCGGCCCACAGCGTCGAAGGAAGAATATGCAGCATGGGCGAATGTCCAGCCATTGGGCGATGTCCCTGCAAGCAATGATATAGGGGCTGATCTGCTTAAGCTTATGGCCTGTCCTGACCTTGCGAGCCGCGCTTGGATCTGGCAGCAATATGACAGCCAGGTTGGCGGCGACACCGCGCAGCTTTCAGGTGGCGATGCGGCCGTCGTCCGCATTCACGGCACCAATCGCGCACTTGCAATGAGCACTGACTGCACGCCGCGTTATTGCTACGCCGATCCCTATGAAGGCGGCAAGCAAGCCGTCGCCGAAACCTATCGCAACATCAGCGCGGTTGGCGCAACGCCGCTTGCCATCACCAACTGCCTGAACTTCGCCAACCCGCAACGCCCCGAAATCATGGCGCAAATCGTGGGCTGCCTTGAGGGCATGGGTGATGCCTGCCGGGCGCTTGATTACCCAATCGTGTCGGGCAATGTGTCGCTGTATAATGAGAGCAAAGCGACAGGTGGCGGCAGTGCCATTTTGCCAACGCCAGCGATTGGCGGCGTCGGCGTACTTGAAGATGTCGGCAAGATGGCTACGATCGGCTTTAAGGGTGCAGGCGAGACAATCATATTGGTTGGTTTCACGGCGGGGCACCTTGGCCAATCATTGTGGTTGCGCGAATTGCACGGCCGCGAGGCAGGCGCACCACCACCAGTCGATCTGACCATCGAGCGCCGCCACGCGGAATTTGTACGCGGACTTATAGATTCAGGCACTGTCTCCGCCGTCCATGATTGTGCCGATGGCGGCTTACTCGTTGCGATTGCCGAAATGGCCATGGCTGCCAATATCGGCGTAAAGCTAGCTCTCCCGTCTTTGCCCAACCTTGCTGCAATCTTATTTGGCGAAGACCAGGGGCGCTATGTCGTTGCGACGCGCGATCCAAAATCGGTGCTGGCTGCGGCCAAGGATGCGGCCGTCTTTGTAACACCGCTGGGCGTTGCGCAGGGTGACGCCATAACAGGCCCAGAATTTTCCGTCGCACTCGCGGATTTACGCGCCGCGCACGAAAGCTTCTTCAAGGACTGGATGGAAAGCTGAAATGTTGGTCTGACGCCGCGCGATCGGTGGGCAACTTCTGTGCCGGATCCAGACCAACGGGCTTCAAACTACAGTTGCAATCCTAGGCTGCCGCCGCGAGCAAGTTATAGGGATCAATGCCGTCCGAACGCATCGCTTCGTGCGCGGCTTTATAGGCTGTCGGCGTTGGAATGCCGAGCCGCTTGCGTGCGTCGACCAGTGGCTCACGCAGCAAGGCAGTTATGTCCTCATGCACCAAATTCTTGGCTGCCTTACCTATCCGGTACCCTTCATGGACTGCCTTCAAGATCGGCGCCGATGGGGCAACGCGACGTTTCAATTCTATTCCGCCTGCATAAGCGATGAAGCCAACACCAAGGTTGCGATTTTGCGCATAGGTAAAGGCCAGTACACATTGTTCACCCAAAGCGTCACGGCCATATCCAGTCAATATATGGTGCAAATCATGCGTGTCGCGCAGCCGGTCACCATAACGGTCAATGCCGTCTTCGAACCGCATGCCGGCAGTGGTAAACTTGGCATATTCGGCTTCAAGGCCAGCCGCGGAGAGGCCCTCGCGCTCCATGAAATCAACATAAGCGCGCCCTACGGTTCCCGCCGGCAATTGCTTGAGGGTATCATGGTCGTCGAGAATGTCGATCAGCCGCTCGTCAGAGGCGAGCAAATTTTGGCCTTTCTCACTGTGCCAGAATTTTTCAGCGATTGCTCGGAATTTGCGGCCACGCAATGCAGCGATGACGTGAAATACCTGCTCGGTATCTTCCTTATCCGCCATCAGCTTGCGAAAATGGTGCCAAGCCTTCAGCGGACGAAATTCGCTCTCCGGACGGTCCGGATTGTGGAACGGGATGACATGAGCAGACGTGGCCATTACGGAACTCCATCGAATGTAGTTATGATGCAATTATTCCCTACCTACATTGGTGTCAATAACAAAAATTTAACGTGCTGGCAATTCTAGTAAAGTATCTGTATATATTAGATAATGTTAGGAGAGCGATGCAGCCGACAACTGTCAGATTTATTACATTGGATGCCATGCGCGGCTTTGCGGTCATGGGCATATTGGCTATGAACATCATCGGTTTTGCGATGCCAGAATGGGCGTATATCACACCTGCAGCCTTTGGCGGTGACAGTGTCGCCGACCGCGTAATCTGGCTTTTTTCGTTTATCTTTATTGACGGCAAAATGCGTGGCCTATTCTCGCTTTTATTCGGCGCAAGCATGATGCTCGTCATTGACCGCGCCATCGCCAAGGGCGAAAGCGCCGCGCACGTGCACTACCGGCGTATGGTCTGGCTGGCACTGTTTGGCCTCGCACATTATTTTCTTATCTGGTTTGGCGATATCCTGTTTTTATATGCCATGGTCGGGATGATTGCCTTCGTCTTCCGGGACTGGTCTGTCGACCGGCTCCTAAGGGCCGCGCTGATCATATTTGGATTAGGGTTGGTGATTTGGGGGCTGCAGTTTGGCGGACTTCAACTGTGGCAATTTGTCGCAACTCAGCCCGATGCGCCCGCTGACACGGCACGGCAATATCGCGAGATGATGGCTGGCGCCGGTTTTGATATGAACCCTGCTGCGGAGCTGGCGCTGCACCGCGGCGCGTATAGCGGCATCTTCGCCGACAAGCTGAGCGATTGGAGCGCACCGCTGTCGACTTTGCTGGAGTCGATTTGCGAGACATTGCCGCTGATGATGATTGGTATGGCGATGAACAAAAGCGGGTTTATTACGGGCGAATGGGAGGTTTCCGCATATCGGCGTTGGGCGTCGCGGCTCGTGCCTGTGGGATTTTTGCTCACAACCATGCTGGCGGGGTGGATGATCTTTGTGGACTATGATCGCATCACCGCGCTTGCGATCTTTTTCTTCTGGGGGGCTATTCCACGCCTGCTGTTGACCATCGGCTACGCCGCCATGCTGATTCTTCTGATTTGTAGGTACCATGATCATCCAATGCTGGCCCGTGTTGCCGCATCAGGTCGCGCGGCGTTCAGTAACTATCTCGGTACTAGCATTCTCATGACCACCATTTTCTATGGCTATGGTTTTGGCCTGTTTGGTCATGTGAGCCGGGTAGGCTTATGGGTCTTTGTGCTGGGCGCTTGGGTCATCATGCTTGCCTGGTCAAAGCCGTGGCTTGCGCATTTCCATTACGGCCCTCTTGAGTGGCTGTGGCGTAGTCTTGCGCGTTGGAATTTGCAGAAAATACAACGATAATGCTATTGCAATCAATTCGCATTAACGGTAAACCGAATCCATAGGGAGATTATCCATGGTCGTTTGCGTGTGTAATGCCATAAGGGAAAGGGACCTTCGCGCTGCTGTCCGCTGCGTTTCGGAAAAACCACATGATGTCTATGCGCGCCTTGGCCGTAAGCCAAAATGCGGCCAGTGCCTGTCCTTTGCCCGCAATATCATCAGCGCCGGACCTGCAACCGCGTAGCAATAGCGCACTGAACAATAACGGCTTTCCTGCTATTTTCGGCCTTCACAGCACTTGGTTTCCCGCTATCATATTGTCATCAACAGTCAGGATTGAGCCATGAACGGTGATGCAAAAGTTATCGAGTTTCTGAATGAGGCGCTCCGCAACGAGCTGACCGCGGTCAACCAATATTGGTTGCATTACCGTATGCTCGACAATTGGGGCGTGGCACGGCTGGCCGATTTCGAACGGCACGAATCGATTGATGAAATGAAGCATGCTGACAGGTTGTCGGAACGCATACTGTTTCTCGATGGCCTACCTAATTTCCAGTTGCTTGGCCGCCTTCGGATCGGAGAGACGGTCGAGGAAATATTGAAAGCTGATCTCGAGCTCGAATATGAAGCGCTGCCTTTGTTGAAGGACGCGATCGCCTATAGCGAGAGCGTCCGCGATTATGTCAGTCGCGACCTGTTCGCCGATATCTTGGAAAGCGAAGAAGAGCATGTCGATGTGCTTGAGAAGCAATTTGATATGATCGCCCGCATGGGCATCGAAAACTACATCCAGCTACAGTCAAAGCCTGTTGAGGAATAAGGCCGTTTTCGACGGCGTTTCAGACTAACAGTAATTCATCCCGCCCAATGTGCCCCGTTGCAAGGCATTTGCGGGCTTGCGTTCAACCAAAGGGCTGGCTTCGGCTTCAAGGGCCGCAAGCGTTGCCTCGAAAATAGGGCGCAATTGGACAATTTTTTCCACCAATTCGGATGGATCAATCTGGATTTCGACATAATGCCGCGCTGCGACTTCGATTTCCTCTGCCAAAAGGGCAAGCCCATGTGCACCAAACTGCCAAGCCTCACCCTTCAAAGTATGGGCGGGCATGACCAATTTCGCCGAGTCCTTTAGGCGCAGGGCTTCCTCAATCGCGCTTACCGACTTGATCCCATCATCACGGAAATAGCCCAAGATCCGCACAAAACCGCCCCCAAGCAAGTTGCGCGTTTCGGCAAAAGCCTTCCAGTCAATCAGATCATCCGGCAAGTCGGTCAAAATATTACTCCAGCGCATGCGCAAATACATGTCTCTGCGCGACTCTACATTGGTAGAGGTAAACAGAGCGTTGACAACACCGCCCCATGACCTGCGGGCACTACCCGTTATCTGCGAAGGGATTTTTGGAAGAACGGAAGTTGATACGCACGGGGACTGCGCCGAAATCTAGATCGCGGCGAATGCCGTTGAGCAAGTAGCGGGCATAGCTTGCTGGCAATTCGTCCGTTCGGTTGCCGAAAATCACAAAGGTTGGCGGACGGTTGCGCGCCTGAGTCATGTACCGCAGCTTGATCCGCTTGCCGCCGGGGGCAGGTGGCGGGTTTGCCGAAATCGCTGCCTCAAACCAGCGGTTGAGGATGCCTGTGGGGACACGTTTGTTCCATGCCTCACGCGCGTCAAACGCAGCCGAAATCAACTGGTCAAGCCCTTTGCCTGTCAGGCCCGAGACTGCGATCATCGGAACACCCTTTAACTGGGACAGGCCTTCCTCAAGCGCGGCCCTTATGCCTTTGAACAGGCCACTGCCATCAACCGCCACGTCCCATTTGTTGATCCCGATGATGAGCGCGCGACCTTCCTGAATGACGTGGTCCGCAATCTTCAAATCCTGGACTTCAAGACCTTTAGTCGCATCGAGCAGCAAAACGACAACTTCGGCAAAATCAATCGCGTGGCGCGCGTCGGCGACAGACAGCTTCTCCAGCTTGTCCTGCACCTTGGCCCGTTTGCGCATCCCTGCGGTGTCAATCAACCGCACGCGGCGCTCGGTCAGCATCGGTGGAATGTTGCCCTCTTCGTCGGGCTCGCGTTCCTTCGGGCTTGGGTCCGTCCAGATCCAGTCGACCGAGATGCTGTCGCGCGTAATGCCCGCTTCGGGCCCGGTAATCAGCCGGTTTTCACCAAGCAATTTGTTGATCAGCGTCGATTTGCCTGCGTTTGGCCGACCGACGATCGCCAGCTTCAATATCGCGTCCGGCGCCTCGGGGTCAGGTACTTCAAACGAACCGCCGTCAATATGCGGCAACAGCGACTGAAACAGATCCGCCATGCCCTCGCCATGTTCGCCGCTGATCGCGATCGGGTCGCCAAATCCAAGTGCGTAGCTTTCTAGAATGCCATTATCGCCTTGCTTGCCCTCGGCTTTGTTTACGGCAAGCACAACAGGCGTTGCACTGCTGCGCAACCAGCGGGCGATTTCCTCGTCAAGCGGGGTAACGCCAGCGCGGCCGTCAATCAGGAACAAAGCAACCTGGGCACCTGCTATAGCCGCTTCGGTCTGCATCCGCATTCGGCCGGGAAGGGTATCAGGGTCTTCGTCCTCATAGCCGGCGGTGTCAACAATGGTGAATTCGAGGTCGAACAGCCGACCTTCGCCTTCGCGCCGGTCACGCGTCACGCCCGGCGTGTCATCGACAAGCGCGAGTTTCTTGCCAACCAACCGGTTGAACAAAGTGGACTTGCCGACATTGGGCCGACCGATAATGGCTACCGTCGGCAACATGCCGGTACTTCTCCTTTAGGGGCTATCCACGAAACGCGGAAATGCGGCCGGAATCATCAAGAATATATAATGTGTTATTAGCGACGATGGGCGCCAGAGACACATCGCTGTCGAGGTCAAAGACTTGAGTCGCGTTGCCTTCTTCTGGCGCCACGGCCCATACTGCGCCGCGCGAATTGGCCACGATCAAGCGGCCACCTGCCAAGATAGGACCATACCAGCTGATCGGACCCTTCTTCTTTTTTTCATTGTTGTAGCGCTGCAGTTTCGAAATCCAGCGAATCTTGCCGCTTGCACGCGAAACGCATAGCAACCGTGCCTCGTCGGTCATCACGAACACCCAGTCACCGGACGTTACCGGTGTAGAAATGCCGGCGATGTTGATTTCCCAGATGCGCTGGCCACTGACCAGTTCATAGGATGCCATGCGTCCACCCTTACCAAGTGCAAACACGCGGCCACGGTCGATAACGGGATCGGCGTCAATGTCGGTCAGCGTTGATACCGATGTCGACATGGCGGTTCGCGACAAGGTGTCGCTCCACAGGCTTCGCCCATTTTCGTAACGATAAGCCGCCAACTCGCCGCTGGAATAGCCAGCAATGACTGTGCCCTGCGCGGCGGCAGGTGCACCAACGCCGAATATGCCAGACGCAGAAACAGGGCCAGCCTCGTTCCACTGCGCTTCACCATCGGTTTGGCGCAACGCGTAAATCTGGTTGTCCTGAGTCATCACATATACATTGCCGTTGGACAGCGTCGGCGCGCCACGCAATGGACCAGCTGGGCGTTTCTTCCAGACAAGTGCGCCAGTATCCGCTGCCAGCGATGCAACATCGCCCACACCATTGGTTGCATAGACGTTGGTGCTGGTTGCACTAACGCCGCCACCAAAGCGCGATGATTTGCCGTCATCGTTCACTTCAAGTGCGTTGGACCAGATTTGCGTACCGTTGTTGGCGTCAAATGCAGTGACTCGCGCTGTGGTGTCGACCACATATAAGCGACCATCGCTCATGACCGGACTTGCGGCAAGACGCGCGCGTGGGTTGGCGCCAGTCACATTGGCTGACCAAATGCGCGTAAGGCCCTGACCAAGTGCGACATGACCGGGGGATTTCGACGCATTGCCGCCGGGCTGCGGCCATGCGTCGTTCAAAACGGGGGCGGGAAGGGTCACGGAAACGCTCGCCAAAGTAGGATCAACCTCGGTATCACGCTCCGTGCCCAATATGTCGACACGGCTGCCAACGGTCGGGGTATTGTTCTTTTTGCCTGCGTCGCCGCGCACGCCATCAAGGACGGCGCAGCCACTCAGCGCAGTTGTCGCAGCAAGTGCCAAAAGCAATTTGGTCAGGTTCTTCAATTTCACTCTCCCTTGGCGGCGGCTTCACCCGCCTTCGATGCCGCATTGCGCTTTTCATCAACCTGAACGGTGTCAATGCCGAGTGCGCCAGCCATTTGCTGCGCCCGGCTACGCAAAGTTTGCGGCAGGTCTTCCTGCTTTGCAATTTGCGCAAAGATTGGACCAGCAATATTGTCCTTGCCCATCTTCACATAAGCAAGCGCAGTCAATTCGCCGGCACTGCCAAACCATGGGTGTCCAGGCGTGGCGAGCGGCTTCAGCCGGTCGACGATCTGCTGCGGCGCAATAGTGTCAAATTCCGCGCTTACTTGCCGGATGAGCGCAAGGTCGCGGAATGTCTGCGGCAGGCTGTCGTCGCCGGCAACCTTGGCATATAAAGCCACGGCTTTCTTCGTTTCGCCATCTTCGCCAAGTAAATTGGCCTCTACCAGTTGCGCCATTGCACGGTACCCGGGCTGATCCGCCTTGGCGACCGTTGCCAGCTTAAGGCGGGCTTCTTTCTCCTGACCAGCGCGCAACTTGTCCATCGCGTCGACAAAGGCTTCGCTTTGTAAATCTGCTGCTGCCTGTTGTTGATTATGATACACAATCCAGCCGCCAAAGGCGAGAAGGCCAGCAACAACTGCCCCCAAAAGCCACCGGCCATAACGCGTCCAAAAATTTGTCAGGTCACTTGCGCGGACGGCATCGTCCACTTCGCGCAAAAATGCCTCGTCGCTGCCGCTCCTGTCTTTTTCAGGGCGCTTTTCAGTCGGTGTTAAAGCCAAAAGGGCCTCCGGATACGGTTAATCACACTAGGTCGGTGCCGTCCTTAGCCGGACTCGGCCCGATAGGCCAGCCTGCTTTATACAGGCTGGTAAAGCTGCTCGGGTCCCGGAAAGCTGCGGTCGCGCACGCCTGCAGCATATTCACGCACAGCTTCTTCTACGCTTAGGCCCATATTGCCGAATTTTTTCACAAATTTTGGCACCCGATCAAACAGCCCAAGCATGTCTTCGGCCACAAGAACCTGTCCATCGCATTGCGCCGACGCACCAATGCCAATGGTTGGACAGGCAATTTTCTGCGTTATTTCAATGGCGATCGGTTCAAGAACACCTTCGATGACCATGGCAAAGGCGCCAGCGTCGGACATCGCTATTGCGTCCTCGACTATCGACTTGGCCTCTTCAGGGCTTTTGCCGCGGACGCCATAGCCTCCAAGGATGTTCACGGCCTGCGGTGTCAATCCGACATGCGCCATTACCGGAATACCGCGTGATGTCAGGAACTCAACTGTAGGGGCAAGAACTCTGCCGCCTTCCAATTTGACGGCTGCCGCGCCGGTTTCCTTGAGCAGGCGCGCCGCATTGCTGAATGCCTGCTCGGGCGAAGCTTCATAGGAGCCAAAGGGCATATCGACGATGACCGCGGCATGATAGCTGCCGCGCACCACCGCTGCGCCATGCGCCGCCATCATTTCCATCGTGACCGCAACTGTATGCGGCAGGCCGTAAATCACTTGTCCCAACGAATCGCCGACAAGCAGCATATCGCAATGCGGGTCCATCAATTGCGCCATACGTACGGTGTAGGCCGTCAGCATCACCAACGGCTCTTTGCCCTTTTGCTGCCGTATGCGCGGTACGGTGAGGCGTTTCATCGGCGACGGCGTGGGGTTCGCACGGCTGGTCGATGTGTCGAAGGTGAGCGTTTTTGGATGCGTAGACATAGCGCAAGGGCTTAGCCGCTAAACGCCGCGTACAAAAGCAAATTGAGTCCCTGCGCTATTGCCGTGCTGCAAACGCCTCGGCGACGTTATCACTGAAAAAACCGTCAATGCCAGTCGCCAAAAATGCCTGAATCTCTGTCTTCAGGTCGCCAACTCCCCGCGGGTCGATGCCCGACTTTTGCGCCAAGGGCAGGAAATAATTTTCGCGGCGGAATGTCCATGGATGCACTGCCAGACCGACTTTGTGTGCATCTGACACGATGGTGGTCGGTTCACCGAGATTGCCGAGCAGCGTGCGCGGAATGATAAGCGCTTTGTTGGGTCCGATGCCATCGGCATAAACGGCAACCGCCTTCAGGCCATCTGCTGACGCCATTTCGGGATAGGTCAAATCGGAACGGTCTGCAGGACTGCCTTTTTCATCCATCAACTGGATCAGCCGCAATTTGGTTTTGGGCCTTAAGGCCTTGAGATTTTCCACCTCAAACGACTGGATGAAAATCGGCGCGCTCTTCTCGACAAAGCCATATTTCGTCAGCATCGCCAGCAGCGGCGCTTCATGTGACAGGCCAATCGAAGCAAAGTAGCTTGGGTGTTTGGTTTCTGGATAGACCCCAATCGTTCGGCCTGTGGCAGCACTTTGCGTTTTGGCAAGCTCCAGAATTTCCTGAAAAGTCGGGATTTCAAATTGCCCGTCATAGGCCATGTTGGCCTTGCGAAGTTGCGGCAGGCGCTCCTTTGCCTTCAAGGTCTTCAGCTCCGCGAGCGTGAAATCCTCGGTGAACCAGCCAGTCATTTTCTGGCCATCAATGGTCTTAGTCGTTTTGCGGTCTGCAAATTCGGGTTTGTCTGCGACGTTGGTGGTTTCTGAAATCTCGTTTTCATGCCGGGCAACGAGCACAGCATCTTTGGTCAAGACCAGATCTGGCTCAATAAAGTCTGCGCCTTGTTCAATGGCGAGGGTGTAGCTTGCGATGGTATGTTCGGGCCGTTCGCCGCTTGCGCCACGATGGGCGATGATGATGACTTGGCTGTCGAGCGGTTTTTCCATGGCGTGGCTTTCGGAGGGTGAACATGCGCTAAGCAAAGCAGCGACGAGAAGCAGTATGTGTTTCATAGCACCGCCATTGCGCCGCACTGTGTCAGCACGATGACAATCTCGGGGTTCAAGCGACCTCGACACCCTTCCAAAAGGCAATGCGATCGGTGATGTTGCGCGCTGCTTCCTTTGGCTCGGGATAATACCATGCGGCATCGGTGTTGGTTTTGCCGTGCACAATCAGCGAATGGTAACGCGCGGTGCCTTTCCATCCGCAGACCGAGGTCGTGTCGCTACCTTGAAGAAATGCGACCTCCACCGAATCGCGTGGGAAATAATGGTTGCCCTCAACGACAACAGTGTCGTCCGATTGCGCGATGACGGCGCCATTCCAGCGTGCGGTTACCATGGGTGTTTCCTTATGTTATAACAGTTCGACATCATAGACTGCCGGATTAAATCCGACCAGCAATGTCTTGCCGCCTTCCACCACTGGCCGCTTGATCATCGACGGATTGGCAATCATCAGTGCGATGGCCTTGCCTTCGTCGATGTCCGCCTTGTCGGCATCGGGCAGTTTCTTGAAAGTCGTGCCCGCTTTGTTGAGCAGCTTTTCCCAGCCGACAGAATTGCTCCAGCGTTCAAGATGTTCCTGCGTGACGCCTGCCTTCTTATAATCATGGAATTGATAGCCAAGGTCGCGTCCATCGAGATAACTCCGTGCCTTTTTGACGGTGTCGCAATTTGGGATGCCGTAAAGGATAAGGGTCATATTTCGGCTCCGTAGTTGATCGTGATTTTGTCCGCAGCAGCAGCGGCAATTTTGCGGGCTGCATCGGTTTCTCCATTGCTGACGCGCGCCAACGCAACGGCCATGCGGCGATAGGGGCGCGTGACGGGTTTGCCGAAGATTCGCGCATCGACAAATACGTCGTCGCTGCCAAGCGCAAGCGCACCGGCCAAGCCGGTGATTGCAAAATCCTCCGCGTCGCGGTCGGCCAACACAACCGCGCTGGCCGAAGCGCCAACCAGATGGATGGCCGGGATTGGCAGTCCCAATATTGCGCGTACATGCAGATCGAACTCGGTCAGCGTTTGCGAAACCAATGTCACCATGCCGGTGTCATGCGGGCGTGGGCTGAGTTCCGAGAATATGACCGCGTCCCCTTTCACGAAAAACTCGACGCCAAACAGGCCATAGCCGCCAAGTGCATCGACCACATTGGCCGCCATTTCCTGCGCAGATTGTAGCGCCGCCGATGACATTGCGGCCGGCTGCCAGCTTTCGCGATAATCGCCACGTTCCTGGCGGTGGCCAATCGGCGGGCAGAAATGCACCCCTTTGCGCGCGCGGACGGTCAGCAGGGTGATCTCATAATCGAAATCGATAAACTGCTCGGCTATTACACGTAAGCGATCACCGCGCATGCCGGCGGCGGCATAGTCCCATGATGCATCGATATCGGCCTCGGTGCGCATGGTACTTTGGCCCTTGCCCGATGAAGACATGACGGGTTTGACCACCAAAGGCAGGCCAAGCTGTGCAACCGCTGCATGTAATTCCTCGCGACTTTCAGCATAGAGATAGCGCGAGGTTGTCAAGCCAAGTTCGGTCGCCGCCAGATCGCGAATGGCATCGCGGTTCATCGTCAATTGCGCGGCGCGCGCCGATGGCACAACCGTAAAACCCTTGGCCTCATAATCGGCAAGCACCTCGGTGCGGATCGCCTCGATTTCGGGCACGATAAAATCGGGCTGATGCTTTTCGATCGCTGCGCCCAATGCCACGCCGTCGAGCATCGAAAACACTTCGGCTTCGTCCGCGACCTGCATCGCTGGCGCGCGAGCGTAACTGTCGCAGGCAATGACATGGCAACCAAGCCGTTTGGCTGCGATCACAAATTCGCGCCCCAATTCACCCGATCCAAGCAGAAGGATTTTTGCAGTTGGTGTCACTTGTAATGCTCCCGCCGGTCCCCGAAATCACGCACGCGCTTGCGCCACGCCCGATAGCTTCCGGGTTTTAGCTGCCCCCGCATAATGGCCTTCACTTGGTCCGGCGTCACATTGTGCTGATCCGTAATCTGCGTGAAGCTGGTATGGTCCGAAAGCGCCATTTCGACGATTTCGCTGAGCTGGGCAGGGGACAGGGTATTGGACACGCTCGCCATGAAACGGCTTTCGCTTCATTCGCGGTCTAGCGCAATATCAAAAGCTCATTTTGCCGCGTCCGCTTTGCTGGTCGCAGACGTTTAAACGCCGAACAGTTTCTGCCAGCGCGGATTGGACTTCGCGACCTTCACCAGAAAGGGGCAGGTTGGCCGAGCCTTGACGCCCATCGCTTCGATCTGCTCAAACACACCCTTGGCCAAGCGTGCGCCAGCGCCCGTTCCGCGTAACGCGGATGGAACCTCTGCATGTGGCAGGACCATGACGTCGCCCTCCCAGCGGATACTCACCAAGGCATCACCTGCGTTGGTTGGCATTCGAAAACGGTTCTTGTCGGGTTCGTAAATCAGATCGGTCATAGTGCTTAAATGCCTATTCCCACTCGATGGTTCCCGGCGGCTTTGATGTATAGTCATAGACCACGCGGTTGATCCCCTTGACTTCGTTGATGATCCGCGTCGACACGCGGCTCAGGAAGGCGCTTTCGAACGGATAGATGTCGGCGGTCATGCCGTCGGTTGAGGTGACCGCGCGCAAGGCGCAGACATTGTCATAGGTGCGGCCGTCGCCCATCACGCCAACGGTACGGACGGGCAGGAGTACGGCAAAGGCCTGCCAGATGGCATCATACAGCCCGGCACTGCGGATTTCCTCAAGATAGACCGCGTCGGCTTTACGCAAGACATCGCAGCGTTCTTTTGTCACTTCGCCCGGAATGCGGATGGCAAGGCCGGGGCCGGGAAAGGGGTGGCGGCCAACGAACTGGTCATTCAGGCCAAGCTCGCGGCCAAGCACGCGCACCTCGTCTTTGAACAGTTCGCGTAAGGGCTCGACCAATTGCATGTTCATGCGCGCAGGCAGGCCGCCGACATTATGATGGCTCTTGATCGTGACCGATGGCCCGCCGGTAAAGCTGACGCTTTCGATGACATCCGGATACAGCGTTCCCTGCGCGAGGAAATCAGCGCCGCCCACGTTCCGCGCTTCTTCTTCGAACACGTTGATGAATTCGGCGCCGATAAATTTGCGTTTGGCTTCGGGGTCAGTGACGCCCGCCAGACCACCCATGAAGCGCGCTTCAGCGTCTACAACGACAAGCGGAATATTATAATGGTCGCGGAACAGCGTTTCCACCTGCTCACGTTCGTTCATGCGCAGCAGGCCGTGGTCGACGAAGACGCAGGTCAGCTGGTCACCAATCGCTTCGTGAATGAGGATTGCCGCAACCGAGCTGTCGACGCCGCCGGACAATCCGCAAATCACGCGGCCACTACCCACTTGCGCTCGGATTTCGGCGATTTTGGTGGCGCGGAACTCAGCCATGGTCCAGTCACCCGCAAGGCCGCAGATTTTGTGGACGAAACTGGAGATCAGCTTGGCACCGTCGGGCGTGTGGACGACCTCCGGATGGAACTGGATGCCATAATATTGCCGCGCTTCGTCAGCGATGAACGCATAAGGCGCACCGTCGCTGGTGGCCACCACGTCGAAACCGGGGGCAAGGCTGGTGACCTTGTCGCCATGGCTCATCCAGACCTGATGCTTGTCGCCGCTGGCCCACAGACCGTCGAACAAAGCGCAGGGCTTTTCCACCTCGATAAATGCCCGGCCAAATTCGCCGCCTTCGCCTTCGCTGACATGCCCGCCAAGCTGCATCATCATCGTTTGCTGGCCATAGCAGATGCCAAGGACAGGAAGGCCGCTGTCGAAGACATAGGACGGTGCACGCGGGCTGCCGTTTGCGGTCACAGACGCAGGGCCGCCCGACAGGATGATCCCTTTTGGCTTCATTCGCACAAAAGCCGCCTCAGCGTTGTTGAATGGGGCAATTTCGGAATAGACCCCGGCTTCGCGGACGCGGCGCGCGATAAGCTGCGTGACCTGCGATCCGAAATCGATGATCAGGATGCTGTCCGAAGGGTGCGTTTGTGGATTGGATTCTGCCATGCGAAGCCGATAGAGATTGCTGCCGCCCCTGTCCAGTTGCCGCTTTCCCCTTTGGTGCTATCGATCTGTTACCGTTGACTTTGCCCTCATAGATGCAATGCGATATAACGCGCCGGTGAAGAAAAATGACTCCCGCCGCGCAGCGATAATTGAGCAACTGACTGAATATGTCCTGGCAGAGGGATTATCGGCGGCGAGCCTGCGTCCGCTCGCCAAGGCAGCGGGTACGAGCGACCGCATGCTGCTCTATTATTTCAAGGACAAATCCGAAATCATCACCGCGGTGCTACAGGGGATTTCGACCCAGCTCGTCACGATGATCGGCGCGCGCGCAGCGACTGAACCATTGCCGGTGGATGAACTGCGCAAGGCGTTCGCCGGAATTTTGTTCGAAGAGGCACTTTGGCCTTATATGCGCATATGGCTTGAGGTTGCATCACGTGCGGCGATGGGCGACCCTTATTATCGTGCTGTCGGAGAACAGATTGGCCGCGGCTTTCTTGAATGGGGCAAACTGCAGTTGAAGTCCGAAAGCGACGCGCAACGCGATATCGACGCGGCGCGGTTGCTGGTCAGCATTGAAGGCATGCTGTTCCTGAAAAGTATTGGTCTTGATGATGTGAACGCAAAAGCGCTTTAACGCCCGCGCGCGGCCCTTGCCTCTCCAAGCAGCATGGCAGCGACGTTGCCATTGGTCCGGTAGCTTTGCACCAGCAGATATCCCGCCAAAAACGGCGCGCCAAGATTAAAGGCTGCAAATCCCAGAACAACTCCGGTCGCTGTAAATGCATGCCGCCACGCGACCCAGATTGCAGACATCATCAGAAAGCATAAAAAATCGAGATTGAACTGCCCCCGCCACGTCATGTCGGCCATGTCGCCGAAAAATACGGTGTAGAGGTCAATGCCCTGGTTAGCGATGGTGATGCTGGTGTAGACGCACACGACTGCGATGATGGCACCAAGCAAGAGGCGAAACATGTTCATTTTTCTGCTCCACGGTTGAAGATTGACGCCAGCAATATGCCCAATCCCGCGCCCCAAAGAATGATGGCGGCGCAATTGGTAACTTGCGGTAACGAACCGCCATAGACGGCCGGGACATAGGCAATGACGATGCCGTCGATGATCAACGCGGTCATGGTGGCGACGCCGACTCCAGTGAAAAGCTGGTCGGGCCGCAGCCGGACCAAAAAGCGCACCAGCAACACAAAGGGCAAAGTGCACGGGATGACGAGCGCATAAGTGACCGCACGCATATTGCCTTCCAATGCGCCCATCGGGGCAATTACCCGCAGGATAACCGCAGCAAGGAACCACAAAGCAGCGCCGAGGATGACCAGCAGAACGGTTTGTCCGTGGCCTTAAGCCAATGCGGTTAACGGCGGCGTCAGACATAGAGACAATCCCATTTGATGGGGTATCTCTAACAAAATGTAGCGAGTGCTACAATAGTTGTTTTTTCATGCTATAATGACGCCTAAAATGAGGAACCGAGCTGCACTCTGCACGCCAATGGCTTCAGGATTACTACGCGCTGGGCAGTGCGCTTAGGCGGCGTCGGTGAGTTCGACCCATGTCGGCGCGTGGTCGCTGGCTTTTTCGCGGCCGCGATGGTCCTTGTCGACGCCGCAGCTGATCAGGCGATCGGCTACATTTGGGCTCAACAGCAGGTGATCGATGCGAAAGCCATGGTCGCGTTGCCAGGCGCCGGCCTGAAAATCCCAGAATGTCCATACCCCGCCCTGCGGATAATGGGTGGCCAGCGCATCGGTCCAGCCTTGCCCCAGCAATGCGCGATAGGCCGCAATGCTCTGTGGTTGGCGCAGCGCGTCGTCCAACATCGCGCCCGGTGCCCATATATCATGGGCGTGCGGGATGACATTATAATCTCCGGCAAGGACAGCAGGAATTTCTGCGGCCAATAACTCCGCCGCGCGCGCATAGAGCCGCTGCATCCACGCAAGTTTATAATCGAATTTGGGCCCAGGTTGCGGGTTGCCATTGGGCAGATAGATGCTGGCAACGCGCACACCAAATATGTCTGCCTCCAGATATCGGGCATGTTCGTCTAACGGATCGCCGGGCAAGGTTCGCTGTGCTTCGATGGGCTGGGTGCCTTTGGCGAGGATCGCGACGCCATTGAACGATTTCTGCCCGTGCCAGATTGCACCATAGCCAGCGCGTTCAAAGTCGGCGACGGGGAAGCCCTCGTCCTGCGATTTCACCTCTTGCAGGCAAGCGACGTCAGGCTGCGTTTCTTCCAGCCATTCAAGCAGTCGGGGAAGGCGCGCTTTGACGCCGTTGATGTTGTAAGTCGCGATACGCATCAGATGGCTCTAGCGCGAAACGGCCCAGCGCTGAACAAACTTTTCGCATTTCTTGTCATGCTGAACTTGTGTCAGCATCTTAATTTTCGTCGATCAAACTGAAAAACTCGACCCACACCCGCAGCCAGCCTGAGCCTGCGGGTTGGTGACCTTGAAGCTTTTGCCGCCAAGCGATTCAACGAAATCGACTGCCGAGCCGCGAACGAGGTCAAGGCTCATTGGATCGACAACAAGAGAAGCTCCTTCGCCTTCGGCGCGGATGTCTTCGGCTTCAACGGAGTCAGCAAGACCAAAGCGATATTGGAAACCCGAACAGCCCCCACCTTCAACCGACAGCCGAAGCACCGGGTCTTTGCCTAACTTCGTTGCAATTTCGGCCACGCGGCGCGCCGCATTCGGTGTCATGGAAATGACTTCAGTTTCGGTCATATGAGATATGTAAGCCATCTAGCAGGCAAAGAAAAGGGGCGGCAAAGTATCCAATGCCAGCCCCCAAGATTACACCCTCTCCCAAAGGTGATGCGTTAGCCTGTCCGCTTACTCGCCTTCAGCAGGACCGCCAATGGCTTTGCTATCAGTTGTTTTCGCAGCAAGCAAGATTTTTGCGCCGCTTGGGTCTGATTTCAATGGCGACAGGAATGCGATCGGATTGATTGCTTCACCAGCAATGCGCACTTCATAATGCAGATGGCTTCCGGTCGAACGGCCAGTTGAGCCCATATAGCCCAGAACGTCGCCCTTGCGGATGCGCTGGCCGGGCGTGACATTCATCGCTGACAAATGTCCGTAGCGTGTCTGAACGGCGTTACCGTGGTTGATTTCAACAAATTTGCCATAGCCGCCAACCCATTCTGCTCGGCCAATGGTGCCATCAGCTGTAGCATAGATCGGTGTGCCCACTGGACCTGGAATATCTAGGCCCTTGTGGTTGCGGCTTGCGCCCTTGGTTGGGGCAGCGCGATATCCATAACCGCTCGAGAATTTCATGATCTCGACAGGGTTGATGGAAGGAACGGCAACTTCGATTTTCGCTGCGGCGCCATTGATGCGACCCCAGCTGTCGTTCAAAGCCCGGAATTCAGGGTCAGACACGCCAAGAGCAGTCTGGTTTGCCTTCAAATCTTCGGGTGAAATACGGAAAGTGTCGGATGATGCAGCGGCTGAGTTAGCGAAGGCAGGAGTGGCGGCTGAAACAGCGACCAAAATGCCAAGAGCGGATGCAGCTTTAAGGATCAGTGATTGGCGAGTTGCCAAAGCGCTGGATACCATAATGTGTCATTACCTTATGTTGCGACCCGCGCCTTTTTGACGCAGCCCCGAAGTTTGACCAAGACAGTTGATCTGCCCACCCCTTATGAAAAGAGTGGTGTCCGATGGTTCAAACGAATGCAACATCCCGGTAATAATCGCGGGACAAACCGGCGCTCAAACGCGCCGAGTCGTTAAATGGAGGCTTCAGAGCGCCACTAAAGTGCCGATTTACCAGTATTTTCCAGTAAGGTTTTGGTAATCTTTGGCGTTCGGTACAACCTGCCTCGAACCATTTTGTTCCCGCTAACACGTGTGAAATTTCATCATTATATATCCGATTCAGGATGCGGGCGGACACCGAATCACCCGATGCTTCGAATCGGGCGATGATTGCAGGGGTTACATCGAGTCCGCGTGCCTCAAGCACCATCGGCACAACGGCAAGCCGCGCCAGCGCATCATGCCGGGTCTCGAATGCCGATTCCCACAGCCCGTCATGCGCAGGCAATGCGCCATAAACGCTGCCCAATTGTCGAAGGCGCCGGTCAAGAAGCACGAAATGCATGGCTTCGTCTGCGCCAACTTTCATCCAGTCATCGACAAAATCGCGCGGGAATTCGGCACCAAACCGCCCGACCAAATCGAATGCAAGGTCAATGGCGGCAAATTCGATATGCGCCAGTGCATGCAGCATCGCGATGCGGCTCGCTTGAGTTCCACCTTTACGCCTTTTGGGCATTTGCCCCGGTGGCAGCAATTCGGGCTGCGCCGGGCGCGCTGGCCAGTCGGGCATGTCGGCTTCGAACTTGTGGGACATTCGCCCGAGTCGCCAGTCGCGTGCCGCTTTGCGCGCGGCCATGACCTTCGCCTGCGGATCGGCGGTGGCGAGGACGGATAGACAGGCTTGAGCGATCGTGGTCATAATTTGGCTCTTATATATATAACGCACAAAGACACGGGTGCACAAAATTCCGCTCGCCCGATCACGCTGAACTCGTTTCAGGATCTATCGTGCAACCAAGATTGGAGCCCGAAAGACGAAATGGAGTTGAAGGCGTGCAGCACACAAACAAGTTCAGGGTGACGGATTGGAAACTAGAAGGGGACCTTCCAGCCAAATTTGATCCCGCCCTTTCTCCCTTCCCATCGACTTGCGATAGGAAGGATATCGTTAAAGCGCCTTTGCCGCAGCCAGCACTTCGGCGGCGTGGTCCTTGACCTTCACCTTGCGCCAGACCTGCGCCACCTTGCCGTCTTTGCTAACCAGATAGGTCGACCGGTCAATGCCCATATAGCTTTTGCCATACATGGATTTTTCGACCCAGGCACCCATTTGCTCGGTCGCATCGCTTGCCTCGTCCGACAGAAAAGTGACGTTCAGCGCATATTTCTCCGCGAATTTTGCGAGCTTGGCTGGCTTGTCCTTTGACATGCCGTAGACAGGGCACTCCAGCGCGGCGAAATCACTGGCCAAGGCGGTAAAGTCCTTCGCCTCATTGGTGCAACCGGGTGTATCGGCCTTGGGGTAGAAATACAGCACAAACGGCCCCTTGAGCGCCACCAGACTGACCGCATTGCCTGCGCTATCGGCGACAGTCACGTCGGGCAGCGTGTCGTTGACATCGGTCATATCTTCATCCTTTTCAAAAATCGCGTGTCCCAAATAGTCTTTGCCACTGGTCAATGACAACCCCGCGATAATCCCTAATCGCCTGAGCCAGACTGTCCCAATCGTCAAAGCCAAGGCTTTGGGCAATAAGCATTTGCGCGGCGTCAGGCGGAGTGTCGCAATCAGGCGCAATCAGCCGCACCATGACCAGCAAACGCCCCATCAACGCGAAGGCCTTGGCAAAGTCCGGCGGAAGATGTCCGCTGGCGACCAGTGCCGCGATCGCTGGCCCAAGCTGCGGCATCAGGCCGACATGTTTTTCCAATTGAAGCCGGTGGATGATAAACTCCATGTCCACCAGTCCGCCGGGCAACAGCTTTACGTCCAGATCGCCCTTGGGCGGCTTGTGAGCGGCCATCTCCGTGCGCATAGACGAAATGTCGTGGCGCAGTTTTTCGCTGTCGCGCGGGGTGCGCAAAACATCCGAAATGATATCCGCGACATGTGTGCGTGCATCGGCAGAACCAAACAGGACCCGCGCCCGCGTCAGCGCCATATGCTCCCATGTCCAAGCATTTTCGCGCTGATATTGGTCAAAGCTTTTCACTGATGCGCACAACAAGCCGTCCGCGCCCGATGGCCGAAGCCGCGTGTCGACTTCGTAAAGCGCGCCCGAAGCCGTTGGCACCGACATTGCGGCAATCACGCGCTGGGCCAGCCTGTTAAAGTATTGCGTTGCGCCAAGCACGCGCGGGCCATCGGATTCGGCGAGATGGTCGCCGGTGAACAGCAAGATCAAATCAAGGTCCGATGCATGCGTCAAGGCTTCACCGCCAAGCCTGCCAAGCGCCAAAATGATAAGCTCGCTTCCGGCAACTTTGCCATGCACCTTTTCAAATTCGGCGACCGTCGCCGCCGTCAGCGTCTGCAACGCAGCCTCGGCCAGATGCGCGTAGCTGCGTGCGATATCGAGCGCGTCGCTTCGCCCCTCGATAAGCTGCACGCCCAACGCGAAGCGTTTTTCCCCGACATAATCGCGGACGATATCGAGCGTCGATTGATAATCCGCGTCTCCAATGCGCCGCTGCATCGCCGCGTCCAGCGCAGCGACGTCGCCGGGCAAGTGCATTGCGCTGGTATCTATGAGCGCGTCCAGATAGCGGCTCTGGCGGCCAAGATCATCGGCGAGTGTTGGCGCATAGCTCAATATATTGCCAACCAGTTGCAGCAGGCCGGGGCGTGCCTCAAGCAAGCGGAACACGTTGATCGCGCTTGGCATGGCTTCAATCATGTTGTCGAAACGGGCAATGGCACGGTCGGGATCGGGCGCTTGCGCCAGTGCCGCCATGATTGCAGGCAACACCGCCTCGAACGCATCGCGCGCTGATGCACTGCGGATCGCGCGGATCTTGCCGCTCCGCCACCGCTTCATCCGCTGCATGACCGCTGCCGGGTCCGCATAGCCCAAATCGGTCAGCTGCTCCTCAAGCGGCAAACCATCATCAGCCATGCGCGGGCCTTCGCTGCCGCCAGCATCGATCATCCGGTCATAGATGGCCGCAACCTGCGCAGTGACCGGCCGGATCGCGTCAATCAGCGCATCGGCATCGGCCAGTCCATGCAGACGCGCAACGGCGTCGGCGGTCTCGCGATTTTGCGGGATCTCGTGTGTCTGGCGGTCGCTGTGCATTTGCAGACGATGTTCAAATGTCCTCAACATATTATAAGCCGATGACAGCGTTTCTGATTCTTGCTTGGTGATCGGGCCAGCCAGCGCCAGCGCTGCCAACGCGTCTCTTGTGTCTGCCATGCGCAAACCTGCGTCGCGGCCGCCGTGGATCAGCTGGTGCGCTTGCGCGAAAAATTCGCATTCCCGGATACCGCCATGGCCGCGCTTCAGGTCGAAACCCAAGCCCATTTTTTGCCCCTTGGCATAATGGTCACGGATTTGCGCAGTCATCGCGGTGATATTCTTCAACTGTCCGAAATCGAGCGATTTGCGCCAGATGAACGGTTGAATGGCGCTGAGGAAATAATCGCCAACCGTGCGGTCGCCCGCGCTGACGCGCGACCGGATGAAAGCGGCTTGTTCCCACGCCAGAGCGCTCGATTCATAATAGCTGATCGCTGCCTCAACCGGCAGGACAATCGGGCTGACCTCAGGCGAGGGACGAAGCCGCATATCGACGCGGAAAACATATCCGTCGCCGTCGAGCGCGGACAATAATTCGATGACCCGCCGGCCATATCGGACGGCGGCTTCGGCGACGTCATCGCGTTCACGGTGCGGCAGGGTCTTGGGATCAAACAGGAAAATAGGGTCGATGTCCGACGAATAGTTCAATTCACGCCCGCCATGTTTGCCGAGCGCGATGACGGCAAAGCCTTGGTTGGCCGCGCCGGGCACGCGTTCCTCAATCGCTGCCGCAATCGCCTCATCCAGCGCATGGTCGGCGAAGTCGGAGAGGACGTGCGTAATGCGGGTCAGGTCCCATGCACCCGAAAGGTCGGCGATTGCGGTAACGAGCGCGACGCCCTGGCGTTGCTTGCGCAGCGCAGTGCCAACAGCTTCCGCACTGCGGGCTAAGGCACTGGCCAAGGCAGCATCGAAGTCGCCAGCTTCAATGGCTGGCATCAGGTCGGTGTTGCGCTCGATAAGTCCCGACAGAAACGGGCTGTCTGCGCGCGCGCGGGCAATGGCATCGGTGATCGATGCTGCGCTCATGCCTTCAAATACTCCCGCCGGAAATCTTGCGCGAAGGCCGCAAAGCGCTCCTCTGCAATCGCCGCGCGCATTCCCGCCATCAACATCTGGTAATAATGCAGATTATGCTGAGTCATCAGCATCGCGCCCAAAATCTCGCCCGAGCGGATCAGGTGGTGGACATACGCCCGCGTCCATGTCGCGCAGACTGGGCAGGTGCATTTTTCGTCGATGGGACCCTGGTCCTCCGCAAATTTGGCATTGCGAATATTGATGGGACCAACATGGGTGAAGGCTTGCCCGTTGCGTCCAGAACGGGTGGGCAGCACGCAATCGAACATGTCGATGCCGCGCTCTACCGCGCCGACCAGATCATCGGGCTTGCCCACACCCATCAGGTAACGCGGCCGGTCGGCAGGCAATTGGTCGGGCGCATAATCGAGGCAACCAAACATCGCCTCTTGCCCCTCGCCAACTGCAAGGCCGCCCACGGCATAGCCATCAAAGCCGATGTCGACGAGCGCATCGGCGGATCGCTTGCGCAGTACCTCGTCCAACGATCCTTGCTGTATACCGAACAGCGCCGCGCGCGTCGCATGTTCGCCGCCAGCCTCGAAACCGTCGCGTGACCTCTTTGCCCAACGCATCGACAGTTCCATCGATTTGATCGCGTCATCACGCGACACGCCGTTCGCCGGACATTCGTCAAACGCCATGACAATGTCGGATCCAAGAAGGCGCTGGATTTCCATCGAGCGTTCGGGCGAAAGCATATGCTTTGACCCGTCGAGATGGCTTTGGAAGGAAACGCCTTCTTCGGTAATTTTGCGCAATGCCGACAGGCTCATCACCTGATAACCGCCGCTGTCGGTCAATATCGGCCGGTTCCATCCGGAAAATTTATGCAGCCCGCCAAGCCGCGCCACGCGTTCAGCGCCCGGCCGAAGCATCAAATGGTACGTGTTGCCAAGAATGATGTCAGCGCCGGTTGCGCGGACTTCCGCCGGACGCATCGCCTTGACGGTTGCTGCGGTGCCCACGGGCATGAACGCAGGCGTACGGATCTCGCCACGGTGCATATGGATAGTGCCGGTGCGCGCCTTGCCGTCAGTGGCGGAAATCGAAAACTGGAATCTTGCGGTCATGGCAGGGCTTTAGAAGGCTTATGCGTGGGAGAAAACCAACTTTTCTGAACGGGGGGATTTCGTCAACCTGAACGTGTTTCAGGATGACGAAGGAAGCGATGACAAAGCCTGGGATCGAGAGGTTGGGAACAATGCAGCCTTTTCCTCCCCATCGACTTGCGATGGGAAGGGGGGGACCGTATCATAATCGCAAATTACCCTTTCAACCGTCGCAGCATCGCCCCATATAGACCAGATGACTTACACAGACCCACGCTCATATCTCTACCAACCCGGCTTGCTCGACCCTGACGCGGCGCAGCGCATCACGCGCGAGGCGCTTCAGGCGTGCGATGATGGAGAACTGTATTTGCAATATAGCGCGACCGAGAGCTTTGGCTTTGACGATGGCCGCCTGAAAATGGCAGATTATTCGACCGGCTCGGGCTTTGGCCTCCGCGGTGTGTCAGGCGAGATGACCGGGTTCAGCCACGCCAATGACATGAGCGAAGCTGCCATCCGCCGAGCTGGCGAAACACTGAAACTTCTAGATCCCTCCAAAGAGCAGCCTGCACCGCCGCCGCGCCAGAACAACCGGCATCTCTATAGCGACGGCAATCCGCTAGAGCTCGTGCCGTTCGCGCAAAAGGTTGCGCTGTGCCAGCAAATCGACGCGGCCGCGCGTGCGCGCGATCCGCGTGTTGCGCAGGTCAGCGTAGGGCTTTCGGGCAGCTGGACAGTTGTCGAAGTTGTGCGCGCCGACGGCTTCATCGCTACGGATGTGCGGCCCTTGGTGCGGCTGAATGTATCCATCGTGGCGCAGGATGGTGACCGGCGCGAAACCGGCACCTACGGTTTTGGCGGGCGTTATCTGTACGACAAATTTTTTGAAGAACATGAATGGGAACATGCGATTGACGTCGCCTTGGCGCAGGCGCTGACCAACTTGCGGTCGGTCGCGGCGCCAGCGGGTGAAATGACCGTGTTGCTTGGACCCGGCTGGCCCGGCGTTTTGTTGCATGAGGCGGTTGGCCATGGCCTCGAAGGCGACTTCAACCGCAAGGGCAGCAGCGCCTTTTCCGGCAAAATCGGCCAGCGCGTCGCAGCAACGGGTGTAACCGTTGTTGATGATGGTACGATGCAGAACCGGCGCGGATCGCTGTCGATTGACGATGAGGGTACACCGACGCAGGAGAATGTCCTGATCGAAGACGGCATTTTGCGCGCTTATATGCAGGACCGGATGAACGCGCGGCTGATGGGCGTTGCGCCCACAGGAAATGGCCGCCGTGAAAGCTACGCCCATGCGCCGATGCCACGGATGACCAACACCTTCATGCGGAGCGGCAATGACGACCCGGCCGAATTGTTGAGCCGCGTCAAAAACGGCATCTTCGCCAAAAGCTTCGGTGGCGGGCAGGTCGATATTGTCTCGGGCAAATTCGTGTTCAGTTGCACCGAGGCCTATCTGGTCAAGGACGGCAAATTGGGCGACCCGATCAAGGGTGCGACATTGATTGGCGACGGACCAACCGCGCTCAACAAGGTCATTGGCCTTGGCAACGACATGGCGCTGGATGATGGCGTCGGTGTGTGCGGCAAGGCGGGGCAAAGCGTTCCGGCTGGCGTTGGCCAGCCAACTACCTTGGTCAGCGCGCTCACGGTCGGCGGAACTGCGGGGTGACGGATAACGAAGACGAGGATGTTGAACTGCTTATGCCGCCGGCAGACTGGGCGGCTACAGTGCTGCATTTCTGGTTTGAGCAACACGGGGATGCGCAATGGTTCGGCGGTGGTCCCGATTTCGATCAAGCCGTCACGGAGCATTTTGCCGGATGGCGCGATGCCATGCGGAGCCAGCCGGTGGCGGCATTCACCCGCGATGCCGATACTGCGCTTGCGGGCATCATTCTGTTCGATCAGGTTCCGCGTAATGCCTATCGCGGAACGGCAGAGGCCTTTGCCACCGACCATATCGCGCTGACTATTGCCCGCCATGCGGTCAAGTTGGAACTCGATGTAGGTTTGGGCAACGACCAGCGCTTATTCCTCTATTTGCCGTTTGAGCATAGCGAGGATGAAGCCGATCAACGCGAATCTCTTCGGCTTATAAGCAGTTTGGGCGATCAGCGGCTGACGCAATTTGCACTGGATCATCAGGCCGTGATTGACCGCTTTGGACGGTTTCCGCACCGCAATGCCGTGCTCGGCCGGGCCGACCGCGCAGGCGAAGCGGAAGCCGTGGCAACCGGGCATAAATGGTAACGCTTGCTTCCGATTTTCAACAGGCATATGGTTAAGGCATAAGAATAAAAGGGTCGCTCGTCGGCCGGGACATGTTTCCGGATCAGGAGGAGAATTGACCATGCAGACCGCATTACGATTGGCGGGACTTATCTCAATCACGGCAGTGATTGCAGTCGTTCCCAGCTCCGCCCAGAAGACCAATGGCCCCAAAGCAACCTATGCGATGGACGTTTCTACCATGTCCGGCATGGGCATGGGCGCGATGATGGGTGGCGGCCTTGGCAGTCTGCTGGGCGGTGGTGGCGACAATTACATGCTCGACCTGCGGCTGACCTCGGCAACCCCATCGCCGCAGCAGCCCGAAAAGGGCGAACATTTGTTCCTGCCCGCTGCCAAGATGGGAAAGTCGGTGCCCTTGCTTGGCGATGCCCCCGGCAAACCTTCAAAGCCTGACCGCGACTATGACCCACGCGGCATGGAAAAGCCCAAAGGCCGCCTTCTGATGTTCTGGGGTTGCAATACCAAGGCGCCCAAAGGCCAGCCCTTCATCATCGATTTTGCCAAAATGCCGACCGCGCAAATGCCCGCAGGGATGCCAGCGCAAATGCGAGGATATCAGGCAGCGGCCGCAGCGCGTGATGCCAATGCGGCGTGGTGGCCTAATGGCTCGAGCGGTAAGCAGCCCAAATCGGGCTCGTCCTTGCGCGGTGCGCACCGCATCACCAGCGGCTTCACTCCCGAAATCAATTTCGCCGTGGCCAATGATTACATGGCATCGCTGAAGGTAAATCCGCGTGAGCAATTGGGCGCAATCCTACTTGGGTGGAACGCAGTGCCGACCGCAACCGGCTATGCAGCCTTTGCCATGGGCGGGATGGAGCGCGCGGGGCAGGGTGGCGACATGGTGATGTGGACCTCGGCCAGCAACCGCGACTCCGGCGTTGGCATGGACTGGCTGTCCCCTGCCGAAGTTGCGCGGCAGATCACCGCTAGAAATATCATGCCACCGTCGCAGACGACCTGCGCGATTCCTGCTGAAGCTAAGGCTGCGGCAGGCGGCATGATGTTTGGCAGCATGAATGCCTTTGGCCCCGAAGAGAATTTCGCATTTCCGCCCAAGCCTGCGGATCCCAAGGCTGTGTGGAATATCGATTGGACAGCCAAGATACGTTTCCGTGCGTTCAGCAGCTTTATGACGGGTATGAGCGGCATGGGTGCAATGCCGGACAGTACGGACGAAAGCGAAGCACCCCGCCCCAAGAAAAAGTGCAAAGGCCCCATGGGCATTCCGCTACCCGGAACGTCCTGTTAGGTTGCACTTCGCCTGTTAATCCGCCAAAACCGGTAAATGTCCGATTTTACAGAAGCGCTGACCGACAAGCATATCGAGATGATTGGCAAGCAGCCGGTGTTTTTCGTGGCCACTGCCGCATCCGACGGGCGGATCAATTTGTCGCCCAAAGGATATGACTCGTTTCGCGTGCTGACTCCTGCGCGGGTTGCCTATCTCGACCTCGGCGGTTCTGGGAATGAAACCCACGCGCATCTTGCGGCGGATGGGCGCATCACAATCATGTTCTGTGACTTTGACCGGCCTGCGTTGATCTTGCGCATTTACGGCAAGGGCAAGGCGGTTTTGCCGCAGGACGCCGAGTGGGCGGCGCTTTCCGCGCATTTCACGATATTGCCAGGCACGCGGCAGATTTTCCTGATCAATGTTGAAAGCGTACAAGGCAGTTGTGGCTGGGGCGTGCCGTTCATGGCCTTTGAACGCGAGCGCGAGACGCTGACCAAATATCATGCGCAATCGGACCCGGTAAAGTGGGTAACCAAGACCAAAAAGCGTATCCGCAGCATTGATGGTCTGCCGACACGCGCCACTGACCGCTTTTTCGGACCAGCGAACTAGCTGCATGACCCTGTTGAGTCTCGGCACATGAGCCACGCGATCAAGGTTGCGACCTACAATATACGTAAGGCAGTGGGGCTTGACCAGCGCCGTAATCCGGCGCGGATATTGTCCGTCCTCAATGAAATCGACGCCGACATTGTCGCCTTGCAAGAGGTCGACCGGCGGTTTGGCGCGCGCGCAAGTGCGCTGCCGCTGTCGATGCTCGCCGCGGACACGAACTATTTACCTGTACCGTTGAACTTCCGCCCTGCCGCCATTGGCTGGCACGGAAATGTGATCCTCATTCGCAAGGGGTTCGAGGTGCGCCACGCACAGCCCATTGATATGCCGACGCTCGAACCGCGCGGCGCGGTGATGGCGGAACTGTCGGTCAACGGCCATCCGCTGCGCGTGATTGGCGTGCATCTGGATTTGTCGGGGCTTTGGCGGCGCAAGCAGATCCGCGCCTTGCTGGCCGCGATCGACGCCAGTCCGAGGCATATGCCTACAGTGATTATGGGGGACTTCAACCAATGGTCGGACAGTGGCGCATTGAGCGAGCTTGCCTTTCACCATCATCGCCTGGTGCAGACACCAAAAAGTTTCCATACAGCGCGCCCGGTGGCCCGACTGGACCGGATCATCGTAAGCCATGATGTGAAGGTGACGGAGGCGGACTGCCATGTGTCGCCCTTGTCCAAGCAGGCATCCGATCATTTGCCCTTATGGGCGAATGTGCACATCGGCTAAACTGCCTAAATTATAGGCAGTAACTTTACCCTGATTAATTAATAGGCAAGTGCAAAAAGCGCTTCGCGAATGCGTTCGCCCAAAAACGCTTGAAAACCGTCTTTTAGAAGATGCCAACTTTCTGGCATGACGTTTGCATATTGCACTGCACAACCAAAAAGGGGGGTGTGCATGAAATATATTGTCGCCGTTATTAAGCCGCACAAACTTGATCCGGTGCGCGAGGCGCTCACGGCGCTTGGTGTGTCCGGCATGACCGTAAGCGAGGTCAAAGGTTTCGGCCGCCAAAAGGGCCAGACCGAAATTTACCGTGGCGCTGAATATGAAACCAACATGGTGCCCAAGGTGAAAATCGAAGTTGCCTGTGCGGCTGATCAGGCACCCGCCATCATCGAGGCTATTCAGCACGCTGCCGAAACTGGCGCGATTGGCGATGGCAAAATTTTCGAATTCGAGCTCGCTGGTGCGTTGCGCATCCGCACCGGCGACACCAACGAAACCGCGCTTTGACGCGATAAAATCAAGCTAGGGGAACCAGAATATGTCCAAGACATTGAAATTTTTAGGTGCGGCGGGGGCGACATTGTTCGCTGCATTGCCCGCTTTTGCGCAGGAGGCCGCCGTCCAGGCTACGGCCGTCGTGACGGAAACAGCTGCGCCCGTTGCCGATAAGGGCGACACCGCGTGGATGATGATGTCCACCGTGCTGGTGATGCTCATGATCGTCCCTGGACTCGCGCTATTCTACGGCGGGCTCGTTCGCGGCAAAAACATGCTGTCTGTTCTCACCCATGTCCTTGGTGCAGCCTCGCTGGCCATGATAATTTGGGTTATGTACGGTTACGCCCTGTCCTTTGGCGGCGACGGAAACCAGTTCATTTCAACAGGCAAGTTCATGCTGGCTGGTGTCACGCCTGACTCGACGGTAGCAACCTTTACGGATGGCGTTGTCATTCCTGAATTTGTGTTCATCGCGTTCCAGATGACTTTTGCAGCTATAACGCTTGCTCTGGTCGTCGGCGGTCTGGTCGAACGAATGAAGTTTTCGGCGATGATGGCTTTTGGCATTATCTGGCTCACAATTGTGTATTTCCCGATTGCGCATATGGTCTGGTATCTTGGCGGTGACGAAGGATCGACCGGCCTGATCTTTGGCTGGGGAGCGCTTGACTTTGCTGGCGGCACAGTTGTCCATATTAACGCCGGTGTGTCCGCACTCGTAGGCGCAATCATTTTGGGCAAGCGGGTAGGCTATCAGAAAGAAATCATGACTCCGCATTCATTGCCAATGACCCTCATCGGCACGGGATTGCTTTGGGTTGGTTGGTTTGGGTTCAACGCTGGATCGGCTCTTGAAGCCAATGGTTCTGCAGGACTGGCTCTCATCAATACCTTTGTTGCAACGGCAGCAGGCGTGCTTTTTTGGATGCTCACCGAACGCGCTCTTGGCCATAAAGGTTCAATGCTGGGCGCCTGTTCGGGTGCGATTGCAGGCTTGGTGGCTGTCACACCGGCCGCGGGTAATTCGGGACCATTCGGGGCCATTCTGCTCGGCGCTGTCGCTGCTGCATTCTGCTGCTTCTTCGTGATGAAGCTGAAAGCAAAACTTGGCGTCGATGACTCGCTGGATGCTTTTGGCATTCACGGTGTTGGCGGTATCATTGGTTCAATTGGTACGGCCTTCACTATGTTGCCACTATTGGGTGGTCCTGGGGCCGATGATTATGTGCTTGGGGCACAGCTGTGGATTCAGGTCAAAGCCGTTCTCGTGGCAATAGCGTGGGCGGGTATCGGTTCGGCGATCGCTTTTACCCTTGTTAAAGTAACTCTGGGGCTCCGTGTCACTGAAGAGGTCGAGCGTGAAGGTTTGGATCTCGGCGAACATGGCGAGCGTGCCTATAACTAATAGGGAGTGCGGTTTGGTCCGCCCGACCCACCTAAGTTTCAGTTTGGCGGTGGGGCTTTTCTCCTCTCCTTTTGAGCTCCGCCGCCTCCCGATGTTCCTCCCGCGAACATCCGACTTACGGCCCGAACCCGAAATGGTTCGGGCCTTTTTTATGGGCGGGAAAAGGGCTTTTGCATTTTTTCGGAGATAATGTTGCACGTGTTGGAAATTTTGGTTGGTGGTGTGTGCATGGATTCCAATTGCGCCATCGCACTTTGTCAAACGTCGCACTGAAGCCAACTTCGTCATTGAGCCCGCAGCATCTATTCATCGCCACCCTGAACTTGTTTCAGGATCCACTTATTCATTCTTGCTCTTGGCGTGGTGCAGAACGGACTCCGAACAAAGTTCAGGGTGAGGGTGTAGATTTCAGGGTGACGGTATTGCGTAATGCGGAAGCAGCAAAACAAAACAAATGCAAGGTTTCACCCATCACTGCAGCAATTACTCCCGACGCCAACCGCTCCGATAACGAATCCGCTTAAGCGACCTTGGAATCTGACCCCAGAACCAAGGGTTCGGCGACTTTGCCTAAATTCACCGTGCTGCGCGCGATGCTTGGTGTGTCGGATGACTGGTGGCGGAATTTGCCGTCGATCTTGCCGCCGGGCGCGATGGTCAGATTGCTGTAGACAACATCGCCGACGATGCGGGCGGTGGACTCAATGACGAGGTCCTTGGCTTCGATCGAGCCTTCGACATGACCGGACAATTTGGCAGACTCGGCAGTCACTTTGCCTGCGATCACGCTGCCTTCGCCCTGAACGAGATTGCCGCAGGTCACATCGCCCTGAATTCTGCCGTCGATGTGCAGGTCGACCCGCGCCGACAGATTGCCGATGATTTCGACGTCAGACGCGATGATGGAAAAGGTGTGGCCGGAACTGTTGCGCACGTTGTGGTTATTCCTTTGCGGCGATGTCGGTACGGTGTCCGGCGACGGTTTGGACTTTGAGAACATCGGGATTTGCCTCCAAAAACTTGCGCGGATTGATGGCCTGACCATTCAGGCGAACCTCGAAATGCAGATGACTGCCGGTTGACCGGCCCGTGCTGCCCATGCGTCCAATCTGTACGCCGCGGTCCACCATCTGACCCTGCCGGACATTCAGGCCGGACATATGCGCATAGCGCGTCATAAGGCCATTGGCATGGATGATTTCTACGCTGTTGCCATAGCCGCCATTATAACCTGCCAGTGTCACTCTGCCTTCGGCGGCTGCAAGAATGGGTGTGCCGACCGGGCCTTTAAAATCGAGACCAGCGTGCATGGCGCCAGCGCCCGTGAACGGGTCGCTGCGATAGCCAAAGCCGCTGGACATGAACATCACCGCAGCGGGCATCGATGTCGGGATCGCGGCGAGCGCGCGCTCCATTGCGTCCATACGGCCAAGCGATGCGGCAAGCCTTAAAAAGCGGGGGTCGCGGACATCTTTTTTGCCACGGCCGAAAAAGGGTTCGAACAAGCCACCTTGGGCAGAGCGGGCTTGGCGGGCAAGATTATCGGGGTTCAGCCCGAATGCGCGGATGGCACTTTCGGCTTTTATCGTCCGCAGTTGAGCGACCTCAGTCATTTTTTCGGCAAAACGTATCTGCCGCGCTTCGATGCGGGCAAGGCCAGCTGCTTCGGGCACCATCGCGCTGATGGTCTTGACGGCCTTGTCGGCTTCACTGGATGGGCTGCTGGCGGCCGGTGCCTTGGCTTCGGCGTCGGACAATTCGCCCAGATATTGGTCGCCGAGGCTTTCAAGCATTTGTTGCCTGCGTTCGAGATCCTTGGTCACTTCGTCGATTGAGCCCTTGTAGCTTGCAACGCGCTCCTCGGCGGATTCGACCTTCGCTTCCTTTGCGCTGAGTGCAATACGTTGCGCGCTGACGGTCACCTGATTGATCGCCATGCCCAAAGTCACCAGCAACCAGAAACCGATGATGGAGGCAACGGTAGTGGCCACCCGGCGCTGCAGCTGGGCGGATATCTTGAGAAACCGGACTTGGCCATTGGCCCGCATGAAAAATTCGCGGTCAATAAACCATCCGGCTATCCGGTTATTCCAACCGGACATTCTGGATTTAAGCGACACGACCCACCCCGTTTTAAGTTCGTGCCGAGCGCCTAGCAGACGAAATGCCCCCTAGCGAATCACCTGAACCCGACTCGTGACGAGTCGGGCGAGTCGCACGATGAGCTGTGGAAAACGTTATCTGATTGTCACTTTACGTTATTCGAATCTATATCTCCGCTCCCACCCAGACCGATAAAATTCATCAAAATCAGATAACTAACAGCGATTCGCAGAATCAAATTTGGTTCCATGGATGAAATCGGACCACCACTTTCCCTTTCGATGCCAATTCTTTACGGACAAGGTCATGACAGACAGCAACAATGTGATGGCGACGATGGCGGCCAATGCGCGTGCGGCGGCCCGCCAACTGGCTACGGCCGATGACGCGACCAAGTCTGCGGCCCTTAAAGGCGCTGCCGCAGCGCTGCGCGTAAGCGCGGACGACATTTTGGCAGCAAATCTGAAGGACGTCGAATCCGCCGTCGCGGCGGGAATCTCGCCAGCGATGCTTGACCGGCTTACGCTTGATGACGCCCGGCTCGAGGCGATGGCATCGGCGGTTGACCAGGTCGCCGTCCTTGCCGATCCTGTCGGCCAAATCATTGACAGCCGCAATCGACCAAACGGACTGGTGATGGAACGAATCCGCGTGCCAGTGGGCGTTCTTGGCATTATCTACGAAAGCCGGCCGAACGTCACAGCCGATGCCGCGGCTTTGGGTCTGCGGTCAGGTAATGCCGTTATCCTACGCGGCGGAAGCGAGGCGGTGCTCAGCAACCGCGCAATTCATGCCGCGATGCTGCGCGGGGTTGTTGCGGCTGGCCTGCCTGCCGATGCGATTCAACTGGTCCCGACGCAGGACCGCGAAGTGGTGGGCGATATGCTGCGCGCACACGGGGCGATCGACGTGATTATCCCGCGCGGCGGCAAGTCGCTGGTGGCGCGGGTGCAGGATGAGGCGCGGGTGCCTGTCCTCGCGCATCTTAACGGCATCTGTCACAGCTACGTGCACAAGGACGCCGACCCGGCGATGGCGCAGGCGCTGGTCGTTAATGCCAAGATGCGGCGTACAGGGATTTGCGGGTCAACCGAAACGCTTTTAATTGATCAGGATTATCCTGCGTCCGCTGCCTTGATTGCGGCGCTGATCGATGCGGGATGCGAGGTCCGCGCTGACGATATTCTGATGGAGCTTGATCCCCGCAGTGTGTCGGCCGATGCTGACGACTGGGACACCGAATATCTCGATTCGGTCATTTCGGCGCGAGTCGTGTCCGGGATTGATGAGGCGATGGCGCATATTGCGCGCCACGGGTCACACCATACAGATGCGATCATCACGCAAGATGAAGGGGCGGCTGCACGCTTTCTGGCCGAGGTCGACAGCGCGATTGTCATGCACAATGCCTCCACCCAATTTGCCGACGGCGGCGAATTTGGCCTTGGCGCCGAAATAGGCATTGCCACGGGTCGCTTGCATGCGCGCGGGCCTGTCGCACTTGAAGGTCTCACGACCTATAAGTGGCTCGTCCGTGGCCAAGGCCAGATCCGGCCTTGAAAACGGTCGGGCTGATGGGGGGATCGTTCAACCCCGCACATGGCGGGCACCGCGCGATCAGCCTGTTTGCAATGGATTCGCTTGGCCTCGATGAATTTTGGTGGATGGTGTCGCCGGGTAATCCTTTGAAACCCAAATCAGACATGGCGCCATTGCCCGCGCGTATGGCATCCGCCAAGGCACAAGCGCGCCGCACGCCCATTAAAGTCACGGCGATCGAACAGGCGCTGGGTACTGTCTACACGGCTGAAACGCTGGCAAAACTGGTCGCGCTTTATCCCAAGACGCGGTTTATCTGGATCATGGGCTCCGACAATCTGTTGCAATTTCACCACTGGCGGCAGTGGCGAAAGATAGCCCGATTGATGCCGATTGCAGTTATCGCAAGACCCGGCTATAACCAACGCGTCGTTGCGGGTCCCGCGATGGCCTGGTTCAGACGGTTTGTCCGGCGTCCGGACCAGCATCATCACTGGACTACATGGAGTACGCCAGCGCTTGTCTTTTTGCGCTTTCGTCCAGATCCGCGTTCGGCCACCGCTCTTCGGCGTGCTGACCCATATTGGTTTCACCGATATAAGGAACTTGGAACGCGTGACGGCGTTACCCGAAATATTGTGCTTTAAGGAGCCATCTTGATCGATTCTGTTTCCGTTCCTGCCGTTGGTAATGCAGCCGCAAAGGCCAAGGAACCCACTTTGACCCCTGACGCGTTGCATGCGTTGATTCTCCAGTCGCTCGATGATGATCAGGCGCAAGAAGTGGTCACCATCCCGCTTGAAGGCAAAAGCAATATTGCAGACCATATGGTCGTCGCTTCGGGCCGCTCATCGCGCCAGGTGGCGTCGATGGCGCAAAAGCTTGCCGAGCGCATCAAAAAGGCCGGACGCCACGCCCGTATCGAAGGTCTGCCTTCGGCTGACTGGGTGCTGATTGATGCCGAAGACGTCATCGTCCACCTGTTCCGTCCAGAAGTGCGCAGCTTCTACAATCTGGAACGCATGTGGGCCTTTGGTGACGCGCCCGAAGTCGCGGCGCAATAAGCCAGCATATATCCGCCGATGGCGATGCGCTTGCACATCATCGCACGCGGCAAGATAGGCCGTTCCCCAGAATCGGAACTGGTCGACCGCTATCTGAAACGGATCAGCTGGCCAACACGGCACAGCGAACTGCCTGACGTTCCTGATAAAGGACGGGGCGGCGAGCTTCCCGCGTCGGACAGCCCGCATAAAACCATCATGATGGATGAAAAGGGGGAACAGCTCAGCTCGGTTGAACTGGCGCGTTTGCTCGAACGCTGGCGCGACGATGGCGTGCGCGAAGTGCGCTTTCTGATTGGTGCAGCCGACGGGTTTGATGACGCCGCGCGTGCGGACGCTGACAAGCTGATCGCGTTTGGCAAAGCCACCTGGCCGCATTTGATGGCGCGTGCGATGCTGGCCGAACAATTGTTTCGCGCAACTTCTATCATTGCCAACCACCCTTATCATCGTGAAGGATAAGGCCATGCGGTTCTGGTTCATCTTTGCGACATTGGCTTTGGCACCGCTGGCCATTGCCGGTGGCCTGATGGCCCAGGCAAATATGGGCCGCGACCCGGAATTGCGCGCGCTGTACAACGCGAAGGCGCGGGCACTGGTCGCCGAACGGCGCAGCGAGGCGCTTCGGCAGGAAGCGAGCAACGCGGAAAGCACCGGCGACCGATTGATCGCTCAACGTGCCGTGTTATCTGCCGAAGTCGATGCGGCAGAGGCGCAAATCGAGGCCGCGACAGCCAGCGCGTCCATTATCGCGCGCAGCCAAAAGGCCCAGCAGCAGCAATTAAATGCGCAAAGCGCGCCAGTCCTTCGCCTCAATGCCGCGCTTCAGCAGATGGCGGGCAAGCCTACATATCTGCTCATGATGAAACAGGGGCAGCGCCAGGATTATATTCATTTGCGTGCAGTCATGGCGACGGTGCAACCATATATCATGCAGCAGACCAGTGTCCTGCGTCAGCAGATTACCGTCCAGAACGAGTTGCAGGCGCAGGAATTAGCTGCACTAAAATCGTTGCGAGAGGCGCGCGGTCTTTTGAAAAGTCGGCAAGCCGCACTGGCAAAGTTGGAAGGTGATGCGCTTGGGTCCAATGGCATTTTGTCGGCCAATGCGGCCATCGCCTTCGAACAGGCGATTGCCCAAGGCGAGCGCGCAAGGGACATTGTCGGACGAATCGACAACCAGCGTTTGGGTGCAGCAAAGGCGTCCGAACTGGCGGGGCTTGATGGTCCGTTTGTCCGGCCGGGTTCCAGCGAACGGAAAATGTCTGTCGAAAGGGCTTATAAACTGCCCGCTGCGGGAAAGGTCGTCACCGGCTTTAACGAACTGACCGGCACCGGCTATCGCGAGCGCGGCATGCGCCTCGCCGTTGCTCCGGCTGCGCGAGTTGTCGCGCCAGCCGCCGGCAAGGTTACCTTTGCCGGGCGCTACAGCGGCTATGGCCAGATTGTCATTATCGAACATGGCAAGGGTTGGAACAGCCTGCTAACCAATCTCGATTCGGTTCAAGTGGTAAAGGGACAGAAAATTGATCAGGGTGCCTTGTTAGGCCGGGCTGGCAAAGACGCGCCAGAAATCGGGGTCGAACTGCGCAAAAATGGGCGCGTGATGGACATTGCGGCCATTTTGAACTGATCTGGCGTCCTTTGTCGAGGTCGATACCCACTTTGTGGTAAACATGCTTTCACCTCAGGTTCAGGCGCGATATACCAACGACGAAATGAAGAATTGGAACTGGTCTATGAAAAACCGTTTGCTGCCCTCTACACTTGCCATTGCTTTCGCGCTCTCGGTTCCCGCTACCGTTCTGGTTGCCCAGAATTTTCAACAGCAAAGGGCACAAGCCGAAAAAATTGAGGACCTCGACGAATTTCTCGCAGTCTATCGCAAGGTGAAATCAAGTTATGTCGACAAGGTCGATGACAAGCAGTTGATGGAAGGCGCGATCCAGGGGATGCTCGCCAGTCTCGACCCGCATAGCGGCTTCCTTGATAAGACCGATTTCGGCTCTTTGCAGACCCAGATTGACGGCGAATATGGTGGTCTTGGCCTTTCGGTCACGCTTGAGGATGAAGCAGTCAAGGTTATTGCGCCGACGAAGGACACACCAGCCGACAAGGCCGGCATCAAATCGGGCGACTTCATCACGCATCTTGATGGCAAGCTGATCGTTGGCGGAACGCTGGACGAAGCGGTTGATGCGATGCGCGGTCCTCCGGGCACGACCATCAAGCTCTCCATCTTCCGGCCGGGCCGTGATGCGCCGTTCGACGTGACGCTGACGCGCGCGATTATCGACCTGAAGCCCGTGCAGTGGGAAGTGAAAAACCGCATTGGCGTCATTTCGGTGACGGGTTTCTCCGAACAAACCGGTGCCGATGTCGTTGCGGCTGTTGCTGGCATCAAGAAAACCCTCGGCGGTAATCCGCTTGGCTATATCGTCGATTTGCGTTCCAACCCGGGCGGAATACTGGACGAAGCTGTCGCGGTGTCCGATGCCTTTTTGACCAAAGGTGAAATCGTTTCAGAACGTGGCCGCGACAAGGGCGATATCAACCATTGGTGGGCTGAACGCGCTGTTCCCGGTGATGTCACCGGCGGCGCACCGATCATCGTATTGGTCGATGCAGGGTCTGCCTCCGCATCCGAAATTGTGGCCGGCGCTTTGCAGGACAATCATCGCGGGCTCATCATGGGCGAACGCAGCTTTGGCAAGGGGTCAGTGCAAAATGTGCTGCCACTGACGCGTGACACTGGCTTGCGCCTCACGGTCGCGCGGTACCATCTGCCATCTGGCCGGTCGGTTCAGGAGGGCGGGATAAAGCCCGATATCCGCGTACCGCAATTGACCGACCCCGATTACAAAAGCCGCGTTTCCATCCGCGAATCCGATCTGCGCCGTCATCTGGTCAATGAACTGAAAGATGACACGAAGGATCTGGAACAGGACAATGCTGACGATCCGCGTTTTGCGATGACAGCTGAACAACTGAAGGCGAAGGGCATTGACGATTTCCAACTCTATTACGCGATGGAAACGCTGCAGCGGCTTGGATCCCGCACGATGAAGCTTGCGGAAAAGCCAGTGAACGGCAAAGCGCGGAACTGACTGGGGATGACGGTACGGGCAAGCCAGCCCGTCGCCATGCTAAACTTCGGCATCCATTGTGCAATGATCCCATAGTATGACTCGTGAAATGGACCGTGGAGCCACAGGCTGGAGGAGCCAAAACGAGTTCAGGGTGACGGTATTGGGATGAAGAGAGTATTGGGAGTTAGGCAGATTGCAGCCGCCTAACCGCATCATCCTGAGTTCCTTTTACCTCTGGCGACGGCATTTCAGCATCTTACTTTTTGTTTGGCGCTCGCGTAAGAAGCTGAACCAAACCACAAATGACGACCAAGGCTTCGAACCGGATATGACATCGAAATATGACAAGGCCCATTGGCTTGCGGTGCTGTTACCTGCTGCATTGCTGGCAGGAGCCTATGCCTCGCAATATGTCGGCGGTCTTTATCCGTGCGAGATGTGCTGGTGGCAGCGTTACCCGCATTTTGCCGCCGTCGCGATTGCGGTCATTGCCTTTGGGGTCGGCAACGCTGCGTTTCGCAAGATATTGGTCGCGCTGGCCGCATTGGCCATTGCCTCCAGCGGCGTTATTGGCGGATATCACGCGGGTGTTGAATATGGCTGGTGGGAAGGTTTGACCGCGTGCACCGCAACAATTTCTGGCACGGGCGATGATTTGCTCAAGTCGATCTTAAACGCGCCTTTGGTGCGATGCGACGTAGCGCCGTGGACTTTATTTGGCATTTCGCTCGCCGGGTATAATTTCCTCTTGTCGTTCGGCGGCGCAGCCCTCATCTTGGCAATGATATGGCGCAACAAACAGAACTGAAAACCGCGAATGAGCGGAAAGTGGCAATCGAACGCATGATCCGCGTGAATCAGGCGGGCGAATTTGGCGCGAAACGGATTTATGCCGGACAGCTTGCCGTGATGGGTGACCGCACGCCCGCTGCGCGCAGCATTGCGCATATGGCTGAGCAGGAGGAACGCCACCTCAACGCCTTTGATAAGATGATGGCGGAGCGCGGCGTGCGTCCGACGATGCTCCACCCTATCTGGAACGCCGCCGGTTTCGCACTTGGCGCCGTGTCTGCGGCCATCGGGCCTGAAGCTGCCATGGCCTGCACAGTGGCGGTCGAAACCGAAATCGATCGCCATTATAGCGAACAGCTTGCCGAAATTGGCGACAGCGACCCGGAACTTGCTTCGATGATTGTGGATTTCCAGGCCGACGAGCTTGAACATAAAGCAACTGCCTTGGCAGAAGGCGCGGAGCGCGCGCCAGCTTATCCGTTGATGAGCGCGCTGGTTCGGATGGGATGCCGCACGGCTATTGCGGTGTCGAAACATATTTAAGCTTCATCGCGCATTCAGCCTGCGCGGTTCAAGCGCAGGGATGTTATTTTTTGGAGATGAACCCGTGAACGCAATGGCCAGAATTTCTTTAGCTTGCCTTGGTCTCATGATCTCGGTTCAGGCCTCAGCACAGGATGTGCCTGCCACGCAGCCCGGCGATGAAAAAATCAACCAGCTCATCATTTACGGCAACGACAAATGTCCCGAAAGCGCTGGTGACGAAATCGTAGTATGCGCGCGCATGGGCGAGGCCGACCGTTATCGCATTCCTTCATCATTGCGCGGCGACCCCAATGATCCGCGCAGCCAGGCGATGTCCGAGCGGATCAAATCTTATGAATATGTCGCCGCCAGCGGGACAATGAGCTGCTCCCCCTCGGGTGCTGGCGGTTTCACCGGCTGCGGCCTTGGTGAGATCAACAAGGCCTATGCGGAAAAAGCGCAGGATCCCGGTATAGCTTTTGGCCGTTTGATCGCGGCCGAGCGCGCAAAGCGCATGGCTGGCATTGATGCCGAGGCAGCTGAGGTCGACGACCGCGTGAAGGAATTTGAAAAGGGCCGCGCTGAGCGGGAGGCAAAGTTGCAAGCCGAATTGGAAGCAAAAGAAGCGGCAAGCGCAGACGCCCAGCCACTTCCTCAACCCAAATAAGCGGCACGCAAAGCGGTTTTAGCCTTTTGCCTTTTCCGCTGCTACCCAGTCCTTAATCTGCTGATCAAGCACGTCCATCGGTACGGAACCCTGAGCCAGAACGGCGTCGTGGAATGCGGCGAGATCGAATTTAGGTCCAAGCTCTTTGGTTGCCATGGCCCGTAGCTCGCGGATTTTAAGCTCTCCCAATTTGTAGGCAAGTGCTTGCCCTGGCCAGCTGATGTAGCGGTTGACTTCGGCTTCGATATTCGCAGCTGACAAGGCGCTGTTGTCGGTCATGAAGGCAATCGCCTGCTGCTTGCTCCAACCCTTGGCATGGATGCCCGTGTCGACAACAAGGCGGCAAGCCCGCCACATTTCATAGGACAGACGCCCCATGTCCTTGGCGGGCGTGTCATATAGCCCCATTTCGATGCCGAGCCGTTCCGAGTATAAGCCCCAGCCTTCGGTAAAGGCGGTGAACGAGACGCCATATTTGCGGAAATCGGACAGCGGCAATTCCTGCTGCAGCGCGATCTGGTTATGGTGTCCTGGCACGGCCTCATGCGCGGATAAAGCAGGGATCTCCCAAAATGGCCGCTGGTTCAGCTTCGACGTGTTGACGAAATATGTGCCGGAAATGCCGATTTCGGGCGATCCCGGATTATAATATGCCGTGGTTGTGCCCTCTGCAGTTTCAGACGGAATTTCCTTGATGCCATAAGGCAGGCGGGGCAGGCGACCGAACAGGGTGGGCATCTTGCCGTCGATGGTCTTGGTCACTCGCGCGACCTTCTCCATCAGCTCTTCAGGCGTTCTGGCATAATATTGCGGGTCGGTGCGCAGATGCGCGATGAACGCTTCGCGGCTGGGATAGCCAGCCTGTTTTGCGACCTCGACCATTTCAGCGCGAATCCGCGCGACTTCGCCGAGTCCGATCTGGTGGATCTGCTCGGCCGTCAAATCAGTCGTGGTTTCCTCGCGGATTCGGAACGCATAATATTTTTCGCCGCCGGGCTGTGCAGAGATGCCGGGGTCCTTGGCGCAGGCCGGTTTGTAGCTTGCCGTATACCAGTCAAGCTGCTTGTTCAGCGCTGGGTAGATGACGTTGCTGATCGTGGCTTCGGCCTCAGTGGCCAATGCGGCAAAATCAGCTTCGGTGATGCTTTCGGGGCGCTTTGCCGCATAAGGTCCGTAAAAGCGCGACTTATGCCTGTCGGGGGCGATAAGGCCGCTGATCGTGCCTTCAAAGCCAGTCAGGGTTTCGCAAGGCTGGGTATATTTGCCTTTGATTGCGACATTGGCGACGGCGATGCTTTCGTCGTTCACCCGCGCATATTGTGTGAGCCGCTTATTGTAGCTTTCAAAGTCGGCTTTGTTTCTGAACGGCAAATTTTGGGCCATGCCCGCCAGTTGCTGGTGCCAGCTGGAATACGTGGTGAAGTTGATAGCGCGCTGTCCAAACGCGTTGCCGTCGATTGTCGAACGCAACGACCGCCGCAATATTCCTGCTTCGACTTTCGATGCAGCATCAAGCGCGTTGGGTGGAATGCTGTCGAGCCGGACAAGGAACTTCCCGGCTTCGGTGGCCCGCCTATCTTGCGCAGCCAAGGTAAAATCGCCAAGTTCGTTAGCATAGTCATTCACGCCAAGCGCGCTCGCATAGACGGGCTGTTCCTTCAGCGTATAAGCCCAGACATCATTGACCAACTGATTGAGATCGCCATTGGCATCAGCATAAGCCGGAGCCGAAAGTGCCAGCAGCGATCCGGCAAGTAAATATTTGCGCATGAGGCTTCTCCATGAAATATCAGTATCCTGACTAAAGCAGGAGGGAAGTCAAATGGCCAGTCTGTTCCGCAAAGGCCAAGCGCGCATTACCCCGCAGCAATTGATCCCTGACTGGTTTGACCGAATATTGTGTGCAGGAGCAGTCATCTTACTCGCCGCGCTCTGCATTGCCGTGATCCGGGGACAGGACGACTGGATAAAGATACCCTATACAGTCTGGTTTCACTTGACGACAATCGCGGTGGCGCTGGTTCTGACCCCCGTCATGCTGCTACGCAAACGCGGCGATAGATGGCACCGAAAGCTCGGATGGGTCTGGGTGCTGTCGCTTCTCGCCACGGCAATCGTAAGCTTCGACATCAGGTTGATAAACCGCGGGGGCCTCAGCATCATTCATCTGCTGTCGGCGTGGACCCTGATTCAGTGCGCCGTGATTGTGTGGAGCGCGCGGACGCACAATGTCGCAAAGCACCGGAGTGCGGTTCGCGGGATGGTCTTTGGCGCTCTGCTGATCGCTGGGTTCTTCACCTTTCCGTTTAACCGCCTGCTTGGAGAGTGGCTTTTCGGTTAACGGTTACGCGTGCGGCGCGCCTCTCGCGTTGCGGCCCGCATTTGGTCCTGCATATCGCGTCCAAGATTTTCGACTTGCGGCATGATGTTGGCCACTGCACGGGCAACGCCGCCCATCATGGCCACCATTTCGCGGCTTTGGTCGCCCAATTCTTCGGGCAGATATGCGCTATCGCGTCCGGCAACATCCGCAACAGTCGCATTACCCCGCAGGCGCCTATTGACCGTTCCGGGCCGCGCGGACTCAATTGCTTCAGTCAGCCCGCTTATGGGCATGCGCATGATGGCGCCTGACAGATTCTCGACCATGACCGCGACCTTATCCTGAACAGCTGGGTCAGACATTTTCCTAGCGATTTGCCCTATATGGGCATCGCCTGCCTCGTTTGCTGCTGTGTCGTCATAGGGCTGTGGATCGTCGCCGGCATAAGCTTCACCGCCCGTTCCAGGCACATATACGACGTCCTGCGCGTATGCTGGCGCTGCGATGGCTGCAAGTGGCAATGCGAAAAGCAGAAAGTGAAGGCGCATGACTCAGAATCCTTGATACCATCAAATGATGGGGAATGTTCTATCGAGCCGAGCATGAGTGCAAGCTGAACAATCCAGTTCAGCTTGCAATTGTGCGTTCAGGGTTATTCTACTCGGCTGCCTCCAGCGCTTCGTGGTCGGACAATGGCTGTTTAAGCCGAGTCAGCATTTCTTTGGGGCAGATTTGCCAGAACTCGCCGCGCCTTCGGTCCCAATCTTCAAGGATCGATTTTGACCAGGCGCTGTCGGTTTTTTCGGCATGGGCGGTGACCAAAGCCTTTAACTGCTCCTCCCAATAGACGCTTTCCAGCCTTTGCCAGACAATGCTGTCGGGGTTTGCCATTACGGCAAAATCACGCTCGGCATCCAGCACGAACGCCATCCCGCCGGTCATGCCAGCGCCGAAATTGCTGCCAACCTTACCGAGAATGACCGCGATACCGCCGGTCATATATTCAAGGCCATTCGAGCCGCAGCCTTCCACCACGACATGCGCGCCGGAATTGCGGACGGCAAAGCGTTCACCGGCTTGCCCTGCCGCAAACAAACGGCCTGACGTTGCGCCATATAAAACGGTGTTGCCGATGATGCTGTTTTGATGGCTCACGAGCGGACTGCTCACCGTTGGCCGGACGATGATCGTGCCGCCCGACAGACCCTTGCCGACATAGTCGTTGGCGTCGCCAAAGACCTCAAGCGTAATGCCCTGACACAAAAACGCGCCAAGCGATTGTCCGGCTGACCCGCGCAAGCGGACATGGACATGCCCTTCGGATAGACCCTTCATCCCGTAAAGCCGCGTGATCTCGGAGCTCAGCCTTGTGCCCACGGCACGATGCGTATTGCGCACATTATATGTGAGTTGCATTTTTTCGCGCCGTTCGAAGACCGGACGGCCGTCATGGATCATCTGCGCATCAAGGCTTTCGGGCACTTCGTTGCGGAATGTCGGAATGTTGAAGCGGCGGGCGCTGTCCGGCGCATCCACCTTCGCCAGGATCGGATTGAGGTCCAAATCGTCCAAATGCTCGGCACCCCGACTGACCTGCCGAAGCAGTTCGGTTCGCCCGATGACTTCATCAAGGCTGCGATAGCCAAGCTTTGCCAATATCTCGCGCACTTCTTCGGCGATGAAGGTCATCAGATTGATGACCTTTTCGGGCGTTCCTGTGAACTTCTTGCGTAACGCTTCGTCCTGAACGCAGACCCCTACCGGGCAGGTGTTCGAATGGCACTGCCGCACCATGATGCAGCCCATGGCAACAAGGCTCAGGGTCCCGATGCCAAATTCCTCGGCGCCCAAAATCGCGGCGATCACGATGTCGCGCCCGGTTTTAAGGCCGCCGTCGGTGCGCAGCTTCACGCGATGACGAAGCCCGTTGAGCGTAAGCACCTGATTGGCTTCGGACAGGCCCATTTCCCATGGGGTACCGGCATATTTGATACTCGTCTGCGGACTTGCACCCGTGCCGCCCACATTGCCGGACACAAGGATGACATCGGCATGTGCTTTGGCAACGCCGGCAGCAATCGTGCCAATGCCCGCCGCGCTGACCAGCTTTACGCAGACCCGTGCGCGGGGGTTGATTTGCTTGAGGTCGTAAATCAGCTGCGCGAGGTCTTCGATCGAGTAGATATCATGATGTGGTGGCGGCGAAATCAGGGTCACACCGGGCGTCGAATGCCGCAACCGCGCAATCATCTCGGTCACTTTAAACCCGGGCAGTTGCCCGCCCTCGCCGGGTTTTGCGCCTTGCGCAACCTTGATTTCGATTTCTTCGCATGCGCCAAGATATTCGGCGGTGACGCCGAAACGCCCACTGGCAATCTGCTTGATGACGCTGTTGGCATTGTCGCCATTTTCATACGGTTTGAACCGCTTGCTGTCCTCGCCGCCTTCGCCGGAGACGGCCTTCGCGCCGATCCGGTTCATGGCGATGGCAAGCGTTTCATGCGCCTCGGGCGACAATGCACCCAACGACATGCCGGGCGTGACAAAGCGCTTGCGGATCTCTGTGATCGCCTCGATCTCGTCAATTGCAACGGGTTCTTTGGCGAAATTGAATTCAAGCAAATCGCGCAGATAAATCGGCGGCAGTTCCTTCACGCCCTGCGCAAATTGGGTGTAGGTCGAGTAGCTGTCATTGGCGACTGCGCTTTGCAGCAGGTGCATCAGGCCAGCGGAGTAAGCGTGCGATTCTCCGCCGTCGCGTTGCTTGTAAAAGCCGCCAACGGGCAGGCGTGCGACCGCGCTGTCGAACGCGGCTTCGTGCCGGTCGCGGGCGTTGACATAAAGCGAGTGATAGCCTTCGCCCGATATCTTGTTGGGCATGCCCGGAAAGAAGTCATTAACGAGTGCGCGGGACAATCCCACGGCCTCGAAATTATAGCCACCACGATAGCTGGAGATGACCGCAATGCCCATTTTGGACATGATCTTCAGCAGGCCTTCATTGATCGCCGTGCGGTAATTTTCGATGGCTTGAGTCAAGGTGAAGCCTTCGAGCAGACCGCGCGCATGGCGGTCGGCAATCGCTGCCTCGGCCAGATACGCGTTCACCGTCGTTGCGCCAACGCCAATGAGGACGGCAAAATAATGCGTATCGAGGCATTCAGCCGAGCGGATATTGATCGATGAATAACTGCGCAGGCCATTGCGGACCAAGTGCGTGTGCACGGCGGCTGCGGCCAGGATCATCGCGATGCCGACACGGTCTGCGCTGATATTTTCATCGGTCAGGAACAGCTCGGATTTGCCCATGCGCACGGCGGCCACGGCTTCTTCGCGGATGCGGGTTATGGCTGCGCGCAGGCCTTCCTGCCCTTCCGATATGTCATAGGTACAGTCAATCTCGGCGCCAACCGGGCCAAATGCCGTCTTGAGCCGCAGCCAGTCATGCGCCGTCAGAACCGGACTATCCAGCACCAGAACGTCGGCATTCTGGCTTTTCTCATCGAGAATGTTGGCAAGGTTTGAAAAGCGCGTGTTCAGGCTCATCACATGCCGCTCACGCAGGCTGTCGATGGGAGGGTTCGTTACCTGGCTGAAATTCTGCCGGAAGAACTGGCTGATCAGGCGCGGCTTGTCGCTTATGACGGCAAGCGGCGTGTCGTCACCCATTGAACCAATGGCTTCCTTGGAGTCCTCGATCATCGGCGCAAGGATCATTTCGACATCTTCTAACGTCATGCCAGCGGCGATCTGCCGCTTGGTCAACTCGGCCCGCGACCATGGCTCTGCTTCTTGAGCGCTGGAATCCGGCAGGTCGCCTATCCTGCGGAAGCCACCTACCAACGCGGCATAATCCTGCTCGGCCGAAATCCGGTCCTTCAATTCGCCGTCGCGGTACAACTTGCCTTCATCCAGATTGACGGCAATCATTTGCCCGGGGCCAAGGCGGCCCTTTTCCAAAATGATCGATTCCGGCAGCACAACCATTCCGGTTTCCGAGCCAATGACCAGCAGATTGTCCGATGTCCGGCTGTAGCGAAGCGGACGCAGTGCGTTGCGGTCAACGCCCGCTACTGCCCAATGTCCATCGGTCATCGCGAGCGCCGCAGGGCCATCCCATGGCTCCATCACACTTGCCATATATTCATACATCGCACGGTGATTGGCCGGCAGATTCGTATTGGACTGCCACGCTTCGGGTATCAGCATCAGCTTGGCAGTCGGCGCTTCCTTGCCGGAACGGACGAGGGTTTCAAACACAGCATCCAGCGCCGCAGTATCCGATGAACCGGCTGGAATAACGGGCTTGATATCATCTGACTGCGCGCCAAAGGCGATGCTGGCCATTTTGATCTCGTGGCTTTTCATCCAGTTCTGGTTGCCGCGAATAGTATTGATCTCGCCATTATGGGCAAGACCGCGAAATGGCTGCGCCAACCACCATTGCGGGAATGTATTGGTCGAATAACGCTGGTGGAAAATCGCGACGCGGCTTTCGAAACGGTCGTCCTGCAAATCGGGATAAAAGACCGAGAGCGACTCTGCAAGGAACAGGCCCTTGTAGACGATCGACCTGCACGACAGCGAACAGATATAGAAATCGCGGATTTGCGCAGCGATGATCTTCTTCTCGATCCGGCGGCGGACCAGATATAGGTTCTTTTCAAATTCGGTGGCGTCAACCTCGTCGGGCATTGGTCCCGCAATCATGATCTGCTCGATCTCGGGCCGCGTGGCTTGCGCCTTTGTCCCTATAACCGACACATCAACGGGCACCTGACGCCAGCCATAAATCGTGTAGCCAGCGTCGATGATTTCCGCCTCAACAATGGTGCGACAGTTTTCCTGCGCGCTCAGGTCAGTGCGCGGCAGAAATACCATGCCGACGGCAAGCCGGTTGGGCATTGGTCGGTGGCCGCTGTCCGAAATGGCGTCGTCAAAGAAGCGCACGGGCAGGTCGATATGCAAGCCTGCGCCATCGCCGGTCTTGCCATCGGCATCCACTGCGCCGCGGTGCCAAACCGCCTTTAGCGCCTCGATACCTGCCGCGACGACGCGGCGTGACGGTTTGCCATCGGTTGCCGCAACCAGACCAACGCCGCAGGCATCGCCTTCGGACTCAGGATGATACATGCCGTCGCGGGCAAGGCGTTCATGTTCTGGGGTGGGGTAAAATATGGTCATTTCCGTATCCAAAGATATTTGCCAGCTTCTGACATCAATTGCATTGCGGCCTTTTCGCCGGCTTTTCTTCCAGTTTCTTGCCCCGTTAAGCTCAATTTTTGCTGCAATTTGGGTTGCGCTGCGGTCATGGCCTGACCGGCGCCAGATTCCATAAATGCACGAATCGTCGCCAAGTTGGCAGGCGTAATTTCGGCAGCAAACTGCTGCGCCGCCTGTTCAATTATAGTAGGATATTCTGCG
>JBBQPQ010000005.1:0-71652 GCA_038217195.1 Sphingomonadales bacterium | reverse complement strand
GACAGAATTCGTATGTTCTCTATTTGTTCTACGCTGTCAAGGCCTTTATTTGCCCCGCCGGTCGGCAAACCATTGTTGCAATAATTTTTGTGTGCAGCCCGTAAAGCCGTTGGAGCCATTTACCGAACAGCTGTTAGGGCGGAGATCTGCCGCGAATGTATCCAGCGTTTCTACTGCGGACGACCAGGAGCGGTCGGTAACAACCCGTTCTTTTGTTCGCAATGCAAGAGGAATGCGATAGCGCTCTCCTTCAGGCACATTCGCACAGACCACAATCTCGTCACCAACAGGTTCCCGGCATTTTTCTTCGCCAAACGCCACCAGGAACGAAATGCGTTCCGGCATTTCAGACGTATCTGGTATCGGGGAGTCTTGGGAGTGAACTGCGGCTGAAATGCCAAAGGTAAATATCAACATGACTGATTTGATTGAAGCCAACAGCTTTCTCCTAATGTTGCCTTGATCCTTGGTAAAATTCCATGAGTTTGCCGCGGTGAACCTGATGTTAATCGGTATTGGTGCTTGACTAACCTTGTTCTGCCATCTAACCGCCCGCTCATTCCACATGGGAAACATACATACCGGTGCGGATCGCTCCCTTTCAGGGTTGTGTGACGTTCTAGTTTCCCAGAGGCTCAACCGGAAGGAGAAGTACCATGGCGGCACCTGTCGTTACCATGCAGCAATTGCTTGAAGCTGGGGCCCATTTCGGCCACCAAACACATCGTTGGAACCCGCGTATGAAGCCGTATATTTTCGGCGCGCGTAACGGTATCCACATTCTAGATCTCTCGCAGTCCGTGCCATTGTTCGCACGCGCACTTGATTTTGTTGCCCAAAGCGTTTCGTCGGGTGGCAAGGTATTGTTCGTGGGAACCAAGCGCCAGGCACAGGGGCCAATCGCTGACGCCGCACGTGCGTCGGGTCAGCATTTTGTCAACCATCGCTGGTTGGGCGGCATGCTCACCAACTGGAAGACGATTTCGAACTCGATCAAGAAGCTCAAGACGCTTGAAGAACAACTTTCGGGCGATACGCATGGTTTTACGAAGAAGGAAATTCTTCAAATGACCCGCGAGCGCGACAAGCTGGAAATGAGCCTTGGTGGTATCCGTGATATGGGCGGCATTCCTGACGTCATGTTCGTCATTGACGCCAACAAGGAAGAACTCGCGATCAAGGAAGCCAACGTTTTGGGCATTCCGGTCATCGCGATCCTGGATTCGAACGTATCGCCTGATGGCATTGCGTTTCCGGTTCCTGCAAATGATGACGCAGCGCGCGCCATTCGCTTGTATTGCGACGCCGTTGCCACAGCGGCAACTAAGGGCAACGTCAATGCCAAGGTCGCCAAGGGCATTGATCTCGGTGCGGAAGTTGAACCTGCCGCCGAGCCTGCTTTGGCTGAAGAAGCTGCGCCTGTAGCGGAAGAAGCTGCACCCGTTGCCGAAGTTGCTGCCGCTGAAGCGCCTGCCGCAGACGCGTAATATATCTGTCGTCACCTCCGCGTAGGCGGGGGCTCAACTCCTGAAGCTTGCGCATGACGTGAGCTCAGGTGTTGATTCTCCCCTTATGCAGGGATGACGCACGTTATTGAGGCCGTTTCGGCTCCTAAATGATCAGAAAGGACACCATAATGTCTGCAATTACCGCTTCAGCCGTCAAGGAACTGCGTGAGCTTTCCGGCGCTGGCATGATGGACGCCAAAAAGGCGCTTGAAGAAACCAATGGCAACATCGAAGCCGCAGTTGACTTGCTGCGCGCCAAGGGCCTTGCTACCGCTGCCAAGAAATCAAGCCGGACTGCTGCCGAAGGTCTGGTAGGCGTTGCCGTTGAAGGCAACAGGGGCACCGCAATCGAAGTCAACAGCCAGACCGATTTCGTCGCGAAGAACGAACAGTTCCAGGAATTTGTGACTGCCGTAAGCCAGGTTGCGTTGAAGCTTGCCGCAAACGAACCTGAAGCCGTCTTGGTCGCGCCTTATGGCGATGGCGAAACTGTTCAGGACCGTCTGACCAACAACATTGCGACTATTGGTGAAAACCAGGTTATACGTCGCGTGAAATCGCTGTCGGTCAATAACGGCCGCGTTGTGTCCTATGTGCATAACGCTGCAGCGCCTGGGATGGGCGGTATCGGCGTTCTCGTAGCGCTTGAAAGCGATGCAGACGCAGCGACGCTTGACGGTCTTGGCAAGCAATTGGCGATGCACATCGCGGCTGCTTTCCCGCTGTCACTCGATGAGACTGGCCTTGACGCCGAAACGCTTGAGCGTGAGCGCGGCATTGCGCGTGAAAAGGCATCGGAAAGCGGCAAGCCAGCTGATATCGTCGAGAAGATGGTTGAAGGCGCAGTAAAGAAATTCGCCAAAGAAAATGCATTGTTGAGCCAGCCATTTGTTATGGACGGCAAAACACCGATTTCTGACGTTGTTGCCGCTGCTGGTAAGGAAGCCGGCTCGACGATCGTGCTGAAGGATTATGTCCGCTTCCAACTTGGTGAAGGTATCGAAAAGGAAGTGACTGACTTCGCAGCTGAAGTGGCTGCTGCAGTCGGCGCATAAGAACGAAAATCTGTTTGTGCCGCATGCAGTCGGGGCACCCCTCGGGTGTCCAATGCCTTCAAGGCATCTCGACTAAGCGCGATGCGAACGGCGTTTATTTGCCGCTATTAAATTACGGCATAAGCACTTGGCGATGTGGCGCGCGGCTCCTATAGCTGGGCGCCATTATCGTATCTGGATAAGGAAAAACATGGGCGCACATGGTTATCGCCGCATTCTGCTGAAATTATCAGGCGAAGTGCTCATGGGGGATCAAGCTTATGGCATTGACCCCGACACCGTTGCGCGTGTCGCCGAAGAGGTTAAAGCTGCTCAGGACACTGGCCTGCAGCTGTGTCTCGTCATTGGCGGAGGGAACATATTTAGGGGAATGGCAGGCGCCGCCAAGGGGATGGACCGCGCGCAGGCAGATTATATGGGCATGCTCGCGACAGTCATGAACGCGCTTGCCATGCAGAATGCGCTTGAGCAGCTCGGTGTGCCTACGCGCGTGCAGTCAGCTATCGAAATGGACAAGGTATGCGAGCCCGTTATCCGTCGCCGCGCCGAGCGGCATCTGGAGAAGGGCCGCATTGTTATTTTTGCAGCAGGAGTCGGCGCGCCATTCTTTACCACCGATAGCGGCGCTGCATTGCGTGCCGCCGAAATGCAGTGCGATGCGTTGTTCAAGGGTACATCGGTTGACGGGGTCTATGATGCCGATCCCAAAAAAGTTTCAACAGCAACGCGTTACGAAACATTAAGTTATGACCGGGTGTTGGCAGATAATCTTAAGGTTATGGACGCAAGCGCGGTGTCGCTGTGCCGTGACAACAACATTCCAATCGTGGTGTTTTCAATCCGCGAGCAGGGCAATATTTTGAAAGTGCTCGACGGAAGCGGCACTTCAACTGTGGTAACAAGCGAAGGGAAATAATCCATGCCGCAATATGACAAAGCCGACGTAGAACGCCGCATGAAAGGCGCCGTCGATTCTTTTAAGAGCGACCTGTCCGGTCTTCGCACTGGCCGCGCCAATGTGACCTTGCTCGACCCCGTTGTGGTTGAGGTTTATGGTTCACATATGCCGCTCAGCCAGGTCGCTACTGTCAGCGCGCCCGAACCCCGAATGCTTTCGGTGCAAGTCTGGGACCGCGCAAATGTCACGCCAGTTGAAAAGGCCATTCGCTCGGCTGGGCTTGGCCTCAACCCAATCACTGACGGGCAAATGCTACGCTTGCCTATTCCTGATCTTACTGAAGAGCGCCGTAAGGAATTGGCGAAACTTGCCGGACAATATGCCGAGAAAGCCAAAATTGCGATCCGCAATGTTCGGCGGGATGCCAATGACGGGCTGAAAACCGACGAGAACAAGAAGGAAATCAGTGAGGACGATCGAAAGCGGCTTGAGACTGAGGTCCAGAAAATGACCGACGAGATGATCAAGGCTGTGGACGATGCCGCTGCGCACAAGGAAAAGGAAATTCTGAGCCAGTGATTTTGAGGCGGTCTCTTTTCCAACAGCAGTTCGTGTCGCGCCAATCCGAGACACAAACTGGTAACGCATGCTTTACAGGTGTCTCGACCAGGCTCGACGCGAACGGACTGCGTTGAGCTGGTGATGGCCATCGTGGAAGCCCAAGCGCGCATCGAGGCCGGAACTGGTAAATTGCCGCGTCATGTGGCCATTATCATGGACGGCAATGGCCGCTGGGCGAAAAAACGATTGTTGCCTCGTGCAATGGGCCACAAGCGAGGAGTCGAGACCGTTCGCAATATCGTCCGCGCTGCAGGTGAGCTAGGGCTCGAGACGTTGAGCCTTTATGCATTTTCCAGTGAGAACTGGAAACGGCCTGAGGATGAGATCAGTGATCTGATGGGGCTGATGCGGGATTTTATCAAATCCGATCTTGACGAATTCGCGGCCAATGATGTGCGGTTGAAAATTATTGGAAATTACAAAGCATTGGCGCCTGATATTGTCGAAATGCTTGAAGAATCCATTGCGCGGACGGCTAAAAACAGCCGCACAACATTGGCGGTGGCATTGAATTATGGTTCGCAAGATGAAATCGTGCGTGCAGCAAGCGCAGCGGCGACGCAGGGCGAAATCACTTCGGCGTCGATTGATGCCAATCTGGATACGGCTGGTCTGCCGCCATTGGATTTGCTCATTCGCACCTCGGGCGAACAGCGCCTGTCGAATTTCATGCTTTGGCAGGCGGCATATGCCGAGTTCTGGTTTACGCAGACATTGTGGCCGGACTTCAGCAAAGATGAACTTGCCGCCGCCTTGAACGAATTTTCCAACCGCGAACGCCGTTATGGTGGACGATGACCGATAAGGTGGTACCACTCGGCAAATCCCGGTCGGACCTGGGCATAAGGACCTTGTCCAGCGTTGCCATGATGTCGGTAGCCATCCTTGCAATATGGATGGGCGGATATGCCTTCATGGCGCTTGTCCTGGCGGTCGGACTGGGCGTTTATTGGGAATTGTCCAAACTGGTATTCGGGTTCGCCAAAAGCGTGCCAGGCCGCATCCTGTGGTTGTTGGCAGGCTTGTTTTATGTTGGCCTCGCCTGCTTTACCTTATTGCTCTTTAGCGCTCCGTTTTTTGGCATGACTCCAGCCATCATGTTGATTGCAGGTGTCATTGGTACGGATGTAGGCGCTTATTTCGCGGGCCGGAGCATTGGTGGGCCAAAAATCGCACCGCGTATTAGCCCGTCGAAAACATGGTCTGGCCTCTTTGGCGGCATGCTTGGTGCAGGACTAGCCATGGTTGCAATCCAAGCCGCGCTTTATGCATCCAGAGGCGGCCATCCGGGCGATGGAGACGTGTATCTCGCATATGGTGTGCCGCGGCTGATGCTCACCGGCACTGTTGTGGCCGTTGTCGCGCAATCGGGCGATTTCTTTGAAAGTTGGATGAAACGGCGCGCTGGGGTCAAGGATTCAGGACGATTGATACCCGGCCATGGAGGGCTGTTTGACCGCACCGACGGCCTCATCGCCGTTGCCTTCGCCGCAGGTGTCATCACACTTTTCCAATATGTGGCAGGTAGCTAGTCCGTGATTCGCAGCGTATCGATTTTTGGAGCGACGGGCTCGGTTGGCATGTCCACCCTTGATCTTATTCGCCAACATCGCGGCAATTATAAAGTGATTGCGCTCACGGCCAATGGCAACGCAGCGGCGATTGCCCAATTGGCGCGGGAGTTTGATGCCGAACTGGCCGTTGTGGCCGACGAAGCGGCGTACGCCGACCTCAAGGATGCGCTCGCCGGAACCGGTATCGAAGCGGCTGCCGGCCCACAAGCTCTTGTAGAGGCTGCGAGGCGCAATGCCGACTGGACCATGGCATCCATAGTAGGCTGCGCCGGATTGCCCTCCTGCATGGCAGCAATCGAGGCTGGGAAGACGGTTGCTTTAGCCAATAAGGAGGCTTTGGTGTCGGCGGGCGAATTGATGATGGCAACCGTGCGCCGGTCAGGCGCTATGCTGCTGCCGGTCGACAGCGAGCATAATGCCATTTTTCAATGCCTTGCTGGCGGGAAATTGGATCAGGTGCGCAAGATCACTCTCACGGCTAGCGGCGGTCCTTTTCGTGCGTTTACGCTTGAAGAAATGCGCGAAGTGACGCCGGCACAGGCAGTTGCGCATCCCAATTGGGATATGGGTGCAAAAATCAGCATTGATTCTGCGACCATGATGAACAAGGGCCTTGAGCTAATTGAGGCGTTTCATCTGTTTCCCGTCGGCCTTGATCGGCTGGATGTCCTTGTCCACCCGCAGTCGGTTATCCATTCTATGGTCGAATATGTCGATTGCTCCACGCTTGCGCAGCTGGGGTCGCCAGACATGCGGATTCCAATTGCAAGTGCGCTTGCCTGGCCCGAACGGATCGCCACGACCTGCAAGCCGCTTGACCTTGCAGCTATAGGGCAGCTGAGCTTCGAGCAACCAGACCTGGTCCGTTTCCCTGCCTTGCGACTCGCGCGTGCGGCCATTTCCGAGGGCGGCCCGAAGCCAGCGATTTTGAACGCCGCAAACGAGGTTGCTGTCGCCGCATTTTTGGGCGGCCGGATTAAATTTTTGGAAATTGCAGATTTGGTAGAAGCAACTTTGACTGCTTATCTGCCCGACGCCCCTGCCAATCTTGAAGATTTGTTCAGCATTGATGCAGACGCCCGGCTTTATGCGCAGCGCGAATTGGAGAAACTGACCAGTGACAACTGAATCCCCGCACATTCTGCTAACATTGGTCGCGTTTCTGGCGCTTATTGGCTCGCTGGTAGTGGTTCATGAGCTTGGGCACTATTTTGTAGGCCGATGGTTTGGCGTGAAGGCCGAGAAATTCTCTATCGGTTTTGGCCCGCAGATTTGGGGACGCGAGGACAAGCGCGGTACATTGTGGCGGGTCGGCCTTCTTCCGCTTGGCGGCTATGTCCAATTTGCGGGCGACATGAATCCGTCCAGCCAAGCGGACGAGAGTTGGCGGAACCTGCCTGACCATGAGCGAAACCAGACATTTCAGTCCAAGACATTGTGGCAACGTGCGCTCATCGTATTTGCCGGGCCTGCTGTAAACTTCATTCTCGCCATTTTCATCGCGATGTGTTTCTTGCTGGCCTTTGGCAAATCTGTGACGCAGCCGGTTGTCGACGTGGTTCAACCTGGAAGCGCCGCCGCAATCGCTGGCGTGATGAAAGGTGACCGGATACTCTCGCTAAACGGTAGGAGCATCGATACATTTGACGAGATGGCGAGCGAGGTCGTCATGATCCCCGGGGAAAAAATTGTCCTGGAAATCGACCGGAAGGGTGAACGCCTCACCAAGCAGGCCACAGTGGCGGCCGTGACCGAAGTGGATCGGTTCGGCAATGAATATAGAATTGGCCGAATTGGCGTAGGCGCAAGCAAAGTAGAAATCCGCAAAGTGGGCCTGCTGGAGGCTCCTTGGGCAGCTGTTGTGCAGACCGCCAATGTGTTGCGGCAGCAGGTTATCGGTCTTGGTCAGATTATCTCTGGCCGACGCCCGCTATCCGAATTGGGCGGGCCGCTTAAAATCGCGAAAGTATCTGGTGAAGCGATGAGCGTTGGGATTTTGACCTTCATCAGCCTTGCCGCTTTGATCTCGATTAATTTGGGGTTCATCAATCTGCTGCCAATCCCGATGCTCGATGGAGGGCATCTGTTGCTCTACGCAGTTGAGGCAGTGCGGCGGCGGCCAGCCACCCCGCAAGTGCAGGAGTGGGCTTTCCGTGCGGGATTTGCGATGCTGGCAGCATTCATGATTATGGTGACATTCAACGACCTAGCGTCTTTTGGGCTCTTCGGTAGTAGCTAAGGGCATTGCATACTTGATTGCGCGCGCTGCATCGGGCAGGGACGCAAAAATATTTTAGCGGCAATTTGCCAACGGCCGTTGGGGGCCGGACATCAGATCGGATGACAATGAAAAGTAGACCTTTCGGCAACTTCAAAAGCTTTGGCGTATATTTGATGGGCTCGACCGCACTTGCAGCTACGGGAACGATGACTCCGGCTTTCGCCCAAGCTGCGCCGCAGGCTCCCAGTCAGCCCGCTACAGTTGCCCCTGTTGCGCCTCAGGCAACACTGCCAGGCGATGTTATCCAATCTATCACTGTCGTTGGCACCCAACGACTCGAAGCTGATACCGTACGGTCCTACATTCGGTTGCGTACCGGACAGGCATGGACTCAGGTCGCAGCCGACCAAGCGCTTAAGGATCTATACGCGACTGAATTGTTCGCCGATGTCTCGGTGCGGAACAATGCTGGCGCCGTTGTCATTGAGGTGCGTGAAAACCCGGTGGTCAACCGCATCATCCTTGAAGGCAATAAACGCATCAAGAATGACAAAATTGAGCCGGAAATTAAACTGGCCCCACGCCAGATCTATTCGCGGTCTAAAGTGCGCGCCGACGTTGCCCGTATCATTGAATTATATAAGCGCCAGGGCCGCTTTGCAGCTGTTGTAGACCCCAAGCTGGTTCAATTGGACCAGAACCGCGTCGATATTGTTTTCGAGATTACCGAAGGGCCGAAGTCCAAGGTTCAGCAGATTAACATTATCGGCAACGACAAGTTCTCCGATGGCCAGTTGCGCGGTGAGATGATTACGAAACAATCGCGTTTTTACCGGTTCTTCAGCTCGGGTACCAGCTATGACCCAGATCGTTTGGCTTTTGACCAACAGAAATTACGCCAATTTTACCTGACCCAAGGCTATGCTGATTTCCGCGTTGTATCGGCTGTTGCTGAGCTTACCCCGGACAAGCAGGACTTCATCATCACCTATGTGGTTGAAGAAGGTGACCGCTACAAATTTGGCGACGTGAAGGTTGAAAGCCAGATCCGTGATTTTGACTCTCAACGCCTGACTACAACCTTGCGGATGAAAAAGGGCGATTGGTATGATGCCAAACAGGTCGAAGATACGGTTGAAAGCCTATCGGAAACCGCAGGTCTTTTTGGTTATGCTTTTGCCGACGTGAATCCTGATTTCCAGCGTGACAAAGAAACGCTGACAATGGGCATCACCTTTAACGTCGCTGAATCACCGCGCGTATTTGTGGAACGTATCGATATCAACGGTAACACGTTGACTCAGGACAAGGTTTTGCGCCGCGAATTTCGCCTGAACGAAGGTGATGCTTTCAACAGTATCCAGGTGAAGCGAACAGCAGAGCGCATCAAGTCGCTTGGATATTTTCAGGAAGACCTTGAGGTTGAACAGGCGCAGGGCAGTGCACCTGACCGTATTATTTTGACCACCAATGTCGAAGAAAAGGCTACAGGCGAATTGTCGCTTTCGGCTGGTTTCTCTTCGATTGAGAATTTCATTTTCCAAGGATCGATCAAGCAACGCAACTTCCGCGGGCTTGGGCAGGAACTGCGGACCAACATTTCCTATTCGTCTTATTCGAAGTCAGCCGAAATCGGCTTTACCGAGCCATATTTGTTTGACCGGTCGATTGCAGTATCTGGTGACATCTTCCGCCGCGATTTGAACAGCTTCAACTTTTTCAATAACCAGCGCAACACTACCTATCAGCAGGCGACCACTGGGTTTCAGCTGCGCGTAGGCGTTCCCGTCAATGAATTTATCTATTTCCAGGGCCGGTATGGACTGAGCCAGGATGACATCTCGCTTGACGAAAACCAGTTCTTTACGGACCCCGATGGAACAGGCCCGCTTCCTGCCTCCTGCGACCCCGTGGTTGCCGGACGATTTCTTTGCGATGCTATTGGAAAGCGACTGACGTCATCGGTCGGCTATACGCTGCTTTATGATGATCGGGACAACCGTATACGTCCGACCCGGGGCCAGAGTGCTGGCATCAGCCAGGATTTTGCAGGGCTTGGCGGCAGCGTAAAATATATCAAAACGCGCATCAACGCCGATAAATATTGGAAGCCGTTTGGCAATTTTGTGCTCGGTCTGTCGATTGAAGGTGGTTATATCCATCCGCTCGAAAACCGGGGACTGTCGTCGCAAGGTATTGACGATGTGCGCCTGACTGACCGTTTCTATCTTGGTGAACCGCAGATGCGCGGTTTTGACATCCGTGGCATTGGCCCGCGCGTGCAACGTGTATTCTTCCAAGGCTCGGTCGTGAACGGGGTTGCAGTCAACACGCCGCAAACCGACCGGAACCAGATTCAGGATGATGCCATTGGCGGACGCTTCTATTATCTGGGCCGCGCAGAATTGCAGATACCGCTCGGCAGCGGCGCAAAGGAATTGGGCCTGCGTCCATCCGTGTTTGTCGACGTAGGGTCGGTTTTCGACGTGACGCGTCCAATTCTGCAGACAGTGCAGCAACGTGAGGTGACGACAACTGGTGCGCAGGGTGCACCGCTTTATTATTTTGTGGATACCGCCGGCGCTCTTCAGACATCGGCTACCGCAGTCAACGCCGACGGTTCGGCTCGCGTCCCGGCGTTACGCTTTGAAGAACGTTTCTTCGGCGACACTTGGAAACCACGCCTGTCGGTAGGCTTCGGTGTAAACTGGAACTCACCCTTTGGACCATTCCGGATAGATATTGCCCGCGCTCTGTTAAAGCAGCCGGGTGACGACACGAAATTATTTACATTCAACGTAGGAACGCAATTCTAATGAACATTCGTAACACCGCCCTCGTGGCTGCTCTTGTGTCAGCTGCCGTTGTAGCTGCACCCGCATCTGCCCAAGTTTCGGGTATTGCAACATCGGACACATCCGTCGCTATCGTCCGCTCAAAAGCGCTCAGCACCGCCTATCAGCAGATCGGTACGCAATATGCGGCCGTAGCACAGCAGGTTCAGGTCAAGCGTTTGGAGATTAACAATCTCAATGCCCAGCTTGACACCAACAAGGACAAAGAACTTACTCAGGCAGAGCTCGACGTTGCGATCAAGGCAAAAAGCCCGGTGCTTGCACAGCTTGATGCGAAACAGAAAGAGATCAACACGCTTCAGGATCCCGTAATTCTCGCCCAGCTTTATGCAGTCGAACAGATTGCACTGAAGTATGAAGCTGCGCAGCAGGCCGTAATTACCGCAAAGCGGATCAACGTCATCCTCGCGCCCGACGCATTTGTATGGGCGCCGGAATCCGCTGATGTGACCGCCGCGATTACTGCGGAGCTTGATAAGGCAGCGCCTACTGTGCCGATTACGCCGCCAGCAGGCTGGCGTCCCTCGCGTCAGATCGGTGCTTTGTACCAGCAGATTCAGCAGTTGATTAACGCTGCGGCCCAGCAAGCTCAGGCTGCTGCGGCCCAACAGCAACGGCCCGGTGCCCCGGCGCCAACAACGCCAGCGGCAGCTCAGCCTGACGGTCGTTAATCCACATGTCGGAAGGCGATTTCAGCAGTTATGACGTGCGGCGGGTCATGGCGGTTCTACCGCATCGCTACCCCATGCTGCTCGTCGACCGTGTTGAGGAACTCGTTGTCGACGAGCGCATAATTGCGGTCAAAGCTGTGACGATGAATGAAGGGTTCTTTCAGGGACATTTCCCTGGAAGGCCCATCATGCCGGGCGTCATGATTGTCGAGGCGCTGGCCCAAGCAGCCGGTGTGTTGGCGATGGAAAGCCTTGGACTTATTGGCTCAGGCAAGCTTGTATATTTTATGTCGATTGACAATGCGAAATTTCGGGCACCCGTCGAACCCGGGTGTCTTTTGCATTTGCACGTCGAATTTGTGCAGAAACGGGCACGGGTTTGCAAGTTTGCCGGTCGGGCCATGGTTGGTGACCAGGTTGCTGCCGAGGCGGAGTTCATGGCAATGATTGCCGAGCCACCTGCTTAAACAAATCGAGGATCGTGATCCCGAAATAAGTTCAGGATCATGAGAAAAATCCAATTATGGCCGGGATGAGCGATCAAGACCGAATGTCGTCATCCTGAACTTTTTTCAGGATAGCTGGCGTCAGCAATTCCATGTTGCTATCTGACCAACGCACCGCTATGCGCGGCGCTTCCGAATTTAGGGCTTCCGGTCGGAAACCGGTCGCTAAGCAAAGGAATTATGTATGAAAGCCGACATTCACCCCGATTATCACATGATCAAGGTGCAAATGACCGATGGTACCATCTTCGAAACGCGCTCCACCTGGGGCAAAGAAGGTGAGACTTTGGCTCTTGATATCGACCCCACGTCGCATCCGGCATGGACCGGTGGTTCGGGCCGTATGCTTGACACTGGTGGCCGTGTTGCCCAGTTTAACAAGCGCTTTGGTGGCCTCAGCCTCAAGAAATAACGTTTTGCATGTGCCGGGTTGACGCCCGGCATGTGATAATCCTAGGGCTACAAAACGTCCAAGGTTCAGGAACGCGTCTGCCTCAGTGACGCTATGGCGATCGTAGCTCAGTTGGTTAGAGCGCTGGTTTGTGGTACCAGAGGTCGGGGGTTCAAGACCCCTCGGTCGCCCCATTTTCTCCTTTCACATTCAGGGTGACAATTGCGCAGCGTAATATTATTACGCCCAGCAGTAATTTGATTCCGAACGGATAAGCACGCAAATTTCGCACAGGGGAATGCATAATGCCCGCAATTTGGGACTTGCCAGATTTTGACTCGCATGAAGCGGTCCATGTTTTTGACGACCGCAAAACGGGGCTCAAAGCGGTGATTGCGGTGCACTCTACCCATTTGGGACCAGCGGCAGGTGGAACGCGTTTCTGGCATTATAGCGATTCTCAGGCCGCGATAACTGACGCGCTGCGCCTGTCACGTGGCATGAGCTACAAAAATGCGATGGCTGGACTGTCCGCAGGCGGAGGGAAGGCGGTTATTCTGGCGAATGCCCAACGGACCAAACCGCAAGATATGCTTGATGCATTTGCGCGGGCCGTGGATTCGCTTGGCGGCAAATATATCACGGCGCAAGATGTTGGCATGTCCGAAGCAGATATGGTCTCCTTATCCAAAGTCACATCGCATGTTGCGGGTTTGCCCGATCAAGGAGGCGATCCAGGCCCCTATACCGCGCGCGGCGTCTATCTGGGTGTTCAGGCTGCGGCTAAGCACGCACTTGGCACCGATAATATGGCAGGCGTCCACGTTGCCATTCAGGGCGTGGGTAGTGTTGGCGGCGGTCTTGCCCGTTATCTGGCCGCGCAAGGTGCAAGGCTGACACTGGCGGACGTCGACGCGCAACGAGCGGCTGACCTTGCGTCCGAATTGGGCGGGATCAGCGTTACTGCGGATGACATCATGCGGGTTGAAGCCGACATCTTCAGTCCTTGCGCCCTGGGCGCCGTGCTTACCGAAGCCAGCGTGAACGCATTGAAGGTGCGAGCTGTGGCGGGCGGCGCGAACAACCAATTGGCAACCGGACCAGAGGGCAGGTTGTTGGCAGACCGCGGGATACTCTACGCGCCTGACTATGTGATCAATGCCGGCGGTATTATCAACGTTTTGCGCCACATTGAAAATGCCGATGATGCGGAGATTAACCGCCGTATAGATGCCATTCCGGGACGCCTATCGGCGATTTGGGCTGAAAGTGATTCGGGCGGTAAGACACCGGCGGAAGTCGCAGACAATATGGCACAAAAGCTTATTGGCAGATGATGCCAAATCCATTGGCGTAACGCTTTTGCGGTGCTAGACGCACAATCCAATCATGCATCGCTTCGCCAATCCTGCCCGCTTTTTGCGAATCGCAAAACCGCTGACGCCAGCGTTGTTTTGGCCCGGTATGCTGCTTGCGCTTGGAGCATGCATCTGGGGTCTGTTCTTCACGCCAACTGAACGGTTAATGGGCGATACCGTCAAAATCATCTTCGTCCATGTGCCTGCGGCTTGGCTTGGCATGGGCGGGTGGACAGGCATAGCCATTGCGAGCATCGTGCAATTGGTGTGGCGTCACCCCCTTGCGGGCGTGTCGGCCCGCGCAATCGCTGTTCCTGGCGCGACCTTTGCAGCGATTTGTTTGATCACTGGTTCCATATGGGGGCGGCCAACCTGGGGGACTTGGTGGGTCTGGGACGGGCGGCTGACCTCAATGCTCGTGCTGTTTTTCCTCTATCTCGGTTATATCGCACTTTCCAACGCATCCAGCGAAAAAGGCGATACAAGCCGCGTGGCTGCCGTGTTCGGTATTATCGGCGCGGTAAACATACCTATTATCAACCGGTCGGTTATTTGGTGGGAAAGCCAACACCAAAAGGCAAGCATCACCTTAAGCGGGTCATCGATTGATAGCGCATATCTGGTTCCCCTGTTTGTCGCGGTTGCTGGATTTAGCCTGCTGTTCGGTGCGATCGTCCTGATGCGGATGCGCGCCGCGCTCGGAGAAATGCGCATTGAGGCCCGAATGCGCCGGATGGCGGAGATATAATGCCCCACGCACCGTTTATCATTGCCTCATTTGCGGTCGCTGCTGTTGGAATGACCTGGCTTGTTATTTCAAGCTACCTTGCGATGCGCCGCGCAGAGGCGTCGGCTGACGCATTGAAGGAACGTCGATGAAACCCAAGCATCAGCGTTTGATCTTGGCCGCGATCGCGGTAGTGGCTTTGGTTGGCGCCAGTCTTATTGCGGCAGCAGCTTTGCGTGACGAGGCCTCCTATTTTTACACGCCGACGACGCTCGCTGCAGCCAGTGTAGCTCCCGGAAAGGCCATCCGGCTTGGTGGAATGGTGCAAAAAAATTCTATTGTTCGGGGGGCTGACGGCGTTTCAATCACTTTTACCGTCCAGGACCGGGACAGCAGTCAAAAGGTCGCATATCGCGGAATCACTCCTGACCTGTTTGTGGAAGGATCGGGTGTCGTTGCGGACGGGCGGCTTGGACCAGACCGGGTCTTCGTCGCCGATAGCCTGCTCGCGAAACATGACGAAAATTATGTGCCCAAGGAACTGGCCGACATCGACATGAATTCGGCCGAACATACGAAGGACACGCTTTCAAAATGAGGGCTTTGACATGATAGCGGAGGCAGGACTGGCTGCGCTCTGGCTTGCGGCTGCGATGGCACTGCTTCAGCTTGTCGGCGGATTGACATTACTGCGTGGCGGAGCAGGGCAATTGGTCCCGTTGATCAAGCCTGCGGCTTATGTGCAAGGTGCTCTATGCGCTTTTGCCTTCTTCGCGCTAATGTGGCTCTTCTACGTGACAGATCTCTCGGTGCTTCTGGTTGCAAGCAACAGCCACATAGACAAGCCGATGATTTTTAAACTAGCCGGCACGTGGGGCAACCATGAGGGATCGATGCTGTTATGGGTATCGATATTGTCTGTATCAGGCGCGGCAATCGCACTTCTCGAAAAGCGCATTGAGGCAAAGACATTGTATGCGACGCTTGCTGTGCAAGGTTTCCTGGCGCTTGGTTTTTTCGCGTTTCTGTTGTTTGCCTCAAACCCGTTCGAGCGTCTCGTTCCTGCGCCGTTGGAAGGTGCCGGACTTAATCCGCTGCTTCAGGATGTCGGTCTCGCATTTCATCCCCCCACGCTATATTTTGGCTATGTCGGCTTATCTATTGCATTCTCTTTTGCCGTCGGCGCGCTGCTTACCAATCAGGTTGGTCCCGCCTTTGCACGCGCAATGCGTCCATGGGTCCTTGCAGCGTGGATATTCCTGACGGTTGGCATCACCGCTGGTAGCTATTGGGCCTATTATGAATTGGGCTGGGGTGGCTGGTGGTTCTGGGACCCAGTTGAAAATGCCTCGCTCATGCCATGGCTCGCCGCCACTGCGTTGCTGCATTCGGTAAGCGTACTTGCCACGCGCAACGCGCTGCGTGCGTGGACGATCATGTTGGCGCTCGTTGCCTTTGCGATGTCGATGGCGGGCACGTTCCTTGTGCGGTCGGGCATCTTGACCAGCGTGCATGCCTTTGCCGTCGATCCACAACGTGGGTCGTTTATCCTTGCATTGATGCTGTTGTACACCGGTCTTGCCTTCGTCATTTTTGCGCTGCGCATTGGCACAGTGAAGCAGGGCGAGCCGTTTGAACTGGTCAGCCGCGAAGGCGCTATCGTTGCGAACAATATCTTCCTGAGCGTCATTCTGGCGATCGTACTGATTGGCACGTTATATCCGCTCGCGGCTGAGGCTATGGGTGACAAGATATCTGTTGGTCCGCCATATTTCAACAAAACGACCGCGCCCATCGCTGTGCTTTTGATGCTTGCTCTGCTGATCGGACCAATGCTTCGCTGGCGGCGAGATACGATCACACGGCTTAAATATTGGCTGATGGCAGCAGCGGCGATCCTGTTGTGGAGTGCCTTAGCAGTTTGGAAATTTGCCCCTGAAATAGGCGTGTTGCCACTGCTTGGAATTGCTCTGTCGCTGGCGCTCGCCGTAGGCGCTTGGCTGCCGCTTAGGGGGCGCAAGCTATTGCGCACGCCATTGCCCATTTTCGGGATGGTGATCGCCCATTTCGGTATCGCTGTTAGCGTCTTTGGCATGGCCGCCGAATCCGGATTTTCATCGGAAACCTTGACTGCGCTTGCGCCCGGTGAAAGTGCGAAGATTGCTGGATGGCAGGTGAAGCTGGACGACGTGAAACCGGTCGTCGGCGCAAACTGGGTGGCGGTTGAAGGTGAAATGGTTGCGCGTAACGGCAGCAAGAACTTTGTGTTGCGCCCGCAGTCGCGCCAGTTTTTCAAACCCGAAATGCAGACAAGCGAGGCCGCGCTGCTGACGCGTTGGAATGGACAATTATATGCGGTGATTGCGCAGCCTGATCAGCAAGGCGACGGCCGCTGGCAAGTGCGACTGTGGTGGAAGCCATTTGTCACTTTCATCTGGTTTGGCGGCTTATTGATAGCTGTCGGCGGAGGGATTGCGCTTCTTGGCCGTATGTTCCGTCGAGCAAAAAAGCCTGCGCAGAATAAGTGGAAGACCGAGTGAACAGGCCTTGGTTGCTCTGGGCGCCACTTGCCGTTGTCGCGCTTATCGGTGGTCTGGCTGTTTACGGACTTGTTGTACCGAAGGACGATCAGGTCCATTCAGCAATGATCGGGCGGAAACTGCCGGAATTCAGTCTGAGTTCGGCTACACCCGGCGTCCTGCCTTTGTCAGACAAGGACATGGCAGATGGCAAACCCAGACTGCTTAACATATTCGCCAGCTGGTGCATCCCTTGCAAGGCAGAGGCGCCCCAACTTGAGGCGTTAAAGGCAGCCGGGGTGGAGATTGATGCGATTGCCATTCGCGACCGTCCGGAGGATGTTGCTGCATTTCTCTCGGAATTCGGCAATCCCTACCGTCGTATTGGATCTGACAGCGAGATGGCAGTTCAGCTCAAGCTTGGTTCGTCGGGCGTGCCCGAAACCTATATCATCGCAGGCGACGGCACGATTTTGTTCCAGCATATTGGCGACATTCGCGCGGAGCATGTGCCCATGCTGCTTGAAAAATTGAAGGCTGCCACGTGAAGGCATTTATTCCCTTGTTTCTTATCTTCGGATCGCCCGCGATCGCGCAAGGCAGCGGCCCGACACCTGCTCTGGCCAACCGTCAACTGGCGGACCCTGTAAAGGAGGCAGAGGCGACGCAGCTGATGCACAGCTTGCGTTGTATCCAGTGCCAGGGGCAGTCGATTGCGGACAGTGACGCTCCGATGGCAGGGACGATGCGCGCCGAAGTGCGCCAACAGATCGCGGCGGGTCAAAAACCCGATGCTATCCGGGACTGGATGGTTCAGCGTTATGGTGAATGGGTAAGTTTTGAACCCGAATTAAAAGGTGCCGGGTTGTTGCTCTGGATTGCACCTCTCATTTTATTATTGGTATCGATTTTTGTAGCTCGCGGTCTGTTTCGGAGGCGCACATGAACGGTTGGCTTGCACTTGGACTTTTGTCGGTCATCAGCCTCGTCATGCTGATTTGGCTTGTCCGTTCGTCCAAAGGTTTATGGCAGATTGCTACCGCGGCGATATTATTGGGTATGACAGGCTATGCGCTGCAGGGGCGCCCCTATACCCCACCATCACCGGCTAAGCCTTTGGCTGCGAGCGAGGTCGCCGCTGTGCAGCTCGTCAACATTAGGGCAGATATGGATCAAAGCTTCGGTTCTGCAAAACGGTGGCTTGTCACGGCCGACTCCTTTGCCAAACAAGGCGATTACCCGTTGGCAGCTGCTTATATCCAGTCAGGGTTGAAAAGCGAACCGGAGAACCCCGATCTTTGGTCAGCGCTTGGGTTGCAATTGATGCTGGCAAGTGAAGGGCAGATGTCCCCGCCTGCTCAACTTGCTTTTGATAAAGCGCGCGCGATCCGTCCGAACTATCCCGCCCCTTATTATTTTGCGGGGCTTGCGCGGCTGTTTGCGGGTGACCTCGACGGGGCAATTTTGTTGTGGGAAAAAACTGTGTCGCTGGCGACACCCAAGGCCAAATGGAAGACGCATATTGAGTCGCAATTGGCAGCAGCCAAGACCCTGCAGGCGCGGGCTGCTGCCGCCCAAGTCAGAGTTGAAGTTAAGTAATTGATAAATATATATTTAGCTTTGTATTTGATCAAATATTGCTTTGTTGTGGAGGGGTGTGGGGCATGCTATTGCGCGCGGCCCAGCCAGTTTTGATAAGGTAATTGGGGCATAAGCCGGGGAAACAATATGGTTGGACCGCAAGCCGCAGACGATTTTGGCCACAGCGACCAAGATCACAACGACAGTCACGCTCCCAAGGGATCGCTGCTTGCTTTGTGCGTCGGTACCATTGGCGTTGTATTTGGAGATATCGGCACGAGTCCGATATATGCATTTCGCGAAACATTTTCGGGCCACCATCCTATCAACCCCGATCCTCTGCACATCAAAGGCGTACTGAGTCTCGTATTCTGGTCGATGATGATTGTCGTGACATTCAAATATGTTTTCACGATCATGAAGGCTGATAACAAGGGCGAGGGCGGAAGCCTTGCTTTGCTTGCGCTCATCAACCGCCAAACAGCAGGCGCGAAATGGACGGCGCCATTCATCATGCTTGGTGTGTTCGCAACGGCGCTCTTTTATGGTGATTCCATGATTACGCCTGCGATGTCGATCCTGTCGGCGGCAGAAGGGCTTAAATATGTAAGTCAGAGCTTCAGCCCATGGATATTGCCGATTTCCGTAGTTATTATCGGTGCTTTGTTCTGGTTTCAGTCGCGCGGTACGGCAAAGGTCGGGGCGTGGTTTGGGCCAATCATGCTGGTCTATTTCGCGACTCTCGCGGCGTTGGGGGTTATGCACCTGACAAAGATGCCGCTCATCATCTTCGATGTATTAAACCCGCTAAACGCCTTTTACTTCTTCTACAATGATGGTCTCCGTGCGTTTATTGCAATGGGAACTGTCGTTCTGGCTGTGACGGGTGCTGAGGCGCTGTACGCCGATATGGGGCACTTTGGGCGGCGTCCCATCAAGTTCAGCTGGCTGTTCTTCGTGTTGCCAGCATTGATGCTGAATTACATGGGGCAGGGGGCGATGATATTGACCATGTCGCCGGAAGAAGCGCAATTGGCTATACGTGACCCGTTCTTTCTGATGGTGCCTGACATGGTCAGCACGCCGGTTATCATATTGACAATCATGGCCGCCGTTATTGCCAGCCAAGCCGTCATTTCCGGTGCTTTCTCGTTGACTCAGCAAGCCATACAACTTGGGTTCATGCCGCGCCTGAGCATATTGCACACTAGCGAAAAGGCGGCGGGGCAAATTTACATTCCGGCGATCAACTGGGGCCTTGCAGTGATGGTGCTGTTGTTGGTGCTTTTCTTCCGCTCTTCGTCGAACCTTGCTTCGGCCTATGGAATTGCGGTGACAGGTGCGATGTTCATCGACACGTGTCTGATTGCGGTTGTTCTGCTCTCGCTTTGGAAATGGCCAAAGTGGAAAGCCATACCTATTCTCGCGTTGTTCTTCATTGTCGATTTCGCTTATTTGGGCGCCAATTTGCTGAAGGTGCCGTCGGGTGGATGGGTGCCTTTGCTAATCGGTCTCGTGATCTTCTTACTGCTCACCACCTGGTCCCGTGGCCGTGCGCTGATGCGTGAGCGGATGGCAGAAAGCACCATGCCGATGGATATTTTCATCAAGTCCGCCGCCAACAGCGCAACCCGCGTTCCCGGTACGGCGATTTTCATGGCCTCTGCGGCGAGTGGTGTTCCATCCGCCCTGCTGCACAACATCAAGCATAACCGTATTTTGCATGAACGTGTGATTATCCTGACGGTGCAGATAGAAGATGTGCCTTATGTCGATGTCAACGAACGGATCATATGCAAAGATCTGGGTGAAGGCTTTTACCGTGTGAAAATGCGCTTTGGATTTCTGGAAGAGACCAATGTACCGGCTACCCTTGATAATGTAGATCTGTGCGGACCCAAATTTGACATGATGCACACCAGTTTCTTCCTGTCGCGCCAGACTTTGATTGCCTCGAAAATTCCTGGAATGGCGATCTGGCGCGAAAAGCTGTTTGCGTGGATGCTGCGGAATGCGGCCAATGCGATGGAATTTTTTAAATTGCCAAGCAACCGCGTGGTCGAACTGGGAAGCCAGGTCGAAATCTGACCATTTTTGCAACGTTGTGACGGCGTTTTCAAAGCTACTTTGACTTTTTTCTCCATTATTTATGAAAAAACGAACGTTTTAGCGATGACAGATGTCGGTTACATCATTGCTGAGTACAAAAAGTTGCTCGGACCTAAAATCGACCTGGCATGCGATCGATTTGAAGGAATATGGCATAGCTGTTGAATAAGGTCCGTCATCGCGTTCTGCGTCGGGACAGATAATATCCCACGGCGTATCTTTTACTTAGGACATTGCGAGCACCGACCAAATCCCGTCGGGTACCCGAATATTTTGCAAGGCAGATTTGGGTGACGTTCAATGCCCGATTCTTTCCACGGCCGGATTGTTTCTTCAGGCGACTGAAACTGCAGCCATCTGCAACGGGTTGCGGTTAAACCGAGGTCCGCACCGCCTAGTTAACGAATTTGTCGCCTATCGGGCAGAGACAATTTCCCGCGATTCTGGCGGCATCAAGTACCGCGCGCCGGAACGCCGCGACGCCGTCGAACATATCCACCATCTCGCTGGCGCTCTGCGCGCTGTCCTGTACAGGCCTGATCCGCGTATGTCGCTCAACCAGCGCGATCCGTTTCAGAGCAGCGTGAATTTTGACAAACTTGACTGCGCTTGCGATCTGTTGCGGCAGGCAACAAAATGACGCCTAATCAATTTAGGACTGGACGAATGTTGCTCAATATGGGTATCCATCGCGCATAATGGCAGCATACACCAACTTTTCTAGCCTATTGCGACTTACACGCCCTTAGGCGTGCCTGTTTTGTCGGCATCGTCCGGCAACCCGCCTAAGGGTCTCCATATCCGACAAAACATGTAGCCCGCATCCCGGGTATTCAAGCGAAGTTGCCAGTCATCATGATGTTATCCGACCCATCCCGTAAGTACCGATCTTTTCCGCAAGTCGATCTGCCCAACCGGCAATGGCCTGACCGAACAATCGACCGCGCTCCGCGGTGGCTCTCAACTGATCTGCGCGACGGCAATCAGGCGCTGATTGATCCCATGGGCGCGGAGAAAAAGAGGCGCTTTTTTGAACTCTTGGTGAAAATCGGCGTGAAGGAAATTGAAGTTGGCTTTCCAAGCTCTGGCGCAACGGACTTCGACTTTATTCGCGGGCTGGTTGACAGCGGTGCATTCCCCGATGATGTGACGATCCAAAGCCTCACACAGTCGCGACGTGATCTGATCGAGAAGACCTTCCAAGCCATGGCCGGCGCGCCGCGGGCTATTGTTCATCTCTACAATGCCGTCAGCCCGGCGTGGCGGGACATTGTCTTTAACCTCGACAAACACGGCGTGAAGGCCATTGCGATCGAGGGTGCGCAAATATTAAAGGAGCAAGCAGCAAAATATCCCCAAACCGATTGGCACTTTGAATACAGCCCCGAGACATTTTCGACAGCAGAACTCGAGTTCAGCCTTGAGGTATGCGAGGCGGTGATGGCGGTGCTGGAACCAACGGCCGCACATCCGCTGATCCTGAACCTGCCAGCTACGGTGGAGGCAGCCATGCCCAACGTCTATGCCGATCAGATTGAATGGATGTGCACGCACATCAGCGCTCGGGATCATGTCGTCATTAGCCTTCATCCGCATAATGACCGAGGCAGCGGAATTGCAGCGGCTGAATTGGGCCTGCTTGCCGGCGGAGACCGGATTGAAGGGTGCCTGTTCGGAAACGGTGAGCGCACAGGCAATGTCGATTTGGTGACGCTTGCTCTCAATATGTATACGCAAGGATTAAATCCCGGTCTCGATTTCAGTGACATTGACGAGGTCATCCAGACGGTCGAATATTGCAATCAGTTACCTGTTCATCCGCGCCATCCTTATGCTGGCGAGCTTGTGTTCACCGCGTTTTCCGGGTCGCATCAGGACGCCATCAAAAAAGGCTTCACCGCGCATCAGCGCCAGAATGACGAAATCTGGCGTGTCCCTTATCTACCGATTGATCCTGCCGATCTGGGCCGAAGCTATGAAGCTGTGATCCGCGTGAATTCGCAAAGCGGCAAGGGTGGCGTTGCTTGGGTGATCGAACAGGATCAGGGATTGAAGCTTCCAAAGCGGATGCAAGCGCATTTTTCGAATACCGTGCAGGAACTTTCGGATGAAACGGGCCGCGAACTGACCAGCACGGACATTTGGGAGGCGTTTGAAAAACGCTATTATCTGAACGGCAAGGGCCGTTTTCGTCTTGTCGATTTTCATGAAAGCCAAAGCCTCAGGCAGGTAGGAGAACGCATTTTTGCCGGCACTATCTGTATTGATGATGTCGACCAAAGCGTAAGCGGGCGCGGCAATGGCCTGATTTCAAGTCTTGCCAATGCGCTCGAACATGCGCTTGGCGGACCGATCAACATCATCGACTATAGCGAACACGCCATAGGCCACGGCACCGATGCACGCGCCGCTGCATATGTCGAATGCCGTGTCGGCGATGGACCGATATTATTTGGCGTCGGCATAAGCCGAGATGTCGCCACAGCGTCCGTCAGGGCGATTCTCAGCGCGGCAAACGGGCTTCAACTAAATGGGTAAGCGTCGACGGGGTTTGACGCTCATGGGGCTTTACATAGCGTCTGATCACATGTGACATGTGCCGCCGCCATTGTGTTGGCGCAAGCACCGTGTTTCAGATTGGGTAATGAAGTTAGGCGGCTGCCCTTACGGAATGGCGATGCGCAAACCGTCCATTTGACAGTAACGTTTGGCTGTGGCTAACCAAGATTTAATCAGTGAATTAACAAGGGATTCGACGCATGGCACTTCCGGCAATTTTCGATAATCTTCGGCTTCCGGTAATTGGTTCGCCTTTGTTCATCGTGTCGGGGCCGGAATTGGTCATCGCGCAATGCAAGGCCGGAATTGTCGGGTCTTTTCCCGCACTAAACGCCAGACCGCAGGCGCAGCTTGATGAGTGGCTGCACCAGATTACCGAAGAACTTGCCGCGCATAACCGTGATAATCCCGATCGCCTCGCTGCACCTTATGCGGTCAACCAAATCGTGCACAAATCGAACAACCGCCTGCAGGAAGATATTGCCACCTGCGCCAAATGGCAGGTTCCAATCACGATTACGTCCCTTGGCGCTCAAGTCGAATTGAACGAGGCAGTGCATAGCTGGGGCGGAATTGTTCTGCATGATGTTATCAATGATCGCTTTGCGCACAAGGCGATCGAGAAAGGCGCTGACGGCCTTATACCTGTGGCGGCCGGCGCCGGCGGCCATGCAGGCGTAACGTCGCCTTTTGCATTGATGCGCGAAATTCGTGAATGGTTTGACGGACCGGTCGCGCTGTCGGGGTCCATCGCGCATGGTGCCTCGGTTCTGGCAGCGCAGGCCATGGGCGCCGACTTCGGCTATATCGGCAGCGCGTTCATTGCCACCAAGGAAGCCAATGCGGTAGATGGCTACAAGGACAATATCGTTGAGGCAAAGGCCGCAGACATCGTCTATTCCGACCTATTTACTGGCGTTAGTGGGAATTACCTGCGCCAATCGATCGAGCGTGCGGGGATGGACCCGAACAACCTGCCCAAGGGCGATATTTCGACGATGAACTTTGGCTCGGGCGGCAACAGCGAGGCCAAGGCATGGAAGGATATCTGGGGCTCAGGCCAAGGTATCGGTGCAATCAAGGAAGTGCAGACCGTCGCGGAGTTTGTCGACCAGCTTGAGGCCGAATATCGCGCGGCGAAGGCCAGCCTCGACGCGCGATATCTCGGATGAACTAGCTCGTTTTTTCAAAGGCGACGCTGATGTCGAGTTTGACCTCGTCCGATACGACAGGAATGCCGTAGGCCACTCCAAATTCACTGCGTTTGATCGTCGTTGTCGCATGAAAGCCAATCGTCGGCTTCTTGTTAAACGGATTGGCACCTGCACCCGAAAATGTCGCGTCGAGCACTACAGGATTTGTGACCCCGTTGAGCGTCAAATTGCCTGTGATCTTCGCAGTGGTTCCACTCGCCACAACATTAGTTGATACGAACTTTGCATCAGCGGGTGCTGGACCGAAAAAGTCGGCCTTGCCTCCGTCCTTGCCGGCGCGCAGCAAATGGCCGGTCAGACCAGCGCTCGCCGTCACAACTTTGCTTACGGGAATAGTGATATCCACCTTAGCCGCGTTCGGTTTGGCAGGATCTATGGTCAACGTGCCAGTCGAGTCTCCAAAAATGCCGAAATAGTCGTTAAAGCCGAAATGGCTGACGCGCCAGCCTATCAGCGTGTGGCCTGGGTCGGTGTTGTATGTCCCGGCCGTGACGCGGGTGACATCCTTTGCGCCAGGCACTTGCGGCGCGCTCTGTGCGATCAACGGGACCGCGATAAGGAGGGGAAGTGCTAGTAAAAGCTTACGCATGAGGTTGCTCCATACAGAAAAAGGGGAGACATGAATGTCGATGCCTCCCCTCCGTGAGTCAAGCTGGGAAAATGCGTTTAGTTCTTCGCCTGATCCACCAGTTTGTTTTTGGCAATCCAGGGCATCATGGCGCGCAATTTTGCGCCAGTTGCCTCGATGGGATGAGCCGCGGCGGCCTTTCGCGCTGCTTTTAATTCCGGCTGTCCTGCGCGGTTATCAAGGACGAAATTCTTGACGAAACGGCCTGATTGAATGTCGGCGAGAACACGCTTCATTTCAGCTTTGGTCTCATCAGTGATGATCCTTGGGCCAGTTGTGATATCGCCATATTCCGCCGTGTTTGAGATCGAATAACGCATGTTTGCAATGCCGCCTTCATACAGAAGATCAACAATCAGCTTTGTTTCGTGCAAGCATTCGAAATAAGCCATTTCCGGGGCATAGCCAGCCTCGGTCAAGGTCTCAAAACCGGCTTGGATCAAGTGGGTGATACCACCGCACAACACGGCCTGTTCGCCAAAGAGGTCGGTTTCGCATTCCTCGCGGAAGTTGGTTTCGATAATGCCGCTGCGACCTCCGCCGACACCGCTTGCATAAGCGAGCGCGATGTCATGGGCGTTCCCACTCGAATTTTGCGCAACCGCAATCAGGCACGGCACGCCGCCACCCTTTTGATATTCGCTACGCACGGTGTGGCCTGGGCCTTTAGGCGCGATCATGATGACGTCGATGTCGGCGCGCGGTTCAATAAGGCCGAAATGAATGTTCAGCCCATGCGCAAACGCCAAGGCTGCGCCAGGCTTCATATTCGCGTGCAGGTCATCGGCATAGATCGCGGCCTGGTGCTCGTCGGGTGCCAGCACCATCAAGATATCGGCCCAAGCTGCAGCGTCAGCATTCGCGAGCACCCTGAAACCAGCGGCTTCAGCCTTTTTCGCGGTTGCTGAGCCAGCGCGTAGGGCAATAGCTACCTCCGCCACGCCGCTGTCACGCAAATTCTGCGCATGCGCATGGCCTTGGCTGCCATAGCCTACAATTGCCACCTTCTTGTCCTTGATAAGGCCAAGATCGCAATCTGCGTCATAATAAACTTTCATTCTTGCTGTCCCTCTTCTTTGCCATGACCCTGATTCAGGTTCGGGGTAATGGCGATTGTATCAACTCGTGCCGGATCCGCGCATCAACCCTACGATGCCGGTTCGGCCAACTTCGACGAGACCGACTTCGCGCATGAGCGTTACAAAGGTGTCGATTTTATCTGGACCACCGGTGATTTCGAAAATGAAGCTGTTAACCGTCGCATCAATAACTCGGGCGCGATAAATATCGGCCAGGCGCATGGCTTCGACTCGTTGGTCACCCACGCCGCTCACTTTGACAAGGGCAAGTTCGCGCTCGACATGCGGTCCCGCTTCAGTGAGGTCTGTGACCTTATGCACGGGAACCAGTCGCTCGCATTGCGCTATAATCTGGTCGATGACGGGCGGAGGCCCTCTTGTTACAATAGTAATCCGGCTTGTCGCATGGTCTTCGCTGATATCTGCAACAGTCAGGCTGTCGATATTGTATCCGCGTGATGTGAACATGCCAGCAATACGCGCAAGCGTTCCTGCCTCATTGTCGACGGTCAGCGTCAACACGTGCCGCTCGGTGACTTCCTGCTTGATGTGCATTATACAAGCGCCTTTGCTTCGTCATCCATCGTACCGGAAACTTCGTCTGAATGCAGGATCATATCGGTGTGCGCTGCGCCAGACGGGATCATCGGAAAGCAATTTGACGTCTTATGCACGCGGCAATCGAACATAACTGGGCCATCATATTCTAGCATCTCTGCGATTGCGTCGTCCAGCTTGGCCGGGTCGTCGCAGCGAATACCCTTCCAGCCATAAGCTTCGGCCAACGCCACGAAATCGGGCAGGCTGTCAGAATAGCTTTCGGAAAAGCGGCTTTCATAGGTTAGTTCCTGCCACTGGCGCACCATGCCCATCCATTCATTGTTCAGGATGAAAACCTTTACCGGCAGGCGATACTGCGTGGCCGTTCCCATTTCCTGGATATTCATCTGGATTGATGCTTCACCAGCAATGTCGATAACCAGCGCATCGGGATGGCCCATTTGCGCGCCAATCGCCGCAGGCAGGCCATATCCCATCGTGCCAAGGCCGCCACTCGTCAGCCACTTATTTGGGGCGTCAAAATGGAAATGCTGGGCGGCCCACATTTGGTGCTGACCGACTTCAGTGGTGATGATCGGTGATCTGTCCTTCGTTGCGGCAAACAGGCGTTCGATCGCATATTGCGGCATGATTTCCTGCGTGCTGCCGGGATAGCTTAAACAATCGACGGCTCGCCAACCGGCTATGCGCGCCCACCAATCGTCGAGCACAGGCTTCTTGTATTTCCGGCCTTTCCATACGTCGATCATCTGCCGCATCGCTGTGCCCACATCGGCAACTATGGGTAGGTCAACCCGGATCGTCTTGTTGATTGAGCTGCGGTCGATATCGATATGGATTTTGATGCTGTCGGGCGAAAACGCATCGAGGCGGCCAGTCACCCGGTCGTCGAAGCGCGCACCAAGGCAAACCATAACGTCGCACTGGTTCATCGTCATATTGGCTTCGTAGGTGCCATGCATACCCAACATTCCAAGCCATGCGTCGCCCGACGCTGGGTAGGCGCCCAAGCCCATCAGTGTTGAGGTTACTGGAGCTCCGCTCATCTCTGCCAATTCACGCAAAGCTTCGCTAGCCGCTGGGCCCGAGTTAATGATGCCACCACCGGTATATAATATCGGCGCCTTGGCATGGGCGAGCAATTCAACAGCCCGGTTGATCTCCGAATAGTCCGCTTCGCCAGCATAAGTGAAACGCGATGGCGTAGGGCGCTTAATATCGGTTGCGGCGGTTGCGACCTGAACGTTTTTGGGGATGTCGATGACTACTGGCCCCGGGCGTCCTTTTGTCGCGATGGCAAAGGCCTCCCGCACGGTAGAGGCGAGTTCAGCAGGATCCTTCACCAGATAATTATGTTTCGAACAATGGCGCGTGATACCAACGGTGTCTGCTTCCTGAAAGGCGTCGGTCCCGATCAAATTTGTCGCAACCTGACCCGTTAGGACGATTAACGGGATAGAATCCAAAAAGGCATCGGCAATACCAGTAACGGCGTTGGTAGCACCTGGCCCGGAGGTCACCAGCACAACGCCGGGCTTTCCGGTCGAGCGCGCATAACCCTCGGCGGCGTGCGCTGCGCCGGCCTCATGCCGCACAAGAACGTGGCGGATTTTCTTCTGTTGAAACAGTGCGTCGTAAATTGGCAGCACTGCGCCGCCGGGATAACCGAACACCGTGTCCACCCCCTGTTCGATCAGGGTATCAATCAATATTTCTGCGCCGGATTTTTCGGGCACTGGAATGTCCTCGTTTGTTAAGTTGTCGTCCTATGTTGCACTGCAATAGGGTAAGCAAGAGCGGGCTAGCTAAAGATTACAAAATGGCTTGTCAAACAGTATCATTGAAATAATGTTTCAATATTATTGAAATTTGAATCATTAATCTCTGTTTCCAACCGCCGCCATTTTGGGGGTGCTTGGTTTCGAAACCAAGTAAACTGCCGCTTTGCATATTGCCGCGTTGCGATTTGCCCACGCTGGACCGCGTCCTGGCGGGATGAAAGACCGTTTAGATAATCAGCGATTTCAGACACCCCGATTGCCCGCATGATCGGTGCGTCACCTGGAAGATCAAGCTTAAGCAGCGCCTCAACTTCTTGTACGGCACCTTGCTGCATCATTATTTCAAAGCGTGCATCGCATCGCTGATAGAGCCAAGCGCGAGGGGGCAGGAGTAAAAGTGGACGTAATATTATCTCGGTGGCCATGCCGCCAGTCTTTGTTTTGCGCCATTCCAATATACTTCGCCCGGTGCTTTGCACGACTTCAAGTGCTCTAGTGATTCGGCTGATATCGGTACATGCCAACGTTGCGGCGACTTGCGCGTCCTGTCGTTGAAGCTCCGAATAAGCTTCGGATACGGGCAGTGCCCTGATCCGCGCACGCAAATCCGGATCAACTTCAGGAATGGGTGCGATACCCTCCAAGAGTGTACGGATATAAAGTCCACTGCCGCCCACCAAAATCGGTGTTGCGCCCGACGCATGAGCTTGCACAATCGCCAGTTTTGCATCTGCCGCCCAGCGCGCAGCAGAGCAGGGCGTAAGACCGTCAAGATAACCAAATAGCTGATGCGGGACAGTGTTTTGTTCCGCCGCGGTCGGTTGGGCACTCAATATCGGCAGATCGGAATAAACTTGCGCGCTGTCCGCATTGATAATTACGAAATTACCTGATTTAGCGAGATGAAGCGCCAAGGCCGTCTTGCCGCTGGCGGTAGGACCCGCAATAAGCGCTACCATATTCGTAGGATTCGACATGTTCATCTGTACCCTGATAGCAGCAGATACAACGGAAAGCGGCATAATTTCCGATGCTAAGGATCGCTTGGCGTCGGCAGGCTGCGTCCCCGCGGCGGTAAGTTGGCTTGACGAGAAAAAAGCGTTCGACATCGCATTCGACGGCAATATTGCAGAGGCCAGATTGGCTTTATCCGACTTGGAAACGAAATATGACGTTGTTGTTCAGCGCGAGGCAGAACGTCGCAAAATGCTTTTGGTGTCTGATATGGACAGCACCATGATCACTGTCGAGTGTATCGACGAGTTGGCGGATTATGCAGGCATTAAGGCTGAAATTGCAGCTATTACCGAACGCGCTATGGCCGGCGAGCTAGATTTTGCCGAAGCATTGAAAGCACGCGTTGCGTTGCTCGGCGGACTTGATGCGTCATTGATCGACCAATGTTTGCGCGAACGCGTGCGGCCGATGCCCGGCGCGGAATCTCTGGTGCGCACGATGGCGGCATGGGGGGCGCACAGGGTGTTGGTGTCGGGCGGATTTACGCAATTTACTGGACCGGTCGCGAGCCGGCTTGGCTTTACCGAGGTGCATGCGAATGTGCTGGAAATTAAGGGCGGCCAACTGACAGGGGCACTGGCAGCTGAAATTGTCGACGCTGCCACCAAACGGGCAGTGCTGGTATCGGCCGCGCAGTCCCGCGCAAAGGGTATCGGTTCAGCGCTGGCAGTAGGCGACGGCGCAAATGACATGCCAATGATTGTAGCGGCGGTTGCGGGGGGCGGCCTTGGTGTGGGCTATCATCCACGTCCAAAACTGGCCGAGGCCTCCAATTTTGCTGTACGCCATAATGATTTGACGGCGTTGCTCTTTGCACAAGGCGTGAAACCGAGCGATTGGATCAATTGAAATCAGGAAACAAATTGAGTGTGACACCGTTGTTGTTATGCTGTGGCCTTCAGCCCAATATCAGGAGCATCTCATGCGCAATTTTCTGCCGATCCTCATCATTCCAGTTCTCGCCGGTTGCTCGACCTTGCAGTCGTCGAAATCTGTTGAGGTGACGGAGGTTGTGACAGCAGACCTCGCACGCGCTGACGGCAGCTGGGCGGGCGTTGCCACCATATCCCGTCGCAATGACGGGATTTTCTTAAGTCTTTCAGCTGAAGCCCCCGCAGCGGGAAGCTATGGTATGCACCTGCATGCAGTCGGAAAATGCCAGGGGCCGGACTTCACAAGCGCGGGCCCACACTGGAACCCAGCAATGAAGCAGCATGGTCGTGACAATCCGATGGGTGCGCATGAGGGCGATCTGCCGAATGTGGACGCGGGAGCAGACCGCAAAATTACGCTTGAGTATAAGCTGCCTGAATTCATGTTGTCAGGGGCAACAGGCCTTCTCGACGCAGACGGCGGGGCTTTGATCATTCACGAAAAGGCGGATGATTACAAGACGGACCCAAGCGGAAACAGCGGAAAGCGTATTATCTGTGGAGTATTCAAATCCGGAAACCGGAGTTGATCTAGACCTTATCCGCATATAGCAGGCATCCGGGCGCTACGCGTTCAAGGATAGTACTGATATCTTCCTTGGCAAAGGCGAAGCAACCCTGACTGCGTCCGATTTTACCCTGTTCATGTATCAGTGTTTGATTCACATACCAGGCTGGGTGAATGACAATGGCACGCGCCTCAGCCTGATTGTTTTCCGGGTCTAGGCCGATCAGGCGACGGGATTCGCCATACTGCCCGATATATGTCTCACCGACGAGATAGCTGCCGGCGGAGGTTGCTTCTGAACCTTCAACATTGGAAAAATTCTGAACCCAACCGCTATGCCCGGGATCGGAGCCCTTACCATGCGCCACGAGATAGCGCGTTGATTGCCCGTTGCGCAGGTCGACAATGTAAAAACGCGGATCGCGAGACGGCTTGGAAAAGTCTGCGATTGCCAACAAATTATGATTGTGGACTCGTGATTTATGTGTCGTCAATGCGGCCTTGGCGCGGCTTAACAAAAGGGGAGGGGGCGATACCACACCATTGCCAGTGCCTTGCACAAACAAAATTTCGGCTGAGGTGGCTGGGACGGCAAGCAAGCTCGCGCTTGCCACTGCCGAATGGAGAAATTGTCTGCGACCTATTATCATGACACCAAGATAAGGCGCAATCCTTTACATAAATAGACCAGTGGCTGACGTCTCGGCGCAAAACGAGGCCGGTTAGGCGTATTGCGAACACGGCACTCCTTCCGCCGCAAAGCAAAATTTTACCATCGAAATTTTGCATTATTTTTGGTAGAGCGCGCTCGTCAGGGCGATAGCGCCATATTTTCGACATGGTCAGGGGCGTTTTTATGAAGTTCGGCGGGATTATACGCAATTTGCATCGCGTTGTTGCGCTCGCGCTGATCGTCACCCTGCCAGCGAGTGTGATGGCATCCAAGCAGGTGACGCAAAGTCAGACGGCGCCCGTCGAGCAAAACCAGACCCAACAGCCTGTTCAGGTTAATCGACCCTTGGTCGTCCCGCCAGTCGACGGGGTAAAGGTTGCACCACCTCCGATTACAGCGCCTTCATTCACACCGCCGCAGGTCGCGGCCCCTACCGTCATTACGCCTGCGCCCTCTCAAGCTGCGCCAAAACCCCGCAATAAAGGGCCAGTTGACTCCTTAAAGCCAGGCCAGTTCGTTTGGGTTGCTCAAGATGCCTATGATGGACCGATGAAAATTGTTGTCGTGCTTGATATTCAGCGCGTTTATGTTTTCCAGAACGACAAACTCGTTGGCTTCAGCACCATATCTTCAGGGAAAAAAGGCAAGGAAACACCAACTGGCTTCTTTACGATTTTGCAGAAGAATATAGACCACAAGTCAAATCTCTATAGCAATGCCCCCATGCCGTTCATGCAGCGACTGACATGGGATGGCATTGCCATGCATGGAGGCCAACTGCCTGGATATCCTGCGTCGCATGGCTGCATCCGTTTGCCCCTGGCTTTCGCTAAAGCGCTGTATGGTGTGACACAAATGAACCAAGAGGTGTTCGTTTTACGCGACACAGCAACACCGGTAAAAAGGCCCGAACCTAAGCCGGTAGTCGACCCCGTGGTCGTGCTGCCGCCACCTGCTACGGATCCTGTCCTGACCCCGCCTGTCTCCACGCCAGCGATGACGCAGCCGTTTCCGCCCGAGCCGTCGAATTGAGACGCAAGCTTGAGTAAAGGGTATTACGGGCCGTTGTTCCTTTAGTCCAAGTGATCGTTAACGCGTTTCAGAATCTCTCTTGCGTGCCGAATTGACCAAACAAGGATCGGAAATACGTTGCAAGTGACTGCTGGTCGATCGGCTTTCACCAACCATTCCCAAGATGCAAAGTTGGCCCGGTACAGGCGGGGTTCTGCACATCACTTCGAGAATTGACGTTTACGCTAACGTAAAGTAGTGACGTTACTGCAACGAAGAGGGAAGGTGCCATGGAATCTTTTACGGGTGAGGAAAGGCGGACCGATGCAACGATCGAAACGCCTGACGCATTCAATCGTGAATCCTTTACGATTTCGGACCTGTCGATTGAATTTGAAGTAACTGCGCGGGCGCTGCGGTTTTACGAGGACCAAGGACTTATCTCGCCGGAACGCATGGGTTTGGCGCGAATTTATTCCAAACGCGATCGGGCGCGGCTCGCATGGATTTTACGTGCAAAACGCGTTGGTTTCAGTCTTGCCGAAATTCGCGAGATGATCGACCTTTATGATTTGAATGACGGTAGAAATATTCAGCGCCGAGTTACTATTGAAAAATGCCGTGACCGGATCAATTTGTTGAAAGCGCAACGTGACGATATTGAAAGTGCAATCAACGAACTTACCCAATTTGTTTCCACGGTCGAACAAGTCGAAGCGGCCGAAAAATCCAATGCAGCCTGACGCTGCAACAAACGTGTTTTAAAGGACTTATAATGCCACGCTATACCGCCCCAGTTCGCGATATGCAGTTCATCCTCAACGAAGTTTTGGGCGTTGAACGCTTTGCCAATCTGCCAGGCTTTGAAAATGCCAGCGCTGAAATGATTGATGCGATCCTGACCGAAGGTGCCAAATTCGTGGAAGGCGTGCTTTTTCCCCTAAACCAAGTAGGAGATCTGCAGGGCTGCACCCGGCACGAGGATGGAAGCGTCACTACGCCGGAGGGCTTTAAGGAAGCCTACAAGCTGTTCTGTGAAGGCGGCTGGGGCACATTATCGGGGCCAGAGGAATTTGGTGGGCAGGGCATGCCGCATATCGTCTCAATGGCTTTTGAAGAACTTATGGCCAGTTCCAACATGGCCTTTGCGATGTATCCGGGCCTCACTCAGGGTGCTGTTTCGGCAATTTTGGTAAAGGGCAGCGATGAGCAAAAGGCCAAATTCGCGCCTAATATGATTTCGGGCAAATGGGGCGGCACGATGAACCTTACCGAGCCGCATTGCGGCACGGATCTCGGGCTCATTCGGACAAAGGCTGTGCCTAACGGCGATGGCAGCTACGCTGTGTCAGGCACCAAGATTTTCATCTCTTCGGGCGAACATGACCTCACCGAAAACATCATTCATCTGGTGCTGGCAAAAACCCCAGGTGCGCCGGACAGCGTCAAAGGCATTTCACTATTCATCGTGCCGAAGTTCCTTGTGAACGACGATGGCTCACTTGGTGCGCGGAATACGCTTTCGTGCGGCTCCATTGAACATAAGATGGGCATTCACGGCAACGCGACGTGTGTCATGAATTATGACGGCGCGACGGGTTATCTTGTAGGTGACGAAAATAAAGGCCTCGCCGCCATGTTTATCATGATGAACATTGCACGGCTGGGTGTCGGGCAGCAAGGTCTTGGCGTTGCCGAAATCGCTTATCAGAATGCCGTCCATTATGCGCACGACCGCCGTCAGGGGCGAGCACTGACCGGGCCCAAGGACCTCGACCAGAAAGCGGATACATTGTTCGTCCACCCCGACGTGCGCCGCATGCTTATGGATGCCAAGGCATTTACCGAGGGCATGCGCGCCTTGTGCTTATGGGGTGCATTGCAAGCCGATTTGCTCCACCACGCGCAGACCGAAGAGGAACGGCAAATGGCGGATGACTTGTTGTCGCTGCTCACACCAGTCATCAAAGGCTATGGCACAGACAAGGGCTATGAAGTCGCAACCAATGCGCAACAAGTTTATGGCGGCCACGGTTACATTGCCGAGTGGGGTATGGAACAATATGTTCGCGATGCCCGCATCGCGATGATTTATGAAGGAACCAATGGCATCCAAGCCATGGACTTGGTAGGTAGGAAGCTGGCCCAGAATGGTGGCCGCGCAATTCAGGCCCTTTTCAAGATTGTTGATGAAGAGTGCGCTGCCGCGAAGGCTGGGCCGTTATCCGATTTTGCCGGGCGTCTGGAAAAAGCAAATGGCGATTTGAAGGCATCAACGATGTGGTTCATGCAAAATGGAATGGCCAACCCGAACAATATCGGCGCCGGCGCGCATCATTATATGCATATCATGGGCATGGTTGCGCTTGGTCTTCAGTGGCTTCGCATGGCACAAAGCGCACAGAAAGCGCTCGACGCCGACGCTGGCAACGCAAGCTTCTACGAAACTAAGCTTGTGACCGCGCGATACTTCGCCGAACGCGTGTTGCCCGATTGTGGTGCGCTTCGCCGCAAGATCGAGGCGGGCAGCGAGGCGATCATGGCACTGACCCCCGAAATGTTTGCAGCTGCTTAACTGCCGTCGCAATATCGTCTGACAACAAAATACCGGGATGATCAGTCCCGGTATATTTGTTTATTCGACGGGCAGAAAATCCGGAACTGACAGATAACGTTCACCGGTATCATAATTGAAACCGAGGACTCGGCTGCCCGCCGGTAATTCGGGCAGTTTCTGCGCGATGGCGGCAAGTGTTGCACCCGATGAAATACCCACCAACATCCCTTCTTCCCGGGCCGCGCGGCGAGCTGTTTCCTTGGCGGTGTCGGGATCAACCTGAATAACGCCGTCCAAAAGTGCGGTGTGCAGATTTGCAGGAATGAAGCCGGCGCCAATGCCCTGAATTGCGTGCGGGCCAGGCTGGCCACCACTGATTACAGGGGACAATGTTGGCTCGACTGCAAATACCTTCAAACTGGGCCACGCCTTTTTCAGGACCTCAGCACAACCTGTAATATGTCCACCCGTGCCGACGCCAGTAATGAGGGCGTCGATGGGTGAATCCCCGAAATCTTCCAAAATCTCCAGCGCCGTCGTGCGGACATGGACATCGATATTGGCGGGATTCTCAAACTGTTGCGGCATCCACGAATTTGGCGTTTGCGATACGAGTTCAAGCGCACGTTCAATCGCGCCCTTCATACCCTTTTCGCGCGGGGTCAGATCGAAGCTTGCTCCATAAGCCAGCATCAGGCGTCGACGTTCCAGCGACATGGACTCAGGCATTACGAGGATGAGTTTATAGCCCTTGACCGCCGCTACCATGGCGAGGCCGACGCCGGTGTTGCCGGACGTCGGTTCAATGATTGTACCGCCGGGCTTAAGGCTGCCATCCTTTTCGGCGGCTTCAATCATCGCCAAGCCAATTCGGTCCTTGATCGATCCGCCGGGATTTGACCGTTCGGATTTAATCCAGACTTCCGCATTGGGGAACATACGCGCCATACGGATATGTGGGCTGTTGCCGATGGTTTCGAGGATCGATTGTGCTTTCATGGACTTTTTCCTCTATATTGCGGTTCAAATGTTCGGGCATTTTTAAGTTCGGGAAATAGACCCGCCCAGATTGCTGTAACGAATATGGCACCAGCGCCACCAAATACAACCGCGCCGACGGGCCCAAGTACCGCGGCGGCCAATCCGGATTGCAGTTCACCCAATTCGTTGGAGGCTGAGATCGCCAGCCCAGATACAGAACTTACGCGTCCGCGCATCTCGTCTGGCGTGTTAAGTTGAACCAGCGACGAGCGCACGTAGACCGAAAGCATGTCCGAAGCGCCGAGTATCACTAGCATGACCAATGCAACCGCCATACCAGCGCCCATGCCGAGAAATTCTATCTGCGCATCGCCAAAGACGCGGCTGCCAATTTCGTGGCTAAGGCCAAAGCCGATAGTGGCCACACCGAACACCACAACTGCCCAAAGCATTTTTGCCCCAACATTGTGGCGCAATGGCCGGAACGCGAGCATTAACGCGACGACCGACGCACCTATGGCTGGAGCCGCGCGCAGTTGCCCGAGTCCATCAGGGCCGACCATCAATATATCTCGTGCGTAGACCGGAAGCATCGCGGTTGCGCCGGCCAGAAGCACCGCGAATAGATCAAGCGTGATGGCGCCTAACAAGAAGCGTTCCGACCATGTATAGCGAAGGCCGTCGATCATTTGGCGTATGGGATGAATCTTTTTTTCCATCGGTGGCGGATAAACTGGCCGCACAAAGCTCAGGCTGATGGTGGCCATAAGCATCAGTCCAGAGGATACCCAATAAGGCAATGACGGGCTAGCAGCGAACATGAGCCCGCCGGCCGCTGGGCCAATGACCGAGCCAATTTGCCATGCAATCGAGCTTAGCGCGATTGCGCGAGGCAGCGATGCGGGTGGCACAATATTGGGGGCAATCGCCGACATGGATGGGCCGACGAACACACGCGCCACGCCATGCAAGGCGGCAAAGAAAAATAGCAAAGGCAAAGTTAGCCCGTCGATGTAGGTGAACCAGCCCAAGGCCAAAGCAACCAGCATGTCGATGCTGTTAGCCAGTCGCGCAACGGTTCGCCGTTCCCAGCGGTCCGCGGCCCATCCGGCCACCGGCGTTAACAACGCAAGTGGAACGAACTGCACGAGGCCAAGCAGGCCGAGCTGCAGGGAAGCTTCTCGGATGGACATGCCGTAATCGCTGCGTGCGATATCATAGGCCTGATAGCCGATAACGACGACCATACCCATAGTTGCGAGCACCGCCATAAAGCGCGCCATCCAGTAAAAGCGGAAGTCGGCAATCTTAAGAGGGTGAATTTCTGCGGGATAGTCGGGCATATCTTGCCGCCTATCGGCTTGCGCCAGCAAGTGCAATGGAGGGAGCTTTTATTTTTGCGGCAGAAAACCTGGTGCAAATTCCGTTCGATTAGCCGGCGTCCTCAGGTACCCCATGATAATCGTTGATCGTTTGAAATATGACCGTCAACGCTGCGCGTTCTTCCAATGATATTTCCGGACGCCAGATTTCGAACAGCAATATTACGCGCGTCTCGTTACTTCTGTTCCATGCCTCATGTTCAAAGCTGTCATCGAAAATCAGAGCTTTGCCCACATTCCATGTGCGGGTTTCGTTACCGACGCGAATGGCACAATCATTCGGAACAATTAACGGGATGTGGCAAATCAAACGGGTGTTCAACAAGCCGTGATGCGGTTGAATATGCGTTCCTGGCTTAAGCAGTGACCATAAAGCTATCGGCGATCGCTGGTCGATGTGCGGCATCGGCGCAATTTCCAGGATCTTCATGGTCACAGGGCAGCGCGTCGCATTTTCGGACACGATTTCGCCGTTCCGCCAGAAATAATGGGCTCCCCAGCTCGGGTCGTTTATCAGCGGGTTGGCTGCGTGCGGGCGCTCGGCTGTTGCCTCGACATAAGGCGCAAATTCATCGCCGTTCGATAGAACTGCTCGCAGTTCATCCTGCATTTCGGGAACGGCTTCCTCAATGTGCTGAAGCCAAGGAAACTCGCTGCGCTCGTAAAATTGCCGCTGAGGCAATCCCGGAAAATAAAAGCTCGAAGGCTCCTGCAGATATAACTGTTTTCGACCCAAAAGTATGTCAATGGCGGTGCCCACTCTGCCATCGCGAGAGAGGCCGGCGGCATGGATGCCATCGGCAAGATGCTGTTCGAATTTAACCTGCACCTGACTTACAAATTCTCTGGCGCGGGTCAGCATTGGATGAAGTGCAGACGGCACGTCTGAGGTCGCATCGGCCTGGTTAAGCGCCGCCTGAAAAAATGCGTTTGCTGCGCGATCGTCGCCGGAACGCGCTTTCAACTCACCAAATAGAATGAGCGCAGGCAGGTTGCGTGGCTCAATATCCAGTTGTCGGCGCAGCGCTGACTCTTCGGCAGCCTTTTCACCCGAGAGGCTGCACGCCTGTGCTAGCAAGAGCCATGGCATTTGACTGTCCGGTAGCTCGGACAACAGTCGCCGTGCATGCATCGCGTCACGTCGCTGAAGCGCCGCCCTCGCGTCGTTGATAATCGTTGAAGCCACCCTACCCATTGGCATAGCATAACCGCAAAAGTCTTAGATTGGCCAGCACAGATAAATCAGGTCCTGTACCAGCGTTCTGTCATATATTTTGCAGCTAGCGCATTGGGCAGGGGGCAATCAAGCCCTGTCGGCCTAATATCCGCCCATCGGCAAAGCAGGGTTGATGACGAAGTTATCAGAATCTTGTGATCTCGGTTCTTGACCATTCAGGAATGTCATAAGGTCCTCGATCAGTCGGTCCCGATCGGTTTCGAAAAGGCCATGTGGCGATCCTGCATATTCCAATAAGCGAACGTCGCTGATCATCGACGCAGCCATCCGCGCAGTAGGATCAATCGGCACGGTTTTGTCGGACGTACCATGAATGATCAAAGTCGGTACATTGAATGCCGGCAAGTCGGAGCGGAAATCGGTCGATGAAAAAGCTTCCGCAGCTTTCAATGTAGGGCGAAGCCCAGCCTGCATTGCCATGTTCCATGCCCAGTCGAGGGTCGCACTGCTGACGGGCCGGCTGATTAAGCCAATGCCGAAAAAGTCATGTAGGAAGGTACGCATAAATGCGGGACGGTCTGCAATCATTTCCTGAGTCATCTGTTCGAAGGACTCTAGTGGAACGCCATCCGGATTGTCATCGGCTTGCAGGAGATAAGGCACGACAGATGCCACAAGCACGGCACGCACAACGCCAGCGCCGTTATAGCGCGACATGTAACGGGCGACCTCACCACCGCCCATCGAAAAGCCGACCAACGTCACATTTTCAGTAGCGTTGGTAGCCTTCATTACATCTGCCAGATCATCGGTCAGAGAATCATAGTCATAGCCGTCCCAAGTTTGCTCGGACCGTCCAAAACCGCGCCTGTCATAGGAGATGACGCGGTGTCCGGCGTTAACCAACGCTTCGGCTACTGGATCCCAACTATCGGATGTAAGTGGCCAGCCGTGGATCAGAATGACGGGGTTGCCTCTGCCCCAATCCTTAACATAGAGCCACGCGCCGTCACGGGTTTCGATCATGGGCATATTCAGTCTCCAGTGCGTTTCAACTGGATAGGAAACCAGCAATGCATCCGGACGTTCCGTGAAATAATATTTGGTGTGTTTGCGTTCAGGAACGCCTCATCCGATGCTTACAAAGCTGTCCATGACCCTCTTGCGCCCGGCTTGTTCAAAATCGATCTCGAGCTTGTTGCCTTCAATCAAGGCAATCGCGCCATAGCCGAATTTCTCGTGGAATACGCGCAGGCCGATACTCAGGTCGCTTCGCCCAGCATTACCAAAGCTTACCGCGCTGCGGGTGTTTTCCGCAATCCTTTGGGGGCGCGCGTTAAAACCGCCCGATGTCGCCGCCCTTTGCCAGCCGGGTCCGCGTGCCCCAGCGCGTGACGCGTTTGCGGCAGCCAAATGGGCGAAGGGATCGATTTGTTCGCTCCAGTTTGCACGCCACAAAGACGCCCCACCGGTCATGGTCTGCTCTGCCTCGATATGGTCGAGTGGCAATTCTTCAATGAACCGGCTTGGAATACTGCTCGTCCACTGTCCATAAATTCTGCGGTTTGCCGCATGAATGATCGTGCATTTGCGCTTGGCGCGGGTGATCGCCACATAGGCCAAACGGCGTTCTTCCTCCAATGATGCAAGACCGCCTTCATCGAGCGCACGTTGCGAAGGGAAAATGCCTTCCTCCCAGCCGACAAGAAAGATATTGTCATATTCGAGGCCTTTGGCGGCATGAATCGTCATTATGGTCACGCTTGCGCCGGTATCACCACGGTCATTGTCCATGACCAGACTGACATGTTCCAGAAACTCGCCCAGTGTTTCATATTCTTCCATCGCGCGGGCAAGTTCGCTTAGGTTTTCGAGGCGGCTTGATGCCTCTGTACTGCGTTCGGCCTGTAATACGGCTGTATAGCCGCTCTCGTCCAGTATCAGTCGTGTCAGATTGGCAGGCGACATTGTCGCGGCCTCATCGCGCCAACGGGCAATGTCCACCACTAGATCCGCAAGCGATTTTCGCGCTTTTCCCGTAAGGTCATCAGTTCCGACTAGGCGCGCTGCAGCGACTGACAGCGGTGCACGCTCGGCGCGTGCCACGATGTGGATTTTCTCAACTGCCTTGTCGCCAATACCGCGCTTTGGCACGTTGACAATGCGTTCGAAAGCAAGATCGTCAGCTGGCTGATTGACGATGCGAAGATAGGCAATTGCGTCGCGGATTTCTGCACGCTCGTAAAAACGAAAACCACCTACTATCCGATAGTTAACGCCGATTTGTATGAAGCGATCTTCAAACTCGCGGGTCTGGTGCTGTGCGCGTACCAGTATGGCGACACTGTTCAGGCTTTCGCCCTTATACTGCAACGCCTCGATTTCTTCGCCTACGCGCCGCGCTTCTTCTGGCCCGTCCCATACACCGATAATCCGGACTTTCTCGCCTTCGTCCAATTCGGTCCACAATGTTTTGCCAAGCCGCGCGCTATTGGCGTCAATAAGGCCCGATGCAGCGGCAAGGATATGCGGCGTGCTGCGGTAATTCTGCTCAAGTTTGATAGTTTTTGCGCCAGGAAAATCCTTTTCAAACCGCAGAATATTCGCAACTTCCGCCCCGCGCCATGAATAGATGCTTTGATCATCATCGCCAACGCAGCAGATATTCTTACGCTTTTGGGCTAGCAAACGAAGCCACAAATATTGAACGGCATTCGTGTCCTGATATTCGTCGACCAGAATATATTTAAACTGGGCCTGATATTTTTCGAGGATGTCGCGGTTGTTTTTAAGCAGGTTCAGACCGTGCAATAGCAAGTCACCGAAATCGCAAGCGTTCAGCGCTAGCAACCGCGCCTGATATAACGCATACATGCGCTGCCCCTTGCCATTGGCAAAAGCTTCATTATCCGCCGCATCCAGATCGGCGGGTGACTTGCCCGCATTTTTCCATTTGTCGAGTAAACCCGCAAGTCCACGCGCAGGAAACCGTTTTTCGTCCAAATCTTCGGACTGAATGAGTTGTTTTAACAAGCGGATCTGGTCATCTGTATCAATGATTGTGAAGTTGCTTTGTAACCCAATGACTTCTGCATGGCGACGCAGCAATTTTGCTCCGATGCTGTGAAAGGTCCCAAGCCAAGGCATTCCCTCAACGGCAGATCCCACCATGGCGCCAATCCGTTCGCGCATTTCGCGTGCCGCCTTGTTGGTGAAAGTAACCGCGAGAATTTCTGATGGCCACGCCAGACGCGTGTACAAAATTTGCGCCATCCGCGCCGTCAGCGCCGCCGTTTTGCCAGTTCCAGCACCAGCAAGCAGCAATACGGGTCCTTCAGTGGTAAGCACGGCTTCGCGCTGCGGAGCGTTCAATCCATGCAACCATGGCGGCTCAATTTGGGGTGGGTCGGTCTGGACCTGAATATCTGACATATGGCGAACAGTTAGGGAACGCAGCGACGAACCGCAAGCGCTGTTCGGCGAGATCGCGGAACTATTCGCTACCGCTGCGATTTTCCCAATGTCCATCATAGGAGAGACAACATGCGTAAGACCTTATTACTTGGTGCCGCAGCATTGATAGCTATTATCGGGACTGATCCCGCCTTTTGTTTTCAGACCGAAGCAACCACGACATCGCAAGCACAACCCGACCAGCCCGTAGGACCAGAACGTCCCTCTGTCCCACCGGTTGACGACCCTTCACAGCCTGCGCCACCAATCACCGAGCCTTTGCCACCTGAAATGCCGTCGGCCGGAGGTGAATCTCGCGACGTGCCGGCCGCATCTGATAATGGAACCAATATGGGCAATACAGATGCGCCAGTCGGGCCAATGGCTACCCCGCCGTCGTCAAATGATCAGCAAGCCATTAGCGGAGGTACCACCAATGCAATGATGACACCGCAACCTTCTAATAAGACGTATCCACCGTGCACGCGCACCATTAAGGATAACTGCAGAAACCCGGGCGAAGGTCCCAAAGCAACAAAGAGGCCACGCCGCTAAGGATTAGGCCAGGCGCAGCAGAGTAAGACGCGCCTTACCAACGTCGCGCACCGTGTCGACGGTAAATCCCTTTACGTCGACGTCCTCTTTGACGCTGGTTTCGACGCTGATCCATGCAGATGGCGCGAACCAGCCAAAGCGAACAAGTTTGTCCAGCGCAACAGCTCCAGCACCGCTCAAATAGGGCGGATCCATTAAAACGACGTCTGCGGGCTTAATCGCTGTCCCAAGCGACAGCACCGACGATTTCCGGACGTCGCATCGGTCTTTTGCCCCTAGTTTAACGATGTTTTTCTCAAGGGCGTCTAGAGCCAGATGGTCCTGCTCAACAAATGTACAATGCGCCGCTCCCCGCGACAGCGCCTCGAGACCGAGAGCGCCTGACCCTGCGAACAGGTCAAGCACCCGTAAGTCCTCGAAAGAGCCGAGCCTGCTTGTCAGCATCGAGAACAACGTTTCTCTCGTACGGTCAGCGGTCGGGCGGGTTGTATCGCCTTTCGGCGCAATCACCGGCCGCGAGCGCCATTGCCCGGATATAATCCGCATTATTTTAGAGTCTTTCGAAATTCGATCAGATCAACGCGGCGGACTTCGCCGACCTCACCAGGCGCAAGTTCGCCTAATACAAAGTGACCATAGCGCGTACGGATAAGGCGGCTGACTTCAAGCCCCAGATGTTCAAGTACGCGGCGGACCTCGCGGTTTTTCCCTTCGGTCAGCGTCATTTCAACCCAACCATTTCGGCCTGTCCGCCGTTCAAGGTTCGCGTCTATCTTGCCATAGGTCACGCCGTCGATCTCAATACCGTGAATAAGCTCTTCCAACTGTTCCTGACTAACATCGCCGAAGCATCGCGCCCGATAAGTGCGTTCGACCCCGGTGGAAGGCAACTCCATCTGGCGTTTGAATTCGCCGTCGTTCGTCAGCAGAAGCAATCCTTCGGTATTTAAATCCAGTCGCCCAATGGGCATCAGGCGCGGCAGATCGTTTGGCAGAACGTCATATATTGTTTTGCGTCCACTGAAGTCGCGTTCGGCGGTGAGGCAGCCTTCCGGTTTGTGGAACATGTAAAGCTGTGTTGGCGCAGGCTGGCCCACCGCCTTGCCATCCACTGCCACGCCATGCAGCGATTTCAGCAACGTTGCGGGTGTTTCGACTTTTTCATTGTTCAGTGTCACCCGGCCATCGGCAATCATGCGCTCAATCTCGCGGCGAGACGCAACGCCAGCGCGCGCCAGCAGCTTTGCGATGCGCTCTTCACCGTCCTTGCGCTCAAGCGCGCCTTTGCTGGGCGCGGCATTGGGGTTCAGCTGGCGTGACGGTTTGCTGTCCCAACGCAGACGCGGTGGCTTGGTTGGACGGGCAGGTGCTTTGAACGGAGGTTTAACCATAGCGCGCCTTTGACGCATTCCAGTTCAAAAGTCACTGGCCATTCAGGAAAATGCCGTTAGTCATCATCGCAATAATCTCGGAGGGGTCCGCATGTCAGTCGATTTAATGCGTTTTATCATTTTTGCCGGGATACTGCTCGCACTGCCACTGATTGCACTTACGGTACCAGCATTCCGGCCCTATCTGCGCAAAAATCCGGTGATTACGTTCTTGCTCGGCATTTCCAGTGGCTTCCCCTTGACGTTGCTGGTCGCGACTATGACGTTCTGGCTGGCCAAAGTCGGGATCGACACAGCAACAATCGGTTTTGCCGTGGCACTCGGCATCCCATACACAATAAAGTTCCTCTGGGCGCCTCTGGTGGACAAGTTGCATTTGCCTTTTTTGACTCGAATGTTCGGGCAGCGCCGCAGCTGGCTGTTTTTTGTCCAAGCATTGCTGTTTGGATCGATTTGGCAGTTAGGAGCGAGCAATCCTCAGCCTGGGGATATGGGTTTATTTGCTGTCTGGGCGCTGATTACAGCTTTCTTGTCAGCAACGCAGGATATCGTGATTGACGCCTATCGGATTGAAATATTGGATGACGAGGAATTTGCCCACGGTACCGCTACCAACCAGTTCGGATACAGAACAGGCAATTTGATCGCTGGTGCCGGAACAATCTACTTTGCTTCTCAGGAAGGTCTAGGTCTTGGCTGGTCGACAGCTTATGGCCTGACCGCTTTTTGCATCATCCCGGCCATAATTGGGGCTTTATGGGCAGGACCGGGCAAATTTGTCGATCGCTTTGCAAATGTCGAAGGTATGAAGCCAAAGCAGTGGCTTACCGAAGCTGTGGTTAATCCATTTCGTGAATTTCTGACTCGCCATGGCGCATTTCTGATCCTTGGGTTCGTGCTCGTTTACAAGGTTGGTGACGCCATGGGGCAGGCGATGCTCAGCCCGATGATCGTCGACCTAGGCTTTTCGGATCTAGATTATATTTCCGCCAATAAATTATGGGGATTTGGTGCATTGATTGTGGGATCGGCTCTGGGCGCGCCATTCATCCTTTGGCTTGGCATGGGCCGCGCATTGCTCATCTCCGGTCTGCTCATGATGTTTTCCAACGTCATGTTCATGATATTGGCGGCAACCGGAAACAGCTATTGGATGATGGTCGCTGCTATTTGTACGGAAAACCTGACCAGCGGTGTCGGGCTGACGGTCTTTGCGACCTATCTGTCCGGTCTGTCGAGTATCGCCTACACCGCAACGCAATTTGCGCTTTTGTCGTCATTTGCTGGAGTTGGTCGCACGTTCATGGCGGGACCTGCTGGCATTATTGCAGAAAAAGTAGGCTGGGTCGGTTTTTGGGGTTTTACGGTGGTAGCCGCCATTCCCGGTATGGTACTGCTTTGGCTTTTATGGAGCAAGGGTTACGTCGTACAAAGTATTCATCAGGTTGAAACAGTTGATGAAAAGGCGTTGAAAGAACCTGTTGGACCGCTGCGTATTTTTGGTTTTCTACTTGTTGTCGTAGGACTGATCGGACTGTTGCTTTCACAGCCGCTTGAGTTCGCAACCAACTTCACCTTGACGTTCGCAGCCGTGTTGTTTGCCGGTGGGCTTCTTGCGTGGAAAGGCCAACCCAAAAGTTTGACGTAACCCTGATATCAGTCCGGCACCTGATCGTTCAGGCGAAGCACTTCGCCAGCTAGATAAAGCGAACCGCAGATGAGGACATTGACGGGCTGTTTGCGCGACGCAAGTTCTGCCAATGCTGCAGTAACATCGAGTGCTGGCAGGGCGTCGGTGATATTCAACTGTGACTGTGCCAAAAAGCACAGTTCCGCAGGATCATGATGCTCATGGCCCATGACAGGTACCGCGATAATCGATGATATCTTGTCCGCGAACGGTTTAAGAAACCCCAACGCATCCTTGTTTTTCAACATGCCGGCAATGACATGCACGGACGTGCGGTCATGAAGCGTTCTGGCGATTGCGGCGCCAGCGTCAGGATTATGGCCTCCGTCCAGCCATATGTTTGAACCATCGGGAAGTCTGGCGGCTAATGGTCCTGTTGCGAGTTTCTGCATGCGTGCAGGCCAGCAAGTCCACTCCATTGCCGCGGAAATTGCTGATTTCGGGACGTGTAAAGCGGTTTGGTGTCGTAACATGGCAATGGCAAGGGCGGCATTGTCGGCCTGATGTGCACCTGTCATTCGGGGCAGCGGCAAATCAAACTTTCCCGCCTCATCGCGATAATACAATCGCCCAGCATAGATTGTAGCGTCCCAGCGTTCGCCGCGCGCGTATAGCGTTGCTTCGTGCGCGGACGCTTGCTTGGCGATCATATTGGCCATTGAGGGCTTATATTTTTGTGTGATCAAAGGAGCTTCCGGCTTGGCGATGCCAGCCTTTTCAAAAGCGATACGGTCCAGCGGCGGCATGTCTGGCACCCCATCTTCCGCCGCCAGAAGAAACGCCTCATGGTCTAGCCCGAGCGCCGATATTCCGCAAGCTACCGGATGGGCCAAGACATTGGTCGCATCCAACCTGCCGCCAAGGCCTACTTCGACAATGCACGCGTCAGCCGGCGTCCGCGCAAATGCGCAAAAGGCGACGGCGGTTGTGACTTCAAAAAAGCTCGCTTGCAAGCCATCAGCATGGTCTAGGACTTCAGACAGAAGCGAAGACAGCGTCGAGTCGTCGATCAGCCGGCCGGTCACCCGAATGCGCTCATTAAAGCGCACCAGGTGCGGGCTGGAATAGACATGAGCGGTAAACCCAGCGGCCTCCAGCGCACCGCGCAAAAATGCGCAGGTTGAGCCCTTGCCGTTCGTACCTGAAACATGAAAGACCGGCGGGAGACGATGATGTGGGTTACCAAGACGGTCCAGCAATGCGGTGATGCGTTCCAGACCCAGCACGTCTTTGCCAGGTGACAACATGGTCAGGCGGTCAAGCTGTGCCTGAACGCCGGGATCAGTCGAGATTGCATGGTCGGGCATTGTTGCCAAATAGCTTCAGAAAAACACGGCGTCACCCTGAACTTGTTTCAGGGTCTATTTAAGCACCAAAATTGGTGAAGCTATTTGCGCGATGAACCCTGAACCGCGTTCAGGATGATGATGAATGGCAAAGGTTTCCGCGCTACTTCAGGCCGCTTTTTTCTCTGGTGCAAGATAGCCGATCAGTTGCGACAGGACGCCGCGCAGATCATGCCGGTGGGTGACCATATCAATCATGCCGTGCTCAAGCAGATATTCCGCGCGCTGGAAGCCCTCGGGCAGCTTTTCACGTATTGTTTGTTCAATAACACGTTGTCCGGCAAACCCGATCAGTGCGCCTGGCTCGGCAATCTGGACGTCCCCAAGCATCGCGTACGACGCCGTGACGCCGCCCGTGGTGGGGTCGGTCAGCACGACTATATACGGCAGTCCGGCATCATGGAGCATCTGGATGGCCACCGTTGAGCGCGGCATTTGCATCAGGCTCAAAATGCCCTCCTGCATGCGTGCCCCGCCAGCAGCGGTGAAGATGATGTAAGGACATTTCGCACGGATCGCGGCCTTGACTGCGTCAATGAAAGCCTCGCCCACTGCCATGCCCATTGACCCGCCCATGAAAGCAAAGTCTTGCACGCTGACGACGACAGTCTGGCCGTTGATTTCGCCGCGTGCGCTTTTCATCGCATCGCTTTCGCCCGTAGCAAGTCGTGCAGCCTTGATCCGGTCGACATATTTTTTCGTGTCTTTGAACTTTAACGGGTCTTCGCCAACAACAGGTGGCTTCAGGATGTCATAGCTTTCGCCGTCGAACAAAGCATCAAAGCGCGCTGCCGGGCCAATCCGGCCATGATGATCGCATTTCGGGCAGACCGACTGATTTTCCTCAAATTCCTTGAGGAAGATCATCGCCTGACAACCCTTGCATTTGTGCCAGAGTGTCTCGGCGGTTTCACGCTTGGCGATGAAGGGGATGGCGTTACGGACGCGGGTGACCCAGTTCATTTTCAGGCCTTTCTGGCTGCAACGATTGCTTGCTTCAATGATGCCACATAATCACGCACAGGGCCAGCGGCGTTCGCTTTATGCTCGGCAACCAGCTCGACCAGCGCTGAACCAACGACAACCCCGTCGGCGATACGCGCGATATTGGCGGCCTGTTCCGGTGTCCTTACCCCAAAGCCAACGGCGACGGGCAAGTCAGTATGGGCCTTGAGCCGTGCAACCGCTTCGTCGATGCTTGTTTGCGCAGCCACTTGAAGGCCAGTGATTCCGGCGACCGACACATAATAAAGAAAACCCGACGCGCCATTGAGGACCGTAGGCAGCCGCCCGGCGTCGGTTGTTGGTGTCGCGAGGCGGATGAGGTCTATGCCCGCATTGCGCAATGCAGGCCCAAGCTCCGGGTCTTCCTCGGGCGGAATGTCGACACAAATAACACCATCAACGCCGGCTTTATTGCATTCCGAGGCAAACCATTCACCACCTCGGATCGTCATCGGGTTGGCGTAACCCATAAGCACCAATGGCGTATCGGGATGGCGTTTGCGAAACGCCGAAGCGATGGCGAAGATATCTGCAGTGGTTGTGCCAGCTTTCAAACTGCGGATATTTGCTTCCTGAATGGCCGGACCATCGGCCATGGGATCAGTGAATGGCATGCCAAGTTCAATGACATCGGCCCCGCCTTCGACAAGTGCGTCGAGATTGGCGGCGGTGTCACCGTCACCAGCGGTGATGAATGTCACAAGCGCAGGATGGGTTTTGGAGAAAGCGGACGAGAGGCGGGTCAACAAACTACCTCCTCGTCAACCTGAACTTGCTTCAGACTAACACAATAACATCGCTTGATATCCTGAAACAAGTTCAGGATGACGAATGCCCGAGTCATCATATCTGCGTCCCAAGCGCCTCTGCCACGGTAAAGATATCCTTGTCGCCACGGCCACACAGGTTGGCGAGGATGATCTGGTCACGGTCCATTTTTTTGGCTTCGCGCTCGACAGCGGCAATGGCATGGGCAGGTTCAAGGGCGGGAATGATGCCCTCGGTCCGGCACAGCAGCTGGAATGCATCCAATGCTTCCATGTCGGTGACGCTATCATAACGCACACGACCAATTTCTTTCAGCCAGCTATGCTCTGGACCAATGCCCGGATAATCTAGGCCAGCCGAAATTGAATGGGCTTCTGCAATCTGGCCATCGGCGTCCTGCAGCAGATAGGTTTTGTTGCCGTGCAATATTCCCGGACGACCGCCTGCGAGGCTTGCAGCATGTTCCTTTTTAAGACCGTGGCCTGCGGCCTCAATACCGAGCATTTCGACTTCTTTGTCATCCAGAAAAGGATGGAACAGGCCAATTGCGTTCGATCCGCCACCAATTGCTGCGACCAACAGGTCAGGCAGGCGGTTGATCCGGCTCAGCATCTGCGCCCGGGCTTCCTTGCCAATCACACTTTGGAAATCGCGCACCAGCTCTGGATAAGGGTGCGGACCGGCAGCCGTGCCAATGATGTAGAATGTGTCGTGGACGTTGGCGACCCAGTCGCGCAGCCCTTCATTCATTGCGTCTTTCAGCGTGCCTGCGCCACTGGTCACGGGAATGACCTCTGCGCCTAACAAGCGCATGCGGAACACGTTGGGCTGTTGCCGCTCAATGTCCTTGGCGCCCATATAGACGAAGCAAGGCAATCCAAAACGCGCACACACGGTCGCCGTCGCAACGCCATGTTGACCAGCGCCGGTTTCTGCGATGATCCTGGTCTTGCCCATGCGTATGGCGAGCAAAATTTGTCCGATGCAATTGTTGATCTTGTGCGCACCCGTATGATTAAGCTCATCGCGCTTGAACCAGATTTGTGCGCCTTTACCCGATCGCGCATTCTTGCGGACTTCCTCGGTTAGGCGCTCGGCATAATAAAGCGGCGACGGGCGGCCGACATAGTGCTCGAGCAGATCATCGAATTGCGCCGCAAACGCCGGGTCCTGCTTTGCTGCGCGATATTCGCGTTCGAGGTCAAGCACGAGCGGCATGAGCGTTTCGGCGACATATCGCCCACCGAACTGGCCAAAATGGCCGCGGTCGTCGGGCTGGTTGCGGAATGAGTTCGGGGTGAGTTCAGCTGTTGTCATAATCGCGCACCGCTTGGCAGAAGGCGGCAATCTTGTCCACATCCTTGATGCCCGGCGCGGACTCTACCCCCGATGATGTATCCACCAACTGCGCGCGTGTCTGATGCAAGGCGTCCATAACATTATCGGGGTCAAGGCCGCCTGCAAGTCCCCAAGGAAGCTTATGCCGATGTTCGGTGAGTACCGACCAGTCAAATCGGGTGCCCGTTCCGCCGGGCAAAGCCTGAGCTGGCGCATCAAACAGGATAAGGTCCGCTGCATCGATATATTCGTCTGCGTTTTTCAGGCAAGCTACGTCCCGCACGCCAAAGGCTTTCCAAATCTCTATATCTACAACGCTCTTTAACAGTCGCAACCACTGCGCGGTTTCCGACCCATGAAATTGCACGATATCGGGTTTCACCACTTCAATGGCTTTGGCGGTAAGACCAGGCTCAGCATTTACGAGTAACAAAACAACCTTTAAGCCTGATGGCGCGCGCATCCTCAATGCCGCCGCCTGGTCCAGTGCGACATGGCGGGGGCTTTTTTCAAAATGGACTAGACCGATATGCGACGCACCAGACTTCGCTGCCGCATCAATGCCAGCTTCGGACCTTAATCCACAGATTTTGATTTTGGTTTGCATGTTGCCGCCACTAGCGAACGTTCGACCTCTCGTCATGCTGAACTTGTATCAGCATCCTACTTTTTAAAGGACGAAAATTAAGACCGTGAAACTTCAGTCACCACAGGTGAAACGAGTACAGCCTGAAGGATAACATTAGTTTTGAACCAGCCGAAGCAAGGTACCGTCCAAATCGACGAGGTATGCAATCAACATGCCGCTCGGCTCTTTGCGTGGCGCATGGACGCGGGGCCAGCCGTTAATCTGCTCTGGTATGTTGGCGGCAGTGCAAGCTGCGTAAAATGCCGGCATGTAATCAAGACGCAGGCAGCAACTGAAGGAACTTTCTGCCGGGTTTAGGTCGGGGTAACTGAAAAATTCCAGGATGAGGTCGCCCCGTTCTAGAATAAGCCAACCTTTTTGATGCCACCGTGTTTCGAAACCCAACTGCACATAAAATGCGGCAGTCTTGTCAAAATCCCGCGAGGGCAGGTTGGGCGTGGCGTGGTCCGGCACTACAGCGTGCCCATAATCGCCCGTGCAGCATTATCGGGACTTTCCGCTTTCGTAATTGGTCGACCAATCACGAGAATGCTTGCGCCATCGTCACGCGCTTGGCGCGGCGTCACTGTACGCTTTTGGTCGGCAGCAGTTCCGCCTGCAGGACGAAGGCCAGGAACTACAAAGAAACCGTCTTTCCAAATTTTTTTGACGGCTTTCACCTCATGGCCTGAACACACGATGCCGTCCAACCCAGCTTCTTGCGCGAGTGCCGCAAGTCGCGAGACCTGGAATTCTGGCGAATCAGAAACGCCAACACGGTTGAGATCATGGTCATCAAGGCTCGTGAGCACGGTCACTGCCACCACCTTTGTATGCGCACCTGCCGCTGCCTTGGCATCCTCCATCATCGCGCGGCCACCGGCGGCATGAATTGTGACAATGGCTGGTTCAAGCGCATTTATCGCCTGCATGGCCTTTGCCACTGTATTGGGAATGTCATGCAATTTCAGGTCGAGGAAAATAGGCAGGCCCAGTTTCTGCACTTCGTGCACACCATGATGTCCATTGGCGCAGAAAAATTCGAGGCCGAGTTTAACGCCACCCACCTGATCCCTGATACGGCGCGTGAGTTCAAGTGCGTCTTCGAGATAGGGCGTGTCAATGGCGACAAAGATCGGATTCGTCATATCTGGTCAACCGCAGTATATGTCGGGCGCGGAGGGGTTGGAGACGGAGACACGGTCCGCTGATTACCCTCAAGGGTCATTATGCGCCGCTTCATCCGCCACACCTGCGCGCGGTGCAATATGTACAATGGTAAAAAGCCAAGCATAAAGGCCAGAATTACCAATGCAGGCAATTTGGTATCAAGGCGAAGCCCGCCCCAAAGGCTGATGGACACAGGCTCCCAATTGTTGGTCGCAAACACGATTAGACCAACGAGAACTGTCACCCAAATCAGCGTTTTCAGAAATCGCATCGTGCGCTCTCTCCTTCTGGCGTTTATCCTATGGCAACTTTACGCCTTTGGGTAGAGGATAGTGATTATTCGACCTAACTCTCGGCCAGATGCCCTGAATTAACCGAACACCCGTTCGAAAATCGTGTCGATATGTTTAAAGTGATAATCAAGGTTAAAGCGCTCCTCAATTTCCGAAGCGCTCATTTTTGCCGCGACATCGGGGTCGGCTTTTAGGAGTTCCATCAGCGATTCTGCGCCGTCCGATTCCCAAACCTTCATGGCATTACGCTGTACAATACGATAGCTGTCTTCCCGGCTGATTCCTGCTTGCGTTAAGGCTAGCAACACGCGTTGCGAATGGACCAGGCCGCCCATGCGATCGAGATTCTTCTGCATCCGTTCGGGGTAAATCAGGAGCTTTTCAATCACGCCGGTTAGACGGCCAAGCGCGAAATCGAGTGTGATGGTGGCATCCGGGCCAATATAGCGTTCGACACTCGAATGGCTGATGTCACGTTCATGCCACAAGGCGACATTTTCAAGTGCTGGCGTGACATATCCACGCACCATACGCGCAAGGCCAGTGAGATTTTCGGTCAGTACGGGGTTGCGCTTGTGCGGCATGGCCGAACTGCCTTTCTGGCCAGGTGAAAAATACTCCTCGGCTTCAAGCACTTCGGTTCGCTGCAAATGACGCACTTCAGTTGCCAGACGTTCAATTGACGAGGCGATGACGCCTAGCGTTGCAAAATACATGGCATGGCGGTCGCGCGGGATGACCTGCGTTGATACAGGCTCCACGACCAGGCCAAGCTTGCTCGCGACATGTGCCTCGACTGCTGGATCAATATTGGCAAATGTTCCGACCGCGCCAGATATGGCGCAGGTCGAAATCTCAGCGCGTGCCGCGACCAAGCGTGCACGCCCGCGGGCAAATTCTGCATAAGCTTGGGCAAGCTTCATCCCAAATGTTACAGGTTCGGCATGGATACCATGGCTGCGGCCAATGGTCGGCGTAAACTTGTGCTCCGTTGCGCGGGTTTTAATGGCCGCTAGCAGTGCGTCCATGTCCGCAAGCAGCAAGTCTGTTGCTTGAGTCAACTGCACGGCAAGGCAGGTGTCAAGGACGTCGGACGATGTCATGCCCTGATGCATGAAGCGGGCTTCATCACCAACCTGCTCGGCAACCCATGTAAGGAACGCGATCACATCATGCTTGGTAACCGCTTCAATGGCATCAATCGCCGCTACATCGATTTTTGGGTTCGTGTTCCACCAAGTCCACAATGCCTGAGCTGCAGACGCAGGGACCACACCACGTTCGGCAAGCGCGTCCGTCGCATGTGCCTCGATTTCGAACCAAATGCGGAAACGGTTTTCCGGCTCCCAAATTTTGACCATGTCGGGGCGGGAATAACGTGGGATCATGGTGATAGCTTTCTGCTTGGAGCGGGAGTCGTGGTTCCGTTAGCAGGCAGCCCTGTCACCGTCAAAAATGCATTAAGCTGTGGATTGGTGAAATCCATGCTTTGCGACGGGTTGATGCACCGCTATCGGGTCATCAATGGCTGACATTGTAGATACTCCAGCAGAAGATCCTTTTGACGCGATCGTCGATTCGCCCTTTGATGCGGCGCTGTCGGAGCGTTACCTGATCTATGCGATGTCAACGATCACCGCACGGTCGCTGCCCGATTTGCGCGACGGGCTCAAGCCAGTGCACCGCCGTCTATTGTGGGCAATGCGGCTTTTGAAGCTGGATCCAGCGAGTGGTTACAAAAAATGCGCCCGTGTCGTGGGCGATGTCATTGGTAAATATCACCCGCATGGTGATCAGTCTGTTTATGACGCTATGGTTCGTCTGGCGCAGACATTTTCGCTGCGTTACCCGTTGGTCGACGGACAAGGCAATTTTGGCAATATCGATGGCGATAATGCTGCGGCCTATCGGTATACCGAAGCGCGGCTGACGCGAACGGCTATCGAGCTCATGAACGGGCTCGACGAAAACGCGACCGATTTTCGGCCAACTTACAATGGTGAGGATGAAGAGCCCGAGGTGATGCCTGGTCTTTTCCCCAACCTGCTGGCAAATGGTGCAAGCGGAATTGCCGTGGGTATGGCGACAAGCATCCCTTCGCATAATGCGGCTGAAATCATCGATGCTGCGATTCTGTTGATCGACAATCCTCAATCCAGCCATGAACAACTGATGGAAATTGTTCAGGGCCCCGATTTCGCCACTGGCGGCATATTGGTGGATAGCCGCGCCGTTATCAGCGCGGCCTATGCGTCTGGGCGCGGCGCCATGCGTGTGCGTGCACGTTTTTCCAACGGGTGGCAGGGTGAAGGCTGGGAGCCAACGGGGGTTGAAAAACTGGCTGGCGGGACTTGGCAACTGGTGGTGTCAGAAATTCCGTATCAGGTCCAAAAGGGCAAGCTGATTGAGCAGATTGCGCAACTGATCGCCGATAAGAAACTTCCTATTCTTGACGATATCCGTGACGAAAGTGACGAGCATATCCGCATTGTTCTGGTGCCTAAAAGCCGAAATGTTGACCCCGACGACCTGAAAAATGCGTTGTTCCGCCTCACAGATCTGGAAACACGTTTTTCGTTGAACATGAACGTGCTTGATGCAGACCGTACGCCAAAGGTGATGGGTATTGGCGAAGTGCTGTTGTGCTGGCTGAAGCACCAGATTGATGTTTTAATCCGCAAATCGCAACATCGACTTGAAAAGATCGATTCAAGGCTTGAGCTGCTGCAGGGTTATATCATTGCCTTCCTAAACCTCGACCGCATCATCGAAATCATCCGTACTGAAGACGAACCGAAGCCAGTCATGATATTGGAGTTTCAGTTAAATGACCGGCAGGCTGAAGCCATTCTGAACATGCGTTTGCGATCGCTTCGCCGGCTTGAGGAGATGGAACTTCGGCGCGAACTCGAAGGGCTACAGGCCGAGCGCGAAGAGCTTGTGAAGTTAATTGAAAGTCCCACACGCCAGAGAACGCGTCTGAAAAAGGATTTATCGTCTTTACGCAAAAACTACGCTGAGGACACCGAACTCGGTCGTCGGCGGACAACATTGGAGGAAGCAGGGCAGGCGCGCGAGATATCGCTCGAGGCCTTTGTCGAACGCGAGCCTGTAACCGTGATCATGTCCAAGCGCGGCTGGATTAAAGCAATGAAGGGGCATGCCGACTTGTCGGCGCGCGCTGACTTTAAATTCAAAGAAGGCGACGGACCTGCCTTTGCATTCCATGCACAAACGACAGATAAAATTCTGATCGCAACTGCCAACGGCCGTTTCTACACGTTGGGGGCGGACAAGCTGCCAGGCGCGCGCGGTTTTGGTGAACCCCTTGGCACAATGATCGACATTGAAACGGGGAACGATATTGTCGCAGTGTTCCCCGTCGTTCCAAACGGACGGATGCTTCTTGCGGCCACTACAGGCAAGGGCTTCATCGCGCAGATGAGCGATGTAGTTGCGGAGACACGCAAAGGACGGGGAGTCGTCACACTTAAGCCGGGGACGCGGCTGAAAGTGGTGCGTCTTGCACCTCTTGAAACCGCCGATGAAATGATCTTGCGTGACCAATATGTTGCCGTTGTCGGTGACAACCGCAAGCTTGTAGTTTTCCCCATGACCGAAATTCCGGAAATGTCCAAAGGGCAGGGGGTCACGTTACAACGTTATAAGGATGGCGGACTTGCTGATGCCGTATGCTTCCGCATGAGTGAAGGGCTAAGCTGGGCGATGGGCGGCGACAGTGGAAGAACACGGACGGAGAATGACATGTCGTTGTGGCGCGTAGCGCGCGGTGCTGCCGGTCGCCTACCGCCACAGGGCTTTCCGAGAAACAACCAGTTCGATTAAGATTAGCTGAAAATTAACCATGCACAGAGTGACGATTTTTTACAATCGTCCCCCATGAAGGCGGATAATGAAAAATGTCCGTCGCCTTCAAAATGCTTCATCCGTGAATATTCAGGGCGGTCTTAAACCCGTGCAGAAAGCATCGAATCGCGATGTTCTTACTGATTTTGCATGGATTTCTGCGCTTCCGATTGCCGGCGCATTGTTCAAAGCACATCAAAATATTGTCGAACGGGTGATCGCCAATACAAAATTTGACGAACTTGTTCTGGGATATGGCAGAGCGTCGGGTCTCAGCATGGCAAATATTGCCGACAAGATTTTAAAAATGGCTGATGAAAAGCGGGACACGCATTTCGAATGCTGGCGTTCGAACGATATGATTCAGCCGCGCGAATTGGAAATCAGCATCGCCCGATTTGGAGCGGAAAGCGATGTGTTTTTGCTGTCGATGTTCGATCGCACAGCCGAAGCGATCAGCCAATCGAACTTACGCCGTGAAATGTTAAGTGACAGCCTGACCGGTTTTTGCAACCGGACGGGTTTCGAAGAACAGGTTGAGGATGCAGTACTGGCGATGTTGTCGTCGGGAAGCACCGATGCTTATGCAATCATTTTGGTCGATCTTGCCCGTTTTAGCCGAGTCAATGAATCGGTAGGCGCCATGGCGGGCGACGAACTCATTATTACGGTTGCACGTCGCCTGAATGCGCGCATCCGAAGTCACGAAATTCTGGGCCGGCTTGGCAGCAACGAATTTGCGCTGTTTGTGCAACTGGACCATGACACCGCTGACATTGCGCGCATTGCACGTCGATTGAATGACGCCTTTGTTGAACCCTGCAAATTGTCAAATCTCGAGATCCAAGTTGAATGCGCGTTGGCAGGCGCCGTCGGCATTATCGGGCAGGATGAACCGACCGACACCTTGCGGCATGCACAAATTGCGCTCAAACGAGCAAAAACAACAAAGACATTTGAAATATACGCCGCAGGATCGGTCGACATGGAAAGGCGCCGGTTCAGCCTTGAAACCGACTTGCGCCGCGCATTGAAGCGCGGAGAGCTCGAACTACATTACCAGCCTCTGGTGGACCTCGACAGCGGTTCGCTAAGCGGCTTTGAGGCGCTCGCGCGTTGGGATCATCCTGATCTGGGACCGATTTCACCAGTCGACTTCATTCCCGTCGCGGAAGAAAGCGGACTTATTGTCCCGCTTGGCCGATGGGCTTTGGAAGAGGCTGCTCGAACAATTGCAAAATGGGATGCGCGAATAGCTGATCAGCAAGAGTTCCGGATTTCGGTAAATATGTCAGCGGTACAAATGCAACGTGACGATGTCGTCGACGCCGTTTCGGGTGCGCTCAGGGGCGCCGACATATCGGGTAACCGGATGACAATCGAACTAACCGAAAGTGCTTTCATAAATGATCCGGCGGGTGCCAAGAAGTTGCTTGATGCGCTAAAGGGCCTGCATGCCGATGTTGCAATGGATGATTTCGGTACAGGCTATTCGAACCTCGCATTTCTGCAGCAATTGCCCATCGATGTTCTCAAAATTGATAGGAGTTTCGTTACCGAGATGACGATCAATAAAGACAAACGGGCAATTGTTCGGGCCGTTCTTTCTCTAGCACGTGCACTTGGTATGAAGACAACTGCCGAGGGCATTGAAAGCGAGGAAATATCCATCATACTACGGCGGCTTGGCTGTTCGGTCGGCCAAGGGTTTTATTATGCCCGACCACTGACAGAGGAGGATGCTTACGCTTTTCTGATGGCCGACAAAGCAATATTGATAGCTTGACTGGCGAGCTCACGCTGGCGGCCCTCTGGCGGAAAGTCCTCTTCGATCCAAGCGGTCTCGACAGCTTGTAAGGATTTGGCGACCAGCGGACCGGCGGGCAAACCCATTTCAATAAGCATGCCGCCTTTTATCGCCAGAGTTGGCATTTCCCAATGTTCCAATCGTTCAAGACATGATGGCACGTTCTGGTCGGCTCCAAACAGGAGAATGACGTCGCGTGCGACATCCGTATCCGCTTGATACGCGATTGCGCGGATATTTTCTGGTTCGGGTTCGGGCGCCTGCAATCGACGGGCAAGGCTTTCGCGCAATTTGTTCGAGAGCTTCAATCGCGCCGCGACTTTATCTACCGACACCGGATCGTGTGTTAACAGAGCAAGAAAGCGGGCGGGGAGCGATACCGATTGATAAAATTGCTGTTCACGGCGGACTAGGCGCCGCAGATCGGCGATAGCGGTGCCGGATATTTCAGGCAAAAACGGCGTGAAAATGCCATTTGTGATCATTAACTCGATCGACGCGACAGGGTCCTTTAATGACAGGAGCCTGCTGAGTTCCTGCGCAATGCGTTCCCGCGACAGCGCCGTCAGCCCATAAGCACCGTTGGCACAAGCCGCAATTGCTTCCCTGTCGAGCTGACCGCTTCCATAGCGCGCGAGGAAGCGGAAGTAGCGCAAGATACGCAAGAAATCTTCGGCAATCCGTTCCTTGGCATCGCCAATGAAGTGGAGGTTGCCCGCTTCCAAATCATTCAAACCGCCAAAATAGTCGAATATTTCGCCCGACTTCGGGTCAGCATATAAAGCGTTGATGGTAAAGTCGCGCCGTGACGCATCTTCCCGCCAGTCGGTGGAAAAAGCAACTACAGCCCGACGGCCATCCGTTGCGACATCGCGTCTTAGCGTCGTTATCTCGTAATTCTTGCCATCCACCGCCGCGGTGACGGTTCCATGTTCAATGCCAGTTGGTATGGCTTTAACACCACCAGCTTCCAACCGGTCAATGACTTCTCGGGGCAATAAAGCCGTGGCGATATCAACATCGGATACTGGCATGCCAAGCAAACTATCGCGCACCGCACCGCCGACGTAGCGCGGGCCGCCATGGTCATCTTGCAAGAGCGCCAGCAATTTTTCCAGGCCCTCAGCGTGTCGCCATTGCGCGTCAGGAAGTCGCATGTTCACTCAACCTACGCACCAGATTGGAGATTATGCCTGCGGTCACGCCCCATATCCGTCGTTCGCCCCACTGGATGTCATAATAACTGCGCTGCTGCCCATTCCAAGTCGCCTGTTTTTTAATCGAATTGGCTGGATCGATCAGAAACGCAAGTGGCACTTCGAACCAGTCCTCGACCTCCTCCGGATTGGGCTGAAAGTCCAGGTCAGCCGGAATGACACCGACGACTGGTGCAATGCTGTAGCCGCTGCCGGAAAAATATGTATCAGCAACACCGATTATCTCAACCACCGCTGGCGGAATATTCAGTTCTTCGTGCGCTTCACGCAACGCGGCAGCGATAGTGTTTGCGTCATCTTCATCAACTTTTCCACCGGGAAAAGCCACTTGACCCGCATGGCTGCGTAACCAATTTGGTCGCTGCGTCAAAATAACGCCTGGGTCGGGACGGTTCGTTATGGGAATTAAAACCGCCGCTGCGCGGTGAGTTTGCGTGCTGAGATGCCGCTCGTCTTCAACGTCGATGCTGAGGGCGGGATCAAGCGCCGTTTGCAGCCGGGTTCGCCAATTCATGCAGGCGTGGCCAAATCGAATTGCGCACCCTTGCTCCAAATGCAGGGAGCATTCGGGCTTTCTGCGAGGGCCAAGTTGGCAAGTTCATAATATACTGGCCGAGCAAATTTTGCCCATAGTCCGCCGCGTACGTGCAAATACAATAGGCCATTACGCGGTTGTATTGCATGGGCGGCATCTGCAAAAACCAAGTCATCGCTGTTTAACCGGAACGCGAGCGTCCGGGCCTTGCCTTCGCCGTCACTCTGCATCTCGGCCGCAATGAAGGGGGCATCTTCCACACTGATCGAGAGCTTTTGCTGCGGCGTCACAAGCCAATACTGCCCGTCGGCATCACGGCGCAGCAGGCTGGAAAAAGCGCGGATCATCGCAGGGCGCGTTATTTCGCCTTCTTGATGAAACCATTTACCATCAGCTGCGATGCGCATTTCGCTATCGCCTAAGGCTGCCGGCTCCCAGCTTTCCACAGGTGGTAACTTTCGCGTCGCAACCAAATCTGCAATGTCCGACAGGTTTAGTTTGGCTAGATCAGGCGCGTCATAAGGCATGCAGCAGCGATACGGGCAAAGCCGGCAATCGTCAAAGCCTAGTCTGCGGGGCCAAGCATGCCGTAAACGGGTAGTTTAGCCTTAGTGGTATTGCGAAGCAATAAACGGCGGGGCTCCCATGGGCCGGGCAAAGTCCAACCCGCAGTACCTTCGGCAGAAAAGCCAAAGCGGCCATAATATTCGGGGTCACCAATCATAACCATTGGTGCGTCGGTTGGTTTCGATGCCGCTAACATCACCTGCATCAGCTGCGTTCCAAGGCCGCGGTTTTGTCGGTGCTTCGCCACGGCAACTGGCCCCACCAGCGTCAATTGCGCGTTGGCAACACGAATTGGCCAACATTGGATGCTTCCAACCAGAATATCGCCATCGGATATTGCAAAAGACAGGTGATCAATCTCGGTCATGCCTGTGCGAAGCAGATAGGCCGTTCGCCTTTGCCGGTCGGTGCCAAATGCATCGTCAAGGAGCACGTTCAGTGCGCTTTCGGAAATATTGGATAGCTGCCTTGCGCACATCATGATCAAAGTTACCGGACTATTAGCTGATATGGGAACAATATCGGCGCGCCCTGTCATTGCCCGAGGTCATTGTCCAACCGAATATCGGCGTGGGTCACATAATAATGCCCGACAAATTGCGTTTCGGCGGAACATAGGTTACCCAACCTACCTTACAAAATATCGTCCCGCAGGAGATAAAATGGTGAATAATCAGGAAGTACCCCAAGAGACTCTGGACCCGACAGTTTCACGGGCACCTGCGCAACCGACGGCACTGCCATCTGCCAAAAAAGATTATGCCGGTTATCTAGTGTTGATTGCAGGCGTAGGTGCCTTGGTATGGGGGTTGGTCTCCGCCGTCGGAACTGGCTGGGGCTTCTGGGCATATACCTCAGGACTAAAAGGCCTCACATGGGCGTTTTTCCTAGGTATCGGTGCGATCTTGATCGGTCTTTTACAAGGGTGGCGTGCACGCAAAGCCATATCGCCGCCTTCGCGCGGGCGCCGTTGGACCGGAATGCTGGTTGCTTTATTCTATGTAGGTTGGGTCGGGACTTTTCTGGTCAAGGCGCTAACCGTCCCTGCGATCCACGATGTTTCAACCGACCTAGCCGACCCGCCGGCTTTCCAAACATTGCAATTGCGCGCTGATAATTTGGACAATGTTCCAGGCGCTGACGACGATGAAATGCGCGGTCTTACACCGCAACAACGTTGGGCTGTTGTGCATCAAAAAAATTATGGCGACATTCGCTCTGTTCGCATCAATGAACCAGTGCCAATGGTTGTTGCCAAGGCCGAGCGGCTTGCCAAGGCGCGTGACTGGAATGTGGCGGTTGCCTTGCCCGAGGAAGGGCGCTTGGAAGCGACCGAAACCAGTGCATTTTTTCAGTTTAAGGATGACGTGGTATTGCGCGTGCGTCCTTCTGACACCGGTCAAGGAAGCATCGTCGATATGCGTTCGGTTAGCCGGGTTGGAGCGAGTGATTTGGGTATGAATGCAAAGCGCGTGCGTTCGTTTTTGGCTGATTTGACTGGAACGGTAACGGCGGCGCGATAAAGCGCCGCCGACGCGGAGTAGGCTACTTCTTTGGGGTGAGCTTCAGCAAGCGGCCCTGTGAGCCAGCACGCTCGTCTTCAAGCACCCATATGGCGCCATCCGGACCTTGTTCCACCTCACGGATGCGGGCACCCATGTCCCATTGGTCGGCTTTGGTTGCGGTCTCGCCCTCCAACTTGACGCGAACTAAGGCCTTTGCCCCGAGCGCGCCGATAAACGCGCTACCCTTCCAATCGTTAAACATGTCGCCTGAGTAAACCATAAGGCCGCCGGGCGAAATTGCAGGGTTCCAAAATACCTTCGGCGCTTCAAAACCGTCGCCTGCCGAATGGTCGGGAATGTTTCTGCCGTCATAATGGTCACCATTTGAAACGATAGGATAGCCGTAATTTGCAGCCTTTTTGACAAGGTTTAGTTCATCACCCCCTGCGGGCCCCATTTCCTGATTCCACAAACGTCCCTGCGCATCAAATGCGATGCCAAGCGGGTTTCTGTGGCCATAGGACCAGACCTGCGACTTGACGCGCCCCTGATCGTAAAAGGGATTGTCCGAAGGTACCATGCCTCCATCTGTTAGCCGCACTATCTTACCGAGGTTTTGGTTCAAATCTTGCGCGGGATCAAATTTCTGGCGTTCGCCGCTACTGATGTACAACATGCCGTCTGGGCCAAATGCCAGGCGATGACCATAATGCCCTTGGCCCGACACTTTTGGTTCCTGCCGCCAAATAACCAGTACGTCAGTCAATACAGGTTTGCCGCCCGCCATATCAAGCTTACCCCGCGCAACTGCCGCGCCAAATCCGCCTTCACCAGCTTCTGCAAAGCTCAAATAGACAAATTTGTTGTTGGCAAAGTCGGGGTGAAGAATGACATCACCAAGGCCGCCTTGACCGCCATATGCCACGGCAGGTACGCCTGAGACATCAACGACAGAGCCATCATTTGCCCATAGTTTTAGTTTCCCCTTCTTCTCGGTAACGAGAGCATAAGGCGTTCCAGGCACAAACGTCATAGCCCAGGGTTCGTCAAAATCTGCCACCACTGCGATGTCAAAGGGCTTGTCGGTGTTGCTTGTAGGGGCGGCGTCGCTAACCGAGGGTTGGCAGGCGGCAGCCAAAAATGACGCGCCAATCAGGAAAGACAATTTGGACATGATGCAAAGCTCCTTTGATAGATGCGGGATTCAATTGGGGTGTAACTGTTCGATGTGCAAGACACTTGCATATGAAATCCGTCGGAGTTATACCGTGTCCATCCTTACATTGTGAGAACTTGGAAGGGCTGGCGCCGATGGGGCCGGCGCTGAAAATTATTGCATGCTGCCTAAGAAAGACCGAAATTGCCTGATCTGGACAAGCTAAGCAGTTTGATTGCACCTGAGGCGGAAGCGCTTGGCTTCAATCTTGTGCGTGTCGCGTGGTTTTCCAATGGCGCGCAGGGCAGCGACGAGCCGACCTTGCAAGTGATGGCTGAACGCCCTGAAACGCGACAGTTGAATATAGACGATTGCGCGGCGCTTTCGCATCGGATTTCCGACTTATTCGACGAGCTTGACCCAATTGTTGAGGCTTATCGGCTTGAGGTCAGCTCTCCAGGGATAGATAGGCCGCTTACTAGGCTTGCAGATTTTGCTGACTGGGTAGGGCATGAAGCCAAGATTGAATTGAGCGAGCCAATGGATGGCCGCAAAAACATCCGCGGTGACTTGGCTGGTGTCGATGGCGAGGATATCCATGTTGATGATCGCAAGGCCGGACGGCTTACCTTCTCCTTTTCAGCGCTCGGCCATGCCAAGCTGCTCTTGACAGACCGTCTTATTGCGACGACTGCGCCCATCAACAGCGATGGAGTGGACGAAGTAGAGGCTGAACCCATTCACGACGAAGCACAGGAAGACTAAAAACATGGCCAGTAGTATTGCCGCGAACAAGGCTGAATTGCTTGCAATTGCCAATGCGGTCGCCACCGAGAAAATGATCGACAAGGCGATTGTTATCGAAGCGCTCGAAGAAGCTATTCAGCGTGCTGCCCGTGCGCGTTATGGTGCCGAAAATGACATCCGTGCGAAGCTGGACACCCAGACTGGCGACTTGCGTCTTTGGCGCGTTGTCGAAGTTGTTGAAGAAGTTGAAGATTATTTCAAACAAGTCGACCTGAAGCAGGCAGACAAGCTGCAAAAAGGTGCCGTGGTTGGCGACTTTATCGTTGACCCGTTGCCCGCCGTGGACCTTGGTCGAATTGATGCCCAATCTGCAAAGCAGGTCATATTCCAAAAGGTTCGTGATGCAGAACGCGAACGGCAGTTTGAAGAATTTAAGGACCGCACTGGCGAAATCATCACTGGCGTCGTGAAGTCGGTCGAGTTCGGCCATGTGGTCGTTGACCTTGGCCGAGCCGAAGGTGTTATCCGTCGCGACCAACAAATCCCGCGCGAAGTCGTGCGTAGCGGTGACCGCGTTCGTGCGCTCATCATGAAGGTCCAGCGCGAAAATCGCGGACCGCAAATTCTTTTAAGCCGTGCGCATCCCGATTTCATGAAGAAGCTGTTCGCGCAGGAAGTGCCTGAAATTTATGACGGTGTCATAGAAATCAAGGCCGCCGCGCGTGATCCAGGTAGCCGCGCCAAGATCGGCGTGATCAGCTACGACAGCAGCATCGACCCTGTCGGCGCATGCGTTGGTATGAAGGGTAGCCGTGTTCAGGCTGTCGTGCAGGAAATGCAGGGCGAAAAAATCGACATCATTCCATGGTCGGAAGACACTGCTACGTTCATCGTTAACGCGTTGCAGCCAGCCACGGTGAGCCGAGTTGTAATCGATGAGGAAGAAGGCCGGATTGAAGTTGTCGTTCCTGACGACCAGTTGAGCCTGGCGATTGGTCGCCGTGGGCAGAATGTCCGTCTGGCGTCGCAACTGACGGGCCGCGGCATCGACATCATGACCGAAGCGGAATCGAGTGAGAAGCGGCAGAAGGAATTTGTCGAGCGGTCCGAGATGTTCCAGCAGGAGCTGGACGTTGATGAAACGCTTGCCCAGTTGCTGGTCGCTGAAGGATTTAGCGAACTCGAAGAAGTGGCATATGTCGATCCGTCCGAAATTGCTGCCATTGAAGGATTTGACGAAGGTCTGGCTGAAGAACTGCAGAGCCGCGCACAAGAAGCGTTGGATCGGCGCGAAGAAGCAAATCGCGCCGAGCGCCGTGAACTGGGCGTTGAAGATGCCGTTGCAGAGCTGCCAATCCTGACCGAGGCCATGCTGGTGGTCTTGGGCAAGGCGGGAATCAAGACGCTTGACGATTTGGCTGATCTTGCAACCGACGAATTGATCCAAAAGGCGCGTGAACCGAGACGCAACGAACGCAGCGATCGCGAAATCCGCCGCAACCGGACGGAAGACAAGGCGGGTATTTTAGCTACTTTTGGTCTTTCTGAAGAGCAGGGTAACGAAATCATCATGGCTGCCCGTGCGCACTGGTTCGAAGACGAAGATGGCGCTGCGGCACCTGGACTCAAAGAGGAGGACGCGATTGCAGCGGACGACTCTCAATGAGAACCGACACTCCCCAATAAGGAAGTGCATATTGTCAGGTGAGCATGGGACCCGCGCCCAGCTGATCCGGCTTGCGCTTGGCCCTGATGGTAGCATTGCGCCCGATTTGTTTGCTAAAGCCCCCGGTCGTGGCGCTTGGATAAGCGTAACGGAAGATGAACTGTCCAAAGCAATAGCCAAGGGAAAATTGGCAGGTTTGCTGCGTCGTGCGTTTAAAACAGACAAAATCGAGATTATCGACGACTTGGCAGGCCGAATTGATCGGGGGCTCGAAAAGGCGTTTCTTGATCGCCTGGGGTTGGAAGCGCGCGCAGGGCATCTTATCTTGGGCGCAGAGAAAATCGATTCCGCATCACGCAGCGGGCAGGTTCGCTTGTTGCTACATGCGTCGGACGCCAGCACAGACGGCGCTGGTAAACGCGATCAGGCTTGGCGTGTGGGCGAGGACGCTGAAGGGTCCGGGAAGGGCGGCGTGAAGTTACCCGTGGATCGGGACGCTTTATCTGCAGCACTTGGACGCCAAAACGCTGTCCATGTCGCATTGATTAACCAAAAAGCGGCTGAGAGGGTGATGCATCATCTTGGACGCTGGCTAAATTTCAAAGGATGCAGTAATGCGCCACTCGATTCCGCTGCTTCGGTTGCGGATTTGCGGGGCCTTGATACTGACATCCCCGCAATTGACTGAGTAAGGACGGGTTCTGTTTCGATGAGTGATGATACCAACAATAAACCGACTTTGACGCGCAAGCCGCTCACTTTGAGCCGCTCGCTCGAGTCAGGTGAAGTCAAACAGACCTTTAGCCACGGCCGCACCAACAAGGTTGTGGTTGAGGTGAAACGCAAGCGGCTCGTGGGCAAGCCAGGCTATGCACCTGAACCCGAACTTACCGCGCCACCGCCCCCGCCCCCTCCGGCTTCAGCGCCTGCTGCTGCAACTGCTGCAGTGCGCGCGCCAGCGGCGTCCGCTCCGCGTCCGGCTCCGGTTGACATGCTCAGCCGTCAGGAACGTCAGGCAAAGTTGCTGCGCGAAGCTGAAGAGGCACGCTTGGCAGTGCTTGAGGAAAGCAGCCGTCGCGAAGCCGAGCAACGCGCCCAGCGCGCCGAGGATGAGCGCCAGCGCGCCCAAGCCAACCGTGAGGAAGCGGCTGCACCGCCGCCACCGGCAACGCCCGTAGCCGAGGCGGTAACGCCGGTAACGGCCGCCCCCGAAGAACCTGTTGCCGAAGAAGCGAACAAGGATGGTGCGACCCCTGCGCCCCGTCGCTTTACGCCAGTTGAAGCGCCAAAACGTCCCGAGCGCGAGCGCGAGGAAGTCAAAAAGGCTCCGCACCGTCCAACGCGGGGCGCGGCCGATGATCGCCGCCAGTCGGGCAAGCTTACTGTTACACGTGCTCTTGAGGGCGATGACGGCGCCCGCGCACGCTCTCTTGCCGCGCTGAAACGCGCGCGTGAAAAGGAAAAGCGCTTGCATGGCGGTGGAAGCCGTCAGGCCCAGGTCAAGCAAACACGTGACGTTGTCGTTCCTGAAACCATTACGGTGCAGGAACTTGCCAACCGTATGGCCGAAAAGGGCAGTGATCTGGTCAAGGCATTGTTCAAGATGGGCATGCCCGTCACGATTAACGAAACAATCGACCAGGATACGGCGGAATTGCTGGTGGAAGAGTTTGGCCACAACATCACGCGTGTATCCGACGCTGATGTCGACATCTTTCATGACGACGACGTAGATCCAGCTGAAACCATGAAGTCGCGTCCCCCGGTCGTGACCGTTATGGGCCATGTTGACCACGGTAAGACATCGCTTCTGGACGCCTTGCGCGGTGCAAATGTCGTGTCGGGCGAAGCCGGAGGTATCACGCAGCATATTGGCGCATATCAGGTGAAGGCAAAGGATGGCTCAGTCATCACCTTCCTCGATACGCCGGGCCACGAAGCCTTTACCCAAATGCGCCAGCGCGGCGCATCGGTAACTGACATTGTGATTCTGGTCGTTGCAGCTGATGACGGCCTGATGCCGCAGACTATCGAAGCCATCAAGCATGCCAAGGCAGCCAATGTGCCGATGATTGTCGCGATCAACAAGGTCGACAAGGAAGGCGCTAACCCGCAAAAGGTGCGTGAACGTTTGCTGGAGCATGAAGTTGTGGTCGAAGCGATGGGCGGAGAAGTCCAGGACGTTGAGGTTTCTGCGCTCAAGAAGACCGGCCTTGATACCTTGCTTGAAAAGCTCGCGCTGCAGGCAGAGGTCATGGAGCTGAAGGCCAATCCTGACCGCGCAGCCGAAGCTGTGGTTGTCGAAGCGCAGTTGGATAAGGGCCGCGGCGCTGTTGCGACCGTGCTGGTCAAGCGTGGCACGCTGAAGCGCGGTGACATCTTTGTTGTAGGTGCTGAAAGCGGCAAGGTCCGTGCGTTGATTAACGACAAGGGACAGCAGGTTGCCGAAGCCGGCCCAGCGACGCCCGTCGAGGTACTTGGCCTTACTGGTGTTCCGTCGGCAGGTGACGTCTTGACCGTCGTGGAAAACGAAGCGCGCGCGCGTGAAGTTGCCTTGTACCGCAAGGAACAGTCTACGAAGGTCCGTACGGCGCAAGTCACGCCAAATCTTGAAAATCTGTTCGATAATCTTTCCGCTACTCGCGCGATGGAATATCCGGTGGTCATCAAGGGCGATGTCCAGGGGTCGGTCGAAGCGATCGTAACTGCGCTTAACAATATATCGACTGACGATATCAAGGTGCGTGTGTTGCTCGCCGGCGTTGGTGGTATTACCGAGTCCGACATGCTGCTTGCAGCAGCATCGAATGCGCCGCTCATAGGTTTCAACGTGCGTCCAAATTCCAAAGCAGCAGCCTTGGCCAAACGTGATCGCGTGCGCCTGAAATATTTCGACGTCATCTATCACCTGACAGCCGATATCGCCAAAGAAATGGCGGGGGAGCTCGGTCCAGAAATCATCGAAACTGTCGTCGGACGCGCCGAAGTCAAGGACGTGTTCAAATCGGGCAAGCGCGACAAGGCCGCTGGTCTGTTGGTTACCGAAGGTGTCATCAAGAAGGGGCTTTATGCCCGTCTTACCCGCGAGGACGTCATCGTGTCGAAAACCACAATTGCGTCGCTGCGTCGCTTTAAGGACAACATCGACGAAGTGCGTGCCGGCCTCGAATGTGGCGTCGTCTTGGCGGACACCAACGATGTCAAGGCAGGCGATATGCTTGAAGTATTCGAGATCGAGGAGCGTGAACGGACGTTGTGATTTTAGCTCGTTCGAGCGTCAAAAATTATGGCTAAACATAACGATACTGGCCCCGAGGGCCGCTCGGTCCGCCTCTTGCGCGTAGGTGAGCAGTTCCGGCATATTTTGTCGGATCTGCTTGCGCGCGGAGAGGTGCATGACGACGTTCTGAACAGCCATAGCGTCAGCGTAACTGAAGTCCGCATGTCTCCAGATCTGCGGCATGCAACAGCTTTCATCAAACCATTGCTTGGGGTAAATGAAGCTGTCGTGCTGAAGGCGTTACGCACGAATACAGCGTTTTTCCAAAAGGAAGTCGCTGCGCGCGTCAGCATGAAATATGCGGCAAAACTTAAATTTCTTGCGGATGACAGTTTCGATCAGGCGACTCATATTGAAACGCTCTTGAGTGCGCCGAAAGTTCAGCAAGACCTGACGGATGACGAAGCGGGTGACGCCGCTGACGCTGCGGGCTGATGGCGAAGCTATATTTCTATTATGCGTCGATGAACGCAGGCAAATCCTCCACATTGTTGCAAGCGGCTTTCAACTATGGCGAGCGCGGTATGAAGGTGATGCTTTGGACAACAGCCATCGATGACCGCCCCGGTTTCGGCGCTATCAGTTCCCGCATTGGTTTGTCAGGTGACGCAAGCCGGTTTGAGGCCTCAACTAATATCGCGAAGGCAGTGCTTACCCAGCACCAAGAAACACCTTTGGCGTGCGTTCTCATCGATGAAGCGCAGTTTCTGACCAAAGAGCAGGTATGGCAAGCGGCGAGTCTTGCGGACAAGGCCGGAATTCCTGTTGTGTGCTATGGTTTGCGCACCGATTTTCAGGGTGAACTTTTTCCTGGTTCAGCGGCATTGCTGGGGATTGCTGACAGTCTTGTCGAGTTAAAGGGTGTGTGTGATTGCGGCAGAAAGGCCACGATGAATTTGCGCGTCGATGAATATGGCAAAGCCGTTGTCGATGGCGCACAAACAGAAATTGGCGGCGATGATCGCTACGTCGCAATGTGTCGAAAACATTTTAACGAGGCGCGTGGGCTCGGTTAGTTTTCATTTGGCGTTCATCCATGCGTGGATATACTGGCAGGCATGATTAAATCTTTGATCTCCGTCGTGTTAGCCTCAGCAATATTGGCGGGCGCTGTTGAAGCCAAATCCCCAGCCAGCAGTGTCTGGCCTGAACTGGGTGTCGAAACGCAAATCAACTTCCCCAGCCAAGGCGCAATCCGCAATTTCGAAGCGGACGGTAATGACGGTATGTGGTTGGAGGACCGCCAGCGTCGTTGGTATTATGCCGATTTCATCGGCGGATGTCAGGAATTAAACTTCGTTCAGGCTATTGGTTTTGATACGCGCGGTTCCGCAACTTTTGACAAATTCAGCACCATTCTGGTTGCCGGGGAACGGTGCCCTGTTGCTAGCCTTGTGACGGCCAATAAACCGTTGCCCCGCAAGCAACGGCTAAAACTGCGCAAAGCTGCCGTCGAGGCGAGCAAGGACGTTGTGGCGCCTTCAAATTGACTTAAATTTGCCGTGCCGTAAAGGGCAGGGCATGCATGGTTGGGTCATCCTTGATAAACCACTGGGTCTTGGTTCGACGCAAGCTGTTGCGGCGGTAAAGCGCAATTTGCGCGAAGCCGGCTTTGGCAAAGTGAAGGTGGGCCATGGCGGCACGCTTGATCCGCTGGCAACTGGTGTATTGCCAATAGCACTGGGGGAAGCGACCAAACTTTGTGGCCGGATGCTGGATGCCTCCAAAACATACGAATTTACCATCAGTTTTGGGATCGAAACGAGCGGATTGGATGCCGAAGGGGAGATTGTCGCGTCCTCAGACCACCGTCCGACGATGGCGGAATTGAACGCTGCCCTGCCGAATTTCATTGGTCGGATAGAGCAAGCCCCACCTGCTTATTCTGCGATCAAGATTGATGGCAAGCGTGCTTATGAGCGCGCGCGGGCTGGCGAGACCATTGAAATGAAGCCACGTACTGTCACTGTCTACGATCTTTCCGTTCCTCTTGCTAAACTTGTTTCACCTTTGGTGACGAATATCCCAGAGTCTAACTTGCCCCGTGCCAACAGCGGAGCCCTGACACGATGTCAGGGCGACAAGGTCTTGAGTGCTGTAACCCTAACCGCCGACGTTTCCAAAGGTACCTACATCCGCAGCCTAGCGCGCGATATTGCCTACGCCCTTGGCACGGTCGGCCATGTGTCGATGCTACGCCGCACACGCGCAGGTCCGTTCGGCTTACAAATCGCGATTTCGCTGGACAAACTGAATACATTCGGCCAAGGGGCAGCCCAAGAAGACATTATCTTGCCGATAGAGGCAGGGCTGGTCGACATCCCGGCTCTCGATCTCTCCCCGGAACAGGCAAGGGCGGTCCAACACGGCCGCGTCTTGACCGGGATTGCCATGCAAGATGGGCTACATTGGGCGAGAGGCGCAGATTTGCGGCCTATCGCATTGGTGGAGAACATCGACGGGACATTAAAAACCGTCCGTGGCTTTAATCTTACTCCGTGATGTTCGAAGGAAAAATATGTCAATTACTGCAGAACGTAAAGCCCAGGTCATCAAAGAGCACGCGCGCGAGCCAAACGATACCGGATCACCAGAAGTGCAAGTTGCAATCCTGACTGATCGTATCAATGCCCTGACATCGCACTTCAAAGACCATCACAAGGATAATCATTCGCGTCGTGGTCTTCTCCAGATGGTCAACAAGCGTCGTTCGCTTCTGGATTATTTGAAGAAAATCGACAGCGAGCGTTATGTCGCTCTTATCGCGAAGCTTGGTCTTCGTAAGTAAAACAAAACTTTCGGCCCGCCTTGGCGGGCCGTTTGCGTATTGCATCTCCTGAATTTAGTTCAGGCGAGCATGAAAAGGGCGCTCCGGCAATGAGGCTGGACTGCCATCGGGGCTCGAAAATGCCCCATCCGCAGCGGATCGGTATGTCCGCAACTCAAGAGGCCCCGCATCGCATTGGGCATGCGGGTCAAAGGAAAATCTATGTTTAATACGAAAACTGTATCAA
>JBBQPQ010000004.1:0-72282 GCA_038217195.1 Sphingomonadales bacterium | reverse complement strand
TGCTCGGCCAACAGATGGAGATCGAGGTTAGAGACCATATCATCATCTCCGGACCGCGCTGGTTCAGCTTTTTACGGGCGGGCATGATGTAATGAGCAACGATATCGATCATTTAACTTGTCAATTCACGCGAATAGCAACGACACTGTCTTCGATAGAGACGCGTGTGGCGGCACTTAATGGGGAAGCGTTACCTCATGTCCCTACGGCACCAACTCCTTTGCAACGCGCTAAAGAATATTATCGCAAGCGCCGTCTCCGAGAGCGGATGTTCGGAAATCCGGATCTATTCGCCGATCCCGCTTGGGATATTCTGATAGATCTCTTTATCGCATCTGAGGAAGGGCATAAGATTTCAGTGTCAAGCGCCTGTATTGCGTCGGCTGTGCCGACAACGACCGCCCTAAGATGGATCAAGATTCTGGAAGATAACGGACATATTTTGCGTTACCAGGATCCCTCCGACGCCAGGCGCGTCTTTATGTCGTTGTCAGAACCATCGGTCGACAAGGTTCGAGAGTTTTTCACGGATTAATGCGGATTTCCATTAAATGAAGTACGATAAGGAATGAACGATCTGCTGCGTTACAGATTTTTCCTCAAGCGTCCGGTTGGCGTTTCAGCCAGCGCCAAGCCGCGACAAATTGTGCCGAACAGCCCCCGCATATGCCAGAAACAGGGATGTTTTGGGATTGATCAAAGCCAGAAAGTTGGATGATCTTTTGAAGGCTGAATAGCTGAACACGCAAAAAGAACGAGATTAAATATTAGAACTTAGCAGACCATATTTACGCACGGAACGTCTTCGAACAAATCTGGTGTTTGACTCACGCCGAAGGCGTCAAGCAACTGTCTCCTTATACCGGCACCCCCACTAACTCTTCCAAACTCCATACGGTTTTGCAGCTGCAAACAGTACTTACATGAGTCATTTGACAGCCGGAGCAATGGCATCGGTGCGACTAAATTGGTTGTGAATGCGATAGCTAACTGCCAAAACTTTAAAGCCGCCGCGTTGACCGTTCTGTTTATCAGTGTAATGTAACCGCCTGACTTAGGAGGGGGCGTCATGCCCGGTCGTTGCCATGATAAAGCGCGTGAGGGCTTTGTGTTTTGTGCTGCTACATTTGCTGGCCTTCACGCCTTCCCTCCATGCCCAGACCACTGACCAATTAAAACCGAAGATCGTTCTGCAAACTTTGCCTTATGGCGGTATCGAAGTGGCAGCGTGGACGCCCGACGATCGTTATATCATAACTGCCGGTGACGCGAGCCGGCTGGTGCTTATCTGGGACGCGCAGACCGGCTATATCGTCGACCGAATCCCCCTGCCCGGCGGAAGCAGCAGGACCTCGACGGTGTCAAAGCGGCTGGTGGCGATGTGGATATCGGATGATGGAGCCAAAGCTTCGATCAGCGCGCGCGAAGTGGATGCGAGCGAAGTACGGTTCGAAGGCCGTGTAAGAAGTGGCGTTCCAACGGTCACTTATCATCTGGATTTGCAATCACGTACATTCCTGATGTCTGCCGTCGGCGGCGCCCTCATGCGCGTCGCAATTCCAGACAGCGAAGCGGATAAGCTGCGTGATGAGCAAAGAAAATGGGCAGAACAAGATCGTGCCAATTCTGAAAAGACACGCAAGACCCGGGACGAACTTATCGCGCGATATGAGCGGGGGGCAACGAACGCAGATGACGAGAGTGAGCTATTGCCTCTGCCCGCATCACACGACGGGAAGCGGACACTGCATCGCTCGCCGGACGGACTGGTTATCAAAGAAGCCAGCATAGACGATATCGAATTGAAGTTGGAGCGCAACCTGCGTTTTCGCGACGCTGCCTTATCCGACGATGGCACCGTGCTTGCGATGTTACCCGAACCTGCACCGCAGACCAAAGGCGGGACGAATGAATCCCACATTGAACTGTTTGATACCACGACGGGCCAGTTTCTCAATCGCATCACCTTGCAGGGCGAATATTACCGCGTGCAATGGGTGGCGCCGGAAAAATTGTTGGCGACAGGAACGCCTGAAAACGGTTTTGGGACAGATAACAAGCCCGCAACGCGCGCTGCGTTGATCGATTCCGGAAGCGCCAGCATTAGTGAATGGATAAAGCCACAATGCTTTATGAGGCCAACGAAAATGGGCGTTTTCTTTGGCGCCGGCCTCGCAAATTGCAGCGCGACGGGCGGCAATGATGTCGGCCTCAAACGATATGACAGCGCCCAGCGCAAGTGGAGGCCTTTTGGCACCATACCAATGGAGGACGGCGCAAAAATTGTCGACATTGCCATTTCATATACTGGCAATGCACTCACTGCCGTAACCGTGACAGCAGATGGCATAACCCATTTCAATGTGCTGGATGCCAACACGGGCAATCTCATCAAACAAAAATTGTTCGACGGCCGCGGGCCGGTAAGCAAAGTTATCATGTTTGACGATGATATGTTGTTTGTCTCCAGCGACAGTGACAGCGCGACCTGGGGCATAACGGATGATGACTGGGCCCCGATGCCAATTACATCCGCCAACACCCGCCTGATCGAAACCAATGCCTCGGTAGTTGCGCTTGCCGGCGAAGGTGATGACCTTATCAGCCTGATGGATCTGAAAACTGGTCAAGCGTTACCATCCATCAATTTTGGGCGCGTTCTGGCGGGTGGATTTCTAGCGGAAACGCCCATATTCTGGGCGTTGTCGGCACATGACGGTTTGCGGCTCTGGAACACCAGTACATCAGACTGGCGCGAACTCATCACGACATATTTTTTCTCGGATCAAGGATTTGTCGCCGTTACGCCCGAGGGACGGTATGATACCAATCAGGACCCGGACAGCAGCCTGTTCCGGTGGCTGGTGCCTGACCGGCCATTCCAGTCGCTTGGTTCCCAAACGTTCATGCGCGACTATTTCACGCCTGGGCTGGCCGAGGCGGTCATGACCTGCACTTATTTCAGCGACTGCGATACTTCGCTTCCGCCGCTCAAGCCGATAGCGGACCTAAACCGTGTTATACCCGAGGTCGTGATTACCAACGTCGAACCCGGTTCGACGCCTGATGAGGCTGTTATCTCGGTCGTCGTGACAAACGGCGTCGACCCAACTGCGCCCGCCGGAAAGAACACGAGCGGTGTTTACGATCTGCGGCTGTTCCGGGACTATCGCTTTGCTGACCAAAAGCCCAATGCCCAAGATTTGGAGGACCAGAGCGCATTGGAGGACTGGCGCAAAGTCAACGTATTGGTCGATGATGATGATGCGCCAAATGACGGTGTCTTTCACAAAACCTTCACGGTCCTGGTGCCCACAGCTGCCGATAAAGCCAAGATGCTGTTTACTGCATATGCCTTTAACGAAGACCGTGTGAAGAGCGAGACGGCCTATTCAGAAGATTATGTAAGGCCCGCAATGACTCCGCGCAAACCTCGTGCCTTTGTCGTGTCGATCGGCATAGATGACTATACCGAGGCGCGGCTTAAGCTCAATTACGCCGCAGCGGATGCGCAACAGATGGAGCGGCAGTTAAAGAATTTTCCAGGCTATGAAATGCGCAACCTTGTGGTGGCGGCAACCCCGGGAAGCAAGGTTCAGCCAACGGCAGACAGCATCAACCTGATTTTTGCGATGCTCGCCGGATTTGACCGGGAGGAGGGGCTAAAGATGCTTTCGGAGGCGGGGATTGACGGGTCGGTGCTTGACCGCTCGATGCCCGACGACGTTGTGATTTTTACCTTCTCCGGCCATGGATGGGCCGATCCGCAGCGGAATTTTTATCTCATACCCAGTGATGGCGAATGGAGCGATTCAGCGGACGAGCCGAACGCGCAATCTCTGGTCAACATGAATGAAATGACGATGTGGCTCCGCGTCATGGACGCGTCGGAGATCGTACTGATTATCGATGCCTGCCACGCCGGCGCCAGCGTGCAGACGGCAAATTTCAAGGCTGGTCCCATGGGGGATCCTGGTCTTGGGCAACTGGCATATGACAAGGGCATCCGGATATTGGTCGCGACGCAAGCCGAGGATGTGGCGCTTGAAGACGCCAACCTCCGCCACGGGCTGCTGACATACGCGTTAACGGGGAAGGATGAGGCTTTTGCCAAAGCCGACGGGATACTCGACGGAGTGCCCGACAGGAAAATCAGTCTGGACGAATGGATCACCTACCCGCTTGATCGCTTACCGACGATGAACGATGACAAGCGGGTAACCGGCAATGATGACGAACAAAACATTAGCTTTCGCTTCCCCGGCAGAACAATCAAGCCGGTCAAGAAAGTCCAGCAGCCGACATTGTTCGATTATGGCGACTGGAGCAAGGTGATCCTGAAAGCTAAAAGCAAATGAGACTTATGTTCGCCGCTTTGCTTGCTTTCATGAGCCTGCTGCCAGCAAGGGCAGACGCACAAACCATTCGCACCCTGATCGTCGCGGTCGATATTTACCAATATTCGGCCAACCCCGACCGCAAGGCTGCGTTCAAGGATTTGAAGGGTGCTGTAAACGACGGATTTCGTTTCAAACGGGCGTTGACCGAACTGTATCAATTCAAACTCGATCCTCTCAATGCCGACAATATGACGGCGGAAAATTGCGCCGCAGCAACCGATCTGTCCATTACGTTAGTCAACTTGTGTGCCCGACGGGAGGATGTTCTTTCTTCGTTGGACAATCTAATCGGGCGTTCCAAACCTGGGGACACGGTACTTTTCTATTTCGCTGGCCATGGTTCCCAATATCCCGACGACACTGATTTCGACCAGGCATCGGGATATAACGGCACGATATTGCCAACCGATGCGCGCGAGCCGGGCAGCATCGCAAAGGGGGATATACTCGACAAAGAACTGAAGACAGTGAAGGACCGCGCAATTGCCGCCGGTGTGTATTTCGTTACAATTTTTGACAGTTGTAACTCGGGCACGGCCACGCGCAGTGGCGCAAGTGGGCAGTCCCGCAGTGTACCGCCGCTGACGACAAAGCCGCCGCTACGCGCCGCAGCGCCCCTCCCCAGCGGTTCTGGCGGCGGCTATTGGGTGCATTTGGCAGCGGCCCAGGATGGCGAACAGGCGCAAGAGGTGGTGGCTGGCGCGGTGGGCAAGCGCGAGGGTGTGTTTACGACCGCACTGATTGAAACATTGCACGCCATGCCAAACGGAACTTTTGGCGACATGATACGTGAAATTCGGGTGAAAGTCGCCCTTGGCGGCCACAGCAGCCAAACCCCAATGGCGGAGGGAAGCCTCACGGCATCCTTGGGGTCAACTGCACGACGGGCAACCCTGTTTGAAGCCAAATTGGCCAATGCAGCTGCGACCATCAACGCCGGCCGTCTCTCGGGCATGATGCAAGGGTCCCGGTTTGCGCTATTTGCGAATGAAGTTGATGCCGTCACGCCTAATGCAATTCCGCGCGCGATAGGACGGATTAGTCTGGTAGACGAATATAGCGCCAGTTTGGAGCTTGAAGGCGCAAATCTGGCGGCGTTGCCGACCAATATGGTTGCAGTCGAAACGGAAAGAGGTTTTGGTGATCTCAAGCTCCGGATCGCGAACGTTATCAAAAACAACAGCGACAGACAAAGCGTACAGGTGGCACTGGATAAAATGCCATTTGTTGCCGCCGATGGAGGCGCCGTGCAGGCCCAGGTCGCGCCTCATCTCAAAAAACCTTCCGAAGCGATGTTACTGGCGAGCGATGGAACCGCTATCGGTGATTTGGGAACGATCAATAGTACTGACTTTGCCGACCGGCTTTCCGGCAAGCTGAAGAAAATCCTGCGCGCGCAGCAATTGCTGGATCTGCGCACCAAAATTGACCCCAAAACCTCTCCCATTCGCTTCTGTATCGATGACAGCGCATATCCAGCGCCAACAGACGGCTGCCCGCCGCCAGAAAAGCGCCAGATGCGTGTCTTGAAGCATGATAGCGAGGCGATCGTTACCGTGAATAATGAGGGTGACAAACCGCTATACTTTTACGTGTTCGGGATTGACCCTAGTTTTGGCGTTGCGCTGGTGCTGCCGCAACCGGGTGCCATCGATCCAGCGGTCAACAAGTTTCAACCCTACCGGAACAGCAATGATCCCATGGTGCCGACAGCCAGGGGCACTTATCGTTTTGTCACTATTGCAACCGAGCGGCCGATAAATGCCGCAGCACTTGAACAAGAGGGTACCAATAGCCGCAATGGAGCTACTTGTAGATCCGCTCTGGAACGGTTGCTTTGTGATGCAAATAAAGGCGTGCGCGATGCAGCAACACCTCGTTCGGGTGACTGGCAGGCTGTTGTTGAAACTGTGATTGTTGAATGATGGGATCGTCCGTGAAAAAATATTATATGGGTTTGGCTGCAATGATGCTGCCAGTCATGTCAGCAGGCGCCATGCAGGTCGAGGAACCAACTCAACCAGACAAGCCATTGGCCGACAGTCCAGAGGAAGAAGAAGAAGATGATGGCCGGATTGTCGGCGGAGAAGATGCACCCGAGGGATCTGCGCCATGGCAGATCGAAATTTACTCTACTCTTGCCACCTATACCCAAGCCGAGATCGAAGCAGATGCCAAACTCCCTCCGGGCCAGAAAAAATTTCTGAAAGAACGGCAGGGGTTCGAACTCGCTCACAAATGCGGTGGTTCTTACATCGGTGGCGGCTGGATAATCACAGCGGCGCATTGTGTGGCGGAGCTACCCGTGATTGACGGGCGCAAGGGCAACGTACTGACCGATCGCAGAATTCGTATGGGAACTGCAAATCTCATGCAGGGAGGGGCAACTTACGCAATCGAACGGGTTGTTGTGCACATAGGATATACCAAGAGACTACCCAAAGACGACATCGCTTTAATCAAGGTAGTGGAGAAAGGCCAAACGGCACAGCTTTTGGCCCAAGGGCGTCTGGCAGCCGTTCCGCTTCAAGCCAATATTCCACAAGCGCCACCGTTGCGTAATGAAATATTGCGGGTAAGCGGCTGGGGGTGGCAAGGTGCGCGCACAAAGTCTTCGCTTGCGCGACTGGATATAACCAACCGCCCGCAACGAAACCCCGCACAGTTAAAGCAGGCATCGGTGATCAAAGCCGACGAAGGCAAATGCCTCGGCGTGCCTGAATATTCAGGCATCGCCAGTGCCAGAACATTATGTGTCGGTTTGGGTCCCAACAATGCCGATGCATGTCAGGGCGACAGCGGCGGGCCGCTGACACGCGGTCTGCCAAATGGTACGCGCGTGTTGGTGGGCATCGTGTCACAAGGTGTTGGCTGCGCAAATCCCGGCATACCGGGTCTGTATACGCGGGTGTCGGCATATGACACGTGGATCAAGTCTGCCAAGAAAGCGCCAAAGGGCTATTCCCAGCGATAAAAAAACGGGTGGGAGACTTTTATCCCACCCGCTCTGAACTTAACGCTCGTCTGGACCAGACCGTTCATCAGGACCTGTGCGCTCATCAGGACCAGTCCGCTCGTCAGGACCAGTCCGTTCGTCCGTCGCTGCCTTGGCGTCAGTCGCGGCCTTTGCATCAGCTGCAGGCGCAACAGGCTCAGATGCCTTTTCTTCAGGAACAACGGTATCAACTGCCGCGGTTTCTTCGGTTTCTGCCGCAGGTTTGCTACAGGCAGCAAGCGCCAAAGGCGCGGAAACGATCAAAGCTAGTGTGAAAATCTTACGCATTTATCCCTACCCCCTTAGTTAGTAGCAATGTGACCTTAAACGAAACCAAGCGATTTTAGCAAATCGGAAAATTCCGCCCGCTTTCGCAATGGTGCAAGCAACGGGTCATTATACATCATGATAAGCCCGCTATCGTCTTGCGCTCTTGCTTTTTGCAATTCCGAAATAGCCTTGTCGCTAGCGCCCCATTGCGCATAGATTTGCGCATATTGGTAATGGCTTTTGTCCCCGAATTCGTCGCGCATCGCGGCAAGTGCCTCTTGGGCTGCCGCTTTGTTGCCTTTGCGATATTCAATTAAAGCGGCACCGGTCAACTTGTGTTCTTTGTTGGATTCCGCGGCGAATGCCTTCTGCGCGCCGGTCAGGTCACCCTGCATAAAGCGCGCGAAACCGATCGACGCGTTGGCCCCGCTCAGCTTAGCATTAAGCGACAATGCCTTTTCATAAGCGGCCACGGCAGCATCGTAACGCCCGGCACCATAATTGATGTCGCCGGTTGACCTGAATGTGCGGGCATTTAGCGGGTCCAATGCCGACGATTGCAATATGGCTTGATTAGCCCGTACATAATCGCCGAGCCGCGAGAAGAATACCGCATAGCGGCTTATAACATCAGCATCGCCTTTTCCTAAGGCATAAGATTTTTCATAAGGTGCACGCGCATCTTTCACATTGAGTTGGCCAAAAGCGATGGCAAAACCCAATGCGGAAAAAGCCTCCGGATATTCGGGCGCCAAGGCCACCGCTTTGTGGGCAGCCTTCACCGATGCAGCAAACAGCGACGCCCGTTCGGCACCTTTGGCATATAAATTGGCAATAACTGCAAGCGAACGGGACCGCCCGGCATGTGCGGCAGCATATTGACTGTCTTCTGCGAGGGCCTCTTCAAATTTGGACAATGCCTGCCGGTCGCTATTTTCATCGATACCGGCATCATACAGGTCTTTGCCCCGCAGATAAGCGTCAAAGGCTGCAACGCTTTTGGTGCCTCCCGACACCCTGCTGTCGCGGGTTGTCGTTGAATTACCTGTTTCGATTTGCGCCGACAGTTGCGTTGCTATGGCCGTGGCAATTTCGGTCTGCACCGCAAATATATCCGTCATCGAACGGTCAAAGGTCTTGGTCCACTTTTCAAAACCTGTTCGGCCATCGATCAGTTGGGCGCCTATCTTGACGGTATTGCCAGCGCGACGTACGCTACCTTCTAACAGAAAAGCGACGCCAAGCTTTCGGGCAATCTCCTTTACGTCATCACCGCGTTGACGAAATACGTTGGAGGATGTTGATGCCGCCACTTGAAGCAATTCGTTACGACTAAGTTCTGACCGCACTTCTGCAGCCAGACCATCCGAGAAATAGCTTTGACTGGGGTCGCCGCTCAGATTGTCGAACGGCATAACAGCAACGCTGGCGGCGATGGCAGGGTCTGTGCCGACCAGGCCGGACCACCACGCTGCTGCACCCAATCCGCCCAGCACCAGCACTCCTGAACCGATAAGGATTGCGCGTCGATGAGGGGCGGCTCTGCCTGGCGCAGCCGACAACACGAAATCCTCTGGCCGATCATGCAGCGCCGCCACCGCACGGACCAATTTTTGCATCTCCGCCGATCCCGCCTTCACCTTGGCAGCGGTGGCGTCGATGACCTGGAACTGGCGAAACCCAAGGGGTGGCTCAACGCGATCAATCGAAAGCGGCACCAGACATTTGCGGTCGCGTCCGCGTGTTGCCTCGTCATGCACCCAATGCGACCGACAGGAGGTAGCGGACCAGAGAACAACAATCGCCTTTGCCCGCTCAAGCGCGTCCTCGGTGGTGTTCGCAAAGCGCTCCCCACCTTCCAGCAAGCCATCCCACCATACTGTGAAGCCTGAATCTTCCAAAATTTGAATAATCGGCAACGCGCGTTTCTGGTCGTCGCGCGAATAGCTGACAAACACCGTACTCGCGCCAGAGGACGCCGAGTCGCTGCCTTGTTTGCCGATATCCATGTTTATTAGCGTGCCTTTACCCCGTTATGCGACCCACTTTGGCTATGGTGATGCTTTTCACGAAGTTACACAAGCGATTTGACGTACACCACCCATCAGCCATGTTTGTAGAAATTCTGTTGAAAATGGATTTATTAATTCTGGCATTTGTTGATCCTTGCTTGGAGCAAGACTTGGTCGCCGCAAATTGTGGTTCCTCAAGCGGAGTACTAACACTGGTCAAAGGCTGTCATTGGCCTGGTGACTTTGGTTCGATGACGGGTAGAAAAGTTTTGATGGCGGCGCTAGGAATGTGCCGAATAAAGCGCAAATTGGACGTGCGGCGATGCGATATTTCGCTGTTCAGACTAGCTCCACGGTGGCCGCTATTCGGAGGCTATACTGCGCGCTCCCTTACAAGGTAGCGCGCAGTATAAGCTTGTCGTCAATTTCTGCCGCGACGTGGAGCCATACCCTGCCGCTGTGGCGGACGCGCATTACCAGGCCGGAAGCTAGGGTCGCGTGCGACGGATACGCCCCGCTTTATTTGGCCATCGACGCGGGAAACGCTCGCCTTGCGGTTATAGACCTGTTCGCCATCGCGCGTAAGGTTGCGCTCGCTCTCGCGACCGTTTTCGGTCTTGCGACCGGAAGCGTCATAGCCATATAAACGGCCTTGCCGATCAGTGACCGAGCCCGTCGTGGTAAAACCATCGGCGGTTTTCACGCGGTCATATTCGTAAGAGCGTGTCTTGCCATCGAAGCCGGTTTGCGTGCCGCTGCCACTTACGCCGTTCTGGGTTTTGGTGCGTTCACGCTGGCGGGTCGCGGTTGCGCCATCGCTGACCCGCGTGACAGTGGCATCAACATTCAGATTGCCATTGTCGCGGGTAACGGTTCTGGTTACAGACCCTTTTGGTTTTTCAATCGTGTTTGTGCTGGTTTGTGCGTTGGCCGACACGGCTAACGCCATTGCGACAATCGGAAAAGTGAAAAAATACTTCATGTTCGTTCTCCTCGGTTGGCAGGGGGAGGGATTTCCCCTGCTCCTGAAAACCAAACGAAGGGCCCAATAAAACCCTTCGAAAATTTTTCGTCGTTACTGCCCGCGATGTCGCTGGCGGAGCTGCCGCCGTTCGCGAATGGCCGCGCGCAAAACTGCGCGCTGTTCAGGGTTGGCTGTGCGGATTTGCTCTCGCACAGCGTTCACTTTTTCCGCGCTCGGCTTTTCGTTTTCCACTGTCGGCAGAATAGCATCTGTTGACTTATTTTCGGCGCTTTCCGAAGGCGATATGCTAGCGACCTGGGGGTCGGCCCTAAGCGAGTCAGCGCGACGCACCAGTCGTTCCTCGCGTATTGCGCGCCGCTCAGTTACGGCAGCGCGAAAGGCTTCTTTGGTTGCGGGATCGGCAGTCTGCACCAACGTACGAACGGCAGTTCGGACGTCCTGCCGTGTAACCTCGCCCGAACGCACCATTTGGCGGACTTCGCGCTCTGCTATTGCCATACGTTGGCGCGGTGCGAGTTCTGAAAATTGTGGGTCGTTTCGAAGCGTCGTTACGCGTTCGATGACAGCAGTACTGCCCGTCGCTCCATATGGCGCTACATCAGCCAATTCGAGCGCTTTGGTTTTTGCAACCATGCGGACCTTAGATGGCAGCGCCGGTTTAGGCGCTTGGACAATCTGTGCCTTGACCAAAGCTTCGCTTACGCCAGGTACATAGACTGGCTCACCGAAAATCCCTGCGGCTGCGGCTGCTGCGGTCGCCAGAGAGAAAATTGCAAGCGACCCCATGATTCGACTCGTTCGCCGCCACGGGCTTGATCGGCGCGAGCGTGCAAGTGGCATCGGCAGCGATGCAGCATCAACGCCCGTATCGCCACTGGCAATCCGCATCATCAGCCGGTCGGAAAAACCTTGCGGCATGGCCGGCACGATATAGGCGTCCAGCGCTTTTTGAATTTGGCGGTCGAAGGCAGGTTCAACCATCATTGGACTCCTGATATCCCCTTGCGTTCGACGCAGTCCTTCAATGAGGCGCGGGCGCGAAACAGCAAAGATTCAAAAGCCTTCAATTTCATTTCCAAACTTTCCGCAGCATTGTTGTTTGGCTGCTCTTCATAATATGTCAGGATAACCGCTGCGCGCTGCCGGTCGGGCAACGCCTCGATACAATTCTTCACTACGCGACTGACCTCTTCTCCTTCGATCTGGCGATCGGCGAGCGGCGTTTCATCTTCACGCTCGGGCACCTCTTGGCTGCTTACAAAACGCTTGCGGCGAAGCCGGTCGAGACACTGGTTCACCGTGACCTTTTTCAACCACGGCGCAATCCCCGACCCGCCTGCTTTCCAGCGATCAGCGTGGTTCCACAAACGCAATAATGATTCTTGCGCAACATCTTCTGCTTCAGTCAAATCACCAAGCATACGGTACGCGACGCGCCAGATCATTTGCGCATGCCGGTCGGCAGCAAGACGCATTGCGCCATGATCACGAGTTGCAATACTCGCCATTAGTTCATCGTCACTGTCACCGGCAAAAATTGCCGCTTGCTGTATCATTGTGTCACCAGAAAAACCGCGGTTCCGCATTAATACGTCCGAGGGGTAAAAATCCTTCTAAAAAAATTTCGAAGGCTTTTGTCGGCGTGTGCGTTCAGTCTTGGACCAGCACGATGGGCCATAAACAGGAGGATCATATGAAATATTGGAAAGCAATTCTGGCGTCTGCAATAATCGTTGCACCATGCGCGCCTTCGCCGGCAGACGACAGTTGGCGGCTTGGCGTGGACGGCGGCGTAACGCTGTATTCCGGCGAAGAGGACGCGCGATTTGCAAGCATCTCGATCGCCCGTGATTTTGAGCAAGGCTATTTCCAACTTGGCGTTTCGATGGTCGATGGCGGGGTAACCCAAGGCGTGGCGGACGCAGTGCCAGTGAAAAGCGAAACCGTGACACTTTCAGGCGGACGTATTTTTGGTGATATCATTTTTGACGGTTACGCTTCATTAGGGCAACGACGGTTTAACCCGGGAACACTCCCTGGCGGACGCGTGACAATAAACACGGACGGCAGCAGCTTTGCAGCTGGCGGCGCGCTAACATATGACATAGCATTGTCTAATGGCATTTCGCTGTCGCCGTTTGTCGCGCTCGACTATGACGAAGTCGACGTCGGCCGTGCTATTATTTTACCGGGCGGCGACGTGCGGACGGTCAAATCGAAAGAGGATGGCATAACTGGGTCAGCTGGCGCATCACTGCAAAAGCTTTTCGGCAACGGCGGCGCGCACAGTGTTGGCTTAAATGCCGCGTTTGTTGCAACCTCGAACAGCAGTTCAACGCATTCTGGCACGGGCACCAATACCATTAGCCGCATTGTAGCAGCGCGAAACGTGTCAGGGCAAAGCGACCAATGGGCAGAACTTGGCACATCGGCATCTTTTGCCATCTCCGAAACATTGCGGTTAAATCTCAATGCCAACCGGACGACCGGTTTTTCTGGGCCGGAAGCGATGACTATAACTGCTGGATTGAGCGTTAACTTCTAAGTTTCTTAATCCCAGTTAACGGATCACAGCGGTAAAATGACTGGCGTTGGGTGCATAATTTCGACTTTGGCAAGGTCGCCAATTGGGCGTGCGCGCTCGTCTTCAAAACTGTCTTAACCGCTGCTGTGCGCTTTGACCGCTGATATTTGACCTGCGCCTAGAAGTAATGGTGCCGCCTATAGGATTCGAACCTACGACCTCCGCATTACGAACGTGATTGTATCAGTTCGGAAATACAATAATTATCATATAGTTGGTACTGTATTCGGCCGTTCAAACCGACTTCACCAAGTGGGTTCCCAAAGGGGCTGAGTGCCCCATTTTTGATTTTGCCTATTGAAAGTGTTTTGGCTCGGTCGGAATCTAAAATGTGAACTGTTTCAGCCCCACTGGCCACTGAAACTTGGCCCCTGATCAGGCTATAAACAAGAGTCTTCCGTGTTTACTTCCGGATGGTGTCGTTGTCAGCGAATTGACTAGCTCACTTCATTTGCGCGTTGCGTCTATGGCTATTTGGTCGCCGAACGAACAACAGGACATTCATGGCAATGATGCTGCATCATAGCGATGCGTGGCATCTTCAAAATCTAGCTCGCTTGGTCGTCGCACCCATAACAAAAGGATCAGCGCAAGGGCAGTTATTACTCCGAGGAACATCCATGCATCGTTAATGGCATGAACCAGGGCAGCTTTCTCCACGAGCGGGCGAACCATTTCGGTCGTAAATTCGTCTGGAACTTCACCCAATTGTTCGAGGAACGCATCGCGAGGTATTCCGATGCTTTGTGCAACCGAAATATTTCCTGCGCGCAGCTGGTTTGCGATAGTACGGCTGTAGATATCGGCACGACTGAAGATTGTCGTGTCAATTAGCGCGAGACCGAAGGCTCCGCCAAGATTTCGCATAAGGTTAAACAATCCGCTAGCATCTGCCACTAACGTTGAGGGCATCTGCCCCAAAGCCATACGCGTCGGCGGGAGCAAGCAAAACATGACTGCAGCTCCCCGCATAATTTGCGGAACTAACATCTCGGTGAAATCGGTATCTGCAGTTTGCCGCATACTCATAAGCATTCCTGCTGCAAATAGAGCGAAACCAAACATTGTGAGTGCCCGAGCATCTACCCGTTTCTCAAGGAGAACCGCTACTGGTGCAGTGACTAGTTGTGCAATACCCGTGACCAGCATAATTTCGCCGATCTCGAGCGCGCCGTGCTCACGAACCAATCCAAGAAAGAACGGCATCAAATAGGTAGAGCCAAACAAGCCTATGCCAAGAATTAGACTGAGCAGACACCCGACCGTAAAATGTTGATCTGCAAAACAGCGGAGTTGAACCAAAGGGGTCGTCGCGCGCCAAGTTCGAAGCGCAAAAGTTATGGAAAATCCCAGAAACAGTGTCATTAGTATTATCACTCGAACGGAACCCCAGCCCAATGTGGGTGCGTCTTTCAATCCGATTTCAAGCGTAATGAGAGCCCCCGCCAATATCACCAAAGCAAATAAGTCTATCGAGCGCGCCGATCGTTCATTTGCAGCTGGCGCAGTGAGGGTGACGGCAGCCCCGATCGCGGCAAGCACTCCAGGAATGATGTTAATTCGAAAAAGCCAGTGCCAAGAATATGTCTCTGTTAGCCAGCCGCCAACAATCGGTCCAATCGTGGGTGCAAGCACTGCAGCGACACCTGCTATGGTTGTCGCCATTCCTTGCGAACGTTGAGGAAAGAGAAGGAATACAGCAGCAAATACGCCAGGAATGAGCGTTCCGCCTGCAAAACCCTGAACGATCCGACACAGAATTAGACTGGTGAAATCGCCACTTTGGGCACACCCGATTGATGCAAGCGTAAAGAGCGTCACGGCCGATACAAACAGCCATCGCATCCCCAGCCGCGCAGTAAGGAAGCCAGTAAGCGGTATCGCTACCACCTCGGCCGTAAGATATGAAGTTTGAATCCAAATCATTTGGTCAGGCGCGATTTGTAGCGCCTGTTGGATAGTTGGCAGCGAGGTTGCCACGATCTGGATATCCAGAATGGCCATGAACATCCCGACGCACATCACCACAAACCCTAACCAAGTTTTTAGGCCCGCACTGGTCAATTCTGACCCTTTCATGATGTCGAATTACACCAAGAATTCGCTACTGCTAAATGAATCAACGCTGTCATGGTGTCTTGTATCGCATCCTGGTCCACTATTTGTCGTTGCACAAATAGCTGTTTTATGACTGATATTTGGGAGTGATCGGTTGGTAGCGTAATTCCGAAGCGTGAACGCAGCAATGCTTTATCTTAGATTTCGGGATAGAAATGCTTCTTTTATGAACCAGCTAAACCAATTATTGTCTAATGGCAGTTTCGCGCTGCACCTTGATTTTGAGCATTGCTGCATGACAAACAGAGGAAGTTTCGGCAATTTTTTCTATCATGCACGTTTCAACCTTTTTGCGGCTCATTGATTTCATCGCGGCTGGACACAGCCTCTTTGCTTCGTGCACACATGCCTTTTTCCCGAGATCAGTTGCGGCATTGGCCGGCACCGAAAATCCGCTAACAACTAACAACAGGATGCCGATTTCCGCTCGGCATATGCTTTTAAAATCAATCATCAAACATCTCTCTTCTCGGCAGGATACAATCCGTATACGCTTTTTTCTGATATCACCTACATTTGCCAATATGACCGAAGAATGAATGTCGGGGTATTTTGCGCACGCGCTGTCTTGGACGGCTGGACGCGATTTGTATCTGCAATCCGAATGAAAATATCTTAGATTTCTTGAGCCCCCGCAAGCCACGCTACCTCGACGCAAGTGGCTTCCATTGCCATACATGGCGGCGAGCACTGGGCTGCTGTAATCGATCAAATGGATGAAGTGCCACTGTCCTTCGTCCGAACATTTGGCAAAAATCGCGGCGTAGATTGGTGAAGGGCGGACCTCGTGTTTGAAATATCCGTTTGAACCGAGCCAAGAGCTAGCTTTCGATCGAATAACCGATACGTGGAAAGTGGACCACAACTTGCCCTGCGATGGAATCTTCGCGGCGAACTGAAATATGGTGCTCGGACGAGCCGACAAGTACGCCACATACTTGGTCCCGCCCATAATCGTCGGCGGCAATAGTTACCTGCCTCCCTGCATGCTTAGCATCCTGGGTTGAAATCGTTCCGGCCAGGGGTTCGCTATTATACGCAATGTCGAGTGCTGCTTCGCGGCTTACCTCTGACCGCTCACCGTGGCCGATCGCGCTTACTCGCTCGAGCCAATCGCCGATATGAGGCAGCTGGTCGAAGGCTGTTGTTGCAGGAGGGTAGGCAGAGCGAATGAACCACAAGTTGTAATAACTGTTAGCGTCGGCAAGACCTGGGCGTTCGCCCGTCAGGAAGGCGCGACCATCAGCAAGCTGCTCGGTAAGCAATGCTACGTGCGCCCTCAGTTGCCCCATCATGTGTCGAAAGGCCGCGCCCATTGCCGCTGTGTCAAACGATCCACCCCTTAGTGCTTCACGGTCCTTGATAAAGGCAGAAGGCACATCATCGCCAAGACCCCCAAAGATAATCGCGACAGCCGCTTGGAATACAACTCGGTCCGTCCAAAGCGCGGTGGCTTGGATCAAGCCCCTGTCGCCGGCGGGGTATAGCGTCGGATCAGGGAAACGCCGCTCGAGCTCGCGGACGATCAACTGGCTATCGCAATAGATGTCGGCGCCTATTTGCATGACCGGAATTCGGCGGTATCCGCCTGTGAGCGCTATTAGTTCGGGCTTAGGCATGATCACCGGCTCGTCGACGGCGCCCCATACGAGTCCTTTGATTCCCAGGCAGACCCTTATCTTTTCTGCGAAGGGCGAACTCGCGTACTGGTGTAGCAGGATTTCAGGCATCGTATTCTCCGTAGTCATCTTTAGAACCAGCAAGCCGCAGTGCGGTATCATAGGCTTGAAGGTGTTAGAAATTCAGAACCAGCGGCTCCGGCAGATCGGTGTAGCGCAGTCATTCAGCTTAATGGCCCTTAATCCGTGGGCTTCGCATACTTCCATTAAACGCTCTCTTCAGCAGTGCCCACACTCTGAAAATTGGACGAGCGGAGCCATCGTAGTGTCGCTAAGGTCAGCACGGAATAGGCAGACAACGTGACAAAGTCGCAGAGTGAGCACAATTTTGTCGGCAGGCAGCGCTTGACCGGCGTTAAAGCGAATCAGAGATCGCGGATATCTAGGGTGTAACGAGATATTTCTCGCCCGTGCGCATGGCGCGGTAATCGATGGCTGAGTCTTTTTCGAGCATCTGTTCCAGCGTGACCTTCTGCTTGTAATGGCTGGCGAAGGTGGTGGTCAGATTGTCTAACACTCGTTTCCGCATCCGGGCCGTGGTTTCCATTCCCGCCTTTTGCAAGAACGGGAACAGCAGCCATCCCGACAGGGTGAAGCCGAATCCATAGGACGGCGTCAGGATCGTCGGGCCGACGTCCAAGCGCCCATAGATATACATCTTCTTCGCCTGATCCGAACCGTAACGGCTGAATTCTTTCATCTTGCCAACCGCGACCTGCTCCATTGCCTTGAACGCTATATCGACAGAGGTACCGCCGCCGATCGGATCGAAGCCGAGATAAGCGCCCGTTTCGTCTATCGCGCTGCGCAATTGCGCCATGAAATCATCGTCTGACGTATTCACGATATGCTTCGCACCGAGGCCTTTCAGCAAATCTACCTGTTCCTGCTTGCGGACCACATTGACCAGTGCCATTCCGTCTTCCAGACAGATACGGTTGAGCATCTGGCCAAGGTTCGATGCTGCGGCAAAATGTAGGATGGCCTTGTGGCCTTCCATCTTTGCGGTTTCGACAAAGCCCAGTGCAGTCATCGGATTGACGAAGGCGGACGCACCATCTTCACACGAAATATCGCCCAGCGGCAGGCACATACCCGCTTCCGCAATGGAATATTGACTGAATGCGTTTCCGGGAACACAGGCGACCCGCTGGCCGACCAGCGCCTGCGCGGCGGGATTGTCCCCTGCGGCGACCACGGTGCCCGCACCTTCATTGCCCACGGGCATACGCTGGCCGTGGCGGCCCTTGGAACCGCTGAGGAAAGGTTCTGGCATCTTGGCGACGATCTTTCCTGGCGAATAGTGCGCGTTTTCCAGATCGGCCGCGCTGAATAGCAGCGCCAGATCCGAGGGATTGATTGGCGCAGCTTCCATTCGTACCAGTACTTGCGCGCCGCGTGGTTCGGGGAAGGTCGTTTCGGCGACTTCAACTGTCAGTGTGCCACCCGATTCCAAATTCGTGAAAACCTGTTTTCCAACCGTACTCATCAATTCTTCTCCTCAGTTATTATTGTGATCCGAGATAGTCGGCCGCCACAATTTTCATATGATGTTTGCATCCTAAGTACATGCCACTGAGTAGCCGAGCGATCGGACGGCTTGCACAACCTGTGAACGCCTTTGCCATTCAAAGTGGCCGCATTCCATTTTTCTTACAAGCGGTTCTTCCAAAGAAGTATCCAGGAATTCCGGGTCAAGGTCGCGGGCGCGGGCAATTGCGCAAGTCCAAATCTCCGTGCCGTCAGCACGTAATGGAGGAACGAAGTTCATTTCCTCTGCGATCTTAGCGGCGAGAAGACCATTATGAAGGTCGGCAGCGGACCGCATCGCATAGCCAGGCATCTTGATCTGTCACAACCAAACTATGTCAGCAACGAAACCTACGTTGCACGTATAGATCGCCTTGAACCAAGCGAAGGTGATATTCTGTACATCCGTGAAGGTGGTATTTTGGAGGTCGGCTGCAGAATTCCCAGCGGCGCAAAGCTTTGCCTTGGCTAGCGTTCAATTCTTATCCGATGTGTAAGCATTGTCTCGTCATATTATTTGGGAATTTTGATTAACTCGCCCTTTATTGTTGGACTTGCTGTGCACTGGACTACAGGCGGAGCTGCTCCACGGGTAAATATGTCGACTGTTCGTGGATATCCTATTCCCATTCCACCGCTCGCTGAACAACACCGCATAGTCGCAAAGGTCGATAACCTCGTGGCGCTGTGTGACGCCCTGAAAGCCCTCCTCGGCGACGCCGCCACTACCCAACAACACCTCACAGACGCGATAACCGAAGGCGCAGCAGCTTGATGCTGAAGCAAGGATATATTCACTGTTTTAATAACACTGCGCGTGAGAAAGCCATAGATGCTGCCTTGAGCATGTACATCATTTTGCCATTGCATACCCACATACCACAGTTTCATCACCGGCCGGTTGGCTCTGAATCGGACATAAACTCGGAAGTGGGTGAGCACCGAACTTTGCGCCCTTTCGCAAGCATACGCTGAAACTAGCTGCTCAAAGTGATGGTGCCGCCTATAGGATTCGAACCTACGACCCCCGCATTACGAATGCGATGCTCTACCAACTGAGCTAAGGCGGCATGTGGCCTTTCGCCGTAGCTTGGCATTAGCCAACTGTCCATGCGAGTTCAAGTGACCTTTACGGCAAATACCCCGACGGCCAATGAAGGTCCATCGGGGTATCCGGCTCAATTCCAGTCTCAAGCTTTAGGGCATTGCCCCTAAACTTAACGCAGCAGGTTCAAAACACCCTGTTGGCTCTGGTTGGCCTGGGCCAACATTGCCGTCGATGCCTGTGCCAGGATCTGTGCAGAAGCAAGCTTCGTCGATTCCGCCGAGAAATCAGCGTCTTCGATGCGCGATTTGGCATCTGTCAAATTTAAGGTGGTCGATGTCAAATTGCTGACAGTCGCATCAAGGCGGTTTTGTGATGCACCGATCTTGGCGCGTTCGCTGGCAACCAGGTCAATTGCGGTGTCGAGCAAATTGAGCGCAGTAGAAGCACCAGCAGACGTCGACAGGTCAACCGCGGCAACCGCCAGTCCTGTAGCATCCATTGCGACAAGATCAATGTCGACAGTTTCGCCGGTTTCTACACCAGTTTGAATGCTGAAGGTACCGGCGGCTGCAAGCAAAACGGTACCGTTAAAGTCAGTCCGCGATGAGATATCGCCGATTTGCGCCAGCAACGCTGTGGCTTCATCATTGATAGCCGTGCGGTCTGATGCTGCGGCAGTGCCGTTGGCTGACTGGACAGCAAGTTCGCGCATCCGAACCAGGATGTTCGAAATTTCGCCCATAGCGCCTTCAGCGGTTTGTGCCAGCGAGATGCCGTCATTTGCGTTACGAATAGCTTGGTTCAGGCCGCGTACTTTTGCGTCCATGCGGGTAGCAACTGCAAGACCAGCAGCGTCGTCCTTGGCGCCGTTGATACGCTTGCCCGTCGAAAGGCGCTCCATGGCCGATCCCAGGGCTTTGTTTGCCATGCGTGATGCGTTTTGAGCGCGCAACGCACTGACGTTGGTATTGATGACTGTCATGATAAATCCTTTTTGCTGTCTCTGGTAGCGGGCAACTCGATTGGGGTGAGCAGCCTCGGCACAGAGAAACGGCGAACGCGTCGATGCCTTTAATTTTGCATGTCGGAAATTTGGCAAGCGTCTTTTGACCCAGCGGCTTAACGTCGGAAAACTGCGCATTCCTCCAAAATGGCACATCCTTTGCAGATAGACGTGCGAAGGCAATCTCGCCTGCGGACCAAAGTATATGTCGACGATTGACCAGAGCCGACTTTTACAGATGCGCTCTTCCATCCTGAACCAAAACGAAGCGCTGCGGCGTGCAGCCGGTCGTGATGGACCAACGGAAGCCGTGGTGTCTACAACGCCATTCGCGCAAACAATGACCGACGCGCTGCAGGTGGTGAATGCGCAGCAAGGTAAAGCCAGCGCCTTGTCCGCTTCGTATGAACGCGGAGAGACAAATGATATCGTGTCCGTGATGGTCGAACGCCAAAAGGCTTCGATAGGTTTTGAAGCGACGCTTCAAGTGCGCAACAAGCTGCTGTCGGCTTATCGCGACATCATGAATATGCCGGTTTAACACATGGCCGAGCAACAAATACTTGCACCTGAATCCGCAATGGCAAGCGGCCAGATTGCGCGCAACGTCACACCAAATGGCAATTTCGGCTTTGACGGGCTGCGCAATATGACACGCCAACCAGCCGTTCGAAAGGCGCTGCCCCTTCTGGCGCTAACCGGCGCTATGGGCCTTGCTGCGCTCACCTATTTTACGCTGAGCACTCCAGCACAATCACCCTTGTTCCAAGGCCTTGCCGAAGCAGACAAGGCAGCGGTTGCAGATGCCCTGCAGGCGTCGGGTATCAATTACAGCCTTGATCCAGGCACGGGGGCCATATCCGTCGATGCCGGAAAATTACATGAGGCTCGCATGCTGCTGGCGGGTCAGGGCTTACCCAAGGCACAGCCAACGGGCGATGCTGTAATGGCAGCACTTCCGATGGGCTCGAGCCGCGCGGTTGAAGGTGAAACGCTCCGCGGTGCGCGGGAAGCTGACCTTGCCCGCACGATTGAAGCAATTGATGCTGTGAAGACAGCGCGGGTCCATCTGGCAACGCCCGAGGCCAGTGTGTTTGTGCGCGAAAGCAAGGAACCCGCAGCCTCGGTCATGCTCACGCTGCAACCCGGTCGAAATCTTTCGACCGCACAAGTGCGGGCTATTCGCCATTTGGTCGCATCTTCTGTACCCAATCTATCGGCAGAAGACGTGTCCGTCATTGATCAAAGTGGCGCTTTGTTATCCTCCGATCAGACCAGCGCCGACGACCGTATTTTTCAACTGCAGATGCAGATGGAGGAGCGCTATCGCCAGGCAGTAGTCGCATTGTTGACGCCAATTGCTGGTGTCGGCAATTTCTCGGTCGAGGTGCACGCAGATGTCGATGCCAGCGAAAGCCAGTCCACGCGTGAAACCTATCCCGAAAATGACCGCGCCTTGCGCAGCGAAGAGGGCAATAAATCCGTTAATGGTGTGGCGCCGGAAGTCGGTGGGATTCCTGGTGCGGTTGCCAACCAGCCACCACCCGCAAGCCAGGTTTCGGTCACACCGCCCGCAGCGAGCGTACCCGGTGCAGCCACTGCTGCTCCAACCCAAAGCGAAGAGACATATAATCGCAGCTTCGACGTTGGCCGCGAAATTGCAGTCACCCACCAGCCACAGGGTGCGTTACGCCGTCTGTCGGTTGCAGTTGCCCTGCGCGACGGCAAGGGGTCGAAAAAGCGCTCCGCGGCTGAGGTCGCAGCACTTGAAAATTTGGTAAAAGGCGCGGTCGGTTTCAAAGCGGATCGCGGCGATGTTGTCGCGATATCGGCGCGGCCCTTTGCCGAAGAAGCTGAAGTCGTCGTCAACTTCTGGAACGAGCCTTGGTTCTTCCCGCTTGTCCAGCAAGTAGGCGCGGTACTCGGCGCATTGCTTGCATTCATTTTCATCGGTCGTCCACTTGTGAAAGCCGTCAAAGGTCGGATGGCAGCGTCCAAAGAAATCGCAGAAACCGAGCAGAAGTTGTTGCAAGCATCTGGCCGCCAAGGCGCACAATCAGGTAGTGGCGCAATAACAATCGACATGATTGAAGCCGCGCCAAGTTATGAGGCGCGCGCAAACCTCGTGCGTGCCTTCGTACGCCAAGACCCGCAACGCGCTGCACTCGTCGTTCGCCAAATGTTGAGCCAGCCAGCCAATGGATGAAGATCTGGGCGACATCAAGACTCTGGCGCCAGCGGCTCGTCTTGACGGCGGACTATCCGCAGCCATTTTGCTCATGTTGCTAGAAGATGGCGACAGCTCGGCAGTCTTGCAGCATCTCGATCCATCTGAAGTGAAGTCGCTTGCAAAGGGCATGTTTGAAGCATCATGCGCGACCGAAAACGACGTCGAAAATGCGCTTGAAGTGTTTGTGAGCAACAATCGCGAATTGTCTAACCTCGCCGTTGGCGCGCCGGTCCGTATTCGAGAAATGATGAATATGGCGCTTGGCGATTCCACCGCTAGCCGTATCTGGACGCAGATTGCGCCGGCGCAAGCGGCGCCGCCTTCTTTGGAAGCTTTGCAATGGCTTGATGTTGCCACGATTTCGGCGTTGGTTGCCAATGAACATCCCCAACTTGCGGCCATTATATTGTCGGCACTGCCCTCCGATGTAGCAGCCCAGGCCGTGGCTGGCCTCGATGAGGCAGTTCAGGCAGATCTTTTGTTCCGTACGGCGACCCTAGGCCCAGTGCCAGCCGCAGCCATCGCCGATATTGAAGCCATACTCGCCAATTATGCTGCGGCCAGCAGCGACAGCGGTTCCGTCAATATGGGCGGCCATGGTGAAGTCGCCAAAATCGTCAACAACCTCGCGCGCCCACAAGCGGAGAGGCTTCTGAAAAGTATTCGTAAAAAAGACCGGCGTCTGGCCGACGCCATTGAAGAAGGCATGTTCATATTTGCCGACCTGGCACAGCTCGACGCCAAGACGTTGGGGGCCGTCATGCGCAACGTCGAAGCCGATCGCCTCGCCTTGGCCATCAAGGGTGCAGATGCAGCCTTGGGCGAAAAGATCCTGGGCACCCTTTCGGCACGCGCCGCACAGACCATCAGCGACGAAATCGCCGAGATGGGTCCCGTCAGCCGCGCCGATGTCGAAGAAGCCCAAAAGGCGGTTATCGCAATCGCGCGCGCCATGGCGGCATCAGGCGAAATCATGCTCGGCAAGCAAAGCGACGATTATGTCTGAGGTCGTCACGCTCTCCCTCACCCAATATTTCGGTGATCGAAGGGGCTTTCGTCCCTTTGACCTGAAATCGTCGGCACCCGGAGTCGTTCCACAGGGCGAAGATCCATATGCCCGCGGCCTAGCCGATGGGCAGGAAATTGCAGAAGCTTCGTTCTCGATCGAACGCAAACAACTTTATGCTTTGATCGCTTCGGCAAATGCATTGCGGCCTGAAGACAGTGCTGAAGCGAGCTTTATGCTCAACAATATTATCCAAAGCCTTGTGACGAAAATCGTCGGCAAGCTGCCTGTTGATGCCGCCTTCCTAATCCAACAGATTGACGCCGCAACGGCAGTGCTGAGCGAAGCTGACAAAAATCGCACTTTGCGCATGCATCCTGACGATCTTGCTTTGCTGGCAGGCGCTGACCTGCCCTTAGCCACAACAGCTGATGCCAGCCTGCAGCGTGGCGCGCTGCGTATTGAATGCTCTGATGGCTGGATCGAACATGGCCCCAGTTTCGCGCTTGACCGTTTGGCACAGGCTTTGGCCGATGACGGAGAAAGCGCATGAGCACTCGGCTTGAATCCCTCATCGGCGCCCGCGATTTTGCAGCGCTGTTTGACACCGATCCCTGCCGCGTTGGCCGTTTGGCTGCGCTAAATGGGCAATATTGTGAAGTGAGCGGCTTTCCTTATCCACTTGGTACGGGCACCCGGATGCAAACCCAATATGGTGATTTCGCGCAAGGTGAAGTTGTGGGCTTTCACGGGCAGCGTGCAATCATCCAGCCTTTGGGCGACGTCGGCAGCATAGCAAGTGGCGCAGCGGTGTACGCCAGCGGCCAGCATGACATGATCGACGTGGGCAATGAATTGCTCGGCCGAGTGATCGACGCCAAAGGCAGGCCGCTGGACGGAGGCCCAGTGCCTTCATGCAGTGGTCGACAGAAAATTGTCGGCGCACAAAGCAACCCTCTTGATCGCGGGCGCGTGGTGCGTCCGATCGATTCCGGTGTGCGTGCCATCAACGCGCTGCTCACCATAGGTGAAGGCCAGCGGGTCGCAATTGTCGCAGGTTCAGGCGTTGGCAAATCCGTCCTGATGGGACAGATTTTGCAAGGCATTGATGTAGACATCATTGTCATTGGCCTGATCGGCGAACGCGCGCGGGAAGTCTCGGATTTCGTCGAAAGCAAGCTAACGCCAGCCATCCGCGACAAATCTGTAGTGGTGGCAGTCACCGCTGACCAAGTGCCTCTTCTGCGCTTGCGTGCAGCGATGCGCGCCACGGCAATTGCCGAATATTTTGCGCGCCAGGGCAAACGTGTACTGCTGCTGGTCGACAGCTTGACTCGTATCGCGCATGCCCAACGCGAAATCGGCCTTGCCATCGGTGAACCGCCAACGATGAAGGGATATACCCCATCGTCGCTTGCACTTATCCCGAAGCTCGTCGAACGTGCAGGGGTTGACCGCCGTTCGGGTGGTTCTGTCACTGCTATTTACACCGTTCTGGCAGATGGCGGCGACCTCGATGACCCAGTCGTCGACGCCGCGCGTGCTATTGTTGATGGCCATATCATCTTGTCGCGGACGCTTGCGGAAAGCGGCGTCTTTCCTGCGATTGATGTCGGCCGCTCGCTCTCGCGACTGATGCCTGACATTGTCGATTCTGCCCATCTGGCAGCGGCTGCACGGTTCCGGCAGCTGTGGTCAAGCTATGAGCAGAACAGCGATCTGGTGATGCTTGGCGCATATGCGCAAGGCAGCGACCATGTTCTCGATGCCGCGATAGCACAACGCCCAGCCATGCTTGATTTCATCAGGCAGCCCATGGATGCAATTGTATCTCTTGATGCGGCACGTGCGCAACTGATCGAAGGAATTGGCGCATGACGGCGGCCACAGCAAGATGGAAACGCATATTGGCGGTCCGTTCGGTTCAACGGCAAATGGCCGAAGTCCAGTTAACCCGTTGCGAGACCGAATTTCGCAATCTGGTTGGCCTTGGCGATAGAATATCCGCCATCCGCTATGCTGCTCAGCCATCAGCGGGCGATCATGATGGTATGATGTTGCACGCCATTTGCGAATTGTCGTCGCGGCTTGATTCCGCCCAGTCCGCGCTTGCCACCCCGAACCAAAACGCAAAGGAGGCCCGTGACCGGCAGCAGCGCGCCGTCACCGCCGCAAAACAACGCGAAACCGCAGTGGAAAAGCTTGAAATTTCCCTGTTGGCGCAGGACGCCAAAAATGCAGATGCCCGCCAGGGCCGAACCGCCATTTTTCGAAAAGCGGTCAAAACCGGAGGGGCGATATGAATCCGGTCTCCGCTTCGTCAGCTCCTGCAATACTAAGCTCATTTTTGTGCACTTCTGCACCCGACGGCGCGTTTCAGGATGTCTTGGATATGGCAGCCCCGGCAGATATGTCGGCCATGCCAACCATGCCAGCCGTGCCAGTCAAGCCAGCCTTGCCAATGGACCTCAAGAATGTTGTCGCTGCAGTGACGGTTGAAGGAAAAGCCGTTGCTGCTGAACAAACCAATACTTTCCCCAAAATGCCTGCAGAAATTCCTCCGACAACAGCCAAAATTGCGTCCGTTGCAGAAGCAGAAAATCTGGTCGCTTTGGTGAGTGTGCCCAAACCAGCCGTCGCAGTGCGCGCACCAAAGCCGGTCGCCGCAGAAGGCAAGGTGGAAGATGATGAGACATTGGTTTCGGACAAGGCCGACACGACGTTGGCTACAATTGAACAGAAACCCGTAATAGTAGCCGCACCACCGTTGCCATCGCCAACCGTCGTTCCACACGCCATGCCTGTGTCCCCAGCAGTGCCCCAACCGAACACAGAGGCTGATGAAAACAGGTCTGAGGTGGCACCTGACTCAGCACGCCTTGATGCACAACCTGCGCGGTTGCAAACGCGTCCCAGCCCGATTCCAGTGGCAACGGGTCAAAAGGCCATCACTTCGGAAAAGGCTGATCCGCTGCCGCCCTCAAAATTCGATCCAGTCATGGCCGACGCCAGCAGCTTTGAGACACGTCTTGGCGTTACGCTCACGACATCTGCACCTTCCGCGTCCACCGCTATCCCGGCAGCCATCCCAAATACAGTCGATATGCGTCAGCTTATCCTGAACCAGGACCGCGAGTGGATTGGTGCACTTTCACGCGACATCGCCAGCCATTCTTCCCGCGACAACCACTTGCAATTCACGCTGATGCCCGAAAGTCTTGGACAGCTTGATGTCACGCTTACCACTGGCAATGGCCATGTTGACGTCCGGCTTGACGCCAGCACAGCTGCCGCCGCGCAAATCATCGTGGCCGACCAGACACGGCTTATTGAAGACTTGCGCAACGCTGGCCTGAAGCTCGGGCAGTTTGAAATGACCAATCGGCAAAACAGCAACGGCCAGCAACGCCAGCCGACGTCTGATCTTCCCAATATTGAAACGACATCCATAACAACGAAGCCCGTGGCGCATTCAAAAGCCCTCGGCCGCTTTGCCTGAACGAGAGAAGCATCATGACCAAATCGAAATCAACCGAGTCCGGACCAGTACCAAAGAAGTCCAAAAAGTTTATAATCGCGACTGTTGCGGCTGTGACACTTGTCAGTGGGGGAGCCGCAACTGGCTATTATCTCTCTGGCGGTATCGCGGAAAAAACACCCAAGGTAGACCCGAACCGGCCCAAATTGGTCGAACGCAGCGACGAGCCTGAAGCGCCCGCGGCGGAAGGCGAAGGCAGCGCACCTGTCCTCAAGGAAGGCACGGTTGAAGTGAAAAATGACCGCGTACCTGTTGACCCGCGCAAATATGAAGTGACCTATGTCAACCTGGAACAAAGTTTCACCGCGAATCTCGCCGATGGCGCCGGATTTGTGCAGCTTGGGTTGAGCATTTCAACTTATTATGACGGCAAAGTCGTCCAGAATATTCAACGCCAAAGCGTTCCTATCCGCTCTGCTATCCTGATGGTGCTATCACAGCAAGACGCCCAAGCCTTGTCCACGCCACAAGGCAAGCAGCTTCTGCAACGAGATCTTACCGCTGCAATCAATCAAGTGTTGCGCCAGAAAGAAGGCTTCGGCGGCGTCGACAACGTCTATTTTTCAAATTTGGTGATCCAATGACCGCATCGATTTTACTGCGCACGCGGACAGCTGCACCGGACGATTTTGCCTGGGTCCGAAAGCTCGGGGAATCGCTGGCAGATGCCATGTGCACATTCATGGCAGGGCAAAATGTTAGCGCAAGCGTACAAAGCCTCACCGAAACGCGCTATTCTGAATGGTGCCCATTACAGCCAGCTTGTAGCCTCCTGATGCCGTTCGAGCTTGGCAAGGACGGTGGCGAAATTGTTGTGCATGTTCCGGGGCAACTGATCAGTCAAATCCTCGATCTGCAATATGGCGGGTCTGGTGAAGTTCCGCCCCGAAACAGTTTTAGCACGTCCGAAATGCGGCTCGTTGCGCGGCTCGGCGGACATCTATTGCCCTTTATCAACCGCGCGATGCTTAGCATTGTCGGCGAACCGGCAAAGGCAATGCCAGTTCAGACGGATCTTCCCGCGTTTGATTTGCCGCAATATCGCGACAGCATCGTGTTGGCAAAAATCGGTATTGAACCTGCAGGATTGCAGCCAACGGCAATCAGCTGTTTCGTTGGCTATGCGCAGGCCAAGAAAATGGCTTTGCGCTTCGCCGACGCTAACCCGACGCAACTGCCTGCAGAGCCGGAATGGCAAACCAAAATGCAGAACGCCGCCTTGCGTGTCACGCTGCCAGCGCGCGCAATTTTAACGCAGGCCGATTTCCCCGTTTCACGGCTCTTGTCGTTGCGCGCTGGAGATATTTTACCGGTGCTTTTGCCAACTGACGTCCCGCTGATGGTCGGCGGCCGTCATTTCGCGCGCGGCTCGATTGGAGAGTCCAACGGGCGCGCGGCCCTGAAAATTGAAAATATGGAAGGTGTTTACAGTGAGTGATATGACCGAAGCTCCGACAGCCCGGCCCGAAGACCGGACCGTCAAAATGGATTTGTTGTCCGATATAACATTGCGGCTGACTGTCGAAGTTGGTTCAACATCGCTTACACTTGCCTCCTTACTGGACCTCGGAGAAGGCAGCGTGCTCGAGCTTGATCGACAGGTAAATGATCCGCTAGATCTGCTGGTCAACGGAACACTGATCGCTCGAGGCGAAATTGTCGAGACAAACGGCAGGTTCGGTATTCGCGTGATTGAAGTCGCTCAAGAGGGTGACCGTCTAGCCGGCATTGGGGCACGCGCATGATCCTGGAATATTTCGGACGCCTTTTGCTCATCATGCCGCTGATTGGCGGCATGGCTTGGGGTTCATTATGGCTTTGGAAAAAGCTGCAAATTGGCCTGCCGCTAAAAACGCAGGCGACGCGCACCGTCCGGGTGGTCGATGCGGTCTCGCTTGGCGGCAATGGCCGGCTTTTGGTTGTGGAATTCGGTCAAGATACAATCCTGCTCGGCGCGTCGCGCAGCGGGATCAGCATCCTGGCATCGCGCAAGCAGGATGCCGAACATGCCTAGAATTCTGAGCATAGTCATTTGTCTATTTGCACTGTGCGCCAGCCAGACGGCTTTTGCATCGCCAACGGCCTTGGGCATGGAGAAGGCACTTGGCGCGGTTGCAGGTGACGGACGGTCATTATCGTTGTCACTGCAAATATTGCTGCTGATGGGATTGCTGACGGTATTGCCATCGCTTATCCTCATGATGACCAGCTTTACGCGGATCATCATCGTATTGTCGATTTTGCGCCAAGCACTAGGCCTCCAGCAGACCCCGCCCAATCAGGTGCTTGTAGGTCTTGCCTTGTTCCTGAGCATTTTTGTGATGCAGCCAGTGTTGACGACGATCAACACGCAGGCACTGGAACCTTATGGTCGCGACGAGGTCACATTTGAACAGGCGCTGTCCACATCTGCCACAGCGATGCATGGCTTCATGATCAAACAGACCCGGAAAACCGACATTGCATTGTTCAGCGAAATTGCAAAAGCGGGCAAATTTGCAAAGCCTGCTGACGTGCCATTCTCCATATTGTTGCCTGCATTTGTGACAAGCGAGCTGAAAACGGCGTTCCAGATCGGGTTCATGATCTTCCTGCCATTTCTCATCATTGATCTGATCGTCGCATCTGCACTGATGTCACTTGGTATGGTCATGCTCTCCCCAACGATCATTTCAATGCCATTCAAACTTTTGCTGTTTGTTCTGGTGGACGGCTGGGCATTGACCATGGGGTCACTTGCCAGCTCGTTTGTGGTGTAGCCATGGACCAGGACTTTTTCATCGATGTGGCGCAGCGTGCGCTCTGGATACTGGCTCTAGGGTCCGCTCCAATTCTTATCCCTGCATTGGTTGCCGGGGTTGTTTTGGGCATGGTGCAGGCTGCGACATCGATCAATGAACAGACGTTGAGTTTCGTACCCAAGCTGATTGTCGTTGCCATCGCGCTCGCGATCTTCGGATCAAGCATCATGATTTTGCTTGCCGACTTCACCAAAGACATTTTTGCCCAGATACCGTTACTGGTGCGATGATCCCGACTGGCTTCCAGAATATCGAGGGACAGCTACTAATCTGGATGGTGGCAATGATCCGGCCTGGCGCAGCCTTTTTGGCAGCACCGATGTTTGGCGCCAGCGCGGTGCCTGTGCAGCTTCGGCTTGTCCTGGCGCTTGCCGTAGGCATTCCGTCAGCCTCTATGGTCAACATGGCCTTGCCAGCGGCGGGAATAATTTCCGTGCCAGGATTTTTCATGATTGTATCCGAGGTCGTGGCTGGGCTCGCCATGGGCTTTGTTATTCAGATCGCATTTGCCGCAGCACTCGTGGCAGGTGAAGCCATCAGCAACGCAATGGGCCTTGGTTTCGCATCGATGACTGACCCTTCCAGCGGTCATGCAAGCCCAGCGGTGGGGCAATTTCTATCCATGCTCACGATGTTTCTGTTTCTGGCAGCGGACGGTCATCTGGCGCTGACTGCCACGATTGCCGAAAGCTACCGCGCGCTGCCGCCGGGCGGAGCGTGGCTGTCCTTTTCCGCCATTGGCAACATCATCAAATTTGGCGGTCTTGCCTTTTCTGCAGGCTTGTCGATTGCACTGCCTGTAGGTTTTGCCTTGGTGTTGGTGCAACTCATCATGGCGATGATTGCCCGGTCCGCACCGACGTTGAACCTGTTTGCCGTCGGTATGCCAGCGGCCCTGCTTGCAGGCATTCTGCTCTTGGGCGTGTCGATGCCCGTGATGTCAGACATGCTCAGCAATGCCTTGCGCCTTGCGCTTGATCAGGCCCAGATCATTGGCGGTGGCCGTGGCTGACGCACCCGACAAAGACCAACAAACCGAGGCCCCAACCCAGAAGCGCAAGGACGACGCTGTCAAAGAGGGTGACGTACTTGCGTCAAAGGAACTGGCAACTGCCGTCATGATGATTGCTGGCACGGCATGGCTCATGGGGCTTGGCACCTGGTTTTTCAGTGCGAGTAAAACATTGCTGAAAGGCGGCTTGTCCTTGGATCTTTCCGATCCGGACCGCTTTGACCCACTCGACACACTGCTTTGGCCCATGGCGCAAGTCGCACTGCCATTTGCAGGGCTCCTCGCGCTGACACTCATTGCCGCATTTGCTGCCCCTGCAATGTTGGGATCGCTTGGCATGCGTGGGAAGGCCATGGCCCCCAAGGCTAGCCGCATTAATCCGCTGTCGGGCTTAAAGCGTATATTCGGAATGCAGGGACTGATCGAATTATTCAAGGCAACAGCCAAGGTCTGTGTGCTCGGATATGCCGGATACTGGATTGTCGCGGGCGATACCGCTTCTTTGCCCGGGCTTGCTGCCGCTGACCCGGCCGCTGCCGTGGAAATCATTGGGCAGAAAATATTGTTTACCGTCGCCATATTAACGGGGGGACTGACTTTAATAGCGTTCGTTGACGTTCCCATTCAGTGGTTTCAGCGCAACCGCAAGCTGCGGATGACCAAGCAGCAATTGAAGGAAGAATTGCGGCAAAGCGATGGTGCCCCCGAACTGAAACAAGCGATCCGTGCCCGACAGCAAGAAGTAATGATGTCATCGGCGCGTAAAGGCATGGCTGACGCAAATGTGGTCCTGACGAACCCAACACACTTTGCGGTGGCGCTGCGTTATAGGCCCGGGTCGGACGCTGCACCAATCGTGGTTGCGCGCGGCCGCGGGGAAGTTGCGCAAGCCATCAAGGCCATGGCCGCTGAAAAAAATGTTGTCATGCTCGAATATCCTCAACTTACCCGTGCCATCTATTTCACCACGCGCACCGGAAAAGCCGTGTCCGAGGACTTATATGTTGCCGTCGCCGCAATCCTAGCCTTTGTATTCCGGCTTGAATCGAGCTTTGGCCAGAATGTCCCCAAGCCGACCGTTGAAGTTCCCGCAACCAAGCGCTTCGATCAAGATGGGCGACGCACGGCCTAAATCACCTGCCCATGCCGCCGTATAAGGCATCGAGGAAATTTATATGATCAGTTCGATAGCAAACAGTCTTGGATTCGGTTCAGGCATTGACACAGCGGCATTGGTTGCTGACCTTGCTGCCGCGTCCCGTGCACCAAAGGTCGCTCGATTCGAGACGTTATCACGCGCCAATGAGGCAAAGGTCAGCACATTGGCGCAAGCGCGTAGCGACCTCGACGGCTTCGCAGATGCGTTAGAATCGCTCTCGATAGGTGGCACATTGCGCAGCCAACCTGTCGTGTCTGACGAAACGGCATTAGCCGTCACCGCCGGATCAGGCAGCGCACTTGGCAGCTTCAGCGGTCAGTTGGTCGTTCAAACCTTGGCGAAAGCGCAGAGCGCTTATTCAAATTATGTGGCGTCGAACAGCGCACCCGTTGGCCAAGGGAACATCACACTCACCGTCGGAACCACCGCTTATAACATCGCTGTAGATGGAACCAACGACAGCATTGAGGGACTTGCCTTAGCTATCAACGCTACAGGTAGCGGCGTCACTGCCAGCGTAATTAATGACGCAGGGCAATATCGGCTGGTTCTAAAGGGCCAAAGTGGCGCTGCAAATGCGTTTCAGCTGACCGCCGCAGTTGATGCATCAGCTGAACTGCAGGCCTTTACAAACGCGGGAATGACAGTTGGGCAGACCGCCGGTGACGCCAATTTCACGTTGGACGGGGTTGCTTACCGTCGGGCGACAAACAGCATTACGGACGTTGTTCCCGGCTTGAATATGGTTTTAAAAAAGGCCGACCCGCTAATTACCGTGTCCATAAGCGCAACGCGGCCGACCGAAACCCTCAAGCAAACACTTGCGGACTTTGTCAGCGTATTCAACTCGTTGAAAAAAGATGTCGAGACAGCCCGAAAAACAAACAACGGAAACTCCGCACTTCGCGCATTCGAACGCCAGCTCAATGCATTTGTCGGTCAGTCGCTAACGTCTGACCCCCGGATTAAATCGCTGTCGGACGTTGGTATTTCGAGCACCAGAGATGGCACACTGCTATTGAACAGCGCAAAACTGGAATCGGTCCTGCGCGATTATCCCGATGCGGTCGAGGCCATGTTCAATCCACCGCGCAATGCCACCAAAACGGAAATTACGGATCCCGGTATTGCGTTCGCGCTCGACAAGTTACGTGACGCGGCTGTGTCGAAAAACGGTCCGCTGGAGCAAGTGAAGGTCACATTGCAGCGCGAAGCGGCCACGATTGATGCGAACCGAACCAAGATGGAAGCACGCGAACTTGCGTACCGTACGCGGCTTGAACGGCAATTCTCCGGCATGGATGCACGTATCGGCGCGCTGAAGGCAACCCAAAGTTATCTGGAGCAACAGATAAAACTTTGGAACAGCGGTAACGATTGACGAAAATGCCCCCTCGCACGCATCCGGCAGTCGCCAATCAACATTACCGCAATATGGAGCTGCAAAGCCGGGTTGCGAGCGCAAGTCCGCACGGACTTGTCAGCTTGCTTTATGAGGAATTGCTGCATTCGCTTGATCTATTGGCGTTAACCGTCAGCAGAGGACAGCCTATTGTAGGCAACACGCATCACGTTAAAGCGATGTCTATCGTCATTGCGCTTGAATCGAGCATCGATTTTGCAAAGGGCGGAAACCTGGCAGGCGTTTTGCAACGGATATATCGGTCAGCCGCGCGCAGCTTGAATGCCGCAGCGCAGGGCAATGACATTTCAGAAATTACCCAAGTGCGGTCGGCAATCAGCGACATTGCTTATGCGTGGGCTGCGCTTGCCAAATGAATCGCGGAATTACGCACCGCCGAGCACCCAACCCACGCTAATCTGCTTCGCCGCACGCGGGACATCTAGCCGCGCCTCGCTAAAATCCACCTTTGCACCGGGCGCAAGCGTGCGCACATTTGCTTTCATTTTCCAGCTGTAAACGGGCCGACCACTGGCATCCTTAAGCGTTACAAGCATTTGCGGAACATTTTGCTTGAACCCTGTTGGGTTAACAATACTGCCGCTTGCAATAAAATAAGGTGTTCCGTCCTCACGGACATTCAACTCGAGATTCTGGTTCAAAACGATTTTCAGGTCAGGCTCCGCCGTAACATTGGAAAATCCTATATTGGGCATTCCGAAATAGGAGATCGCGATGCCGGCAGCTGCAACGAGGAAAGCAAAAATGATTGCAACCAGCGTCCAAATTTTTGCGGGGCTGCGCCGCTGACTGAAGGGCGGTGCATGGGCAAATCGGCTTTCCGCTAGGGTGTTTTCGTCGGCTTGGCTCGGGCGTAACGACGGATCGACATAGACCTCCGCTGGCTCCAAAGGAGTGGGCCGTTCTGGCGCGAAGCTTGGAAACGCTGGTTGCGCCGCAACCGCTTCGATTTCATCTGCAACCGTGTCAGACGTGTTCACAGAACCGTCCGCAGCTGCTGGGATATCTGTTGGCACGGCCGAAACGGACGCCGTGGTATCCGCTATGGGCGCTGGATGCGGCGGTTCTGATGTCGTAATATTTTGTTCTGCGGACTGTTCTAAGGGCGCGACAACCTGTGGCGCTGGAGGGACAGGCGGGATCGTTCCGGTCTGGAACCAGCTATGCTTGCAATTGGCGCAGCGTACTTGGCGGCCGTCAATTCCAACGGCACTGTCAGGCACAACATAACGTGTGCGGCATGATGGACAGACGAGCAGCATCAACCTGCATAAACATCAGCAGCCAGCGACTTGCAACCCTGCTGTCATAAATTGCTGTGGACGACAGCTATTCATGCGCGCAACTCATTGACGAATAGCCTTTGCCCCATCATCACGTTTGTGCCATTTGTGCCACTAATGCAAAGCGTGGTGGAATTCGACAATGTGGGGCTCCGATATGGGACGGGTGCGGAAACGCTTACTGATCTCAGCTTTACACTGTACCCCGGCAGCTTTTATTTCATGACTGGCGCATCGGGCGCAGGGAAAACATCACTCCTGAAATTGCTGTATCTGGCGCATCGGCCAAGCCGCGGGGCAATTCGTATGTTTGGGCATGATGCGATTACCTTGCCACGAAATCGCCTTCCTGGATTTCGGCGCCGCATCGGTGTGGTATTTCAGGATTTCCGCTTGGTCCCACATCTGTCTGCGTTTGATAACATTGCTTTACCTTTGCGCATTGCCGGCATTTCGGAACGCGAGCTGCGAGGCCCCGTTACCGAAATGCTCGCCTGGATTGGTTTGAATGCACGTGCAGATGCCCGGCCAGCGATGCTTTCCGGTGGGGAGCAGCAGCGTGTGGCCATTGCGCGCGCGGTCATTGGCCGCCCGGACATGCTTGTTGCAGACGAACCGACAGGCAATGTGGACCCGGAAATGGCCCTGCGGCTACTTCAGCTTTTTGCCGCTCTCAACAAGCTTGGTACGACCGTCGTAGTCGCGACGCACGATATCCACCTGCTTCAGGAAGTTGAAGGCGCGCAAATGATGCAGCTGGATAAAGGTCGCCTTTCTGATCCCACAGGATCGCTTCGTCACCCGCCAAAGCCATTAGTTCTGAAAAACTGATGTTATTGGATTTTGCTTTGCCGGTGCATGATCGCAAGCTTATTCCAGAGGGTCGGCTATCCGGCCCCATGCCCTGGGTGATTGCCATCATGCTGTTTCTCACGCTGCTAGTTGCAGCTGCGGGGCTCACGCTCGTAAATGCTGCACGTCAGGGAGGACAGGATCTGTCGCGTCAAGTGACAGTCCAGATTATCGAAGCAGATCCAGTCCAGCGCAGCGCCAAACGCGCCGCTGTGGAACGTGAATTGCGCAAATTCAGCGGGGTCATTTCAGTTGATCCTGTTTCGGATGCGGACGTCCGTGATCTGCTTGAGCCAGTTTTGGGGCCTGACATCATGGATGTGGATGTTCCAGTTCCCGCGCTGGTCGACGTGCGCTTTGCTGGACCTCCTTCCCAGGCAACGCTTGACCGGCTTCGCGCATCATTACGCCAAGTCGAATCCGATGTTCGGCTAGATCCGCACAGCAATTGGATGGCACCCTTTTATCAATTGATGAACACGTTGCTGTCGCTCGCGGGCGCGGTGTTTGTCCTGCTATTGGTGGCGACATCTGCCGTAGTCGTGTTGGCCGTACGCAGCACGTTGAATACGCATCGCGGGACGATTGAAATCATGCACATGATGGGTGGCACCGATGTGCAGGCGGCGCGGTTGTTTCAACGTCGCGTTGGTCTGGATGCCCTGCTTGGCGGCGTTGTAGGCTTTTGCGCGGCGGCATTTGTCATGGTTACATTAAACGATCGATTTGTAGCGGCGGAACCAGGTTTGTTATCCGGCGCGGCTTTTCCGTTGTATGGTTGGGCCATTCTTGCATGCATTCCGCTTGCCGTAATGGCGCTCGCCATGCTTATGGCGCGGTTCACGGTTATTTCTGCGTTGAAGAAAATGTTATGATCAGACGAACCATCGCTTTCATATTGCTGGTCTGGATGCTCGGTTTTGCCTGGTTCGCTTTGCTGCTGCCGCAGCCTGCGCCGATCACCCCTACTGATGTCGTCGTCGTACTGACAGGCGGCGCAAACCGGATTGACCGTGGATTGGAAATATTGAAATCCGGAAAATCGAAAAAAATGCTTATCTCTGGCGTGGATCGTGACGTCCGGCCCGGTGAACTTGCTGCACAATATCCCGGATCTGCAAAATATTTCAAATGCTGCATCGCGCTTGGCTTCCAATCTGTCGATACCCGTTCAAACGCTTTGGAGACCGCTGCATGGGCAAAGCGGAACAAAGTGACCACCTTGCGCCTTGTTACCCATGATTGGCACATGCGCCGTGCGCGTTTCGAACTTGACCGGGCGTTGCCCAGTAGCATCAGCGTTACCAGCGACGCTGTGGCTACCCACCCTTCGCTTAGTGCCTTGTTCAAGGAATATAACAAATACTGGTTGCGTGCAGTCGCGTCGCTTTTGGGACTCTGATTCATGATCGCGGTCATCAGATCCGCTATCTATATGGCTATTTTTTACACTGGATCTGTGTTTTTCGTTGTGACGGCGTTTCTGGCGCAGTGGTTTTCCATCCCGATAATGCAGTGGGCGGTCCGCGGATGGTCGAAATGGCAGTTTAGCTGTTATCGCAGGATACTGGGTATCAACATTAAAATTGAAGGCGATTTGCCGCAAAAACCTGTGCTCTACGCCATCAAGCATGAAAGCATGTTCGAGACGATCGACATGCCCCGCATGTTCCGCAAACCTGCCGTGGTGACCAAGAAAGAACTGTTTGATATTCCCTTTTGGGGGGCCGCAGCGCGGGCCTATGGAATGATCCCCGTTGACCGTGACGGTGGCGCTGCGGCACTGCGCGCGATGCTGTTGCTAGCACGAAAGATGATTGCTGATGGCCGTCCAATCGTCATATTTCCAGAAGGCACGCGCGTTGCACCGGGCGATCAGCCACCGCTGCAATCAGGCTTTGCCGGACTGTACAAATTGATAAACCTCCCGGTCATCCCTATTGCCGTCAATAGCGGCACTTTAAGCCCCCGTAGAGCGGGCATATGGAAATCTGGAACGATCACATACAAGGTTGGTGACGAGCTCCCCACGGGTCTCCCAAGGGCCGAGATAGAGGCTCGCGTACACGCTGCGATCAATGCACTCAACGCGCGGGATGTTGCGCCTTAATGTTTGCGTCCAAAGTCAGGGGCGTCATCATCCTGTCCCTGCTCGACGATTGACCGGCGAATATCCCGGGTTCGCGCAAACAGCGCTTCGAGTTCATCGCCTTTGTCATAGCGAATGGCACGCTGCAAAACACTTAGGTCCTCGGAAAAACGCTGAAGCATTTCCAACACAGCATCCTTGTTGGACAAAAACACATCACGCCACATTACCGGGTCAGAGGCGGCAATGCGCGTAAAATCACGAAAACCGCCGGCAGAATATTTGATAACTTCGCTCTGCGTTACCCCTTCAAGGTCGTCGGCAGTGCCAACAATGGTATACGCGATCAAATGTGGCAAATGGCTAGTAACGGCCAGCACCATGTCATGGTGGCGCGCATCCATGATCTCGACATCTGCGCCAAGCCGCTGCCAAAAAATGCGCAGCCGCTCGACGGCAGCTTCAGGTGCATATTCGGGTGGGGTCAATATACACCAGCGCCCCTTGAAAAGCGTTGCAAATCCGGCATCCGGTCCACTCTTTTCGGTGCCCGCCACCGGATGTGCGGGAATGATCATGGCGCCGGGAAGCGCTGCTGCCAAGGCGTCAGCGACGCTTTGCTTGCAGGAGCCAACATCACTGACAATCGCATCGGCCGGTAGATCAGCGGCAAATTCCTGCGCCACTGCGCCCATGGCCCCCACAGGTACGCACATAATGACCAGATCGGCATCCATCACAGATGCCCCTGCCGTGTCCGTCACATCGTCACAAATGCCCAAAGCGATGGCGCGCTCGCGCACAACTGGGTCAGCATCATGGCCCGTGATACGCACCGAAGGCATTTGCGCCTTCACTGCACGCGCGACCGATGAACCAATCAGACCCAGTCCAATGATCGTCAGGCGCGCGAAAGGCAGCATCAGGCGTTGGCGTCCAAAATCTTGCGCAAGGCGGACATCACACCCCGATTTTCGTCTTCAGTGCCAATAGTAATGCGCAGGCCACTACCAAGACCCTGCCCCGGCAACCATCGGACAATATATCCTTCAGCTATCAGCGCTTGATACGCCACCTCTGCTGTGCATTTGCCTTCAAACAACACCATAAGGAAGTTCGCCCAAGAGGGAATGGCCCGAAGACCGTGGTTGGACAGAGACGCGAGCTCCGCTGCCATCCAGTCGCGCCATTGCGCATTATGCTGGCGACTGCGAGTGACGAAATCTGTATCTGCCAATGCTGCAATTGCCGCCGCCTGGCCTGCAGTTGTCACGTTGAAAGGTGCCCGAACCCGGTTGAGCGTTGCGATTAAACCGGCATCTCCATAACACCAACCAATTCGCTCTGCCGCGAGACCGTAAATCTTGGAAAATGTGCGCGTGATAAGAACATTGTCATGCTGACGCGCCAGCTCAAGCGCCGCCGGGCCATCATCTTCCAGATATTCGCCATAGGCCTGATCCAGCACAAGCACACAATTTCCGGGCAAGCCCGCATGCAGCCGCGCAATTTCCGCGTCGTTGCAATAGGTACCCGTCGGGTTATTGGGGTTTGCGACGAACACGACGCGCGTCCTGTCTGTCACCAGCGCCAAAAGCGCATCGACGTCGGTGCCATAGTCCTTGTCCGGCGCGACAACGACATTCGCGGCAGCCTTGCGTGCCGCAATATCGTAGACTGAAAAGCCGTAACGCACATAAATAATATCATCGCCCGCGCCTGCATAGCCCATGGCAATGAGGTTCAGCAGCTCGTCCGATCCCGTCCCGCAGACAATCTGGTCACTATCGACCCCATAAAGCGCACCAAGCGCCTCCCGCAGCATTGTGCTGGCAGGGTCAGGATAACGCGCGAGCGAAGCGCCTTTATCTGCAAGGGCTTCGGCTGCGTGAGCGCTGCACCCCAGCGGATTTTCATTTGCGGACAGTTTGATCAATATTCGTCCATCGTCCGACTTTGCTTTGCCGGGTGTGTAGGCACTGATGGCTTCGATCCATGGTTTTGCTTGCGGTGTTGTCATGCCGGCGGCCATAGCGGCGGCAGCGCCGAAGCGCAACGTGTCGCCCGAATGCATACTGTTGTTTTGCGAGTTTCTGTTGTTTCGTGCGGACACGCTGATATGGCGTTGCTATGCAAGGGGATACGCGTTTCGGTCTGGATAAGAGAGCTCGCCTGCTTGGGCCAGTCCGGCTCGACAGCGGTGCCGAATTTGCGCCTCTCGATTTTGCCTATGAAACCTACGGCACGCTCAATGCCGACAAATCCAACGCAATACTCATTTGTCACGCCCTGACCGGCGACCAATATGTGGCCTCAACACATCCTATCACCGGAAAGTCCGGTTGGTGGACGCGTATGGTTGGCCCCGGCAAACCGGTTGACCCGGCCCGCCATTGCATCATCAGCATGAACGTCATGGGCAGCTGCATGGGCGCGTCCGGCCCGGCAAGCATCGATCCTGCAACCGGTACGCCTTATGCCATGGGTTTTCCAGTCATCACCATTCCCGATATGGTACGCGCGCAGGCCATATTGCTGCAATATCTGGGCATTGAGACCTTGGAGGCCGTCGTTGGCGGTTCCATGGGCGGCATGCAGGCGCTTAGCTGGGCAGCATTATACCCCGAACGCGTGCGCTCTGCTGTCATCATTGCATCGACCGCGCGGCATTCAGCGCAGAATATTGCCTTTCACGAGGTCGGCCGCCAAGCCATCATGGCCGATCCCCGATGGAATAATGGAGCTTATTACGGACGCGAGGCACCTACCTCAGGACTTGCCGTTGCCCGCATGGCTGCACACATCACCTATTTGTCGGAGACTGGCCTCACCGAAAAATTCGGACGCCGCCTGCAAAACCGCGACGCCAAAAGCTTTGGCTTTGATGCCGATTTTCAGGTCGAAAGCTATTTGCGTTATCAAGGCCTAAGCTTCGTCGACCGGTTTGACGCCAACAGCTATCTCTACATCACCCGCGCGATGGACTATTTCGACCTGGCTGAGCCGCATGATGGTGTTCTGGCCAAGGCCTTTGCGCGCACCAGAACACGTTTTTGCCTAATCAGTTTCGACAGCGACTGGTTATACCCCACAGCGGAATCTCGGCGCATTGTGCACGCATTGAACGCAGCAGGAGCAGCGGCAAGCTTTGTTGAACTGTCGAGCCCGTTTGGCCATGACAGTTTTCTGCTGGATGCTCCGGAAATGAACCGCATTGTTGACGGCTTTCTGCGCGCCGGAGAAAGCCGTTGACGATTTTGCGCCCTGACCTCGCGATCATTGCTGCTGAGGTGCGTGCCAACGCCCGTATATTGGACGTTGGCTGCGGCGATGGTCTTTTGCTGGCGGCGTTGCGAGACAGCAAGGCGGCTGACGCACGCGGTATGGAACTTAACGCCCGTGATGTGGCAACTGCAGTAGCCCGAGGGCTGTCGGTTGTTCAGGGAGACGCCGATACCGATTTGGCTGACTATCCGGATCGCAGTTTCGATTATGCCATTCTGAGCCAAACATTGCAGACCACCAAAAGGCCGGATCTGGTTCTCGACCATCTCGTGCGTATCGGGCGGGAGGCATTTGTGTCCTTCCCCAATTTCGCACAATGGCGTATCCGTTTCGCTCATATGTTCGGCGGGCGGATGCCCGTGACGGAGCAACTGCCGCACCGTTGGTACGACACACCCAATATCCATCATGTGACAATCGACGATTTCCGCAGCTTTTTGCATGACCGGCATATCACAATAGAAGGGCAGTGGTTTCTGTCCGGAAACAAGCCACGCGGGGAACGCTTCGCCAATCTGTTGGCGCAGCATGCTGTGTTCCAGCTGCGACGCGATTGAAGCCGCTGTCGGGTTTTTGACAGGTGCCTGTCGGCCGAATGTCAATAATCCTGCAAGTATCTGAATTTAGATAACTTTAATCAAAATGGCATGGCTATTGCTGTAACACTTTCGTTCGCGCTCTTGGGCGTGATGGGTAGACGAAAGGAACGGCCATGCCGGCTTTGGACAATATATTCGGAATTCACGCGACCGCGCTGAAATTGCGCGAGCAGCGTATGGCGGTGCTCGGATCGAACATCGCCAATGCATCGACGCCTGGATACAAAGCGCGGGACATCGAATTTTCCGCCGCGTTGAAACTGGCTGAAGGTGGTCAGTCGACAGATGCAGCCATGCGTTACCGCGTCCCTATTCAGGCTTCGCTGGATGGTAACACCGTCGAGCTCGCTACTGAGCAGACCGCCTTTGCCGAAAATGCGCTGGCCTATCGTTCAAGCCTTTCTTTCCTTCAAGGCCGCATCGGGACCCTCTCCCGCGCGCTGAAAGGCGAATGAAGATGGCTGAAAATCTCTCTATATTCGATATTAGCGGCCGCGCCATGGCAGCGCAGCTTGTCCGGCTCAACACATCAGCGACCAACCTTGCCAACGCAGGCACCGTTTCGGGCAGTGAGGCCAACGCCTTCCGCGCGATGAAGCCTGTGTTCCGCACGGTCATGGGTGAAGCTGGCCAGGCCACCGTTCAGGTCGAACGCATCGACACGAGCACAACGGCCCCGGTCAAGCGCCACGACCCAAGTCATCCGCTTGCCGATAAGGACGGCAACATCTGGGAAGCTGCCGTCGATAGCACTGCCGAAATGGTCGAGATGCTGGAGATTTCCAGACAATATCAAAATAATGTCCAGGTCCTTGCCACGGCAAAAGGCCTGATCAGTGAAACCCTGCGCCTTGGCCAATGAAAGTGATTAAACCATGACAAGCATAGCTCCGGTAAATTCAAAGAACCTGCCCGTCCTGTCGAAGGACATGGCCGAAAAGAAATTGGGGCAGACCGATTTCCTTCGGCTGATGACCACACAGCTGAAAGAGCAGGACCCGTTCAGCCCGGTCGATAACCAGGCGATGATTGCGCAAATGGCGCAGTTCTCAAGCGTCGCGGGCATATCCGAAATGAACGACGCTCTAAAATCTATCTCTGCGCAAATTGGCGCACAAACGGCAATCCTTGCCGACATCAAAGCAGCCTCCACCCTTAGCTTATCGGGAGAATAAACATGTCATTCTATACCTCATTGTCCGGCCTCAAGGGCGCGCAGACCGATTTGTCGGTTATCTCAAACAACCTTGCGAACGTCGGATCGGCGGGCTTCAAACGAAGCCGCGCCCAGTTCGGCGACTTGTTTTCGGCATCGCCGGCGCAAAGCACGAAGATGCAGGCCGGCCAAGGCACACGGTTGAATGCCGTCGTGCAGCAGTTCACGCAAGGCACACTTGAAGGCACCGACAAGACGTTCGACCTTGCCGTCGCTGGCGAAGGATTTTTCGTCACGCGCGGTGATCCGCCACGCGACGCCGTCACATACACACGCAACGGCGCGTTTCAGGTGAACGCCAACCGTCAGGTCGTCGACACTATTGGCTCAACGCTTCAATTGTTGCCTGTGGACGCAAGCGGCAATGTGACGTCAGCAACGCTGGCCAGCGCAACGGACTTTGTCTTGCCCAGCGCTTCACCAACAGACCCGACTATTCCACTTATCAACGTGTCTATCGGCATCGACGGGCTGGTGACCGCAACATATAGCGATGGCTCTGACGAAGTGCTCGGCAAGGTTGCGATGGCAAGTTTCACCGCGCAGGAAGGCCTGCGCCCCGTAGGCGACAGCCACTGGCAGTCGACGGGCGACAGCGGCCCTCCAGCGATAAACGCCGCTACCAACGGCCCCTTGGGCTCGGTTCGCTCCGGTGCGCTTGAACGAGCAAACGTGGATGTTACCGAGGAACTGGTTGCGCTGATTTCGGCGCAACGAAATTTCCAGGCAAATGCCAAAGCCATCGAAACCGCGTCTAACATGACTCAAGCCATCGTGGCCATTCGCTAAGGGCTGACTTATGGACCGCCTGATCTACACCAGCCTTTCGGCAATGCGCGGCGCAATGGCCCGGCAGACGGCAATCGCCAACAATCTGGCCAATGCCAATACGCCAGGGTTTCGCGCTGATCTTGCCGAAGCGCAGTCCTTGTGGCTTGAAGGCCAGCAGCTTACCACTCGGGCCTTTTCATCCGAGGAGGTCAAAGCTGCCGATATGACCAGTGGCACGGTGACAAGCACTGGGCGTGATCTCGATATCGCGCTGTCTGGTGACAGCATGCTGGCCGTTCAAGCTGAAAATGGCGAAATTGGCTATACAAGGCGTGGCGATCTTATGCTGTCGGCCAGCGGATTGCTGACCACAGGAGATGGGCGGCCAGTTCAGGCATTCCAAGGCCCACTGACTTTGCCCCCTTCGGACAGCATTAACATTGACGAGCAAGGCCGTATCTGGATCGTTCCGGTCGGCGGCGATGCGTCGCAGCCGCAGCAAGTTGACCAGCTGGCATTGGTCAGCCCGGCAGGCTCCGACGTGGTGAAAGGCGTGGATGGATTGTTCCGCGTGCGCGGTGGCGGCACTTTGCCCGCTGATCCCGATGCGCGCGTGACCACCCGAAGCCTCGAAAGTTCCAATGTCAGTGCGACGGAAGCCTTAGTCGAAATGATCGAGGCCAGCCGTTCATGGGATACCCAATTGAAAATGCTTGGTGACGCACGCGACATGGATGCGGCGACCACTGACCTGATGTCGCTTTCGCAATAAGCGCCCACAAAAAGGATGAAGTCTAATGTCGAATGGAGCACTACACGTCGCCCGCACTGGCCTGGATGCGCAAAATATGCGGATGCAGGTCATCGCCAACAATTTGGCCAACGTGAACACCGTTGGTTTCAAACGCGACCGCGCGAGCTTTGAAACGCTGGCCTATCAGGCCATGACAGTGGCAGGATCAGCATCTTCTGCGGAAAACAAATATGCCATCGGCACCAACCTTGGTACCGGTGTGCAAATCAACGGTACGGCCCGTATCGATACACAAGGCACATTGACCACAACGGGCAACAGCCTTGACCTTGCTATTGAGGGCGCTGGCTATTTTCAAATTCAGATGCCTGACGGCAGAAACGCCTACACCCGCGCTGGCGACTTCAGCCTTTCCGCCGAAGGGACTCTAGTGACCAGCGACGGCATGCCCGTCCAGCCACAAATTCAAATTCCGCAAGGCGCAACTTCTGTATCGATTGGAGCCGACGGCACCGTTTCGGCGCAAGTTGCAGGGCAATCGGACTTGACCGAAGTTGGACGGATCGAGCTTGCCCGTTTTACAAACTCTGCGGGACTTCAATCGATCGGCAATAACCTGCTGCTAGAAACGCCTGCTTCGGGCGCGCCGCAAATCGGTGCCGCCGGCGAGCAAGGCCGTGGCGGCCTGCGATCAGGCGCGCTTGAGGCAAGCAATGTCAATGTTGTCGAAGAGCTGGTCGACATGATCGAAACGCAGCGCGCTTATGAGGTCAATTCCAAAATGATCCAGGCAACAGACGAAATGATGCGCAATGCCACACAGTCGCTCTAACATCATCGCGCTGGCCTTGCTTGCGCTCCCACTCAGCGCCCAGGCGGGTAAAAGCAAAGTAGCCGCGCCCGATTACGGCGCCACGTTGCCAGCGCCCCTTGCGCTGCCCATAGCAGATGGTGCCATTTTCCGTGCCGATCAGTATAGCCCGCTCACTTCAGGTGCCCGGGCCAGCCGGGTTGGCGATATCATTACCATCGCTCTCGTCGAGCGAACAAGCGCAACAAAAAGCAACAGCGCGACCACTGGCCGCAACGGCAATATCGGCCTCAGCCCGCCTGTAAGCGGGCCGCTGAGCGCAATTACCTCCGGAGATATAAATATGGGCGGCGATCAGTCGTTTAAAGGAAAGGGCGAAACAGCCCAGTCAAATGCACTGTCCGGAGAATTGAGTGTGACCGTCGCTGCCGTATATCCAAATGGCAATATGCTGGTGAAGGGGGAGAAATTCCTGACCCTTAACCGTGGCGATGAGAACGTGCAGTTTTCGGGCATCGTGCGATCGGCCGACATCAGCGTCGATAACCGTGTGTTTTCGACCCGCGTTGCAGCCGCCAAAATCCTGTACACGGGCAAGGGCGAAATTGCCCGCGCCAGCCAGCAAGGCTGGCTGCAGCGTTTCTTTTCAAAGATAAGTCCATTCTGATGCGCGTGCTTCTGCTCTGCATCGCTTTGTTGTTTGCGCCGGCTGCTCATGCCGAACGCATCAAGGATATTGGCCAGTTTCAGGGCATTCGTGCCAACCAGCTAACGGGCTATGGCGTCGTTGTTGGCCTTGCCGGCACAGGCGACGACAGCCTGGATTATTCCACGCAGGGCGTCAAAGGCGCCGTGTCGCGTTTTGGTGTCAACTTGCCAGCCGGAATCAACCCAGCGCTCAAAAACGCAGCGGCCGTGCTCATTACCGCTGAACTCCCTCCATTTGCAAAACCTGGCCAAAGGTTGGACATTACCGTTTCCGCGATGGGCAAAGCCAAATCCTTGCGCGGTGGGACGTTGGTCATGGCGCCATTATATGGTGCAGACGGCCAAATTTACGCCATGGCGCAAGGCAATCTTGTTGTTGGCGGACTTGGCGTTGACGCAGCAGACGGATCGAAACTTTCGGTCAATATCCCCTCTGCCGGTCGCATCAGCGGCGGCGCGTCCGTCGAGCGCAGCGTTGACACCGGATTTGCGCAATCAGACAGCTTGACCTTCAATCTTGCACAATATGACATCAGCAATGCAGGCATGGTTGCAGACGCGATCAATCGTCAGCTGGGCTCTGGCCTAGCGCAGGCCGTTGATGGTGCCTCCATCCGCATCAATACGCCAGTCGGGGGCGAAACCCGCATTCGGCTGATGGGACTGATCGAGAATATCGAGATCAAGCGCACGGCACCACAAGCTCGCGTTATCGTCAATGCCCGCACTGGCACAGTCGTGATCAACGGCGCAGTGCGCGTTGCACCTGCCGCGGTCAGCCACGGCAAGCTGACGGTCCGGGTCGATGAAAATCCGGTCGTGGTCCAACCTGCACCATTTAGCGCAGGTCAGACAACAATTGAACAATCCAGCGACATTGCGATCGAAGAAACGCGTAAGCCCGCATTCTTGTGGGATAAGGGGGCTTCGTTGTCGGACATCGTCAATGCCATCAACAAGTTAAATGTCTCACCAGGCGATCTCGTTGCCATATTGGAGGCATTGTCACAGGCCGGCGCGCTGAGTGCGGAGCTTGTGGTAATATGATCAAGACCCAACCCGTTGCCGCCTCTGGCCTCGTATCGCCCAAACCCGATCCGCAACTGCGTAAGGCTGCAGAGGCATTTGAAGCCGTCATGTTACGCCAAATGATGGCCAGCATGCGCAAGGCGAAGCTTGGCGAAGACATCATGGGTTCAAGCGCGTCGGACAATTTTCGCGAAATGGCCGATGCACGTGTAGCCGATAGCATGGCCGCATTGCGCCAGTTCGGCATTGCGGATCTCGTCGAAAAACAACTTGGACCAAAGAAATGAGTGATCTGCTCGCCATCGGTGCATCCGGGGTTAAGGCCTATGGCCGCGCGCTTGCGGTTGTTGGTGACAATATCGCCAATGCCCAGACCGACGGCTATGTCCGTCGGACCGTGAGGCTTGAGGAAGCACCAGCGGCGGGTGACCTTGTTCTGTCGCGCAACAGCGTTCGTCCAGGCGGCGTCTCCGCAGCCGGCGTTACGCGCGAACTTGACCAATGGCTCGTTGACGACGCGCGCACCGCCTCAGGCGAAGCTGCACGCCAGTCGGCCCGGCTAAATTGGATGACGGCTGCCGAAAGCGCCCTCGACAATGGCGGCGACAGCATAAGCGGAAATGTGACTGCGATATTCGCGGCGGCGGACCAGTTGAGCGCAAATCCAAACGACCCAACCCTTCGAAGCCAGTTTTTATCGAGCATTGACGACAGCGCCAGCGCGTTTCGCCGTACATCTGCGGCACTGACATCTGCAGCAAATGGCGTCGCGACCGAAGCTCAAGGCGCGGTAGACCAGTTGAACACCGATTTGTCTGCACTTGCTCGCGTCAATGATGGCCTGCGCCGCGCACGCGCCGGATCAAGCAATGAAGCAACGTTGCTTGACGAGCGTGACCGCTTGGTTGGCAACATATCCGGTGCAATGAATGTTCAGGTCAGTTACGATGGGCGCAGCGCGGCGATTGTGCGCACCCCCTCTGGCGATGCATTGGTGGAAGGCGGCACGGTCGCTACAGTTACGCTTGGCGTTTCTGCAGGCGGCCTATTGTCCTTCGGTATTTCGCCAGCCACTTCCATTCAGCCGGCATCGGGCCGACTTGCTGGCCTCGCGGATGCGGCGACCCATATTTCAAACCAGCTTGCGGGGCTGGATTCGCTGGCCGCACAATTGAGCGGCGCACTGAATGCAGCGCATCAGGCAGGCTTTGACGCCAACGGCAATCCCGGCGCAGCTTTGCTGAATTTCACTGGCTCCGCCGCTGATATGACAGCCGCCGCGCTGACGACAAGCGAAGTTGCCACCGCAAACGCGTCTGGCAGCAACGGTAATATCCTTGCTTTCAACACTGTTCGCGCCAGCAGCGGTATTGAACAGAATATAAGCTTCCTGGTCGCGCAGCAGGCGCAGGCAACGGCCGCAGCGCGCGCGCAGGAAGCTGCCGCAAGTGGACGGCGTGATGGCGCATTCGTCGCACGCGACGCCATCGGCGCTGTTGACCTAGATAGAGAAGCCGCCGACCTCTTACGGTTTCAACAAGCCTATGAAGCCGCCGCCCGGACCATTCAGGTTGCGCGCGAAACCATGCAATCCATACTCAACATCTTCTGAAGGCAACTGCGATGATCAACGCAACCGGAAACCGGATGACTCAGGAAATTGCGCGGCAATCCCGTCTGGCATCACAAATTGGGATTAAACAATCTCAAGTGTCGACTGGCAAGCGGCTTCAGCGGGCATCCGATGATCCTGTCGCAACGTCACGCATTGCGGAATTAAACCGCGCTCAGGCCAATGACTCTGCGCGTGGCCGAAATATCAGCCTTGGCATTACCTTAGCGAGTCAGGCCGACGGCGAATTGCGCAACGTGTCAAGTCTGGTTGCGCGGGCGCAGGAGCTTGCAGTATCCGGCGCGAGTTCAAGCCTGAGCCCCGATAGCCGGGTAACCATCGCGCTCGAATTGCGTGCCATCGCTGACGAAATCGACGCCGCATCTGCTGTAAAATCACCAACTGGTGAAGCTTTGTTTCCAAACAACGTCGCCAACCCCATCCGTTTTGACGATGATGTCGCTTTTGCACCGGTGGCTGCGCGGCAGGCCATTTTTGAAACGGGCGGCGTTGCGATCAGTCAAATCATGCGCGATGCTGCCACAGCTATCGAGACTAGTGATATATCTGCTACTGGCGCGTCGTTAACGGCCATCGGGGCCTCGGTTGATCACGTCGCTACCGCACAGGCTGCAATTGGAATCAATGCCGCACGGCTTGATCGGCTTCAGGATCAGGCTGCACAGCGTGCCATCACGGTTACCGAAGAACGTTCAAAGCTTGAAGATACCGATCTGACCACCGCAATTGCGGAGCTCAATGGCATGACTCTGACACTTGAAGCTGCCCAAGCTGCTTTTGCACGCATCAACCGGCGCACGCTGATGGACTTTCTTACGTAAAATTGCGCAATAATCCGGCCGCGGCGCCGTTTAATCCAATGAACATTATCACGCAGGGACCGGATTTTTCATGTTAGCTATTGTCGGTATCATTGTCTTGCTCGTCATGGTGTTCGGCGGCTTTGCAATTACTGGCGGCAATCTTGGCCCCGTGATGCATGCGTTGCCGCACGAGATGCTCATCATTGGCGGGGCATGCGCGGGCGCGTTGATTATCGGCAACTCCATAAATGACCTGAAAGCACTCGGCGGCGGCCTGACCAAAGTATTCAAAGGGCCGCAGCACGGAAAGCAGGACTATCTGGACTGCATCTTCCTCGTTGCCCGGTTAATGAAGATGCTTAAAATAGATGGCCCCGTAGCGGTCGAACCGCATATCGAAGATCCGGCAAGTTCTGCAATATTCAACGAATATCCCAAACTGCTAAAAGACAAAACGCTGATCCATTTGATCTGCGATACGTTGCGCCTTGTTGTGGTGTCATCGGGCACGCTCGATCCATATGCCGTTGAAGAGGTGATGGATAATGCCATCAAGAACCATCATCATCATTGCATAAAGCCTGCCGACGGCCTGCAAGGCCTTGCCGACGCCCTTCCTGCGCTTGGCATTGTGGCAGCCGTGTTGGGCGTTGTGAAAACCATGGGTTCAATCGACAAGCCGCCAGCCATCCTTGGCGCGATGATCGGATCGGCGCTTGTGGGAACGTTCCTTGGCGTTTTGCTGGCCTATGGGCTGGTAGGACCATTTGCAAACCGGGCGCGGCAGGTCATTGAGGCAGATGCGGCGATCTATCATGTCGTTAAACAAATGATCATCGCATCCTTGCATGGTCACCCGCAACCTTTGGTTATTGAAGCGGCACGTTCAGGAATTGAGCATTCAAACCAGCCAACCTTTGCCGAAGTCTTCGACGGAATGCGGGGCCGGTAATGGCAAAGGCCACCGCGCCGGTTCGGCCGATCATCGTCAAGAAAATCTACGAAGCGCCACATGGCGGTCATCATGGTGGTGCATGGAAAGTGGCATACGCAGATTTCGTGACTGCGATGATGGCATTTTTCCTTTTGATGTGGCTGCTTGGTGCAACCACCGAAAAACAGCGCAAGGCGCTTGCCGATTATTTCGCGCCAACGTTGGTGGCCAGCAAACAGGACTCCGCAGGCGGGACGAGCTTCTTTGGAGGCGATTCCATTACCTCGGTCGATAAATATCTCCACAGGGCAGGCCAGACGGGCACCAAAAGCATGACGATACCGCGCGATGCGTCAGGCGGTCCAAAGGAAGCTGCGGGCCTTGTCCAAGACAAAGCCATGTTCAAGCAGCTGCGCGAGCGGATTATGCAAAAGGTGATCTCGGATAAAGCGATGCGCCGGTTTGCGCGCAACTTGCGCTTCACCGAAACGCGTGAGGGGATGCGCATCGACCTTATCGATGAGGCAAATTTTTCAATGTTCATATCCGGTACCGACATATTGACGCCCGATGCCGTGAACTTATTGTCCCAAGTGGCCGACACAATCCGTGGATTGCCCAACGGCCTGATCATCCGCGGACATACCGATGCCCAACAGGTGTCTCCAGGCCTCGGCGTTAACAACTGGCAGATTTCGGCTGCCCGAGCAGAGGCAACGCGCGGCCACCTGGTCCGCTCTGGCATTTCCGACAATCAGTTCCTGCGCATTGAAGGTGTAGCAGACCGAGAACCCTATTTTGCGAAGAACCCATATGACTCACGGAACCGCCGCATGTCCATCACGCTAGGTTGGCGTACCGTTTCTTAAGTCAGGAAAACATCCAAATCGGATGTAAAGGACTCCGATGAAGCCGATATAAGGCACAACTGCAATCCATTTTGGAGCAGTCAGCCCTTCGCGGCGCTTCAGTTAACATTCTGTTTACCATGTTGGCCAAAATCAGCCCTAACACGTCCTCCTGTTGGGAATAACCTGATGAGCTTGCACACCATTTCAGCCAAAACCGAGACGGTCAAAACGACCGCGATAGAAGATTATCTGATCGGTAACAGCGCTCCAATGGTCCTGTTGCGGGACATGGTGCGCCGGGTCGCGAATTCTTCGGCCTCAGTCATGGTGTGTGGGGCCTCGGGGTCAGGCAAAGAAGTCGTCGCACGCGCCATTCACGCCACCAGCGTGCGAGCATCCAAACCTTATGTTGCAATCAATTGCGGTGCGATTCCAGCCGAGCTTATTGAATCTGAACTGTTCGGACATGAACGTGGCGCTTTTACCGGTGCCCAGGCCCGGCGTACCGGGCACTTTGAAAACGCCGACAAAGGCACATTGTTCCTCGACGAAATTGGCGACATGCGTTTTGATATGCAAGTCAAATTGCTGCGCGTGCTCGAAGACGGTTTGGTTTCACGTGTCGGCGGTCATAGCGCCTTGCCCGTTGATGTGCGGATCATTTCGGCGACTCACCAGAATATCGAACAAGCCATCATTGATGGCCGCTTCCGTGAAGATCTGTTTTTCCGGTTGGGCGTGGTCATACTACAGGTGCCGACGCTCGCCGAACGAACGGAAGATATTCCTCAACTGATTGCGCATTTTCAACGCAACAAAGACGTCGCCAGCCATTGCCGTTTTGATGCATCGGCCATACACCGGCTTCAGGCGCACAACTGGCCAGGCAACGTGCGCGAACTGCGCAATATTGTGGAGCGTGCTAGCGTACTATTCCATGGCGAAACGATTGATGGGTTCGGTGTCGATCAACTGCTTGGTCGCACGGCTCCGCGCTTATCGCAGCCGGTTCCACTTGCACCAAAGCCCGATGCCTTGGCTTTTGCCGCACATGCACTGGCGCAGCCATGGGACGCGCCGATTGACCTGAAGGCTCAAATCGAAGGCATGGAGCTGGAGCGCATCCAGACGGCTCTGGGCCGGGCAGATGGAGTCATTTCAGAAGCCGCGCGTCTGCTGACGCTCAAGCGGACAACGTTGATCGAGAAAATGCGCAAATATGGCGTCGACCGCGTTGCGGCTCAGTAAAACTCTACCAACAGTTGATCCTCACGTTTGCGGAACTCGCGATCACGTTTTCGCAATGCGGCCTTTTCGTCCACCGGAGCGACGCGCTCAGCCTGAATAATTGTCACCGTCGCGGTCGCAACGCGCGCTGGCTGCCGCGATGTAGTTGCCACATCATCGGCTCCAGTCGCTGCAACCAAAATCAGAATCGCGGGCACAAGCATAGGGAAAGGTAAACGGCGCATTTACCAACAACGACAAGACAAAACGAAGGCTAAAGCGCTGTGCATCGACAGAAAATACGACCAATCGGCCGCTGCATTTAACGCTGTATCGATTTGCGACAAGATCTCGGTAAATCACTAACCGATAATGTGTGTTGCGCCGCGTTACCGGCTTTGCTAGGGGCCGCCTCCTACCTGTCTAGGCGCGTGCGGCCATGGCGGAATTGGTAGACGCGCAACGTTGAGGTCGTTGTGGGCGAAAGCCCGTGGAAGTTCGAGTCTTCTTGGCCGCACCAGACAGTCCTGACCGCACAGCTGGCCGCATATTCAATTTCGACCCTGTATGATGGGTGACTGCAGCCCTGGAACAACCTCTTAAGGTGTAGGATTTCATCAGTTGGATTTCTGCATGAAGAAAGCAGCAGCGATCAATGATTGGCGTTGTGAGGAGGATAATGATCGATCTACCCCTTTTAACGCTCAAAATTGTTTCAAACGCTCGTAAAGTATGCGCGTTTCCAGCAGGTTCGAAATTCTAAGTGCGACTTCGATGACGTCGAAAGGCTTCGATACGAAATCTTTTGCGCCCAGCGCAAGCGCGCGACGGCGCGTTTGCAATGTGGTGTCAGCGGTCAGAACAAGAACGGGCCGGAACTCGTCTGGCTTGTCGTGTCTAGAAAATGCTTCAAGTAGCTGGAATCCGTCGATTTTCGGCATCATCAAATCAAGCAGGACCAAGTCAGGTGAAAGTACGATATAGCTATCAAGGGCCTTTTCCGGGTCGGTAATGCAGTGAATGTCAGTGTAGCCTTCGCGTTCCAGCACATTCGCCAATAACAATACATTTGCTTCCTCGTCATCAATGGCGAGGATACGTTTTTTCAGAATTTCCTGATTATCGACGATATTTGCAGGCATGTTTATGCGTTTTCCCCTTGTTTGCCATGCTCAGCAGCTAACCCTATACCCGTGTCTGCACGCTTGATGGTAAACCAGAAGCATGCGCCATTTTGCCGCTGTTCGAAGCCAATCTGCCCGTTCATGGATTCCACCAGTCGTTTCGATAAGGCCAAACCAAGCCCAGTGCCTTCGACCTTATTGCGGTTTTGTTGTCCCAAGCGATCAAATGGAGTGAAAAGTCGCGGTACGTCGGCAGCGTCAATGCCTTCGCCATCATCAGTGACGGAAACCCGGACGAGTGCGTTTTCAATTCGGCAAGACAGCTCAACCATTTTGCCCGTCCGATTATACTTTGCTGCATTTGCAACCAGATTGAGGATCACCTGTGTTACCCGCCGCTGATCAGCAGACACACGCGTACCCATCGGCGGAAGTTCAAGCACAGATTGGAGACCCGCCGCGCTGACAATGGGTGAAGCAAGTCCATGCACTTCCCGCAGCAAATCGCCGATGTCAAAGGTGTCGATGGACAAATCAGCGCCGCCTGCCTCAATACTGGAAATATCGAGTAGATCGTTGATCAACGATAGAAGATGGCGGCCCGCCTTCATGATCTGGTACAATGCCTCCCTATGGCCCGGGGACAACTGATCCGCATCAAGCTCGAGCAACTGTCCGAAACCGAGAATTGCGCTCATCGGCGTGCGCAGTTCATGGCTGGTGCGCGACAGGAAGACGCTTTTCGCGAGATTTGCGGCTACTGCGTCTTCACGCGCCAAACGCAGAGCTTCGATCGACCGGCGACGCTCGGTCATGTCGCGCGTCACTTTTGCAAAGCCCCTCAGCAAACCGCTGTCATCGTACATTGCAGTGATAACCACATTAGCCCAAAAAAGGCTGCCATCCTTGCGCACACGCCAACCCTCGTCTTCTGCAGTCCCACCGTTGCGGGCTCGGTTCAGCATTTCGGCAGGCAAGAAATTACGCGTTTCATCAGGGTAGAAACGACTGAAATGTTGGCCCAATATTTCTTCGGCGGTCCAACCCTTAATGCGTTCTGCCCCGAGGTTCCAACTCGAAACAATGCCATCGGGGCTTAAAGCGAAGATGCCGTAATCCTGCACCCCTTCGATGACCAGACGAAAGCGCTCCTCGCTTTCGCGCAATGCCTGTTCGCGCGCACGCAGCAAGGCGCTCGCGCGGTGCATCCGCTGCCCCAACGTACCAATTTCGTCAGCGTCGTCGGGCATTTCCGTCAGCGCGTCGCCGCGCGCAAGCAATTCTGCATTATGCTCCAAAGTGCGGACTCGCCGGACTATACCAGTGGAAAACAGATACACCGCCGCCAAACTGCCGAGCAGACCCACAACTGCGCTGATTGCGGTCAGCATGAGGAAGCTGTCCCGGACTTCGTCGACTTTTGCCTGCCGTTGATCGAGCAGTACGCGCTCTCGTCTTTGGATGCTCTCAATTTCGCGGCGCATGCCATCAAGGACGATCTTGTTGGAGACAAGCGCTGCCTCCAGCGCGTCGGCATTGCGCCCCGGCACCAGCTGTGTTGACGCAAGGGCTACGATATTTTTTAACCCATCACGTTTTTGTACCGTAGCCCGGCGGATCCTCTCGAACCGCTCTCGGACTTCGGGGTCTCGAATCTCAGCATCAAGACGCGCCATCGTCACTGGCAGTTCGCTTTCGGCTTTGCGATACGGTTCGAGAAAACGGGCTTGGCCCGTCAGCACGTAGCCACGTGCGCCAGCAGCGGCTTCTGCAAGTAACGCGTGGACCTGATAAGTATCGCGTTGAATGGCGAATGCCCGCCTGACATCGTCCTCGGCGCGGGTCTCAGCATTGCTTGCCAGATAGAGTGAAATGAGCGCGCCGAAAAGGATGCCAAGCGGCAGTGCTACGACGACCAAACCTTTAAAGGCGAGTGGTCTATCCGTCCAATAACCAATGATGGCGCGTGCGGGCCTGCTGGCGATCATCCGGTTGCTTTCGATCGTTCCTGCGTGGCAACCACAGCTGCTTGGGTGCGATCGGATACGCCGAGCTTGGCAATGATTCTTTCCACATGTGCCTTGACGGTCGCGGGGCTGATTGCAAGCTGACGGGCAATTTCTTTGTTTGTCATGCCCTGCGCCACAAGCACGAGGACTTCGTCCTCCCGGTCAGTAAGCATTGACACTGCCTGGGTTGAACGCGCGTCTCGCTCCGTCCCGCGCAAGGCCGCGCTCATCAGGGCAATTGGCACTGCCGTCTGGCCCGCCAGCACCTGGTTCAAGGCAAGACGCAAGTCGTCGATCGCAGTGTCTTTCAGAACATATCCGGCTGCCCCTGCACCCAGTGCCTCGCGCACATAAGCAGGCATATCGTGGAGGGTTAGCATCAACACGCGAACATCAAGGCCCAGTGCAACAATGCGCCTTGTTGCCTCCAGTCCGTCAATGCCACTGCCGAGGCGAACGTCCATCAATACCAAATCCGGCACCAGTTCTTTGACCAGTTCAATTGCCAATTCGCCTGTCGCTGCATCACCGACCACTTCGAAGCCGCTCCCGGACAGAACAGCCTTCAGTCCTTCACGCGCCAGGTCGTGATCGTCGACGATAACAACGCGCGGCACCGGCTCGTTCATATCGCCCGAGCACACTTCGCCATGACTGTGACTCCCTTACCAGGCACCGCTTTCCAAATGAGCTGTCCGCCAACTGCCGCCATACGTTCCCGCATGACATCTATTCCCACATGCGTGCCCGGTCCGTTCAGCAGCCGACCATCTGGGGCAAAGGAGCACCCCTTGCCGAAATCTTCTATGCGTAAGCGCAAATTGCCATCTTTTTTTGAAACAAGCTCGACCTGAACGCGGCATCCACGGCCTGCATGTTTACGGATATTCGTCACGGCCTCTTGTGCAACCCGGAAAAGCGCTATTTCTGTGTTCGCCGACCGTGGGCCACTGCCGCAACTGATCCGCATGTCGACATTGAACCCATCGCTAGAGAGAACATCACCCAACGATTGAATAGCAGCCTCTAATCCAAGGTCGTCGAGAAGTGGGGGACGAAGTCCCGCAATTACAGTGCGCAGTTCAGTCACGAGATCGCGCGCAATAGCTGCAAGCTTAGCCCTGTCCGCCGCTGGGATATCAGCGTTAGATGTCACACCGTTACCCTCCAGTATTCGGACCAAAGCGGTTGCTGTTTGGGCAACGCCGTCATGGAGATCATGCGAGACGCGGCGTCGTTCGTCTTCCTGCGCGGAAAAAATGCGCCCGACCAAATATTCAAGGCGCTGCTCGCGCTCTTGCAACGCGTTCAGCAGTGCGGTCCGTTCTCGTTCACGATTGATGCGATCGATCGTTGCCCCAATCATTTCAAGCTGCATCTGAAACGTATCGCGATCGTCGCTATCCAATATACTGTCCGGCGATGACAGGCCCTCGATGTCGATACGCCCGACAATATCCAGTTCTTGCCCGGGTGCCGGAATAGCGATCCCAACAGCATGCCGGTCCAACGAAACCGTTCCACGCGTATAACCGATAAAATACGCAAGTTGCGACGCGACGTAATGAAGCACCTCTTCAATTTTGTCGCTACCAACTTCTGCCATCGCGCGGCCGCTCACTGACAACAAACGCAGCCGCGAAGCCCTGGCTTCGGATGCGCGATACAATTGACGCAATTCAGCGATGGTTTCGATCTGGGGATCAGAGACTGGTGACGAGATTCGCATGGCCGCTGTTTATCTATTCCAGCATGAACTGCATAGGCCGAACGGCCTAGGCCGTACGGCCAGCCAATCGGCCAATTTCACCTGAATGCGGCGCTTATTATCTCCGACATATGGGCCAACTGCCCATCCTCCTGGCAACACCGTCACTTAGCCAGTGATGCAAGTATATGATTTGGAGTATGATTGATGAAAGAATTTACATTGAAATCCTTCGGCATCGCCGCTGTTCTGGCATTGTCGTCGCCTGCCATTGCTGGTCCAAACCAGGTCACGGTAGCAGCATCAGCCGCCGCAGCACATGACGTCGCACCGATCACCAAAGCAGAGGTCGAAGCTGCACAGCGCGCCTGGGGCGATGCTCTGGTTGCGATTTCTATCGAATATGACAGCAAGGGGTTTGCAGCGGCGAAGCGTCTTGCCGAAACGGTAATCGACACGGCTTACGGGTATAACTTGGGTCCGGTGCTGTTCAAGCCGACACTTACGATGGCGCCGCAAACATTCCGGACGACCCGGGATGGCGCATTGGCTTACTTCGTTGGAAGCGACAAGAATTTCTCCAATGATAGTGGTTTCGCCCTTAAGGGATGGCGATCTTACAAGATCGACAATGCTGGTATCTTGCTGGAAGGCAACAGCGCCACGTCGATGGGCAATGTGACCCTCACAGATGCCAAGGGCAATGTCACTGTCGTGGACAAAACATGGGGCTTTGCCCGGGATAGTGAAGGCAAGCTCCGCATCGTTCTCCACCATTCGTCACTGCCATATACCGGCAATTGAATAAACGCATGCGGCAGTCGCAGTTGGCGGCTGCCGCGCGCTCTTGGTCCGGACGGCCTTTGCCCGAAGGAAAGTTCCAAAATAGGATTTGCTCAAATGACTTTGCGTTCTTTTCTCGCTACCGCATGCTTTACGATTGCAATCGCAGCAGCGCCTCCCGTCTACGCTGGAAACAGTGAAGGCAAAATACAGATCAAGGCTTTCGGAACAGGCGTATTGCCTGACGGAGCAATTTCCGAAGTTAAGACTGACCTTATCGGTCTACCGGCGGGTTCACAAACACGTGCAACCGATTCCTTCGTTCCTACAATCGCGGCTGAATATTTTCTCTCGCCCAATTTCTCGATTGAAACGATCTGTTGCGTGACCCCTCATGATGTGCGCGGCGCTGGTCCTTTGGCAGGCGCACGCCTGATCGAAGATGCAATCATCTTGCCTGCCACGATCACTGCAAAATATCATTTCGATCTCGGCAGCGGCGTAAAGCCCTATGTTGGGGCCGGACCGGCATATTTCTTCATCTTTAGTGAAAATGTCGGCGCAGCAGCGACGGCGCTTGGTGCAACGGATGTTGACTTATCCGATGAATTGGGGCTCGCGCTGCAGGCCGGCGTTGACCTCAAATTGAACGATAGCGGACTTGGACTGTCATTCGACGCCAAGCGTTATTTCATTGGTACGACCGCAACCTTCAAAGCCGGCAACGCTACTGCCTTGCAAAGTGATCACGATCTGGATCCGTGGGTGATCAGCGCTGGCTTGGCCTATCGATTCTAAAAACAACCTGTCCGCGCTGTCGGCTTGTCACCATGTGTCAAGCCCACAGCGCACCATTCCCACATTAAAGCGCAAAAACGTCGATCGCTTTGGTGCGGAGCGGATGTCATTTTAAAACTTTCACGGGAACTCGATAATGAAAGCGTTCGCTTCAACAGCAGTTTTGATGGCACTCACATTTGCGCCGGCTTCGGCATTTGCAACAGATGATGCAGCAGAAGTCTGGTTCAATCCTTCCATTTCGTTTGATCTGGACAAGGATACCGGATTTGAAATTGAAACTGCTCAGAGGCTTCGTGATGCCGACAATGGACGTGCCGATACCTATTTTGCCCGGCTTTGGATAAACCAAAGAGTCTCCAAAAATGCCACGCTGAGTGGTGCACTTGAACGCCGAATCAATGACGGTGGTTCCAACGAAACGCGATTGATCCAGCAGCTGTCCACCAGCCATGGCTTTCTGCGCACAAGGTTGCGATTGGAACAGCGATTTGTAGACAATGCAGACCGCATGGGAATGCGCGTCCGGCCACGCATCGGCGTGTCCGTGCCAATCGATGCGGATCAGCGGTGGAAGTTCAAGACAGATGCAGAACTCTTTCTGACGCTTCGGAGCACAGGCGTTGGAGGTGCCGACGGACTAACCGCGCTGAGGACGCAAATCGGCATGAGTTATGAGGTCAGTGATAAAATGACATTGAGCACGGCCTACCTCCGCCAGCAAGATTTCCGTGCCGGAGGCCTCGATCCAGTCGGTCACGCGCCTATATTCGGGGTCGAATACGCGTTTTGAACTGCAGCATCGTAGATGCAGACCTGACCCATTATTGCGCAAGACCCGCCTCGTTCGGTGCGACGTTGATGATCATGGCAGCACTATGCTGGCAACTTTGTAGGTCTTAGGATACCGCTGTAGTGTGACTGTCACTGCACCCCTCTTCGACTCCTACCTGTTCATATCATTACTCAGCGGGGTTGCAGCCGGCTTGCTGATAGGAATTGAGCGCGGCTGGAGGCAACGTCGAGTAGCCGATGGCACGCGCGTGGCAGGGGTGCGGACCTTTACCCTGATCGGCGGTTTCGGTAGTCTGGTGGCATTGATAGCTCGAGAAGTTTCACCGGCCGTTGCCGCATTGGTCCTTGCCGGTCTCGTTGTGGTTCTGGTTGTCGACTTTCTGCGCGCACAAGCGAAAACCTCCAAGCATGATGCAACCACGATGGTTGCCGCTATGGTAGTGTTGGCCTTGGGTTTGATCGGTGGTTCCGGCCACGCTCTATTGGCCGTTGCTGGGGCGGCGCTCACGACCTTAGTGCTGGCTGCCCGCAAACCGGCACATCATTTGGTGCGTTCGCTCGATCAGGATGAAGTAGATGCGATTGCAAGATTCTCTGTCATTGCAGCGGCAGTCCTCCCATTTCTGCCTAATGCACAATATGGACCCTATGGTGCATGGAATCCTTTCAAGCTTTGGCTTGTTCTTGTTTTGGTTACTGGCTTTTCAATTTTTGCATATGTCGCAAACAGGATTATCGGCAAGAACAAGGGAACAATTTTAACTGCGCTTATTGGAGGAACCTACTCCTCGACCGCTGTAACGGCGTCATTTGCGACAAAGCTGCGCGACGAAAGCGCAGGCCCGTTTGCCACAGGCATCGCTCTCGCCAGCGCAGTCATGTATGTGCGTGTCATTCTGCTGACCGTCATATTCGCTCGCCCAACAGCGCTGCCTTTATTCTGGCTTCTCGCCCCTGCCGGACTTGCGGCGTTTGCGGTCTCGGCAATCGCTTGGCGCTTTGAGCGGTCCCCCAAGGGCGTCACGCCTCGCATCACAAAAAAACCATTCGAACTTTTGCCTGCTATAGGTTTCTTGCTTGCTATGGCCGCGGCATCGTTATTGGTCCGTTGGGCAGATGCAAGATTTGGTGAGGCCGGCAGCGCTTGGTCGCTATTTATCGCAGGAAGCTTCGACGTTGATGCTGCAATTGTCGCGTTAAGTGGCCTGACTGCGGGAACCGTGAGCCCATCCATCGCTGCCTTAGCACTTGGCGGTACCGTCGCTGTAAACATGGCCTTTAAAATAGGAATAGTCCTTGCAAACGCACGCCCGGAAAGTGGCCGGGTTGCGGCGGCCGCATTGGTTACCAGCTGGTTCATCCTAATTGCGACACTTGCATACAGCTTGGCTACGGTTGTCCTCTAGAAACCGAACTATATTGCTAACTGGCGCGTATATTCGGTAATAGGGGAGGTAGACGGCGCCGATCTATATTTTCGCAGGTTCAATACGCCGAGAATTACGACTTGTTTGTGCCCGACAGTCTGTCCTGATAATTCATTTTTGGTGGCTCGATTTTAAAAAATTTGGACTAGCTGAATCAGGCGCCAGAGAGCTATGTCGCCTCATCTGCGCCGGCTGCCAAAAATGAAGAGAGATTTTTAGGCCTTTGCTTTGAGGCTCTCCGCTACCTGAACACCATGGCTTTCAAGCGCTTCGACAATCTTGCCCGCGCCCTCAAGTTCGCCCCAGAACATTGGACCACCGCGATAGATTGGCCAACCATAGCCGTAAATCCAGACGACATCGATGTCGGACGCGCGTTGGGCCTTACCTTCTTCCAAAATCTTGTACCCCTCGTTCACCATGGGATACAAAGTGCGCTCGACAATCTCCTGATCGCTGATTGCCCGCTTGGGAAGGTTTGACGTGGCCCGAAATTCTTCAATGATGGCGAGTGCCTCGGCACTTGGAGTGCCCACACGGTTTTCGTCATAATCGTAAAAGCCCTTGCGGTTTTTCTGACCGAAGCGCCCTGCAGCGCAAAGCGCGTCGCGGATTGTCTCGATCCTGGAAGGGTCGCGATGCCAGCCAATGTCGAGACCAGCCAGATCGCTCATCTGGAAAGGACCCATCGGCATGCCGAAATCGGTATGAACCTTGTCAATTTGCGCGGGCGTCGCACCCTCAAGAAGCAATTGCATCGCTGGCTGCTGACGCGTCGACAACATGCGGTTGCCGATAAAGCCGTGACATACACCGGCAACCACAGCCACTTTGCCGATTTTCTTGCCTATCGCCATCGCTGTAGCAAGAACATCAGGTGCCGTCTGGTCGCCACGCACGACTTCAAGCAATTTCATGACGTTAGCGGGTGAGAAGAAATGCATGCCGACGACATCCTGTGGACGAGACGTGCTCGCAGCGATTTCGTTGACATCAAGATAAGACGTATTCGAGGCCAATATTGCGCCGGCCTTGCAAATAACATCGAGCTTGCCAAAGACTTCTTTCTTGACGTCCATACTTTCGTAAACTGCCTCAATAACGAGGTCACAATCTGCCAAATCCTCAAGATGTAGCGATGGCGTCAGCAGCCCCATCATGACTTCTACCTGTTCGGGACCAAAACGGCCCTTTGCTGCGCTGTTTTCATAATTTTTGCGGATGACGCCAACGCCGCGGTCCAGATTCTCCTGCACCATTTCGACAATCGTTACTGGAATGCCCTTGGCGAGGAAATTCATCGAAATGCCTCCGCCCATGGTGCCTGCACCAATGACGCCGACCTTGTTAATCGCGCGCAACGGCGCGTCTTTTGGAAGGCCATCGATTTTGGCGGCCTGGCGTTCGGCAAAGAACATATGGCGTTGCGCTGCCGATTGTGATCCGCCCATCAGTTTCAGGAATTCTGCGCGTTCAAATTTCATACCCTCGTCAAACGGCAACCGGGTCGCTGCTTCGACGCAAGCCAGATTGGCATATGGCGCATCAAAGCCCTTCCATTTTTTGGCATTTGCGGTTTTAAGCTGTTCGATGATGGCGACATCGCCAGCCAACGGGCGGTCGCGTGTCGGCCTGGGTCCACGAGCAATCATTTCGCGCGCATATGCAATCGCATCATCCGCCAGACTGTCTTCGCCGGCCAGCCGGTCAACCAGCCCAATCGACGCTGCTTTTGTCGCCGACAAAGGCTCCCCAAGCGAGCACATGGTCGCAGCCGCCTCGACTCCAACCACGCGGGGCAGCCTCTGCGTCCCTCCAGCGCCCGGCAGAAGGCCAAGCTTCACCTCCGGCACCCCAAGGCGAGCAGATGGCACAGCGATGCGGTAATGACATACCAGAGCGGTTTCCAGCCCGCCGCCAAGCGCAGTGCCATGGATAGCCGCGACGACGGGCTTACCGGCGCTCTCAATCATATTCAGAACCGCGTTAAAGTCCGGACCTTGCGGCGGCTTGCCAAATTCTGTGATGTCGGCACCCGCAATAAATGTTGTTCCGGCACAACGCAGGACAATCGCATGTATAGAATCGTCAGAAAGCCCTTGCTCGAAGCTATCTTTCAAGCCCTGGCGAACGTGCCACGACAATGCGTTGACGGGTGGATTGTCGACAAGAACAACAAGCACATCGTCCATTTTTTGTGTGGTCACTGATTGCACGGGCAACTCCTAATTTATCGGGAAGGCTCAACTGTCTGGACGAACTGTCGTATGATGATCGGACAGGCGGCCGTCCTAATATGTTTTCTGCCTGTATTGCAATGCTTAGAGTAACACGTTTTTCATCCCGTTAACCATGCTTGTCATGGACTATGTTAGATTTCGAACGAGTAAGAGATGTTATGGAAATATACATGGCCCGTTCCTTTGATCCTTCGCCTGATCCGGAATCTTTTCCGGACGAGAGTGCGCAAGCTGACCGCCGCGGACATTACCGTAATATCAAGGTGATGCGCGTTGCCCGGTTGAAGGATATTCGGCTTCACGCCGAATGTCTGGGCATGGTGCGCGACGTGTCATCGGGCGGAATGAAGATAGATGCGCTTTTCCCGATGGAAATAGGGCAGCAGATTTCGGTCGCCTTGCTTGACGATCAGGAACTGACAGGCGAGGTCGTATGGCGAGAGGGTAAAACGGTCGGCGTGAAATTTGCCGAAGAAATCGCAGTTGAAAAGATTCTTGCAAGGCCGGCTGTCAAAATTGACGGAAGACGCACACGCCTTCCCCGCTTTCAGACATCTAAGCCATCCCGTATAACCTATGATGGGCAGGTTTATGAAGCGATATTGTCCAATATATCGCAACGCGGCGCGAAGCTACTGTGTGAAGCAATGCCCCGAATGAACAGCAACATTGTCATCCGGATTGACGCAAATCATTCCGTTGCCGCAACGATAAAATGGCGTGGGGCAAAGATGATAGGTGTCGAATTCCACCGCTTGTTGCCACTACCCGAACTCGCCAACTGGATCTCATCCAACTAAGTCTGACTGCGATCTGCGCTGCCTTGGATGGCGGGAGGGCCAGCGGTGCCACTGGCTGCAGCGACGGAACGGCCATAGAGTGCCTTAAGCCGCGCATCGGCCGTTAACTCCCAACACAGTCCCCGACATTGCTGTTCCATATCATTGATGGCAAGCAGCTAATTCTATTTCCAATAATTGCGGCGCTGCATATAGGCATCGAATCAGCCGAATAACCGTCGATTTTGTAGCTATCGGAAGCCCCCAATGTTTACCCATGTGGTCCGGACCTCTTTTGTGGCGATAGCGCTAGGCGCGCCAGCGGCTTACGCGCGAGACGCCGAGGAGCCAGTGATTGTTGTGACCGGAAAAGGTTTGGAGCAGACAAAGGGTGCCCCTGCTTATGGCGACATTGAAATCGATCGCGCGCGGCTCACCAGCGAAGCGTCTGGAAGGATAGAAAATATTCTGGCTGACGCCGCCGGTTTTCAGCAATTCCGGCGATCCGACAGCCGTTCGGCAAATCCATCGGCGCAAGGGGCTACCTTGCGCGCACTGGGCGGCAATGCGTCCAGCCGAACGCTGATATTGCTCGACGGTGTGCCCCAAGCGGACCCTTTTTTCGGCTATATTCCGTTCAGCGCTATCGCTCCGGATCGGCTGTCCTCGGTCCGGATTATACGCGGCAGCGGCAATGGTGCTTTCGGTGCAGGTGCGGTGGCTGGCACTATTGAACTCAATAGCGCCACGCGCGGCGATTTGGCTGACATGTCAGTATCGGCCTTTTTGGGCAGTGATCACGCACGCGAATTGTCGGCGGCTCTTACCACCGACCTTGGAGCAGGGTTTGTGAGCCTTTCAGGCCGCCGGGACCAAGGCGACGGCTTTTTCACCACGCCAAAGGCCATCCGACAACCCAGCGACGTGCGTGCCGCTTATGAAAGCTGGTCCACCAGTCTGCGCGCAGTTGCGCCACTTGCCGATGGTGTGGAATTGCAGGTCCGGGGACTGCTTTTCCAGGATAATCGCACCTTACGATTTGCAGGCGCGGACAGTAGTTCCGAAGGACAAGACGCGAGCATCCGCGTCGTCTCGCAAGGGCGCTGGCAAGTGGATGCACTTGCGTATGTGCAGGCACGCAATTTCACAAATGTCGTCATCAGCGCCACGTCCTTGCGCAAGACATTGGACCAGAGAAACACGCCATCAACCGGAGTGGGCGGAAAAATCGAGGTTCGGCCGCCTGTAGCCAGCGATCATCAATTGCGCATCGGCGCTGATGTCCGGATTGCCAAGGGCGAACTGTTTGAAGATGTGTATAGCGCCGTCACCGGACTGGTCACGGCCCGCCGCAACGCGGGTGGCAGCACGTCGACGCTTGGCCTGTTTGCGGAGAATGACTGGGCCATCGGCGCATGGACATTGACCGGTGGTCTCCGCGTGGATCGATGGACCATCAATAACGGCTTTTTCACCGAGCGTGCCGCCAGCGGTGCCGCGGTGCGCGACCAGACATTCGCCGACAGGGCGAGCTGGCAATCCAGCGCAAGGATTGGCGCAGTATATGCGGCAGGTCCAAGCATGCAATTTCGCGGTGCATCCTATTCCGGATTTCGTTTGCCTACACTGAATGAGCTATACCGGCCATTCACGGTTTTTCCTGTCGCAACACGCGCCAATGAAGCCTTGAAAGTCGAAAAACTGCGCGGCGTTGAGGTCGGTTTTGATATACAACCGGTCGACGGAGTATCATTGGGCGCGACGCTTTTTTATAACCGGCTGAACGATGCCGTTGCCAATGTCACGATCGGCACGAATTTGCGCCAGCGCAAAAATGTCGACGCCATTGTCGCCAAGGGCATCGAGCTATCCGCCGAAGCGCGGTTTGGAGAGTTGAACATTTCGAGTTCCTACGCTTTTAGCGATAGCAAAGTGCGGGCATCGGGTAGCGCCATCGCACTCAACAGATTGAGTCCTGCGCAAAGCCCGCGTCATGCCGCAAATGCGACCGTCCGGTGGACACCGCAATCTGGGGCGGTCCTGTCGGCGACCGCACGTTATGTCGGCGCGCAATTCGAGGATGATTTGGAAAGCAATATTTTGCCATCTGCAGTCACCTTTGACGGTTTTGCGCAGATTCCGCTGACGCAAAAAGTCACATTGACGGGCAGGGTTGAAAACATCTTCAATGAAGCTGTCGTGACGCGCAAGGTCGATACGTCGATCGACCTTGGCACACCCCGCATCTTGTGGATCGGATTGAAATTCACGACGCGATAGTCCGCGTCGCCTTGCCTTCAGCTCCAGAATTGTTTGGACGCAATTTCCGCGCCCAGCAACAGCAAGATACTAAACATGAAAACCATACCTACGATCAGGATGATCCACAGGCGCTTGATACTGAATGTCTGTTTATAGGTTTCCATATTGGCGCCTCCCGTTAATCAAAATAAGCCGTGGCTGCCGCCAACGGCTCCGAAAATTGTGACAATGCTGAGCGCCAGCAATATTTGGTGCATCCTCGTCATTTTCGCGAAATCCTTTGCGGGAGAAGGCGATTGCGCCATGCGGCGATGCAAATGCAGCGGCTCGACAATAAAAAGCATCAGCACGAAGATGAGCCAGATTGTGACCATTGCGTGCATCCACCAAAAGTGAGCCTCGGCAAAGCGGCTCCACATATCGGCACGCCAGACCATCCAAAAACCACTGAGCCCTGCTATCATGACCCAGATGCGCGCTTGCCATGCGAAGCCGGTTTCCGTCTGCTGAAACCGCGCAAGCCGGGCGTCTGGTGCCTCGTCGGCTTTCAACATCGGCATCACTACCAGCGTCACGAAAGCAACTCCGCCAATCCACAACATCACCGACAGCACATGGACGGCGCGGACAATCGTGAAATCATCCACCAGTTTGGCTATCTACCATCACAGGCGGTTCGCGGTAGAACTCAACCTGCATTCGCATTGGCCCATCGACCTCGACATGGTGCGGCGCATCGGGCGGAATCATCGCTGGATTATCAACTGTTACAGACAATGGCTTGGGTGAGTCCGTGAAGATAAGGCGCACTTCGCCTTCCAATACGCGGAGCAATCCCCATGTCCCGGCCTTGGTGCGATGTTCGTTTCGCAAAGCATCGGGTAGCGTAATTTCAGTGAATATCGGTGAGCTACCATAAGGTTTGATTGTCATGCTGATACCTTTCAAATGAGCGCGCGGATAACTGCAATCGCGCAGGCAAAGAATGCCAGCAGAAACGGGACGGTGAGGATCTGGGCATAAGCGGCAGAGTTGCTCATCCAACCTGTATTCGTTTCGATACCATTACCAAAATCGAGTTGTGATCGCTTGGGGCGTGCTGCGCTGTTTATGGCGTTGAGTATCGACGCCGTCCCGAAATACATAAACGAATATGCGATGCTAATTGCAATCGCGAACATGGAGTACGCATCGCGCCCGGTTGCGATTATCAAGCCTATAAAAAACACAGCGTATGCTGCAAACATCGCGGTCCACGCAGACGCCGGAAGCTCGAAATTTCGTACTTCTTGTGTTGGCTTGGTTAGAGCAGGGTATAGGGCATGTGTGCACAGATCGGCTGGCGCAAAACACTCAGCCATGACTGCTTGACCACCCTCCATTTGTAAATCCATTAACATTATCGTTGCTCCTTTCTGTGAGTGACCGCGTCTAATCCGGCGCGTTGAATTTCAATTCCAGTCAGCAAGCTCTGCGCAATCCGGTCAGCGGCGGAAAGAAAGATGCTGGCCGCAACCTCGTCGGGTACAACTTGGCTTACGGTCTCACGCCAAAGTGAGAGCCAGCGTGCAAAATGTCCCTGCTCCAGGCCACCGATTGCGATATGCTTCATCATCGGATTGCCGCGAAAGCGTCCTGACTCCAGCGTTACTGAAGCCCAGAAATCTTTCATCCGCGCAAGATGCGGGGTCCAATCGGTTACGTGGGCTGCAAAGATAGGTCCGAGCAAATCGTCACCGCGAACAGAGATATAAAACTGCTCAACCAGTTGCGAGATGAGTGTGTCATGAATGCCAACAGCGTTGGCATCAGCCATCTTTTTTGCACGGGCGCGCTCGACATAATCGGAAATTGCCATCATCTCGACTCAGTTAAGATGTATATCATATGCATTGTTTATCTGTGTTGCTGGATAAATGCAATATATGTTATGCATATTTAATGAGATTATCTGTTCAAACCGATTTTGCGCTGCGCACCCTTATGTTTTTGGCCGCTAACGACGGGCATCATTCCATTGCCGCCATATCCGGCGGCTATGGCATCTCCAAAAACCATTTGATGAAAGTTGCCCAACGGCTTGTCGCCGAGGGCTTTGTAAAAAGCGTGCTTGGACGAGGGGGTGGCCTCATGCTGGCCCGTCCTGCGGCGCAGATCAATGTCGGCTCTGTTGTAAGAGTGATGGAAGATCTGGGCACATTCGTCGAATGCTTCGATCCTGCCACCAATCGCTGTGTTGCCACTCCCGTCTGTGGGCTACGCCATGCCCTATTTGGCAGTGTCGAAGCATTTATGGCGCATCTCGACGGGTTTACGGTTGCTCAGTTGATCGGCGACGCCGAGAAATTCAGGGGCGCATTTGGTGACGATCAACGCGATTCGGTCACTTCGCTGAGCACACTTAGTACGCTATGATAATTATGTTGGCCGTGTGCCAAGAAGCCGGAACAAAAGGGATAGGTTTCATCTGCTCTATTGTATTCTTATGGAAGACTTCCCTAAACACAACTGCTACCGATATTGGATGAGAAGCTTTTTTCAAGGTTCCGGGAAGCCGGATTTTGCTATCGATTTTGGAACGGCCAATACTCGTATCGTCACGACGGATGGCGGTATTCAATTCGACGAGCCATCACTGTGTTGCTTTTCTGGAAGAGTCGATCACGGGGAGCTTGTAGCTGCCGGGTTCGCAGCTGATCAGATGCAAGATCGCACCGTCGGTGATTTACGCATTGTTCGGCCGCTCAATCGCGGTGTGTTGAGCGATATTTCTGCCGCTCGCGATTTTCTTACCTATGCAGTGCGTTCTGCGGTCGGCCAGCGCCGTCTGCGTTCATTTCGCGCAATTATCGGTGTTCCTGCTGATGCTACCCAAGCAGAACGCGGTGCCTTACTCACAGCAGCAAATGACGCAGGACTGGGAGCCGTTGATCTGGTGGCAGAACCGCTAGCTGCGGCGTGGGGTGCTGGCCTTCAAGTTGATCGACCTCAAGGTCAAATGATCGTTGAATGTGGAGCCGGCACAACAGAAGCGGCGGTCCTTTCCCTTGGTGGGATATATGCGACCGCATCGGTTCGCGGTGGAGGAGACGCGCTCGATGCTGCAATCTCAGATTATCTTTATTTTAATCGCAAGTTTTTGATTAGCCAAAGTATGGCGGAGAAGGTCAAACGCCATATCGTCACGACGGATCGCGACGATGCCGGCAAATCGAATGATATCCTGGTCAAGGGCCGCAGCCTTGTGACTGGCCTTCCTGAAGCATTTTGGTTGCCGGTAGAGGAGTTGTTGCCGGTAGTTGAGAAGCATACAGTCGGTATTACCAAAATGGTCGTCAACCTTCTTGGTCGATTGTCGCCTGAACTGAGCCACGACATCCACAGCAATGGCATGGTTCTGAGCGGCGGCAGTGCATCGATAAGTCTAGTTCAGTCAGCATTGGCGAATGCCACGGGATTGCACGTGCTCGTCGCACCAAATGCAACTCACTGTGTGGCGATTGGACTACAAAAGACACTTCTTCACTGACCTAGCAGACGGTAGTATTTCTGTTTGAATTAACCTGACTAACATATCGCTATCTTGTCGTCGTCTCTGTATGCTTGCCGCAAAGCATGGAGGGTGTATGGACAAGAAATACTTCGGGATAGGGGTTGCGCTGGGAGTTGCTATTGGCGCTTCAACAGGAAATCTCACAATTGGCATTGCAGTCGGGCTTGTTCTTGGCCTTGTTGTCGGAAAAATAATGGCGCGACGTGGCGGTGGCGATGCTTAGCAACGCTCTCCCGACAAGATGTGTGTATGCCAATCCCGACTTGGAGTGAGGAATGGCTCGCTTGGAAATCCGCCATAACGCATGCGCTTGGCCGTTATTTCGCCTGTCAGAAGGGTTTTAAGGCGTTTAGGAGAGACATTGCGGAGACTAACGTCTTGCCAAAGACTAAACGTCTGCTTTCAAAGGGCTCTGAGAAAGACACGAATGTCTGACATTGGGCGCAATCCTGTCATGCCCGCTAGCTTCTTTGAATGTCTGCTTCGACCAATTAGGATGCCAAAAGCGGACAGGCAGGAAACCACAACGTTCCAGCCGTCTAACTAACGAACTGACGACACTGAAAGCGGACTGACGGGACACGACAACATTGCGGACGTCCTTAAGGTCGTAACATTGCTCTGGCTTCGCCATAGATTGGGACGATCAAATGCCTTCCCAAGGTTTTTAATATTTTGGCTTTATATGCTGTCTGGATATCTTACCATTCCGTGTGGATTTTGATGATGCATTAAGTATACATCGCTTGTCAGAATGCCAGTCCGATAGTCCTCATCGATTTGGGGGGTAACAATGAATAAATTCGTATCGACAGCCCTGTGCTCCCTGTCTCTCGTGTTGGCGGCCGGGCCCTCGCCAAGTGCCGCCGCCGATCGCGTGCCCACGGCCATTGCGTACGGTGCCAACGAAGCCGCTTCTGGAACGTTCGTCCATGATGGCGTTACATTGTACTATGAGGTTTACGGAGCGGGTCCTCCGCTGCTGCTGGTTCATGGTAATGGCGGTAGCATAGGCTGGCTGGCCTCGCAGATTGAATTCTTTAAAAAGACAAATCGTGTGATCGTTATGGACAGCCGCGATCAGGGGCGTTCCAGTGACAGCGCAGTTCCGCTCACATATGAAAAGATGACCGACGATCTTGCAGCTCTTCTCGAACACCTGCAAACTGGCCCGGTTGACATAGTTGGCTGGAGCGATGGCGGGATTGAGGCGTTGCTGATGGGGCTGCGCCACCCTGACAAAGTGCGAAAGCTGGTCGCGATGGCTGCCAATCTCGATCCCCAGGGCATTTATCCTGAAACCGAAAAGCTCGTGAAAGACATGCTGGCGGCGATCCCGCCCGAGTTGTACAACACGCCGGAGGGTCGACGCCAACTGAAGGTTACCAGCCTCATGCTGACCGAGCCACACATCGATCTCGCGCAGTTAAAGGCCATTTCGGCGCCGACCTTGATCCTATCGGGAGATCACGATCTGATCCGCCTCGATCATACAATTGCGATCTACGAAGCGCTGTCAAACGCTCAACTCGCCGTCTTCCCAAACAGCACGCACCTTGTGCCCTATGACGATCCGCAACTGTTCAACATCACGGTCGAGCGATTCCTGACGACGCCATTTAACAAGAAGGACCGCATTCCTGATACTATGGCGTCGTTTGAACGGCTTGTTGCGGAGTTGCCAAAATGAGTGACCGGTTTGCTGGCGCGTCGACAAAACTAGTCTGAGGCTAAGTTCCCATCGCTATACCATATGTCCGGTTCCCACAACGTTCCAGCCGTCTAACTAACGAACTGGCGACACTGAAAGCGGACTGACGGGACACGACAAAATTCTGTTGAAAAAGTCGGCGCTGGCGGCATCGATGGCAGTTGCCAGAGGAAGGCGAGCGACGGTGGCGATCTTCTCAAGCCGCCGCTGCCATCGATATTGGGAGCAGCTTGGCAAGTTTACGGAGGTTTTGTGCTGCTGCTGCAAGGTGGAACTCGTCTTTTGCGCCGTAGGGACCTCGAAGACGCAATCGGTCGAGCTTCAGGATGCGTTTAAGATGCGCGAACAACATCTCGACCTTCTTTCGCTGGCGATGTGACACGAGGTAGGCATCGGTCATGGCAATGGAGCGAGCAAGGTCGCGGCAACCTTCATGCTTTGAGCGCATGATCTTG
>JBBQPQ010000003.1:0-73923 GCA_038217195.1 Sphingomonadales bacterium | reverse complement strand
TGTTTCAGCAACATGGCCATTTATTTGACCGGGTAGAACCCGATTTGACGCTGCGGGGGCTGGCGCTTTTGTACAGGAATAGAGAACTTACGTAATGACGACCCCAAAAAATGAATTGCTTTTCCTCGCGCTTGGCGGGTCCAATGAAATCGGCATGAACGTCAATTTATACGGCTGCCAGGGCAAATGGGTGATGGTTGATCTTGGCCTCACATTTGCAAATTCGGAATATCCCGGCGTTGATCTCGTGCTGCCTGATCTCGAATTTATTGAAAAGCGCAAGGATGACCTGTTGGGAATCGTGCTCACACACGGGCATGAAGACCATATTGGCGCTGTCGCCTATTTTGCCGCCGACCTCGGCGTGCCGCTGTATGCAACGCCGTTTACGGCGACGCTGATCCGCGGCAAGTTGGAAGAGGAGGGAATCGCCGACATCGTGGAACTGAATGTAATCCCGATGGAAGGTGCATTTTCGTTGGGCCCGTTTGATTTCAAGTTGGTGACCTTAGCTCATTCGATTCTCGAGATGAGCGCCTGCCTTATTACAACGCCTTATGGAAAAGTTTTCCATACAGGCGATTGGAAGCTGGACGCGCGCCCTGTTTTGGGCACGCCCTCAACTGCCGATGCTTTGACAGCCATTGGTGACAGTAAAGTTCTCGCTATGGTGTGCGATTCAACCAACGTCTTTAATCCCGAAACCAGCGGCAGCGAAGGCAGCGTCAAGGAAGATTTGTTGAAATCGGTCAAAGCGGCCAAGGGCAGGGTGGTTGTTACGACCTTTGCCTCGAACGCAGCGCGGTTGCAAACCTTGGGGGAAGTTGCTCGTGAGAGCGGCCGTACGTTGTGCTTTGCCGGGCGCTCATTGCACAGGATTATCGAGGCTGCACAAGCCAATGGCTATCTGAAGGATATGACAAAAACAGTCGACATGGAGAGTGTCGACAGTCTTCCGCGGCATGAAGTCATTGTTGTCGCCACAGGCGGACAGGGCGAGGCACGCGCTGCTTTGGCACGGATCGCCGAGGGCAATCACCCAGTAAAGCTGGAAGAAGGTGATACCGTTATCTTTTCCTCCAAGCAGATCCCCGGCAACGAAATTGCCATTGGCATTATCATGAACAAGCTTGCCGAGCGGAATATCCTGACGGTGACCGAAAAGCAGGCACATGTGCATGTGTCTGGTCACCCAGGCCAGCCTGAACTGGCGGCGCTATACGACTGGGTCCGGCCTGAAATCCTGATCCCCGTACACGGTGAGCGTAGACACATGGCCGAGCAGGCGCGCTTTGCACTTGCGCACGGTGTACCCAAGTCGGTGGTACAGTCCAATGGAGATGTTGTCCGTTTGGCACCTGGTGAACCCGCGATCATCGGAAAGGAGCGCACGGGGCGTTTGATTCTGGATGGCGACACCATCATTGCCGCCGACGGTGCTACGCTTAACGAGCGCCGACGGCTTTCTTGGTACGGACTTATCTCGGTCGCCTTTGCGCTGGATGGTCGGGACAAAATGCTCGGCAATCCGGAGATCCGCTTGCATGGCGTCCCGATAGAAGAGGATCTAGATGATTTTGTGGAAGAAGCCACTGCTGCAGCGGTCAAGGCAGTGAAAGATCATCGTGGGGATTATGACAAGTTGCGCGAAACGGTTCGCTTGGCAGTACGCCGCGTTGCTGTCAGTTGGACGGGCAAGAAACCAATCGTTGATGTTCTGATAGTGGAGACTGCATGAACTGGAGTTCAATCGTGGCGATCTATGCGCTGTTTTGGGTTTTGACCGCGTTCGTCATACTTCCCATTGGCGTGCGTACGCATGACGAACTGGGACTACCGAAAACGCCGGGTCAGGCGGATAGCGCCCCCGGAAATTTTCAGCCTGGCAAGATTTTACTGCGGACGACTTTGCTATCCGCTGCCCTGTTTGGGTTATATTATGTCAATTACATCTACGGTTGGATTGACAGGCACAGTTTTGACTCGCTCATCCATCGTCCCAAATAAAAGTTATTTGCGAAGTCGCTCAATGGCTTGTGCAAGCGCGACATAAAGCTTGCCGATATCCGATGACAGCAAAGTCACGCCAATGGCGTTTCCATCACGCGTGCTCAACAATAGACGCATAATTGCCTCAAAGTCGTGGACATAGCGGTTCACATGCTCGCGGAATTCACTGTCATCGCCATAATGCTTGACGATAATCTTTGCCTCACCTGAATCTAGAAGGCGCACAGCACGGCGGGTAAAGACACCCCTGTCGCCTTTCAAATAGGCGGCCCATGCAGTGTCGGTAACTTCGTTCGACAATATCTTTGCAACATCGATTGCGGTCGAGTTCAACGACTCGGTTAACAACACCATCCTGCGGGCAAAGCTGTCTTCATGAACCGACTCGAACTTGTTCTTGCTTTCGGCAATCCGGCTTTCAAGGCTCGTCGTCATCTCGTCAAGCTCGTCCAGCTGTTTCACGACCATCGAGGCGCCTGTCTCAGCCAGCGCAATGTTACGGTCAATAGCGTCGCGGACGCTATCATTCATGGAAGCGATTTGCGCATCGAGGGCGTTTGCCAAGGCGACGCGGTTTTGTTCAGTCAACTGGTCGGCAATGTGCGCAAGTTCATCATCGAGTATCTTGCGGCTGCTTTCTGCAGCGGCACGCGTGGTTTCGCGAACCCGCAACAGCGACGAAACAAGCCGTTCATTCGCTTCGGACGACATATCCTCAAGCAAGGCTTGAGTTTGTTTAAGTGATGCACCCAAGGCATCGACCTGTTCATGGCGTGCTGCAAAATGCGCGTCGCTCTCATCCATCAGCGAACCGACTGCATCACGTTGGGTTGTAATGAGCTGCTCAAGGGCATTCAGCTTTTCAAGCATGCCGTCGCTTAACTCTTCCAAAGTTTCCGCGCTCGACAATGCTGCCTTCACCTGTGCAATGCCGTCCGTCATCCGCGCGTTCAAATTACTCATCGCAGCAGGAATGTTTAGGCTGATTTCCTCATTCGCTACGCCCAATTTTTCCACGAGATTGTCCGATTGTCCGATCAGGTCGGCTGCGAGTTGCTGATTGTCGGACAAGGCTGATCCTACCAGGCGAGTGCTTTCGCCAAGTGCGGATACTGCGAATGCAAGTTTGGACGTTTGGTCGGTTGCTGCCTCGTCCACTTTGGCAATTTTGGCGGCACTGTCATCGATGTGTCCGCTAATGGCAGCAATCATGGCGCGAATTCGGGCTTCTTCTTGTTCCGATTGTGACCCGATATCATTGAGCGCCTGACGTAGTTCAGTAAGGCTTGATTGAATGTGCGCACCGCTTCCTGCCAATAAGGTGTCGATGTCACCAGACGCCTGCGCGACACCATTGGAAATCGCCTGCGACGCACTGTCCATCAGCGTTGCCATCTCGGCGCTCCGGTCAAGTGCTTCAGCGCTTTTGGCATCAAGCAGTTGAACGCTGGTGCTTAATGACTGCTCCAACCTGACTGACAAGTCATCAGCGCGGGATTCCACATTATCGATATACTCGCGCACTGACTTGCCCGCGTCACCCACGCGCTCAAGTGTAGAAATAAGCGCCTTGATCTGTATTTGCGCGTTATTTCCGGCGCTTCCGATTTGGTTGGTAACGTCCTTCGCAGCGCTTGTGACAACCGGCAAATGCTTTCGCAATTGCTCCAAATTCGTATTTGCAGCATGGCTGACGGCTTCCAGCGTCTTTGCTTTCTCGTCGCTATCGGCAAGCGCCGCGGACAGTATTTGCGCGGATTCGACCAGTTTGGTAGACGACTGCCTGCCGACGGTTTCGAGTTCGCGTGCATTTTGGGACAGAAACTCCCGCGCCAGCGCGATTTCTTCGTTCACCGTGCGCATTCGAAGCGCGAGTGCATCGCTTTCGGTCCGAAGGGAATATGCAACATTGCCAAATCGGTTGGCTTCTCGGCTGCTGTTCCGCATCAGCAGCAACCACGTGACCGCGATTAACAAACTGGGCATGGCCCAAGTTGCAATCAGCGTGACAATCCGATCATTCGTTAGTCCGCCTTGAGCATCAGTCCAATATGTGAATCCAAAAAAGCCACACCATGCCGCAAAAGCAATCACCAATAATGTAGGAGCAATCATCTGCACGAGGCTGACGCGCCGCGGCGTTTCGTCCCAATAATCCTCATAATCCGGGGGGTATTCATTACTGGAAACCGCTCCGGCATTACTGTCGATCGTGTCCGGGACGCTGTCTTCAGGATGCGCTTCATTGGGGTTTCGGTTGAGGCCGACGATTTTTGAGCGTATGGTCATGGTGCGGTATTTAACACATTATTTCTGTAGAGAAACGCAAACTTAACGATGTTTTGGTTAGGATGTCCAAATGTCGTTCGATTATGGCTCATTTGACACAGCATTAAAAGAAGCAGTCGGAAACGATGCCGCGCTGATGGCGGAGCTGCGTCTGTCTTTTATTGACAGCGCAAAACGCCAGATCAGCTTGCTTGCTCGCTCACGTTGCGATGCCAATTGGCAGTATTCGAGTTGGAGATTGCGCGGATTGGCCGCAAGTTTCGGTGCTACCCAATTGATGGCCTTGGCAGAGGAAGCGAGCGATGGCGCGCCGGGAGATCCTGTTGTAGTCCAAAAACTAAACCGCGCCTTGGTGGACATCGAGTGTTTGCAAAAATCATAAAGAGGTAAGCGCCAATAGATTTCTGTTGGCAAAACCGCCCCATTGGCCATATCGGGCAGATGCTGACCGCCCGCATACAAAATAGTCCGACCATCGCTTTGCTTTCTGTCACATGTGACGGCAGCGTTGGCTCAGACCTAGTAATGGGAAGCGCGCGTCAGGATGTGGCCGGCGGCTCATTACTCGAATGTCAAATAACAACTTTGGCCCGGGTGGGAATCCAACGATTTTTAATCGAGGTCGAAAATGTCGATGGATCATTGATTTCTCTTGCTGAACGTTGTCGGGCAAAAAACCAAACGGTAGATTTTGTGCGGACGGGGGCAGATCTTCAACGATATATCGAAACCAATGATCGCGTTTGGGTGCAGTCTGGTCTTTTATATGTGCAACTCGGGTTAATCGAAACCCTTGTAAAAACGAACGAAAATTTCGTTGCAACTGTGGACAGCCGAGCGGAAAATTCGGCTTTCGAGCGCATCGATTTGAACACGCGGTGGGCCGGCGTTTCAGTGGTAGGAACCGACATCATCGCCACGTTGCGGGATTTGCCGGAGGATTGGAGCCTGTTATCCTCGCTGCTGCGCCAGGCTGTCTTGGCGAAGGTCCCATTTCGTCCTCTGGCTCAACAACATGTTCAGAGCGGCACCCTGACCATTTTGACCGGCGCGCATGATTTTTCGGAACTTAATCGCCAGATACTATTGCGGCGGGTGAGCAGCCGGTCTGGATTTGTGGAAACGAAATTATTCGGTTCTTTATTAGCAACTGCTGTGCCTGTCATATGGCAAAGTCCGGTCGCAGTTCTAGTCAGTAAATTTGCAGCCCCGCTGGTTGCAATGGCAGCTATCGCGCTCGCCTTGGCGGGTTTTGCTACCGCTGCGAGTCTGGTTACATTTGCCGCCATTGCGGCCATATCCTTGCGTCTAACAGTGACGGATGATGCTGACGGCGGCAATCATCTTCAAATAATTCCTGTCGTAACTTGGGCGCTTATCATAGTCGTGATGTTCAGCGCCGCTTATGCGGAAAGATCGTCCCAATATGGAGGTCTATTCGCTGCCTTTGCTGTAGCTTCGCTTGCTTTCCTCACCCAAAAGATGACCTTGCCGGAAGGCCCAAGAAAGTATTTGGATTCACAAGCTGGGCTCGCATTATTAGTTGCTGCAGGTTCAGCTTTTATCGGCATCAGCGCAACGCTGCAGTGGATAATGGTTCTACAGTTTAGTACGTTAATTGCCATCAGCTTACGAAGCGACACAAATGGCAAAAAGGCAAAGCAAGCTTAAAGCGGCGTTAACCGAAAAACGCTATAGCGGCGGCTGTAAAATAGCACAGGATTGGCGTTGAACCTACCGCTTGGCCATAATGAAGATTTGCTTTCGGTTGCGACGGCCCATGCGCGCGACGCAGACGCTCTGTGCCTCGACGTCGCCTCCATTATTTTTCCATCAGCAACGCATTCGCCGTCGGAAGCGACCATCAGTGCTGTCTCGGTCAAGCTCCTTCAAATCGTGCGCGACATCGAAGTGCGACTTGCAGGGGATGCGCGCGAACCCAAGACATGGCCCTTATTGGTCAGGTCCGGTTTTCTGCGCGAAACAGCGTTGGTCGATTTTGCCATGGCGCGGGTTGCCGAGGATAGGCTGGGTACCCGGCTTGGTGTAGGCCAACCTGCATTTGTCACTGGCTTATTGGATAATGCGGATGAGAATGTCCGCGGAGCGGCTCGGATTTTGCTGGCGGCCGACAGTCTGCACTTGCGGGCGCAGGGACACGCCTTTTTAAACCTGCCGCCAGAGTTATTACACAAATGCTGCTGGCGCGTCGTCGCCGCGCTGGAAGTGTCGCAGGGCGAGCGTTCAGAAGAGGTCGGAAAGGCCGCGCAAGAATTGATTGCTTCATATGATGAGGCTCATACTGCGCAAGCTGCGGCGCGTAAAATAGTCCATTTCCTCGGCGACGCCGCACTGTCTGACTTTTTGGACCCGCACAAGTGCGGTGTGCATTTGTTTGTTGCGCAGTTAAGCGCGGAACTCAACCTGCAGCATGACCACATTTTAAGGATTATGGACTTTGAATCTGCATTTGGATTCATGGTCATGTTGTCTGCGATCGGCTTGCCCAAATCGGATGCCTTGCGCATTTTACTCGACCTGCGAAGCCAGATGCTGACACCGCGTGAGGCGGCGGTGTTTGAAACGAGCTATGCCGGGCTGAGCCCGCAGGCCGCATTGGAAGCGGTAGCATCATGGTCAGCATCACGTCTGTCGCTTTTGACCTTTGGTTTGAAATGATCGAGCAGGCAACTTTGGAACGACCCGTCACCGGAGAACTGTCGCGCGAAGGCCATCTGCTGCGGGCGGACGATGCACTGGAAAGGCTGCATGTGCGGGCAGGTGGGCTGGATGGGGGTATCATCGCATGTCCTGCCCTTTTTGGCCTCGTGCAGATCGTTTCTCGCTTGCAAATGCGCCTAGCCCGCGCCGTGACTGTATCTGACGGCTCCGATAATCTCGAATTATGGGTTGAAGCAGAACCCGCCGGTGAAAATGTCCGGCTCGCCATATTGAGTTGGCGAAACAAGTCGGAACGGGATCTGGTTTCCTCTGCCAACCCAAAATGGGCGGGTAAACTAGAAGAGGTACTTGCACTCAGTTTTGATGCTTCGCTAAGGCTTGTGCGCGCCAGCGGCCCGGTCGGCGACGTCATTCACCCGGGCGACTTTGGGTCTAGGGCGCATGATGTTGTGTTGCGACTGATGGGCCATGATGCCGATGTCTATTTACGCCTGATGGAAAACTTTACGGAGATTGAACGCGCAAACTTCCGCCGCGACGAAAATAGTGAAGTTGTGTTGTGGGGTGAACCAGAAATGAGCCGGGGCGGGAAGCCGTCCGGCTATACGCTGTACATTTCGACGGTACCTTTAAAGGCTTCGGTTGGCCCCAACAAGGCAGCGCCACTTAATCCGGGGGCGCTATTTGGAAAAAATCTGGCGCCTGTGCTGCGCCAGCCACTCAGCAGGATCGTATCCAACGCTGAAACTATTGGCAGCGAACTTCTTGGCCCTGTTCGTCATAACTATGCAATCTATGCACGTGACATTGCCAATGCCGCGCGCCATTTGACTGCACTTGTTGAAGATTTGGGTGACCTTGAGGCTGTTGAACGCCCCGGTTTTACAACAGCGCCCGACAAAATCGAATTGGGTGATATGGCGCGCCGCGTCGCGGGGCTTTTGGCGCTAAAGGCTGCTGACCATAGCATTACGTTAAACGTCCCCGATGAAGCAACGGTCGTAAATGCGACAGCGGAGTTCAGACGTGTGCTGCAGATCATGCTCAATTTGGTCACAAATGCCATTCGTTACGCCCCTGACGGAACGTCGGTGAAGGTAGAAATATCAGCTGAAAAAAACTGGTCGGTTATTTCGGTGTCGGATGAGGGAAGCGGCTTACGCGAAGCAGACCGCGAGCGCATCTTCCAGAAATTTGAGCGCTTGGGCCGAACAGGTGACGGCGGTAGTGGCCTTGGTCTCTATATTTCGCGCAGGTTGGCGAGATTCATGGGCGGGGATCTAACGGTTGGAGATACCGAAGGCGGAGGCGCAAAATTTACGCTCCGCCTTCCTCAATAATCATCGCGCGTCGAAGCCCTGATACGGCCGTTGATTTGGTCCAGTATACAACTGGCGTGGACGACCGATTTTCTGGGCTGGATCGGAGATCATCTCATTCCAATGGGCAACCCAACCCACAGTGCGTGACAATGCGAACAACACCGTGAACATTTCTGTCGGGAAGCCGATGGCGGACAAGATGATACCCGAATAGAAATCGACGTTCGGGAACAGCTTCTTTTCGATGAAATAAGGGTCATTCAGCGCCATTTCTTCAAGCTGCATAGCGACGTCGAAAATAGGGTCATTGATTTTCAGCTCAGTCAAAACCTCGCGCACGGTCTTTTGCATGACCGAAGCACGCGGATCATAATTTTTATACACGCGGTGACCAAAGCCCATGAGACGGAAAGGATCATTCTTGTCCTTCGCCCGGTCAATATAATGTGGAATGCGATCCGGCGTGCCAATTTCGTGCAGCATGTTCAATGCGGCTTCATTTGCACCGCCATGAGCGGGGCCCCAAAGACATGCAATACCTGCAGCGATACACGCAAAGGGATTGGCGCCTGATGAACCCGCCAGACGAACAGTTGACGTTGAAGCATTTTGCTCATGATCGGCATGGAGAATGAAAATCCGGTCCAAAGCGCGTTCAATGACGGGGTTTACGACATATTCTTCAGCGGGGACCCCAAAGGTCATGCGCAAGAAATTGCCTGTGTAGGACAAGCGGTTGTCGGGATAAACGAAAGGTTGGCCGACCGAATATTTGTACGCCATTGCCGCAATTGTCGGCATTTTGGCGATAAGCCGGTGACTAGAGATCATGCGGTGTGTTGGATCGCTGATATCAGTAGAGTCATGATAAAATGCCGATAGCGCGCCAACGACGCCGCACATGATAGCCATCGGGTGGGCGTCGCGCCGGAACCCCCGGTAAAAAGTCGCAAGTTGTTCATGAAGCATAGTGTGCCGAGAAATTGTATAGCTGAATTGCTCAAGCTGTGCCTTGTCCGGCAATTCACCATTGAGTAGCAAATATGACACTTCCATAAAGCTGGATTGCTGTGAAAGCTCTTCGATCGAATATCCACGGTGAAGCAATATGCCCTTGTCACCATCGATGAAAGTCAGTGCAGACTCGCAACTCGCGGTCGACGTAAAACCCGGATCAAAGGTGAAATGGTCGGAAGCCGCATATAATTTCCGAATATCAATCACGTCCGGGCCTTCGGTACCCTTCAGAATCGGCAGGTCAAAGTTGGTATCGCCAACGGTGAGCGTTGCGTTATTCTCGGCCATTTTCAAACTCCATATCTTGATACGTAAAACGGACCACCCATTGCCTGGGGATGTTTTCTTTCTTGATCGGGTACGCCGAATACGCCCGATACGACTGCAAAAAGGCCCTGCAAATGCCAATTTTTCATGGGGAGAAAATGGCTTTGTTATTGCCTAGCCAATGGTAGCAATTTTTGCGGGCGTCAAGGCAAACAATATCGTGATAAAGAGGTATAATTTGCACTTTGCCGTATCGGTTCTAACTTACTGGTTTAGAGTCAGAATTTCGCATTTTAAATGACGATTGTGGAGGTATTTCAGTCGCAAACGGGCGCTGTTCATTGACATAGAGAGTTGGCTTGACCGCGAACAGGACCAATCGCCGCTTTGGCTGCTCGTCGGCATAGGATTCGGCATTGCGGTCTGGCAATTTGAAGCCACATCCGTGCTGTCTGGCCTCATCCTGTCGTGTATTGCGATGTCTTATTTAGCGTTTTGGCGCCACATGGCAGCCGGGTGAAACACTTACTTCAAGTTGCTGCCGCCACAATTTTTGCCGGATATTTTCTGATCACATTGCAATCGGCTAGCGTCGTCCAACCCATATTTGGACAATTATGGATTGGTGAATTTTATCTCGCGGAACAGCTTCTGGTCACAATACATCAGGATGACGGCAGCATGCCGTGGGTAGAGGCCGCAAATTCGGCGAGTACCCGTGACGTCACAAATCAATGATATCTGCGCAAAAGACCCGCCAGTTTGCCCTGAACTTCAACTTCATGCTGTGCGTAATATTGAGGTTCATAGCTACCATTAGCGGGATCAAGGCGGATCTGTTGTCCTTCACGCCGCAAATATTTCAACGTTGCCTCCTCGCCCCTGATCAGCGCGACAACAATTTCGCCGTCGCGTGCAGTGTTCGCCTTACGGATCAAGGCATAATCACCGTCCAGAATACCAGCTTCAATCATCGAATCGCCGGACACTTCAAGGGCATAATGTTCGCCAGCACCCAAAAGCGCCATAGGGACCGATAAAGAATTTTGCCCTTCAAGCGCCTCAATGGGGACACCTGCAGCAATCTTGCCGTGAAACGGAATCTCCATCACATCATTTGCAGCAACGGGCAGTTGAATGGATGGCTTGCTATCTTTCTGCAAAGGCGCAAGGCGCGTGACGTTTTCGCTCCGCAAATTCCCACCCTCGGGCATTTTCATAACCTCAAGCGCGCGCGCACGGTTGGCCAAGCGCCGGATGAATCCGCGTTCTTCCAATGCGCCTATAAGACGATGCACACCCGATTTGCTTTTCAAGTCCAACGCCTCTTTCATTTCTTCGAAAGAGGGCGATATGCCACTTTCATCCAGTCGCTGGTTGATGAATACAAGCAATTCATGTTGTTTGGCGGTCAGCATTTTCCGGGTTCCATCATGTTGAACATGAACAGAACGATTAGGGAACAAAAGCGGTTAGGTCAACCCTAATAGCACATATGGTGTCCAGAATTTACGAAAGTCGTATATATTGCACATTCGCTCCGATGCCGCGTGGCGGCACATGAGGTGGTTGAAGCAATAAAGCGTTGGCATATGCCAGTGGAGCGGTAAGGCCGCTGTCTTGTCCCATCAGCGGGGTGATAACTGCCCCATCAATTCTGGCGCGGAGATATTCGGCTCGTACGCCGGATTCGGGTAGGGCTGTCGCGCTTACTCCCTCGAACAACTCAGGCAACGGCGTCAAACATCCAGCCATGTGCCGAATAAGCGGCAGCAGAAAAAGGAATGCAGTAACAAATGCAGATGACGGGTTACCGGGAAGCCCAAGGACCATCGTGTCACCTATCTTTCCAGCCATAAGCGGTTTGCCCGGACGCATCGCTACTTTCCAGAAATCCATGTTTGCACCGATGTTTTTCAATGCTGTCTGCACCAGATCATGATCACCAACCGAAGCGCCGCCAGTCGTCACAATGATGTCAGCGCTTTTTGTCAAAGTGTCCAGTTTAGTCTCAAGCTCTGCAAGATTGTCGCCAATGATCCCTGCATCAATAACATTACATGGATATTCCGACAGCATCGTATCCAGCATTGGGCTGTTGGATGATGGTATCTGTCCGGTCCTGCACACTGCCCCAGGTAATGTTAGCTCGTCACCCGTCGCGACAATCGCAACGCTTGGCCATTGCCCCACAGAAAGCGTCCCGTGGCCGGCCATGGCGGCCAACGCAATTGCGCCGGCGCTTAGAAAGGTACCGTGCTGCAATATTTCCGTTCCAGCTTTGAAATCGGTTCCTGCGCGGCGGATGTGGGTTCCAGGCGTTGGGTGAACAGTTTGCGTAGTTAGTACAAGATGACCGCCGTGCCGCGCATTCTCCTGAATAAGGATAAAATCTGCATTTCTGGGCACATGCGCGCCAGTGAAAACACGCACCGCTTCGCCTCCGCCTAGTGCACCCGAAAAGGGGTGTCCCGCCGCACTTTCGCCTATTACGCGCCATGGACCGGGAAAGTCGGCTATTAAAACGGCATAGCCATCCATTGCCGACAAATCTGCGGCAGGTTGTGTTCTGTTGGCTTGAATTGGCCCATGCAGATAATGGCGGGCAGCTTTTGCAAGTGGATGGACAATGGCTGGCAAGGGCGAAGCCAGCGCCAGCAGTCTGGCCTGGGCTTCATCGACCGAAATCATGCGTGCCAGTCGCCCGATTTACCGCCCGTCTTGGACAGCAAACGGATATCCGAAATGACCATCGACTTGTCGAGAGCTTTGGCCATATCGTACAAGGTTAACAAGGCAACCGTCACGGCAGTCAGCGCTTCCATCTCCACCCCAGTTGGGCCAGTTAACCGCACGCGGGTTTCAACCCGGATCCCCGCGGCTTCATATTCAAATTCCACGCTGACTTTCGACAACATCAATGGATGGCATAAAGGGATTAGATCGCTGGTCTTTTTTGCCGCCATGATGCCGGCAATTCGGGCAGTGCCAAGTACATCACCCTTTTTCATGTTGCCCGAGCAAATAGCCTCGAGCGCTTCTGACGACATGCTGATGCGGCCCTCGGCAACCGCTTCGCGCGCGCTATCAATCTTCGACGACACATCGACCATGTGCGCGTCGCCATCGGCACCAAGATGCGTCAGATCAGCCATGTCCTGTCAACAGCCTCTTTGTTGCCGCCTCGATATCATCCTGCCGCATAAGGCTTTCGCCCACCAGAAATGTGTTAATTTCCGCTTCAGCCATCTTCACACAGTCAGCATGCGTCGAAATGCCGCTTTCGCAGACGAGCAATATGTCGTCTGGCACCAGTTTCGCCAGACGCTTGGTTGTGGCGAGGTCAACATCAAAGGTCTTCAAGTTCCGGTTGTTTACGCCGACGAGCTTGGATTTAAGGTGTTGGAGCGCACGATCTAACTCATGTTCGTCATGCACCTCGACGAGCACATCAAGCTTTTCCTCAACGGCAGCATCCTCGATTTCGACCATCAGCGTGTCGTCAAGCGCCGCAACGATGATCAATATGGCATCGCCACCCATTTGGCGTGCCTCTGCGCATTGCCATGGGTCGACCATGAAATCCTTGCGAATAACGGGCAAGGCGCAAGCTGCACGCGCGGCGATCAGATAATCCTCATGCCCTTGAAAATAGGGGGCATCTGTCAACACGGACAGGCAAGCGGCCCCACCGGCCTGATAGGCCGCAGCATGTCCAGCAGGATTGAAATCCGCGCGTATCAAGCCCTTTGACGGACTGGCTTTTTTGATTTCGGCAATGAGCGCAATTCCCGACTGGCTTTTTAGCCGCAACGCCGCTTCAAATCCGCGCGGCGCACTTGGCTCTGGCCAGTGTGCCAGGCCTTGCAATTTGCGGTTTGCAACTTCTATGCGTTTGGTTGCGCAAATTTCGGAAAGCTTGTCTGCCATTAATAATTCACCCAACAATCCAGAAGCGTGTTGGCGAGACCCTTGTCAATGGCCTCTGCAGCCTCCTCTACGCCTTCTGGCATCGTTTGGACAACACCTGCTACCAACAAAGCCTCGGCCGCATTAAACAATACGGCGTCGCGATAGGGGCCGTGCGCGCCCTGTAACAGCTTGCGCAGTTCATCCGCGTTATGCTGCGCATCGCCGCCGCGAATTGCTTCGACCGGATGCACGGGCAGTCCAGCGTCGGCTGCGCTGGTGCGTTGAAAACGCACGCCTTCAGGTTCCACCACCGCCACTTCGTTGCCGCCAGCCAGACTTAGTTCATCCAAACCTTCGTCGCCGGAGATAATCCGCGAATGCTCGGTGCCAAGGTGGTGCAATGCCTCCGCATAAACTGGCACATAAGCTGGCCGCGCGATCCCAATCAGCTGCCGTTTCACACGTGCAGGATTGGCAAGGGGACCCATTAGGTTGAAGATCGTACGCTTTCCAATTCGCTGGCGAATAGGCTGTATCCGTTTCATTGCCGGGTGATGGTTTGCAGCAAACAGGAAGCAGATACCAAGATCGTTCAGCGTTTCTTCTGCCATTCGCCCTGCGCGTTCCATGTCGAGGCCAAGTGCCTCGAGCGTGTCTGCAGCGCCAGCCTTGGATGATGCAGCGCGGTTACCGTGTTTTGCAACAGGAACCTCGCACGCTGCGACGACGATTGATACGGCTGTGGAAACGTTGAGCGTATGATGCCCGTCACCGCCAGTGCCGCAGACATCGATAGCGCCTTCCGGTGCATTAATTGGAATGAGGCGTTCGCGCATCGCTTGAGCTGCTGCGGCAATTTCGACCATTGTTTCGCCCCGCACCGAGAGCGCAACAAGAAAGGCCTCTATTTCATCTTCGGTTGCACGGGCATCCAGGATATCAGCAAAAGCCTTGGCTGCCTCGTCATGGTCGAACAAATGCTGCGGATCAGGAAGGATGCCAAACGGGTTCAACGCACGCGCCTTTCGGCTTTGTTGGCGACAGGTGTGACGGCGATACCGGCAATGCGCATAAAATTGGCGAGCATGTCATGACCATGCTCGGTCGCGATACTTTCCGGGTGAAATTGAACGCTATGAATCGGCAATGACTCGTGCCGGAAACCCATGACATGGCCGTCATCGCTGCGCGCATTCACAACGAGAGAGGAGGGCACATCTTCGACAATGAGAGAATGATACCGCGTTGCCTGAAATGGTGAAGGCAAGGCTGCGAACAAACCAGTGCCATCATGCGTGACCGGAGACGTCTTGCCGTGCATGAGACCGCCCCGTGATACCGTTCCACCGAAATACTGACCGATCGTTTGATGTCCCAGACAGACACCAAGCAGCGGCTTGTGCGAGTCTTCGCAAGCCGCGACCAAATCAAGGCACATACCAGCGTCATCGGGTGTTTTGGGGCCTGGCGAAATCAAGAAGGCATGGGCGCCCGATGAAATCGCCTGACCTGCGGAAATATCGTCATTGCGCACGACCTCGACCTCAGCGCCAAGTTCCATCAAATAGTGGACTAGGTTCCAGGTAAAGCTGTCATAATTGTCGATAACTAGGATCATGCGGGGTCCCTAGCGGCTTTGCCGCGTGGGTGGAAGAGGCACTATTGCGCCAATAGCGCAGCAAGATCATTCTTCCAGAATTTGGCCCATGTATGCGTTCCATGTCCCTTGGTTTCGGGTGATGCAGGAATGAGGATGAATTTGGCCGAAGGCAATCGCTTCATCGCCTGTTCCGTAATTCCGTATTTGGGCGGATTGATGAAATCATCGGCGGAATTGATCCACAACATCGGCACCTTGATCGCCTCGAGTGTAGGCCATGGATTATAATTGCGCGAGGAATCCAGCTGATAAATGATATCGTTCGCATCGTTGCGCGTAGCAATTCGGGCTAAGGCTTCGTCCGTGTATGCTTCCGCGGCAGAACGGGTAGGATATTGTGCTTGAAGCGCCAATGGATTGGCTCCTGCAATGAGGCTCAAAGTAGCGGCAGTCCGCAGACCTGACAGAGGCGGTGAACTGTAATTGCCCTCCTGCCAGGTAGGATCAGCCTTGATGGCATCGATCGAAAGCTTGCGCCACATCCGGTTTTGGCCGGCAATTTCCACTGGCAGGCAAGCAAATGGAGCCAGCCTTTCCACAGAATCAGGGTAGCGCGCACCCCACATAAAAGCATGCATGCATCCCATGGATGTCCCAAGAATGAGCTTTAGTTTTTTGATTCCAAGCGTTTTCGTCACCAGTTGGTGTTGTGTGGCGATCATGTCGGTGTAGTCATATTTTGGAAACGCCATGCGCAGCCCATCGCTTGGCTTGGACGATTTTCCATGGCCAATATTGTCGGGTAGTATGATGAAATATTTGGCGGTATCCAGCACTTGGCCGGTCCCAAATAATTCGCGTGCAAATTGGGGCTGGAAAAACTGCTGCCCCGTGCCACCAGTGCCGTGCAGGATCATCACCGCGTTGGAGATATTACCTTGCGCGTCGCGAATGGGCGTCCCCAACGTGGTATAATGCATCTTTACTTCGGGCAAACGTTCGCCGGTCGCAAAGACATAATCTTTGAATACCGCATCAGCCTCTTTAGGGGCAGCGTTTTGAGCGAAGGCAGGACCACATGTAGCCGACAAAAAAGCAAGTGAAGCAAGCAGGAAGGTACGCATTGCCTTATGCTAGCGGCGTTTACGTGCCCGTCAAGTTACTGGCCGAATTTCGCTTCACCTGCGACCCGAATGGCCTCGCGTGCAGCGGCGATCAAAGCGCCAGCTTTTGCCTCACATTCGCGTTGCTCATATTCAGGGATGCTGTCGGCAACGATTCCCGCGCCAGCCTGCACATGCATAACGCCGTCCTTTACAACTGCCGTGCGCAGGACAATGCAACTATCCATATCGCCATTGGGTGAGAAATATCCAACGCCTCCAGCGTAAGCGCCGCGGGTTTCCGGTTCAAGCTCGGCGATGATTTCGCAAGCGCGGACCTTTGGTGCACCCGAGACAGTGCCGGCGGGAAAACCAGCGAAAAGCGCATCTATGGCGTCTTTGTCATCGGCAAGCTTTCCAACGACGTTGGACACAATGTGCATAACATGGCTGTAAAATTCGACCATATAACTATCCGTAACCGTCACACTTCCGCTTTTCGTGACGCGGCCCACGTCATTTCGGCCCAAGTCCAATAGCATCAGATGCTCCGCACGCTCTTTTGGATCGGCCAGGAGGGATGCCCTGTTTTCCGCATCCTCGATGCTGCTTTTGCCCCTCGGCCTTGTACCAGCAATCGGTCTGATCGTGACCTCGCCGCCACGTGAACGTACAAGAATTTCCGGGCTTGATCCAATGAGGGCAAAGCCAGGAAGGTCGATGAAATACAGGAATGGCGACGGATTGATCCTGCGCAATGCACGGTACAGATGCACAGGCGGCAAATTGAACGGCGCGGTGAACCGCTGCGCCAATACAACCTGAAATATGTCGCCAGCGGCAATATAGTTTTTCGCTGCTGAGACCATGTCGATATAGCGCCCAGCAGGAAGAACTGGCTGTAGGGCCAAATCATGCGACTTTTCGCTGATGTTTTTCGCAACTGTTGCAACTTGCCCGGCATCCAGCAGACGTTCCGTTTCATCCAGCCGCTCATGCGCAAGCGCGATAGCAGAATGGTCATTCAATCCAGACCACACCGGCGAGACGAGGAACATTTCATCTTTCAATCGGTCAAACAACAAGATTACCGTTGGCCGCACGAACAGCATATCTGGCAATTCCAGCGGAGACTGCGGTGCGCGCGGAAGTGTTTCGACGAGGCCAATGGTCTCATAGCCGAAATATCCCACCAGACACGCCAGGGCAGGGGGCAGTTCTTCGGGCACATCCATTCTACACTCGGCTGCCAATGCACGCAGGGCATCCAGCGAAGGCAGTGGAGAGGGTACGAACGCCTCCCTATCCGTTGTCCAGTGTCTGTTTATTTCGGCTCTGTCGCCCGCCGCGCGAAATAAGAGGTCAGGGGCAATGCCAATCAGGCTGTGTCGGCCGCGGGTTTCGCCGCCCTCGACAGATTCAAGTATGAAATCCCCACGTTCGGCTTCAAACAGCTTCAGTGCAGCCGACACCGGTGTTTCGGTGTCGGCAATGCGTTTGCGCCAAACCAGCTGCGGCTTAGTTGGCGTCACGGCTTGTCAGACGCGTACGCAACTCAGCAATACCGTCTTCATTCTTTTCAACGCCAACATATTTCGACGCTGACACAACCATTTGCGCAGTATATTCCTGCTGAATAATGGCAGCCAATTCCTGCTTGCGTGCGGCTAACATGGCTGCATTTCCGCTCGCATCGCCTTTGACGACATCCGTTAGCTGCACAATAAACCAACCACGATCGCCGCCGGCTTGAATGATCTTTGCCGTGCCCTTTTTCATTGCGAACATGAGTGACAATGGCGGCGGAACCTGTTGGCCCTGACGCGAGATATCGGCACGCGTGCCACTCAGTCGTTCAATCTGAACACCCTTGACCTTAGCAGAGTTAAGCGCAGCCTCAAGTGACTGACCAGCATCAACGGCCTTGCGTACTGTGTCGGCTACTTTCCTCGCGCCCTTTGCGCCCTCGGAAAATGCCCACTGCTGCTGAACCAGCGCCCGCACCTCACCTAATGGTGGCGGAGCAGCTTCGTCAAAATCCGCAACCGAAACCATTGCAAATTTTTCGCCAGGAACCAGCTCGACGAGCTGCGCTTCCCCACTAGTTTCCATCTGAAAAGCCGCAGGAAGGATGACTAGCATTTCTGGAGTTGGTTTATAGGCCGGGTTGCTGACGTCTTGACCCGTGGCAAGCAGCTTTGGCGATGTACTGACCGTCAAGCCATTCTGCTTTGCAACATCCGTGATTGTTGCTCCGCCCGCAAAGGCGTCCTCGATCTCGCCCGTCATTTCGTTGATCATTTCGTCACTTCGGGACTTTAGCAGTTCTGTTTCGATCTCGGTTCGGACGGCGGCAAGCGTCTTCGCCGCTACGTTATTGATGCCCTCCACGCGCACGACTGCCCAGCCAAGTTTGCTTCGCGCTGGTGTTGCGACAGCCCCTTGTGCCGCTGCAAATACAGCATCGGCGACAGCGGGCGATGTGTTCGTTGCAAGGCTTTCTTTGGTGATGTTAGCGGTCGTCCCAACCGCAAGACCAAGTTCGTTTGCGATTGCCGTCAGTGATTTTCCGGCGGCCACCTGTCCGACGACCGATTTTGCAGCAGCTTCGGTGGGAACGATTATCTGACTGATATTACGCGTCTGCGATGCAGCAAATTTAGCGGCATTTTTTTTGTAGTAAGCAGCAATATCCGTCTCGGTGGGTTTCGCCCGCTGAGCAATAATGTCGCGACCGAATATAGCGTAGTTTACCGAGCGCTTCTCCGGGATCGTAAATTTCACGGCGTTATCGTTGTAATATTTGGTCAAAACCGCTATACTTGGCGGGGTCGCCGGCAGAAAAGAAGTTGCCGGGACAGCAGCAATCTGACCCGAACGTTGCTCAAGCATCAAAGACGCATAAGGCAATATCATGCCTTCGGGGACGGGCGGACCGCTTGCGGCCGTCGGCAGGATCTGCTGTGCGTATAAATTCTGCATCAGGTCATCGCGAATAGCTTTTTCGCTTACGCCAACTTGCCGCGCAAAGGCGCGGAAGGCTTCAGCGCTGAATTTGCCGTCAAGTCCCATTGCGCCGGGAATTTTGCGAATTTCGGAATCCACAAGGCGCTTACTCACAGAAACGCCATATTCCTGACCAAAAACTGTTAAAGCATAACGGTTAATCAACTGCTCAAGTGTAGAGTCCAGACCACCGCCGTCAACAAAGCTTGCCATATTCAGCGTAGGGTTATCTTGGCGTTCTGCCCGCAAGCGATTTTCGAGAGCGTCGTTGAGTTCGCCCAGAGTGATATTCTGTTTCCCTACGCGCGCGACATTCCCGCCGCTCAATCCGCCAAAGCTACCCGACCCACTGATATCTCCAAGTGCAAAGGCGACAGCAATTGCGCCGACAAACAGCAAAGCGAAGATCGCACCAAATTTAGAATTTATAATTGATCGAATGAAGCTAATCATGAACGGCGATTTCCTGAATATACGGCATTACACGGCCTTTGGGAGCCGCTTTAGGCGGCAAGGCCTTGGCAATCAAGGGATAGACTTGCCCATCCGCCGGAAAGCATGGAATAGCCCAGTTAAGATTCGCAAATATGAACAGTCGGGGTGACAAATGCGCAAGTTGATCGTCGGAAATTGGAAAATGAACGGCACGTCGCGTGATCTGGGCGAAATTGCGGCCATTGCAGATTTGGCGCGGCATTATCCATTGGTCGAATCTGCATTATGTCTACCAGCGACATTGATTCACCAGGCATCTCAATCTGTTCCGGTTTTTGCGATTGGCGGGCAGGACTGCCATATGAGTTCGACAGGTGCTCATACAGGTTGCGTTTCAGCGGATATGCTGGCCGATGCCGGAGCAGTTCTCACCATAGTTGGACATAGCGAGCGCCGCGCCGCGCAATATGAAAAGAACGCAGATATCCGCGGAAAGGCTCAAGCTGCACTTGAAGCTGGAATGCAAGTCATTGTCTGTGTTGGTGAAACGCTGGAAGAGCGCGAGGCGGGAAAAGCATCAGACGTCGTGCTGGGGCAGTTAGAACATTCATTGCCTGACGGCGCGATCGGACGCTGGCTCAGCGTTGCTTACGAGCCGGTTTGGGCAATTGGAACTGGCCGCGTGGCCGAATCTGCAGATGTCGAAATCATGCATGCAGATATTCGAAAGGTACTTGTCGGCAGATTTGGCGCTGAAGGCCAGATTATTCGCATTCTCTATGGTGGCTCCATGAATGGGGACAATGCAGCGGAGCTTTTGGCGGTTCCAAATGTAGATGGAGGCCTAATTGGCGGAGCCAGTTTGAAGTCGGCAAAATTTGCGCCGATATTGGCCGCAGCACAAGCCGTCAGCAAATAGCATTGAAGAATGGACGTTCGCTCGCTATGTGGGCCCCACAACCGGTAGCACGCTGCCTTTATATTCGGAATTTCAAATGGGTCTCTTTCACTTTCTCATCGTTGTTCAGGCCATCGTTGCCGCGTCGCTTGTCGGCATTGTGCTGATGCAGCGTTCGGAGGGCGGCGGTCTTGGAATGGGTGGAAGTCCGTCGGGGCTGATGTCCGCACGTGGCGCAGCGGATTTTCTGACACGTACCACGACCATTTTGGCGACACTTTTTATACTGCTGTCGATATCGTTGGCATTTGTTGCCGCCAAAAAGGGAGGAACGGGATCGATTGATAATAGCTTACAGCGTACGGAAGTTCCCTCGACGCAATCGGCACCCGCACCGGCCCCTAATGCACCTGCAACCGGCACGCCTGCATCTCCTGCGGCACCTGCACCAGCAACTGAAGTTCCGCTCGATAAATAATCGCGGCTTCCACAAAAAAACCTTTTTACAAAGATTATTTTTCATTCAGCGGATTCGTTCGCTTGTGTTTTAATGAAAAGGTGGTTTAGGCCTTTTCTCCCATGACACGGTTTATATTTATCACCGGTGGTGTGGTCTCCTCGCTTGGCAAAGGTCTTATGGCAGCATCGCTTGCTGCCCTTTTGCAAGCGCGTGGATACCGCGTCCGCATCCGGAAATTCGATCCCTATCTCAATGTTGATCCAGGCACGATGTCGCCGTATCAGCACGGCGAAGTCTATGTCACCGACGACGGGGCCGAGACCGACCTTGATTTAGGTCATTATGAACGTTTTACGGGTGTTTCTGCCCGTCAGTCGGACAACATTACCTCTGGGCGCATTTATCAGACGATTATCCAGAAGGAACGTCGCGGCGATTATCTAGGGGCGACGGTGCAGGTAATTCCGCATGTCACGGATGCGATCAAGGAATTTGCCAGGGCCGAAACGCAGGACATGGATTTCGTCCTGTGTGAAATTGGCGGCACCGTTGGCGATATCGAATCGCTGCCGTTTATCGAGGCGATCCGTCAATTGCGCAACGAACTAGGCCGTGACCAGACATTATCTGTGCATGTAACCCTGGTTCCCTACATCGCCGCCGCCGGAGAACTGAAGACAAAGCCAACACAGCATAGTGTTCGAGAGTTGACTTCATTAGGCATCCAGCCAGATGTACTTTTGTGCCGATGCGAGCACCCATTGCCTGAAACAGAACGCGCAAAGATTGCTGCCTTTTGTAATGTACGCAAAGAGGCCGTCATTCCGGCGCTGGATGCAAAGAGCATTTATGCCGTGCCGCTGCAATATCATGCCGAAGGGCTCGATAACGAGGTGTTGCGTGCATTTGGACTGGAGTCAGAGGGTGAGCCTGATCTTGGTCGTTGGGAAGACATTATTGATCGCCAGTCAAATCCTGAAGGCGAGGTCACTATTGGCGTTGTAGGCAAATATGTTGGTCTTGCAGATGCGTACAAATCGCTCAATGAAGCATTAACGCATGGTGGTCTTGCCAATCGGGTCAAGGTTAACATCAAATGGATTGATGCCGAGCTGTTCGAACAATCCGAAAATGATATTGCTGCTGCGCTTGAGCCGATGGACGCCATTTTGGTGCCTGGTGGGTTTGGTGAGCGAGGATCGGAAGGAAAGATTTCCGCCGTTAAGTTCGCACGCGAACGCCAGGTGCCGTTTTTTGGGATTTGTTTGGGAATGCAAATGGCCTGCATTGAGGGCGCGCGCAACACCGCTGGTGTGGCAGGCGCCTCAAGTACGGAATTTGGACCAACATCCGAGCCAGTAGTTGGAATTATAACGGAATGGATGAGCCAGGAGGGTATTCAAAAACGGGAAACCGGCGGGGATATGGGCGGAACCATGCGCCTTGGTGCATATGACGCCGTGCTGGCAGGGAACAGCCATGTCGCAACCATTTACGGTAGCCGCGAAATTTCAGAGCGCCATCGACACCGTTATGAAGTGAACGTACATTATAAAGAAGCGCTCGAACAAGGTGGTCTCGTTTTCAGCGGCATGTCACCAGATGGCGAATTACCAGAGATAGTCGAGCGACCAGATCATCCTTGGTTCATCGGCGTGCAGTTCCATCCGGAACTAAAATCGCGCCCATTTGCGCCGCATCCTTTATTTGCGAGTTTTGTGAAAGCTGCCGTCAATCAGAGCCGACTTGTTTAGATCGCAAATCATTGTCTGCGGTGGCACCAATTCCATAATGCTGTTGCTCAACGCATAAGTACGGGGCGGGCGATGCATCGTCCGCCCCGTTTTTTCTAGCGTTTAAGCAGCGCTTGGGCTTTTTTTCGTGCCAGTTTCGTCGTTTTCGATAACCGTCGGGATTGTCTTCGCGCCAATCGCGATCTTGCGTGGCTTCAAAGCTTCCGGCACTTCGCGCACCAGTGTAATGACTAAAAGGCCATCTGACATATCGGCGTCTGTCACATGAATATGGTCCGCGAGCTGGAAGCGCCGTTCAAAGTTGCGGCTTGCGATTCCCATATGCAAAAAGTCTCGGTTGTCATTGCTTTCAGCCTGTTTGCTACCTGTGACGATAAGCAAATTCTGCTGGGCAACTATGTCGATTTCTTCCATCTTGAAGCCAGCGACAGCTACCGTGACCTGATAGTCATTTTCGCCAGTACGTTCGATATTGAACGGCGGATAATTTTCGTTCTGGGCTGAGCGGCCAGTCGTTTCAAGCAACTCGAACAGCCGATCAAAACCGACAGTGTTCCGGCGATAAGGTGTAAAATCAAAACGGTTCATTTCAAATTCTCCATCAAGCAATTTGGTTCGTCGCCAACCCCGTAAAAACAGCGGCTGGCATGTTCGCTTTGGAGCCTTTCGGCCTCCACTGCAAAAGATGGGAGTGGTCCATAAATTATCAAGACCAAAAAAATGAATGATTACGATGCATATGAAAAACAAGGCCGCCCGAAATATTCGGACGGCCTCGCTCTGCAGCTTTGCTAGCGCATGTTTCAGTCCTCTGCCGGTCCCCACCGGCGGGTCTGACTTTCCCCCTGAACCATCGGCCACGTTGGGCACTCGACGAATTCCAAGTCTTCATCTTCCTTTGCCCAATGCTTTGCAATTGGAACCAGACTCTGGCCAACGCTTTTTTAAAAGCTGTTGCGCCGCTGCAACAATACTTGCGACTTTCCACGGTCCAACCTAATGACATCATATGCCGAAATTCAGGACGAGTGTTCGCACATGATATTGTCGCGTTATGAACGCATGGTTGCGAGACGCTACCTGCTTCCGGGCAAGGGTGAAGGTTTTATTTTTCTCGTCGCCAGCATCAGCTTGGTGGCGGTGGCCCTTGGTGTGGCTGCACTTATCATTGTGATGAGCGTGATGAACGGTTTCCGGGCGGAATTGTTCGACAAAATCGTGGGCTTGAACGGCCATGCGGTGGTGCAGGGTTATGGCGGGCGGTTGCAGGACTGGCGCCAGATACTTAGCGATGCAAAGAATACGCCTGGGGTCACAGATGCTACGGCGCTCATCGAGCAACCGTTGCTGACGACCTTCAATGGCCGTGTCGAAGCCATATTAGCCCGCGGCATGTCCGTGAATGACATTCTCAAAAATGAGACGTTAAAAGGTAAAACTGTTGCTGGAAGCCTAAAAGCATTGAGCGCGAACGAGGATAAGGTAGCCATTGGCTCGCGTTTAGCGCAGAATTTGGGCGTTCAAGTCGGGCAGAGTATCACGATAATCAACCCGGCGGGGCGTACTACACCGTTCGGTACGGTTCCTCGCGAAATTTCGTACGAAGTCGCCGCGATCTTTGAAGTAGGCGTATATGATTACGACAAGGCGTTCGTCATCATGCCGATAGAGCGGGCCCAATTGTTGATGCTTCTGGGTGATGAGATCGGAATGATCGAAATCAAGACGGAAAACCCCGATAAGGTAAACGAAATTTTGGCGCCTTTGCTACCGAAACTGGAAAATAAAGGACTGATTGTCGACTGGAAGAGCATGAATGCATCATTGTTCGAGGCATTGGCCGTTGAACGTGTCGCGATGTTTGTTGTGCTGTCGATCATCGTTCTTGTCGCGGTCTTCAACATATTGTCGTCGCTTATCATGCTTGTTCGCGCCAAGACGCGCGACATCGCGATTTTAAGAACCATGGGAGCGTCGCGCAAATCGTTGCTGAAGATATTCATGACCGTCGGCTTGCTAATTGGTTCATCTGGGATCGTTTTGGGAATGATTATCGGCGCGATATTCCTGTATTTTAGGCAATCTGTCGTCAACTTTATCCAGTTTGTGACTGGACAGAATTTGTGGGATCCCTCCATACGGTTTTTGACCGAGCTGCCTTCGCGCACGGATCCAGTTGAGGTGATGGCCATTTGCGGGCTTGCGTTGCTGTTCAGCTTCCTCGCTACTTTGTACCCTGCGCTCAAGGCAGCCAGCACTGACCCAGTTCAGGTGTTGCGCTATGAATAACATCGTGGAGCTCGTCGATGTCCGCCGCAAATTCGTGCAGGGCGATGTCACTATCGAAGTATTGCGCGGCGTAGACCTTGTCATTGGCCGCGGTGAACTCGTCGCGTTGCTTGGCCCGTCAGGCTCTGGCAAATCGACTTTGCTTCAGGCAGTGGGACTTTTGGAGGGTGGTTTTTCAGGATCCATCAAGCTTGATGGTGAGGAAGTGGGCGCCGCAGGAGTGGATCGCCAAACCGAGATACGTCGCCAGAAACTCGGCTTTGTGTATCAATTCCACCATCTTTTGCCTGACTTCGATGCGCTGGAAAATGTTATTTTGCCGCAATTGATTTCGGAGGCATCCCCGGAAGACGCGCTTGCACGTGCGAGCTATTTGTTGAGTCAACTTGGCCTTTCGGAAAGGCTTCATCATCGTCCGTCAAAATTGTCAGGTGGCGAACAACAACGCGTGGCGGTCGCGCGGGCACTGGCTAATCGTCCTAAACTGGTTCTTGCGGACGAACCAACCGGTAATCTTGACGAACATACAGCCGATATCGTCATTGGCGAATTTATGGCGCTGGTGCGTGAAGAGGGATCATCAGCGATTGTTGCTACGCATAATGAGCGGTTGGCAGCTAAGATGGACCGCATCGTGCGTTTGCATGAAGGCAAATTGGACTAAAGGGGGAAGATAGCGATGTCGGTTTATGATTTTACGGTAAAAATGCCTGGTGGTCACGAAGCGGCTATGGCGGCGCATGCCGGCAAGGTGTTGCTCGTTGTGAACACTGCATCAAAATGTGGCTTTACGCCGCAATATAAGGGACTTGAGGCGCTCTACCGCAAATATAAGGATCAAGGTCTCGAAATCGTTGCATTTCCGTGCAACCAATTTGGCGCGCAGGAACCCGGCGACGAAGAAGAAATCCAGAACTTCTGTTCGCTGACTTATGATGTGTCCTTTCCACTTGCTGCCAAAATAGATGTTAACGGCAATGACGAAGACCCGCTTTGGCATTATCTGAAGCAGCAACAAGCGGGCCTTATGGGATCGCGCGGCATCAAATGGAATTTTACGAAATTTCTGGTCGACCGAAAGGGCAATGTCGTGGCGCGGCATGGACCACAGGTGAAACCAGAGGCACTTGCCAAGGACATTGAGGGCTTACTGGCGCAAACAGCCTGATTGTCCACAGATTAGCCGAAGTTGGCGATTGTCGAATCATGTCGGTGAATTAACATAGCGCTATGGCTTTCGTACCCTTTGTTCCTTTGCGGGTATATTCCGCTTATACCATTTTGGAAGGTGCGATTGAGCCTAAGGCCATCGGTGAAACCGCGCAAAAGCTTGGCTTTCCAGCGATAGCTATTTGCGATCGTAATGGTCTTTACGGCGTCATGCCCTTTCAGGACGGTGCCAAGGCAAAGGGCGTTCAGCCCATCATTGGCAGTTTGCTGGGTATAAGGCGGCCTACGCGTGATGGGAAATTCGTCCGCGACTGGTTGCCGCTTTATGCGCAGAACGACACGGGTTACAACAATTTGTGCCGCTTGGTATCAATGTCGCATCTCGATCGTCCGGAGGATTTGGACGCCCATATCACCTTAGAACAGCTTTCTGCGCATAGGGACGGCCTGATCGCGCTTACTGGCGGAGGCGAGGGCGCCTTGACTAGGTTGTTAAGCGAGGGCCAGAACGAGGCAGCGGGAGAGTATCTAGCGCGGCTTCAGGCAATGTTTGCCGATTGTTTGTATATCGAAGTCAGCCGCCGCGGCGACAATGGCGAAATGGCAGCAGAAGACGATTTGATTGACCTTGCTTATGCCCGCGACATCCCTTTGGTGGCGACAAATCCCGCCTTTTTTGCCGAGCCGGATTTTTATGAAGCACATGATGCCATGCTGTGCATTTCAGATGGTGCATATATTGAAAGCATAGACCGCCGCAGAAGCAGCCGCGATACGTGGATTAAAACGGGGCGGCAAATGGGTGAACTGTTTGCCGATTTGCCGGAGGCGCTTGCGAACACGTTGGTCATTGCGCAACGGTGCGCCGCGCTTGCGCCCTATAGAAGTCCGATATTGCCGAGCCTTGCCGGTGACCGGACCGCAGAGGATGCGCAATTGCGCGAGGATGGTCGGATCGGTCTTGAAAGGCGGCTTGAGATTGCCGGAATAGCTGATCCCGCTGAACGTCAGGTATATTTTGATCGTCTCAAGTTCGAGGCGGACGTCATTTGCACGATGGGTTTTTCGGGCTATTTCCTGATCGTTGCGGATTTTATCAAATGGGCAAAGGAACAGGATATCGCCGTGGGACCCGGGCGTGGTTCGGGCGCTGGTTCTCTTGTTGCTTGGTCACTAACCATCACGGATCTTGATCCCATAAAACTCGGGCTTCTTTTCGAACGATTTCTGAACCCTGATCGTGTATCAATGCCCGACTTCGATATCGATTTTTGCGAAACGCGACGCGGTGAAGTCATCCGTTACGTGCAGAAAAAATATGGTGCCCGTCAGGTTGCGCAGATTATCACTTTTGGGAAACTGAAGGCACGAGCAGTCTTACGTGACACAGGACGGGTGCTGCAAATGAGCTATGGCCAAGTCGACCGGCTGTGCAAGCAGGTACCAAACCTTCCTGCCGATCCATGGGACTTGAAGCGAGCGCTTTCAGGCGTAGCTGAATTGCGTGAGGAATATCGACGCGATGCGCAGGTCAAGCGCTTGTTTGATCTGGCGATGAAGCTTGAGGGTCTACCGCGCCACAGCTCGACACACGCGGCCGGCGTCGTCATTGGCGACAGGGAGCTCTCGGAACTTGCACCCTTATACCGCGACCCGCGTTCAGACATGCCCGTCACGCAGTTTGACATGAAATATGTCGAAAGTGCCGGCTTGGTAAAATTCGACTTTCTGGGGTTGAAGACCTTGTCTGTCCTGCAAAAGGGCAGCCAGATGCTTGCCAAGCGGGGCGTGGAAATCAATCTTGATCTTTTGCCGCATGACGATCCTGCCGTTTATGAGCTGCTTCAGCGCGGCGATACGGTTGGTGTTTTCCAGCTGGAATCCGAAGGGATGCGGCGAACGCTTGGGGCTGTAAAGCCCACAAATTTCGGTGACATTATTGCGCTCGTCTCGCTGTACCGGCCCGGTCCAATGGATAATATTCCAATGTTTGGCCGCCGGAAAAATGGAGAGGAAAGCATCGAGTATCCGCATCCACTGCTCGAGCCAGTCCTCAACGAGACCTACGGTATTTTCGTGTATCAGGAACAGGTCATGCAGGCGGCGCAGATCCTGGCTGGCTACAGCCTTGGCGAGGCAGATTTGCTGCGCCGCGCGATGGGAAAGAAAATTCAGGCCGAAATGGACGCTCAGCGCGACCGTTTTGTTAGCGGGTGTGCCGCCCACGCCATCCCGTCAAACCGCGCAAATGAGTTGTTCGACTTGATCGACAAATTTGCGGGCTATGGTTTCAACAAAAGCCACGCGGCCGCTTATGCTGTTTTGGCTTACCAAACGGCGTGGCTAAAGACTCATCACCCAGAAGAATTTTACGCGGCGTCCATGTGCTTCGATATGCACCAGACAGATAAGCTGGCGACGTTCATCGATGATATGCGCCGACTAGATGTCATTTGCATGCCGCCTGACGTCAATCACAGTAAGGCAGAATTTACGGTCGAGACCAATGCGCATGGTGACCATGCCGTTCGCTATGCGTTGGGCGGGGTCAAAAATGTTGGCGAACGCGCCATGGAAATATTAGTTGCTGAACGTGCGAGTGCCGGGATTTTCAAAAGTCTTGATGACTTTGCGAACCGCGTTGATCCGGGACAAATTAACCGCCGAAGTCTCGAAAACCTCGCCGCAGCAGGCGCCTTTGATGCGCTCGAACCGAACCGCGCTGCAGTCCATGCTGCCGCAGAGACGCTTTTGGCTGCAGCGCAATCAGCGCGCGATTCGCGTGAAAGTGGGCAGGGTGGTCTGTTCGGGGAAGGCGGCTCGGACATGGCTGCGTTGCGCATAGACACTAGTTTGCATTGGGCACCCGGCGAACAAATGAACCAGGAAAAGGACGCATTTGGCTTCTACTTTTCGGCGCATCCATGCTCACAATTTGATGCGCTGGCGTCAAGTCACGGTGCTAAGCCCTACGCTGTATGGCTGGACAGTGGTCCAATTCCTGAAGGCGTTCGGCGGGCAGCTACCATGTCGGCACTTATCGAAGGTGTACGCTGGCGCGAGTCCCGCAAGGGCAAGCGGTTTATGATTGCTGACTTTTCGGACAAGAGTGGTCAGTTTTCTGTACGGTGCTTTGACGAAGCGATCGGCAGCCAGCTCGCCGAATGGGCAAAAGATGCCGAATGCCTATTGCTTCATTGCGAAATGGAAATGCGGCCAGGTGAAGAGGTGCCAAGCTTTACCGTCAAGAGCGCAAAGGCATTGAGCAGCCTTACCAGCGTATCGCGGCTAAAAATGCAGCTTGACGTGACGCATGAAACCGCGATGGCCGAGCTTGCGCAAATGGTTGAACCTCTGGATGGCGGCCGAAGCGAATTGGTTATCAAAACGCGCGCAGCCGACGGTCGTTGGGTCCATATCATACTTGGGCGCCGCTTTCGGATTGAAGCTTCATTGCTTGAACAGGTACGGGCAATTGACGGTGTCGAAAATGTAGAGCTTGCACCATTGGGTCCTGTTTTGGCATTGGTGCATTAAATCACGATCATACGTGGATAAAAGGCGCCAGCTTTGTTCAAGCGCGCCAAGTGTGGAGGGAATGTGATGCAAGGTACTATGCAAGACTGGGACCTGCGTGTTCCGCGTTTGATCGATTACGCCGCGCGTGAACATGGCACGCGCGAAATTGTGACGCGATGGACCGATGGCAGCATCGAGCGGACAAATTGGGCTGGCGTTGCTTCAGAAGCGCGCAAACTTTCGCAGGCATTTGCGGGCTTTGGTCTGCAAAAGGGTGATCGCGTTGCAACGTTTGCCATGAACCATCATAGGCATTTGGCGGCGTGGTATGGCGCGATCGGTTTTGGCGGGGTCATCCACACAGTCAATGTACGTTTGTTTGACGAAGACCTGATCTACATTATCAACCATGCCGAAGATAAGGTGCTGATGTATGACTCCATGTTTCAGCCCATAATCGACCGATTAAAGCCACACCTGACAACCGTTGAACATTATATCGTCTTTGATCGAGATGACAGCTACGGCGCACTCGTCGCATCACAAGACGGCAACTATGAATGGGCTGCTGGCGACGAGCGCGACGCCTGCATGCTGTGTTATACCAGCGGAACTACTGGAAATCCGAAGGGCGTTTTGTACCAGCACCGTTCGACGATGTTGCACGCGATGGCGGAGATTGCGCCTGCCGTCTTCGACCTCAGCCCGCAATCGGCGCTCCTGCCGATCGTTCCGATGTTCCACGCTGCAAGTTGGGGGCTGCCATTTGCCGGAGCGGCGGCAGGCGTAAAATTTGTGTTTTCAACCACCAACGATGCAGCAACCTTGCATAGTCTGATGTTGCAGGAGGGCATTACGCATAGTGCAGGTGTCCCAACCGTGTGGCTGGCCATGTTTGCGCATCTGGATGCGCAGGCGGCTGCAGGGAGTGACAGTTCGCTGGGCAAGCTGAAGCTTGTAACGATTGGCGGCTCGGCAGCCCCGCGCGCAATGATTGAACGGCTTATGAAGTCTGGGGTCCGCGTTTCCCATGCATGGGGCATGACGGAAACCTCGCCGATAGGCACAATGGGTGCCCCAACACCGAACTGGGACGAGCTCACCCTTGACGAACAAATCGACGTTGTTTGCAAACAGGGGCGCACCCCGTTTGGCGTGGAACTGCGCGTGATTGACAAGGATGGCAACGTGGCTCCGCGCGATGGCGTCACATCGGGCGCGTTGCAGATACGCGGGCCTTGGGTCATCAAACGCTATTTCAAGGCCGATTCGGATGCCGTGAGTGCAGACCAATGGTTTGATACAGGCGACGTGTCCGTCCTTCACCACGACGGCACCATGCAAATCACCGATCGTGTGAAGGACGTGATCAAATCAGGCGGTGAATGGATTAGCTCGGTGGAATTGGAAAATATCGCTGTCGGCTGCCCGGGCATTGCAGAAGCAGGCGCAATCGGCATTCCGCACCCAAAGTGGGACGAACGGCCTGTGTTGGTGGCAGTAAAAAAGCCTGGTGCGGATGTCGACGAGGATATGGTGAAGGCATATCTGGCAGAACGCATCGTCAAATGGTGGATGCCCGACCGCGTTATCTTTGTCGAGGAACTGCCGCATACCGGGACCGGAAAAATCCAGAAAGTTGCGCTTCGCCAGCAATTCAAAGATTTTGTGCTGGAGGATTGAGCGATGACCGAAAGCTATGTTGACCCAAGCCGCGCCGCATTTGAACTATTTAAGTCGCTGCCACGTGATGAGCCGATTAACATGCTCAACCTGCTGAAATTCAATAGTGCGGCTGACTATCCCAAAGATCACCCAAATTCCGCACATCATTGGAGTGGCGTGCAGGCGTATCAGGAATATGGGAAAACAAGCAGTCCGATATTTGCGCGGGTAGGTGGAAACATCATCTGGCGGGGCATTATGGAAGCCATGGTGATTGGACCCGAAGGACGGCACTGGGACTCCGCATTTATCGCTTATTATCCCAATAGCAGCGCGTTTTTGGAGATGGTTACGGATCCGGATTATCGGAAAGCCGTTGTTAACCGGCAGGCGGCGGTGCACACTAGTCGTCTTATCCGGTTTAAACCACTTGAACTCAACGGTGCGGAGTTTGCTTAAAACAGACTGAGCTGACCATCCAGATTGGGCGGAACAAACAGGTCACTGCGCACATTCCATTTCGAACTATCCAGCCCATGGCGATTCTTTGCAATTTTCATTCTTGCGCGCATGAGATCAGCCCATGGTCCTTGTCCCTGCATGCGGGTAAAAAACTCGGCGTCGTTGTCTTTGCCGCCGCGCATTTCTCTGATCAGGTTCATCACTTTTGCCGCGCGGTCGGGGAAATGCACCTCCAGCCAGTTTCGAAACAAGGGCGCCACCTCGTGCGGCAGACGCACGGGAATCCAGCTTATGCTTGATGCGCCATGCTCGGCAGCGGCAGCCGCGACGGTCTCTATCTCGTGGTCGGTAATAGCTGGAATGATGGGCGATATGTTCACGTGGACGTAGATTCCAGCGTCCGTCAATTTGCGAACGGCCGCAAGGCGCGTGATGGGCGAAGATGCCCGTGGTTCCAGCGTTCGCGCAATTTTGGAATCTAGCGTCGTAACCGATATTGCGACCCCGGTGAGCTGTTTGGTCGCCAATTGCGCCAAATAGTCGATATCTTCCAGCACCCGCGCTGATTTCGTAGTGATGACGATTGGGTGCGCGGTTTCCACCATCAATGCCAGAATGGAGCGGGTAATACGATAGCTGCGCTCGATAGGTTGATATGGGTCGGTGTTCGTGCCGATGGCAATCGGCGCAGCACGGTATCCGGGCTTCGCCAATGTTTTACGCAATATGTCCGCGGCATTTGGCTTAGCAAAAAGGCGGCTTTCGAAGTCCAGCCCGGGAGACAGATCGTGATAAGCATGGGTCGGGCGCGCAAAACAGTAAACGCAACCATGTTCGCAGCCGCGATAGGCGTTTACCGACCGGTCGAAGGGGACATCAGGCGAAGTGTTGAACGACAGGATCGATTTTGCAAATTCCTCGGTCACCGTAGTTTTTAGAGGCCGCTGTGCGCCGTCCAACGCCTCACAAGCGTCAAGCCAGTCGCCATCTGCAACCCGTGCGTTCAAATTAAACCGTGTCGGAACGACGTTATCCTGCGCGCCGCGTCCTTTTGTCAGGTCGGGATGTTTGATTTTCTGCACACCATCCTTATGCCGTGTGCAATAGAACAAATAAAGAACAAATTAAATTTCGCGCAGCCGCGGCATCAGGTCGACGAAATTGCAAGGCCGATGGCGGTTGTCCAACTGATGCACGAGTATCTGATCCCAACCGTCCTTTACAGCGCCATTGGATCCAGGAAGTGCAAAAATATATGTGCCGCGTGCCAGCACGGCGCAGGCCCTAGACTGAATTGTTGAAGTGCCAATGCTTTGGAAGCTCAACCAACGGAAAAGCTCTCCAAAACCTGGAATATCTTTGGTTTTGACGCGGTCCAGCGCTTCAGGTGTCACATCTCGTCCGGTCAAACCCGTTCCACCCGTAGAAATGACAACGTCGATGTGGTCGTCATCGATCCAGTTATGAAGTCTCGCGGTGATCATCGCTGTGTCATCCCGCAAAATCGCACGTTCACGAATTTTGTGGCCGGCGGAAATTATGCGTTCAGCCAAGATATTACCGCTGCTGTCGTCGTCCAACCCCCGAGTGTCCGAGACTGTCAGGAGAGCGACATTTACATGCTTGAACGCAATGGTTTCATCGAGCGGCAATGGTGCCTCCGGTAGCCCGACGAGCCGTCACGACACCATTTGAGTCAGGGAATTTTGGCCACATATATTGGGCCAGCCCCTTCAAACTGCCTGATGCCTTGTTTTCACGCATCTCGTAAATCCAATAATTACGCAATATTATAGAGACATACCCGCGGGTTTCCCAATAGGGAATCGATTCAATGAACAATAATGGATCGCCATTGTCGCGCACCTCTACGTTCCACCGTGCAAGTGGCGTCGGCCCTGCATTATAGGCCGCAATGACCTTAGGCAGCAGGCCCCCAGTCGCGGGCAGATCGCGAAGCTTTTCCAGATAGGATTGCCCATATTCCAGATTGACCGACGGACGGTCGAGTTCGGAGGCAGTGAAAAAGTTGCCGCGCGCGCGAGCCATATCCTGCGCGGTTCCCGGACGCACCTGCATAAGGCCCCGGGCGCCTGCAGGGCTTATGACATCAGTCCTGAAATTTGATTCCTGCAACGCGTGGGCATAGACGAGAGCCGGTGTTACTCTCCATCCGCCTGTTGGTTCCCAGTTGGGCATGGGATAGCGGGCCATAGCGCTGCTCTGGTCGCGCGATGGGCCATAATGCCCTAGCCAGAATTGCGTGGATGCAAGGTTTAGTGATCCAGCCAACTGCGCAAGATTGGAATGTTGTCGTGCATCACCAATCTTGGCTTGATACCGCAACGCTTCATCCGCAAGTTTGTTTTGGCCAATTTCGGTCAAGGCGACCGCGATAACAGCATTTTGCTGGTCCCTCAGGCTCCCCCAATCCAATTTAGCTGCCTTGGCCGCCTTACGCGCAATGGGCTCCATGCCGAGCGATTCGCTGGCCAGCAATCCGTAGAAGGTCTCAGGCAATTGAGCTGCCTTCTGCATCCTTACCTGCACATGTTGTGGTTGCTTGGCCGCCATCGCAGCACGTGCGCTCCAAAACAGCCCTGCAGCCTTCAAATCGTCATTCGTCGCCAGACGTGACACATAATCAAATGCTTCATAAGCCGTAGCATATTCGCGCATGCGCCATGAAGCGAGCCCATCAACCCAGGCTGCTTGCGTTGCCCAATCGCCACCTGCCGCCTTCGCTACCGATGCTACACGCTTGGCTGAGGCATCGTCATTTTCAATATAATAAGACCAGGCCACACGGTACCGAAGTTCGGTCAACGCGTCGGGTGTCAGCTCAAAGGCCTTGCCTTCCAATATCTGTTCTGCGGCACCTGGTTGGTCGTTTTTGATAAAAACCTGCAGTTCCGCGCGGATATCATCGCCAGCTACATTGGTTGGCAAATCTCTTTTGGGTGCGCCGCCCAGCCACGAAAACCGGCGGATACCCGGGCGATCCGGCAGACCGTCCGCTCCGCGCTTGCGGGCCATATTAGCAAGCTGCTCGGCTTGCGGAAGATAGGGAGCTGCTGAAAGCAGGGTTTGCAATGCAGCGACATCAACGCGCGGGCTATTCGGTGCAACATATAGTTCTGCTCGTGCCATTGCGGTCATTGGTCCCTGTGGCGCGGCATCAATCAGGCGAGTAGCTTCTTCCCATTTTTGTGTATGAATAGCATCATATATGGCAGCGAAGACGGCTTTGTCTTTCGCATTGAGCACCGTCGGGGCAGGCGGCGCAGAGAGAATATCGCGAAATCCCTCGCTCGTATTTGCCTGGGCTACCGAGAATGGTAACAAAGACAATGCAAATGCCAGCCATTTTACTCTGCGCCCATTGATGCTCATTCGGTTGCCCTTTTTGCAAACATCTGCAGGTCCTTCCACGCCTGCGCTTTCAACGCTGGTCGTGCGATAAGTGTCCGCGGATGAAATGTCGCCAACGATGCAATGTTGAGGCTGTTATGATTAATATTTCGTAACTGTGCACGCGCATTCATCAGTTCTTCGCCTAACAGAGCCTTGCATGCCGACGAACCGAGTATCACCACAGATTTTGGCCGGACCAGTTCGATCTGATGCCGCATAAATGCCGCGAGCTCAGGCAGGGCGTCTTCTGGAACTTCGCCGGTTGATGGCATGCTGGTCGCAAGCCATGAGACGAAACAGGACAATACGTTTATCTCAATCGCCGACATCATGCGCCGCAACAGGGTGGCGTTCTGTTGCGCTGCACCTGATACTTCCATGATGTCCGGCAAATCCGAAATAATCATGACGTCGCACGTTTCGGGACCGACGGGAGGAGAGCGCACAGGACCAAAGGCGTTGCCAGGCAGTGGCGCGCCAGCCATGACCATCTCACGCAACTGAGCGATATCAGTCGGCCAGACAACATCAGGGGCAGTGGAGGGCTTGGATTTCTTTAGAGCGGCAGAGGTCGTGGGTGCCGCGCCATGAGATTGGGGCTGCTGGCCATCGGCGAGCCAATCGACTGCTGTATCACCGACGGCTGAATCCAGCCCGGCGAGTTCCCACCAGCTGGTCAACGATTCCACCATGGCAAATGCCGAAGATTCTCCCCGTTCCTCCATAAATCCCTTCAGTCACTGGTTGACGGCGGGGTCAATTGCTTGGCATGGCAATTTCCACAGGCTGTTCAAATATCAGGATGGCCTGAATAGAATGCCGGGTAAAGGATAAAGGCAATGAGTGAACGCGAGTCGATGCCCTATGATGTTGTTATTGTTGGCGCTGGGCCAGCAGGACTTTCGGCGGCGATCCGCATAAAACAACAATCACCCGACACGAGCGTCTGCATCCTTGAAAAGGGATCCGAAGTCGGCGCGCATATCCTTTCTGGTGCTGTGATTGACCCGAAGGCGCTGGACGAACTGTTGCCTGATTGGCGCAATATGGGATGCCCACTTGCCGATACGCCTGTAAAGGATAACCAGCACTGGATCCTGACCAAGACCGGCAAGTTCAACATGCCGCATTTCCTGACCCCCGGTTTCATGCATAACAAGGGGACATATACCGGATCACTGGGCAATCTATGTCGCTGGCTTGCTGGACAGGCTGAAAATCTCGGTGTCGAAATTTTTCCCGGATTTGCTGCCGCCGAAATCCTCTACAACAGCGATGGCTCGGTCAAGGGCGTAGCAACGGGCGACATGGGCGTTGCGCGCGATGGCAGCCACAAAGACGATTATATGCCAGGGATGGAGCTGCACGCCAAATACACGTTCTTTGCCGAAGGTGTTCGCGGACATCTTACGAAACTGCTCAAGCCGCAATTTGGGCTCGATAAGGATTGCCAGCCGCAGGTTTATGGCATCGGCCTTAAGGAATTGTGGGACATTCCGCCTGAGCAGCATTCGGCGGGCCGCGTTATTCACAGCCAGGGATGGCCACTGACGGATGCCAATGGCGGCGCGTTTCTGTATCATCAGGCTAACAACCAGGTCGCCCTGGGTTTTGTTGTCTGGCTCAATTATTCCAATCCCTATTTGTCGCCGTTCGAAGAATTGCAGCGCTGGAAAACCCATCCCGAGGTCAAGAAGATACTCGCTGGTGGACGCCGTGTTTCTTATGGTGCGCGGGCCATTAGTGACGGTGGCTGGCAGTCGGTGCCGAAGCTTGCATTCCTGGGTGGCGCGCTGATCGGATGCTCCGCTGGCTTTGTGAACGTGCCACGTATCAAAGGCACCCATACCGCGATGAAGTCAGGTATGATGGCGGCGGACGCTGCCGTAGAGGCGTTGGCCGCTGGGCGCGAACATGATGCATTGGATGCCTATCAGACTGCCTATGATAACAGCTGGGTCTACAAAGAACTGCAGATGGTCCGCAACGTCCTGCCCCTGGTGGAAAAATATGGTAATGTATTCGGAACGATGCTCGCCGGCGTGAATATGTGGCTGGAAAGCTTTGGTGTGCGCATGCCGTTCACGATGAAGCATCATCCTGACCACAAGGCCTTGAAGAAGAAAAACGCTGCAGAGCGTATCGAATACCCCAAACCGGATGGCGTTTTCAGCTTTGATCGCCTGTCCTCGGTTTTTCTTTCAAACACCAACCATGCCGAAGACCAGCCAATCCATTTGCAGGTCAAGGATATGGACTTGCAGAAGAACAGCGAATTCATGGAATTTGCTGGCCCGTCGACGCGTTATTGCCCTGCCGGGGTATATGAATGGATCGAAGAAGACGGCAAGGACCCGCGTTACCAGATCAATGCCCAAAACTGCGTCCATTGCAAAACCTGCGATATCAAGGACCCGAACCAGAATATCAACTGGGTAACCCCGGAAGGCGGCGGTGGTCCAAACTACCCCAATATGTGACCAAGGCGGGGTTGCCGTTGCTGATAGAGGCTGAGGGCTAATCGTGGATCAATCTGAGGTCGCCTTCGCTAAGGTCAATCTTGCCCTGCATGTGCGGCGGCGGCGCGATGATGGCTATCATGATATCGAAACGTTGTTCGCGTTCGCGCGCGACGGAGACATTTTGTGTGCCGGATTGTCGGAGACGCTTACTCTTGCAATCGAGGGGCCATTCGGAAGCGGGCTAGAGGTAGATGACAACAATCTCGTCATGCAAACCGCCCTTCGGCTGAAGTCGCATTTTGGAGTGACGCAAGGTGCAGCTCTGCGCCTCGACAAGCGCCTTCCTATCGCTTCTGGCATCGGTGGCGGATCGGCTGACGCGGCGGCGACAGCGCGCCTTTTAAGCCGGCTATGGGGTCTTAACGCGACCGAGCGGGAATTGGCGGACATCCTCGCTTTATTGGGGGCTGACATTCCCGCCTGTGTATTCAGCCGTCCAAGCTTCGGCACAGGTACCGGCACTGCGCTTGAATTTCTGGACGACACCCCAATAGCTGCGCGGCATTTGTTGCTGGTTAACCCGCTTAAGTCGGTCTCCACAGCTGCGATTTTCAAAGCGTGGGATGGCGTCGATGGCGGTCCCCTGAAGGCCGGAAATATGTGGGAAGCTGCTGTGACTGGCCGAAATGATCTCGAGCCCTTGGCCGCGGAGATTTGCCCTGTCATTACCGATATTTTGGATCAGCTTTCACATACCAAATCCGCACTCACGCGTATGTCGGGGTCGGGGGCAACGTGCTTTGCGTTGTTTGAAACTGCTACAGAATTGAAGGCCGCAACCGCCATGCTTGACCCCGCTTGGTGGGTGATGGAAACGACGTTGCGATGAACGACGCACCCTTCGAAATATTGGGAACACCGCGCACAGGTGGCATCCTGATAATTGGCGATCATGCCTCAAACAAACTCCCTGCCGAAATTGACCTGGGTATCGATCCAGGCTTGCTTGCAGAACATATCGCCTGGGACATTGGCGTACGCGCGGTGTCCGAGCTGCTTGTCCAGAATCAAGCATTTGCGGCGTTTTTAGGAAAATATTCGCGTCTTTTGGTCGACTTGAACCGTGAGGAGGACGAGGACGCTGCGGTTCCGCCTCATAGCGATGGCCGCTACATTCCTGGCAACGCATTGACGGCGGCAACAATCGAAACAAGGTTGGCTCGCTTTCACCGACCTTATCATGAGCGGCTTCAGCGATTGCTATCGGACTACCGTCCCGCGCTCATCCTCTCTTTGCACAGCTTTACCCCATCTTTGACGAGCAAACCGGACGAAAAGCGACCATGGGAAGTTGGCGTTTTATATAACCAGCAGGAAAAAGCCTCTAAACTGGCCATTACGTTTCTTGAGGATGCAGGCCTTTTGGTCGGTGACCAATTGCCCTATTCCGGCAAGCTACTCAATGCGACGATGAACCGGCATGCCGAAGCCAACAACATCCCTTATATCGGGATTGAGATGCGACAGGATTTGGCCAGCACTCTAAAGGACCAAGCAAGATTCGCGCGCATTTTGACAGATATGTGCCATTTTGTTTCGGAACAGCTTGGCCTATCAGCATAAAAAAGCTTAAAGGCCAGGCCTGAATCGGGAGTTCAAAATGTCACACGAGTTCGACAAGTCCAAATTGCCAAGCCGTCATGTTTCCGTGGGGCCAGAACGTGCGCCGCATCGCAGCTATTATTATGCCATGGGATTGACCGCTGAGGAAATTGCGCGCCCTTTCGTTGGGGTCGTCTCGGCAGGAAATGACAGTGCGCCATGCAACACGACGCTGGATGCCCAAGCTGATATTGCGCGCGTCGGCGTTGAGCAAGGTGGGGGGATGCCGCGCAGATTTAACACAATTACCGTTACCGACGGCATTGCCATGGGACATCAGGGCATGAAGTCCTCGCTCGTAAGCCGTGAAGTCATCGCAGACTCCGTTGAGCTTTCTGTACGCGGCCATTGTTATGACGCATTGGTTGGGTTTGCGGGTTGCGACAAGTCGTTGCCAGGCATGATGATGGCCATGTTGCGCCTCAATGTCCCTTCCATATTTGTATACGGCGGGTCGATTTTGCCGGGCCGATACAATAACAAGGACGTAACGGTAAAAGACGTCTTTGAAATTGTCGGCAAATATGCGGCGGGTGCGTGTCCCTTGTCCGAACTTGAAGAGCTTGAGCGCGTGGCATGCCCGGGACATGGCGCATGTGGCGGCCAATATACGGCCAACACAATGGCATGTGTTGGTGAGGCGATTGGCCTTTCGATGCCCAACAGCAATATGGCGCCTGCGCCTTATTCGACGCGGGATCAGATTGCGCATGCCGCAGGTGTCCAGGTCATGGAATTGTTAGCTCTAAACATCAGGCCACGTGACATATGTACCCGAGAAGCCTTTGTAAATGCTGCAAGAATTGTCGCCGCGACAGGTGGGTCGACCAATGGCGCGCTACATTTGCCAGCGATGGCGCATGAAGCAGGTATCAGCTTTGATTTGTTCGACGTCGCCGAAGCGTTCAAGACGACACCGTATATGGCGGATTTACAGCCTGGTGGACAATTTGTTGCACGCGACATGTATGACGCTGGTGGCGTTTATATGCTGATGAAGTCCTTGCTGGCAGAAGGGCTATTGTTCGGCGAATGCATGACGGTAACCGGCAAAACGCTGGGCGAAAATATCGATGAAATCACCTGGAACCCAGACCAAAAAGTCATTTATCCCGCTACGGCGCCGATAACGCCAACCGGCGGAGTCGTCGGGTTGAGGGGTTCACTTGCCCCTGAAGGCGCGATTGTGAAGGTCGCGGGGATGGATCGGTTGAAATTTACTGGCCCCGCCCAGGTGTTCGATTGTGAAGAAGATTGCTTTGCCGCGGTTGAAGCACGGCAAATCCGCGAAGGTTCAGTTATCGTAATTCGTTACGAAGGACCCAAAGGCGGACCCGGCATGCGCGAGATGCTCTCGACGACCGCAGCGCTTTATGGCCAGGGCATGGGCGAAAAAGTTGCGCTGATCACCGACGGACGCTTCTCAGGAGCGACCCGTGGTTTCTGTATCGGCCACGTAGGTCCGGAAGCGGCCGAAGGTGGACCAATCGCCCTGATCGAGGATGGCGACGAAATATTCATTGATGCCGAGCGCGGTATAATTGATCTGAATGTCTCCGCAGAAATAATTGAAGAAAGGCGCAAAAAATGGATTCCGCGGAAAACGGATTATCAGTCTGGTGCAATTTGGCGCTACGCACAGAATGTTGGCCCTGCCTATAAGGGCGCTGTCACTCATCCTGGAGGCAGCGCCGAAACCCATGTCTACGCCGATATCTAAGCTGCTGGTGGCCGCACTATCGATGAGCACACTTGCAGCCTGTGATGGCGGGTCGCGTTCATCGCATGCAACGGAACAGGAGCGCGAGGAGCAAGTGTCGAACGATGGTAAAGTCGAATGTGCTCTTGGAGGGTCAGAGCGCTTTGAACGGACATGTTCCACTGAACAGATCAATGCGGATGGCGCCAAGTTGCTGGTCATCCACCATCCTGATGGCGGGTTCAGGCGCTTTGACATATTGACCGATGGCCGAGGCCTTGCGCCTGCAGACGGGTTCGATGAAACCCGCATTGCTGTGCGCGAAGGCGGGATGATCGAAGTGTCTTCGGGGGACGACATCTACCGGTTGCCAGCACAGATTAAGAATTCGGCAAGCGCAGACGCCAGTTGATTGCTTGACGCTTCAGGGGCATGGGGCGGTATGGAAATGACTGAAGAGATTATTCGTGTCGCTGCACGCGGTGATGGCGTGACCGCCAATGGCCGTTATGTGGCGTTAGCGGCGCCCGGTGACATGGTTGACCCGTCAGGTGGACTTGTCCACGGACCTCACCATGCGACACCCCCATGCCAGCATTTTCCCTTGTGTGGCGGATGCCAACTGCAGCATCTAGATGAAGACAGCCAACGCCTGTTCATCGCCGAAAGGGTAACCCACGCTTTGGCAACCCAACAGGTGGAAATTGGCGAGGTGATGCCCGTTCATCTGTCCCCGCCCAAAACACGCCGCCGCATTGCCGTGCGGTCGGCATGGGCAGGCAAGCATTTCCAGCTTGGCTTCAGTACGGAAAAAAGTCACCGAATCATAGACTTGAAGCAATGTGACGTCATGACGCCAGAATTGTTTGCGTTGCTTGCGCCTTTACGTGCTTTGCTTGAGCCACGTTTGAACCGCGCGCGGCAAGTGCAGGTCAAGCTGGCAATGGTCGACCAGGGCGTCGATGTCTTGATCGAAAACTGGATCGCCAACGATCTCGACACGCACGAGCTTTTGTCCGAATTTGCCAAGGCCAACAGTATTGCCCGCTTATCGCTTGATGAAGGATATGGCCCGGTACCTTTTTACGAGCCCGAGCCAGTGACCGTGACGCTGGGCGGGGTTGCAGTAGGGTATCAACCTTATGGCTTCTTGCAGGCGACGCCTGATGGTGAGGCGGCCTTGGTGCACGCGGTCAACGAGATCGTCGGCGATGATAGCATTGTTGCTGACTTGTTCGCAGGCTCAGGCACATTTGCGCTATCCATGGGCCCTGGCCGCAAGATATACGCGGGAGAGGCTGATCTTCAGGCCAGCCTTGCCCTAAAGGCGGCTGCCGGGCGTTCTGGCCGAACGATATTTGCCGAGCATCGTGACCTGTTCCGACGGCCGCTGACGGCTGAGGAGCTTAACAAGTTCCAGACAGTCGTGCTCGACCCGCCCCGCGCGGGTGCCAAAGAGCAGGTGGCGCAATTAGCCGCATCGAACGTGCGCAAAATTGCATATGTCAGCTGCAATCCAGCCAGCTTCGCCCGGGATTCCAAAACTTTGGTAGCTGCTGGATATAGGTTGCAGCGGATCTGGCCGGTGGGACAGTTCCGCTGGTCAACCCATATCGAGCTTGTCGGGCAATTCAGCCGTTAATTTAAAAGCACCGACATTACGGCGTGGACCACCAGCATAATGAGCGCGAGCGACGACAAGGCAAACAAGGCAAATCGCACGATTACGCGGTTAGACAATATCTGCACCAAGCTATGTGCCACACGGAAAGCCACATATGCCCATGCAATTATCGCGTTCAGATTGTCGCCTTGGCCAACCATGGCAAGAACGAGGCATATGGCATAAAATACCGTAGGTGCCTCGTGTAAGTGGTTGTAATTATCGGCAACCCATGAAACTTTTTCTTCGCCCTTAGCTATAAGGACATCGCGCAGTCCGCCACCAGTTGATCCGACAATCTTGGTCGCATCGATACCCGCCCGGCTCATCGCTGGAATCCGCGTTGCGTACATCCAAATCCACATAATCATTGTCCACGCGGCAAGCGCGACAATTGGTCCTAAAATTGCACTTTCCATTTTTTCCCCCCTTTAAATAGTCGCAAGTAATGCTTGAACTGCCAAAATCGTGAGGCAAATGGTCGATAGCATGAAGAAAAGAAACCGGATGCTGACAGTGTTGACCGTGGCTTGCCAGATGCTGTGAATAATGCGGAGGCCCGTATATCCCCATGCTAGGTAAGCGGACATGTCGGTTGCCCCGCCCGAAATCGCAAGGATCATGACCGTGGCGTAAAATAATGTGGGCTGCTCCATGAGATGTGAGTAATTGTGCGATTTCCAGGCAACAGTAGGCGGCACATTTGGGTCAATGTCCTGTCCGCGTCCACCCGGTGCCGCGCTTTTGAGATCCATGCCGATCTTCGACATGGCCGGCAGCCGCGTTCCCGCCAACCAGAACAACATCACCAGCGACCATAATACCAAAGCAGCCGCCGGCGCCAAAATTGGCATGTGCATATGAAAAACCCTCCCCGTCCTTTAGGATGGGGAGGGTGGTGCACCGCTAATAGATTGTCAATTGCAACTTATAGGTTTGAACTCAATGATCGCTTTGCACGCACGCCAGCGTCATTGGCAGGCGCCCAACCGTAAAGCGTTGCCATAGGTTGGTCCTCAACTGCGACGGTGTCAGTCTCGCCAAAGCCGTTAAACTCGGTCCGCATAGCACAGCCATAAGCGCCAAGCATTCCGACTTCGATATAGTCTCCTGCCTGCACGTCGTCTGGCAGGATAAATGGCCCCGCCATATGGTCCATGTCGTCGCAGGTAGGCCCGTAGAAGCTGAATTCAGCCATTTGGGTCCCAATAGAAGTGTCGGACCGTTGCAGCGCCACAGGGAAGCGCCAGCCGATGTGTGCAGCATCGAACAAGGATCCATAAGCCCCGTCGTTGATGAACAACTCTTGTCCGCGACGCTTTTCCACTTTCACGAGCAAAGACGCATATTCGGCACACAGCGCACGACCGGGCTCGCACCACAGTTCCGCTGAATAGCTGATTGGCAAATCTTCGAAGCAATCATGGATGACGTCGAAATAGCCTTCGAGCGGGGGCGGCTCCATGCCGGGATAGACGGAGGGAAAGCCGCCGCCGACGTCGACGATATCCACAGTAACCGACGCTTCGACGATTGCTGCGCGGACATGCTCCATGGCTTCGGCGTAGGCCGCTGGCGTCATCGCCTGGCTGCCTACGTGGAAACAAATGCCAAGGCTGTCTGCAACCTGGCGTGTCGCAACGAGCAAGTCAGCAACTTCGGAAGGGTCAGCGCCAAATTTGGAAGCAAGACTGAGTTTGGCATGCTCAGACGACACGCGAATGCGTACGCATAGTTCAAGGTCCGTGGCTGCAATGCCATCCTTGGTGGTTGCGCGAACGATCTTGTCGAGCTCGTCATGGCTGTCGAGGCTAAATGTCCGGACGTTATGGTTGTGATATGCCTGCGCGATAGCGCGTTCGCTTTTTACAGGATGCATGAAGCACAATTTCGCGTCGGGCAGGAATTTGTGCACCAGCCGGACTTCACCAAGCGAAGCAACGTCAAAATGTGTTATCCCTGCGTCCCACAAAATTTCCAATAAAGCGGGCGACGGGTTTGCTTTCACGGCATAGAGCGACTTACCCTGAAACTTCTCAACGAAGAAACGGGCAGCGCGCGTAGCAGCATGCGGGCGAAGGAGCGTGATTGGTTCGTCCGGGCGAAGGGCGCGGACTACAGCAAGTGCGTCAGTGTTCTCGTACAATTCAAGGGACCCCCAAAAGATAAAGTAAAACAACAAGGCTGCCTTGCGGTTATTGGAAGTCCCCCTGGGGCAGCGGAGGAGCGCAGTAGCAAAAAATGGCGGGTTGTAAAGCGATTCGTTGGCTTATTAGCTCAGACGGTCTCTGAAGGCGGTCCAGTCGAAGGAACGGACGCATTCCAACACATCGGTATCACTATTCCAAAGCCAGAGGGAAGGCAACGGCACACCGTTAAACGTGTTAGTTTTCACCATGGAATAATGGGCCTGATCAAGAAAAGCGAAACGTGCGCCGGGCTTAGCTGTGGCGGGTAACCGGTAATCGCCGATAATGTCACCTGCGAGACAGGAAGGCCCACCAAGACGCACGACAGGACCGTCCAGACGCTCGGCAAGCATGGCGGGGCGATAAGGTGCCTCAATAACGTCAGGCATATGGCAGGTCGCACTGATATCAGTGATGCCAACCTTCAAGCCGTTGTCGAACACATCAAGCAATTCGCCAATCAATATTCCGGCATCAAGTGCAATCGCTTCACCCGGTTCAAGGTAAACCTCGAGGCCGGTTTCCGCGCGCACTTCCTGAATGAAAGCGACCAGCGCATCGCGCTGGTAATCCGCCCGGGTGATATGATGCCCGCCCCCAAAGTTGATCCAGCGCAACTGGCCAAAATAAGGTTCGATCTTTGGCTTAAGCGACTCCCATGTTCGCTTCAGCGGTTCAAAGTCCTGCTCGCACAAGGTGTGAAAGTGCAGGCCCGATACGCCCTCAAGATGTTCAGGTTCCAGCTGGCTAACCGGAAAACCTAACCGCGAGCCGGGTGAGCATGGGTCATATTTGGCCACTTCGCCTTCGGCATGTTCCGGGTTGAGGCGAAGCCCGACGTCAACGCTGTCATTCAGGAAGGATGCAAAACGACGGTGTTGGTGCGGACTGTTGAAGATGACGTGATCGGAAATATCAACGATTTCGGCCATATCGGTTTCTTTATAGCCAGCGCAATAGGTCGCAATTTCGCCCTGATAATAATCACGGGCAAGCCGCGATTCCCATAGGCCTGAACTGCACACCCCATCCAGATATTCCCCGATGATCGGCGCGACCTTCCACATCGAAAATGCCTTCATCGCACACAAAATCTTTGCGCCGGAACGCTGCTTCACATCCGCCAATATGGCAAGATTGCGCCGGAGCGCCATCTCGTCCACGACAAAGGCCGGCGACGGCACGCGGTGAAGGTCAAAGCGGGCAAATGCCCCGGGATCGCCTGCTCTGGTTTCCATCAGAACTTCAGTGGCCCATCAAGTTCCTTCACCTGCCACGGCAGGCCATGCCCGTTGAGCATGTCCATGAATGGATCGGGATCGAACTGTTCAATGTTCCACACACCAGCGCCGGACCAAGTTCCGGTTACCAGCATAGCTGCGCCAATCATGGCTGGTACGCCAGTGGTATAGCTCACGGCCTGATTACCGGTCTCTGCATAGGCGTCTTCATGATCGCAGATATTGTAAATGTAGAGCGTCTTTTCCTTGCCGTCCTTGCCAAGGCCGGTTGCGATGCAGCCGATGTTGGTCTTCCCTTTGGTTGTTGGTCCAAGCGAGGATGGCTCCGGCAAAACCGCCTTCAGGAACTGAAGGGGAATGATTTCCTTGCCCTCATACATCACCGGGTCAATGCGCGTCATGCCCACGGCCTGAAGCACGTTGAGGTGTGTAATATAGGCATCGCCAAAGGTCATCCAGAACCGGATTCGCTTGATTTCGGGCAAGTGGGTTTTGAGGCTTTCGATTTCCTCGTGGTACATGAGATACATGTTCTTGGGACCAACCGCTTCAAAGTCGAAGCTTTGCTTCACAGACATTGGTGGCGTTTCAACCCACGCGCCATTTTCCCAGTGCCTTGCCACTGCAGTAACTTCGCGGATGTTGATTTCCGGGTTGAAGTTGGTGGCGAAAGCCTGACCATGGTCACCACCATTGCAATCCAGTATATCGAGCATGTCTATCCGCTCAAAATAATGCTTCTTCAGATACGTCGTGAACACGCTGGTCACGCCGGGATCGAAACCCGAACCCAGCAGCGCAGTAAGTCCCGCTTCCTTGTAGCGATCCTGATACGCCCATTGCCAATGATATTCGAATTTCGCCACATCCAACGGCTCATAGTTCGCGGTGTCCATATAATGCACGCCAGCTGCAAGGCAGGCGTCCATGATATTGAGATCCTGATAAGGGAGTGCAAGGTTCACGACCAAGCTTGGCTTGATCTCGTTCAGCAGTGCTGTCGTGGCAGCAACATCGTCGGCATCAAGACCGTAGGTGTCTATCACAACGCCCGTGCGTTGCTTGACTGAGACGGCAATTGCGTCACATTTGGATTTGGTCCGACTGGCGAGACTGATATGATGGAAGATATCAGGGTTCATGGCCATCTTGTGGACAGCAACCGATCCGACGCCGCCTGCGCCAATTACCAATATCTTGCTCATCTGCAGTTTCCTCTTATCAGAGATTCGTTCAGCGCACGCATATAGGGGCCTTTTATGACAGGACAAGAATTGGCTGCAGCCAGCAGGACGCCAACACACGAAGGCGTCCAACGAGCGATGGTAAAAATTGCAGATATCCTGCCTAAAACGCCCTTGCTGCCGCTTGATGTCGATGGAGTGACCATCTGGTGCAAGGCCGAAATGCTTCAGCCGATCGGCTCGTTCAAAATCCGCGGCGCATGGCACCGGCTTTCGGACTTGAGCGCCGAAGAGCGGGCACTTGGCGTCGTGGGTGTATCGAGCGGGAACCACGCACAAGGCGTCGCATGGGGCGCGCGAAGGCTTGGCATAAACGCAACCATCGTCATGCCTTCCAACGCACCCCAAATGAAACTGGACGCTACAAGAGCGCTGGGCGCAGCCGTCGTTTTATACGACCGCGCGACCGAATCGCGTGACGCAGTTGCCGCAAGCTTGACTGCGGACAGCGGCGCGACGCTGGTGCATGCCTTTGGCGACCCGTGGGTGATTGAAGGGCAGGGCACCACTGGCATCGAAATAGCCGACCAGCTGAAGGCGATTGGCCTCAGCGGGCCAGACATGATTGTATCATGCTGCGGCGGGGGCGGTTTGGCGTCGGGGCTTGCACTGGCTTGTCCGAACGCAGAAATCGCCATAGTTGAACCTGAAGGCTGGGACGATATTATCCGGTCGCTCGAGGCGGGTGAGATACTGCCAGTCAAAGACCTGTTGCATCCGACCTATTGCGATGCCTTGCAGACTCCGCAGACTTATCCCGTTAATTTTGACGTTTTGCGACAGCGTGTGTCGCGTGGCGTCTCGGTAACGACAGACGAAGTAGCCGCGGCCATGCGGGTGGTGTTTGAAAAGCTGCATCTTGTGGTAGAGCCCGGCGGGGCGGTTGCGCTCGCCGCTGTTCTTGCCGGGAAATTGCAGCCGAAAGGCGTCACTGCGGTGACGCTTTCCGGCGGCAATGTAGATCGGGAAATTTTCGTAAAGTTACTGTCTCAGGCGGCCTGAGCGACCCGGATTTCCATCCGTTCCCAGATTTCCACAAGTGCAGACGTCAGACCGCGCATCATGGCCTCGTCATGTTGCGGACCCGGTGTGAAGCGCAAGCGCTCCGTGCCGCGCGGAACGGTGGGATAATTGATCGGCTGCACATAGACGCCATATTCAGCAAGCAATATGTCGCTGATCTTCTTCGCCTTGACCGGGTCACCGACCATTAACGGGACGATATGGGTATCGCTCATCATGACCGGCAGGCCAGCGTCGGCAAAAAGCATTTTAAGCATGGCGGCATTGGCCTGCTGTGCGTCGCGCTCTTCGCTTGATGCCTTCAAATGACGGACAGAAGCTAAAACGCCGGCCACCAGTACTGGCGACAGCGACGTTGTGAAGATAAAGCCGGGTGCGTAAGAACGGATCACGTCGATGATGTTCCGATCCGCCGCGATGTAGCCGCCCATGACACCAAATGCCTTGCCCAGCGTGCCTTCAATGATCGTGATTCGGTCCGCCACTTCATCACGCTCGGAAATACCACCGCCGCGCGCACCGTACATGCCAACGGCGTGGACTTCGTCACAATAAGTGATCGCATTATACTTATCGGCAAGGTCGCAAATTTTACCGATTGGCGCAACATCGCCATCCATTGAATACACGCTTTCAAACGCGATGAGTTTTGGCGCTTCCGAGTCGTCGGCAGCAAGCAGCTCTTCCAAATGGGCGAGGTCATTGTGCCGCCACACACGTTTTTCGCAACCCGCATTGCGGATTCCTGCGATCATTGACGCGTGATTCAGTTCATCCGAATAGATGATGCAACCAGGCAGGACCTTGGCGAGCGTCGACAATGTCGCATCGTTGGAGACATAGCCGGACGTAAACAGCAATGCGCCGTCCTTGCCATGAAGGTCGGCCAGTTCATGCTCCAGCTCGATATGATAATGGGTGTTGCCGCCAATATTCCGCGTTCCGCCAGAGCCAGCACCAACATCATGCAGCGCGTCTTCCATAGCGGCAACAACCTTTGGATGCTGTCCCATGCACAGATAATCGTTCGAGCACCACACGGTAATTTCTTTGGGCCCATTATGTCCGGCAAAGCAGCGTGCATTGGGATAAGAACCCTTGTTGCGCAGGATGTCGATAAACACGCGATAGCGGCCTTCGGCATGAAGCCGGTCAATCGCCTTTTCGAAAACAGCATCGTAATTCACGGATACTAACCCCGGTTCTATGCCGCAGCAGCGGCGTTACGTCGCCCAATAATCGCGGAAAACATAAAAATCCAGCGCGAACGACTTGCAACAAGCGTCATTCTGATGCGTCTTTTGCGGTATTTTCGTTCACAGTGATTTGATCTGCGTCAAACCAAATGCTGACAATGCCGGAAGAAGCGACTTCAATGCATCGATTTCCCCGGTTGTGACGAATGTTCCAGGTTCCTTTTGTTCAGGCCAGTCCTGATCGTTTGTCAGATAGCCAATTCGCCGTGCGATGCCGCCTGCGCCATCGACAAATTTGATCTTTGGTGCGGCGGTCCGAAGTTCGTCTTCCACCAGCGGGAAATGTGTGCAGCCAAGGACGGTGACGTCAAGCCTATGTCCATCAGGCTGGTCCATAAGTCCCCGCATGGCGCGTTGATAAACTTCTGGATCTACGGTTTCGCCGCGCAGCTTGGATTCCGCAGCGCTGACCAATTCAGGCGCAGCATGGCGCAGCAATGTCATCCCATCTGCATGATCCAGGTGTAATTTGTCGACATAGGCCTGCCGTACCGTCGCTGCGGTTCCCAACAGGCCGATGACGCCGGTCTTCGTTGCTTCGGCTGCGGGCTTGATGGCGGGGACCGTCCCCACAACGGGCACATTTAACGCAGCGCGCACATGGGTGAGCGCAATGGTACATGCGGTGTTGCACGCAATGGTGACGAGACGTGGCTGATAGCGTTCGACCAGGCGCCCCAGCAGGGCAGGCACACGTGCAGAGATTTCAGCCTCGGTTTTGGTGCCATAAGGCAGACCGGCATAATCGGCCGCAAATACGATAGGTGCGTTAGGCAATGCGGCTTGAACAGCCCGCAATACGGACAGACCTCCAATACCGGAATCAAAAAACAGCAACGGCGCGGAAGAGGGACCTGACATCATCGCTTGCTGGTAATGCGCCTATGCCTAACTGGCAAGCCGACGGCCTTGAGCGGGTGGAACAAAACAGCTACGTAATACAGAGATTTAGAGGATTCGTTTGGTGAATGATCTTTGGTTGAACATGGGTGGGGGGTTAGTGCTGGGCTATGGGCTTGGCTCCATTCCCTTCGGCCTCTTGCTGACTCGGTTGGTGGGTGGCGGCGACATCCGGACCATCGGATCGGGCAATATCGGCGCAACCAATGTCTTGCGAACCGGACGAAAGGGCATTGCGGCCCTGACACTGCTTCTCGATTTGCTGAAAGGGTTTTTTGCCGTCTGGCTCGCGAGCCGTTTTTTGCCTGGAGGAGAAGTTCTTGCAGCCGCGGGAGCGTTCTTCGGTCATCTCTACCCGGTCTGGCTCAAGTTCAAGGGCGGGAAGGGCGTGGCGACATTTGCTGGAATCCTGTTTGCCCTGTTTTGGCAAGGTGGCGTGGTCTATGCAGTTGCTTGGATAGGTGTTTTGTTGATCACGCGCCTGTCGTCTTTGGCGGGGCTGGTCGCTGCCTTGTGCGCACCCATCGCAGCCGCCATCTTTGGATATTATGAACTTGTGGCAATGTTGTCCGCATGCACGCTCATCATTTTCTGGAAGCACCGTGAAAATATCGAGCGATTGATGGACGGAACAGAACCACGCATCGGCAAAAATAAAAGCTGACATCGCGCTTGGAGCCTAGAACGATTCGGCAAGCTCCGGCTCGTACAATCGTCCAATATCGGCCCGATTAGTCGCCGGCAACTCATGCCGGGTTTTGGAAGCGCGCGCTCCGCTGTTGATGCGCTTCCCGACCTTGTGCGACAGGGCGGCGGTGCACAGCCGTTAATTGCCAACGAAGAGACAATTGCGCGCGAACCTCAATTTGCTCATGCACTTGAGGCGCGGGATGTCTTTTTGGGTAATGCGGATTATCCTATGTTGCTGTCGCACATCGACAACGCTCCTCCCGTAATCTGCGTGAAGGGAAATCTTGCCTTATTGTCATGTCCGTCGGTTGCGCTGGTCGTTGCACGCAGCGCTTCGGAGGGCTCATGTCAATTTGACCGGCAATTGGCGTTCGAACTTGGCCAGATTGAATTGTCCGTTGTTTCTGGTCTAGCGCGCGGGAACGATACGGCCGCGCATGCAGGTTCCACTGATAGTAGCACTGTTGCAGTTATCGCAGGTGGCAAGGTGTGTTTTGCGGCATGAAATAATCCTGCATTTTTCGTCTTGACGAGCCCCCACTTACCCCATCAGCCTATACGCGTACGCGAGAGATTTTAGAAAAGCAAAATATATCATGCAATTAGTCATCGTTGAATCACCTGCAAAAGCCAAGACAATCGAGAAATATCTGGGCCCTGGATTCAAGGTCTTGGCGTCTTATGGCCATATCCGTGATCTGCCGCCAAAGGATGGCTCGGTCGACCCCGATAACGGCTTTGAAATGCTCTGGGATAATTATGCCGACAAGGCAAAGCAGCTGAAGGCGATTACCGACGAGGCCAAAAAGGCCGACAGCCTGATCCTTGCGACCGACCCTGACCGCGAAGGCGAAGCTATTAGCTGGCATGTGCAGGAAGTACTGGCAAAGAAAAAGGCGCTACCTGCCAATGTGGGCCGCGTGACCTTTAACGCCATCACCAAGCAGGCCGTAACCGACGCGATGAAGCATCCGCGCGCGCTTGATGTCGATCTCATCGATGCCTACCGTGCACGCCGCGCGCTTGATTATCTGGTGGGCTTCACCCTTTCCCCTATATTGTGGCGCAAATTGCCCGGCGCGAAGTCAGCTGGTCGTGTGCAGTCGGTGGCGCTCCGTTTGATTGTGGAGCGCGAGCGCGAGATCGAAGCCTTCCGTGCGCAGGAATATTGGTCGGTAAAGGCCGGAATGGAGCATAAGGGGCAGAAATTTGATGCCCGGCTGATCCAATATCTCGGCAAGAAACTCGACAAGATGGATTTAAAGACCGAAGCTGATGCCGAGTTGGCACGCGTTGCGGTCGAAACAGGTAATTTCCGCGTGGAAACGGTTGAGACCAAGCCCGTGACCCGCAACCCACAGCCACCGTTCACGACGTCGACTTTGCAGCAGGAAGCGGCGCGCAAGCTGGGGTTTTCAGCGAGTCACACGATGCGTATCGCGCAGGGCCTATATGAAGACGGCGCCATCACCTATATGCGTACTGATGGCGTCCAAATGGACCACAGCGCCATTTCGGCTGCACGCAAGTCGATCTCTGATCGTTTCGACAGCGGCTATTTGCCGGAGAAACCTCGAGTCTATCAAACGAAGGCCAAGAACGCGCAGGAGGCGCACGAAGCCATTCGTCCAACCGATTTTAACAAGGACAAGGTCGGATCGGGAGACCATGGCCGGCTTTACGACCTGATTTACAAACGCGCCATGGCCAGCCAGATGTCATCCGCACGTATGGAGCGGACAACCGTGGACTTGCTCGACGGGACCGGACAAACTGGCCTGCGCGCGACAGGTCAGGTAATGAAATTCCCTGGTTTCTTGGCGGTCTATGAAGAAGGCATCGACGACAGCGATAGCGAAGACGGCGCGATCCTGCCTGCGATCGCGGTTGGTGACACTCCCGCCAAGCATGTATCAGAAAAAACACAGCATTTCACGCAGCCGCCACCCCGCTTTTCCGAAGCCACGTTGGTAAAGCGCCTTGAGGAACTGGGGATCGGACGGCCTTCCACTTATGCATCAACGATCCAGGTCTTAAAGGACCGCGCTTATGTCCGCGTAGAAAAGAATCGTTTCTTTGCAGAGGAATCTGGACGACTCCTCACAGCATTTCTGGAACGTTTCTTTGAACGTTATGTCGCATATGACTATACCGCTGGTCTTGAAGATCAGCTGGATGAAATCAGCGGTGGCCGCGCTGACTGGCAATCATTCCTGGATTCCTTCTGGCGCGATTTCAAACCGAAAACTGCTGAAGTCATGGAGCAGAAGCCGTCAGAGGTGACCGCCGAACTCGATATATTCTTGTCGCCTTATCTGTTCCCGGAACGTGCGGATGGCACCGACCCACGCCTTTGCCCGAAATGTGGTGAGGGAAGGCTTGCATTGCGCGGCGGGAAGTTTGGCGCCTTTGTCGCCTGTTCCAATTATCCGGATTGCAAATATACGCGCAAATTTGCACAGCCAGGTGGCGACAATAATGAGGACACCGGTCCCGAAGTCCTTGGACAGCATCCCGAAACCCAGTTGGAAGTCAGCCGCAAATCCGGACGCTTTGGACCATATTTCGAAATGGGCGAAGGCAAGGAAGCCAAGCGCGCCTCTATCCCCAAGGACATCCCTGCCGAGGACATCGGGCTGGAGTGGGCAGTAAAACTGTTGTCCTTGCCCAGAACCATCGGGATTCATCCAGAAAGCGGTGAGCCCGTAACCGCCAGCATAGGCCGTTACGGTCCATATTTGGCGCATGCTGGAAAATATGCACGGTTGCAGTCAACCTTGGAGGTTTTTGAGACTGGCATGAACAGCGCCGTCGTCAAGCTGGCCGAGGCCCTTGCCAATCCGGGCCGTGGGCGGGGCGCTGCGCGCGCGCCGCTGAAGGAGTTTGGCAAGCATCCACGCACGGATGCCGAAATCAAGCTCATGGAAGGCCGCTTTGGCCCGTATGTGACCGACGGCACCACCAATGCGACCTTGCCCAAGTCGATTTCACCTGACGAACTGACGCTAGAGGAAGCCGCGCAGCTGATCGATGCCCGCGCGGCAATGCCCCCCAAAGGCAAAGTTAAGAAGAAAGCCGCGCCCAAAAAGAAGCCTGCTGCGAAGAAGTCAGCCGCCAAACCGAAAGCAAAAGCGAAGTAGCAGACCTGTGCCGGTGACTATTCGACCCACTCGAGGCCGATGTCACGGTACAGGCTGCGGTCTTCATCCCATTTCGCATGCACTTTTACATGCAAATATAGATGAACCTTGACGCCCATCAGTTTGGCAAGCTCAGTGCGCGCGGCTTCACCGATAGCCTTGATCCGGGTTCCGCCTTTGCCCAAAACAATTGCGCGCTGCGTCGGACGCGCAACCAGTATCTGCTGATGTATTTCCAGCGAACCGTCATCGCGCTCGGTATATTTCTCGGTTTCGACCGCACTGGCATAAGGCAACTCTTCATGCAGCTGGAGATATAATTGTTCGCGCGTGATTTCGGACGCGATCAGGCGATCGGTTGCGTCCGACACTTGATCCTCTGGGAAATGCCATTCACCCTCAGGCATATTTTCCGCTAACGCCGTCTTGAACTCTTCGAGCCCGTCACCCGTCGCTGCACTGATATAATAAATTTGCTCAAACGCGCATTTGTCGGTCAATTTTGACGTCAAGGCGAGCAACTTGTCCTTGGCAGCAATGTCGACCTTGTTCAGCACCAACCATTTGCGTTCAGGGCGATCTTTCAGGCCGTCGAGGATTTTTTCGACCTTTGGTCCCGCGCCGGCGCGGCCGTCCACAATAAGCGCGATCATATCCGCATCGCCGGCACCGTCCCACGCCGCAGCAACCATGGCGCGATCAAACCGGCGCTGTGCTGCAAAAATGCCTGGGGTGTCCACCAATATGATCTGCGTTTCGCCAGCGAGCGCAACGCCCAGCATTCGGGTACGTGTCGTCTGCGCCTTCGGGCTGACAATTGCGACCTTTTGTCCGACGAGAGCATTGACCAACGTAGATTTGCCAGCATTTGGTGCGCCGATGATGGCAACATGTCCGCATCTTTTTGTCATTTGTGTGCTTCCAAAAATGCAAGAGCTGCCGCGGTCTCTGCAGCCTGTTTGCTGTTGGCGGTCGCTGTGACAGGTTCAAAGCCCTTCACGGTGACGGTGACTTCAAATCTCATGGCGTGGGGCGGACCTTCTTTTTTGGTGATGACATATTCAGGAACTTTTTTGCCATGTGCGGCGCACCATTCCTGCAATTCGGATTTGGGGTGTTTGGGCGCACCATTTGCCGTTTCCAGCAGTGGCCCCCATAATTTTTCAATCAAGGCGCGAGCGGCATCAAGGCCATGATCAAGATATTGCGCACCAATGACTGCCTCCATGACGTCACCCAGTACATTGTCGCTTTGATTGGCGCCATCATCGCGAGCCTGTTTGCCAAGCCGCATATGTGGCGGCAAGCCAATTTGCCGCGCTATTTCGGCGCAGGTCGCGCCGGATACCAAAGCATTGAGACGGTGGGATAGCCGGCCCTCTGCCTCGTCCGGGTAGCGGTGATAGAGCATATCGGCGATGGCGAGCCCCAAAATACGGTCACCCAAAAACTCGAGCCGCTGGTAGTCCGGTAGGCCAGTACTGCCATGCGTCAACGCGCGATGGTATAGCGCCCAATTATCGGGAGCCACCGGCAATAAACCAGTCAGCCAGTTAGCCTCGTCGGTGCTGTTCAAAACCCCTGTCCAATCCGGTCAGGGCGGGCTGCTGTAAACCAGGTCCATGGAAGCAGCCAATGCGACGAGCCGTCAGTCGAGAACACCGATATCAGCGCGCGCCCGACAAGATTTTCTTGCGGCACTATTCCGATTGCGCCGGGCTTGTCGATCGGGGACCATCTGCTGTCAGCACTTCGGTCGCGGTTATCGCCCATGAGGAAAAGGTCGTTTTCACCGACGACAAATGCCTGGGTGTTGTCGCCTTCTAATCCGTTTTCCAGATCAAGAATTTCGTAGCTTTTCCCCTCGGGTAAGGTCTCACGATAGCGGGGATAGCGGCACTGAGTGCCCCCGTCTGCGCGCGCTTCCTCCATGTCGGGACGCCAGCATGGAAACGGGTTGCGATCGAGTTCCGCGGTATCCCGCATATTCTGGGTCACGGGGATCACGAGGTCCGCAACGCGTTCTTTCTTGACCGCGACACCGTTGATTTCCAATATGCCATTTCGCATCTGGATAACATCGCCAGGCAGGCCGATCACGCGCTTGATATAATCGGTACCATTTGACATCGGTGCCTTGAACACAACAACATCGCCGCGTTCGGGTTGGCTGGAGAATATTCTGCCTGGAATAAGTGGCATGGAAAAAGGAAGGCTGTATTTGGAATATCCATAGGGCCATTTCGCTACGAGGAGATAATCGCCTATCAGCAGGCGTGGCTGCATCGATTCAGAAGGAATGTTAAACGGAGAAACTATAAAGCTGCGCAATATAAACACGAAGATAGCCAGCTTCAGCAGGAAGCCGCCATAATCGCGCCATTCGGAAATTGAGGGACTGGTGGCCTCTGGTAAAGGGGAAGGTGCGCTGGAAGCGTTAGGCTTTTCAATATTTGAAGTCACATAATCTCGCAAAATAATGTCGACCGGCGACAGATTGGCTGGCCTTTTATCGTGTAGACGCGTTATTTGCCAGCGCCGAGATTCACAAGATGGCGGCACGACAGCAACATAGGGATCGATCATGACAAATAGCAACTGGACTGAGCTGGAAAAGCATCAGCCAACATCTCTTGTTGGGCTGTTTGAGTCCGATCAAGAACGCGTCCGCAAGATGACGATTGAACAATCTGGCCTGCGGTTTGACCTGTCAAAGACGCATCTGGACGGGGCAGCGCTTGAGCAATTTGCCGAACTTGCAATGAATATGAGGCTCGACGAAATGAAGTCGGCCTTGTTTGCTGGAGAGGTGGTCAACGTTACGGAAGGTCGCGCGGCAGAGCATCCCGCCGAACGCGGAAGCGGGGACGTCGACGCCGTGGCGCACGCGCGCGCGCTCCAACTCAGGATGCGCGGCTTGGTCGAGGCGATTGATGCAGGTGCAATGGGAGACGTTCGCCACATATTGCATATTGGCATTGGAGGTTCAGCGCTTGGCCCCAAATTGCTCATCGATGCGCTTGGCCGTGATGGCGCACGTTATGACGTCAAGGTGGTTTCGAACATTGACGGCGCGGCGCTGACCGAAGCGGTGAAGGGCATGGATCCGCACAAGACTATCGTTGCGATTGCGTCGAAAACTTTCACCACCACTGAAACACTGTTGAATGCGACGAGCGCCATGGAATGGATGCATGAAGGTGGCGTCGCTGACCCTTACGCGCAGTTGGTGGCATTAACCGCGTATCCCGACAAGGCGATTGAATGGGGTATCGATGAAAGCCGCATACTGCCCTTTAACGAGGCTGTGGGCGGGCGTTATTCCTTTTGGTGTTCCATCGGCTTCCCGGTGGCGCTTGGCCTTGGCTGGGCAGTGTATGAGGAACTGCTTGAGGGAGCTGCAGCAATGGACAGGCATTTCCGCAATGCGCCTTTGCTTGAAAATGCGCCTACGATGGCTGCATTTTCCGATCTTTATTATGCGCAGATCAAGGCTTGTCAGACCCGCGCGGTATTTGCCTATGACGAAAGGTTGCGCTTGTTGCCAGATTATCTGCAACAGCTTGAAATGGAATCAAACGGCAAGTCAGTGACCTCTGGTGGCGAACCCTTGGGCCGTCACAGCGCACCTGTTACCTGGGGCGGCGTTGGCACCGATGCCCAGCACGCGGTATTTCAGCTGCTGCACCAAGGAACCCACTTGATTCCAGTCGAGTTCATCGCAAGCAAGGCGCCGGGACATGATTTCGATACAGCGCATCATGAAACATTGCTCGTCAACTGCTTCGCGCAAGGTGCTGCCTTGATGGCAGGCCAGAAGTCGGATGACCTCGCCAGAAATTATGTAGGGGACCGCCCCTCGACCACAATCTTGCTGGACGACGTCACGCCGTCAACGCTTGGTGCGTTGATTGCCTTTTACGAGCACCGGACTTTTGTGAACGCAGTTTTGCTGGGCATCAACCCGTTCGACCAATTTGGCGTCGAGCTGGGCAAACAGATTGCCAAGCGGATCAGCGATAATGGCTCAGGCGGTTTTGATCCGTCAACCACGGCTTTGATTGAGGCAGCTCTGGGTGACCAATAATCCAATAACATTTGCTCGATAAGAGAAGGCGAGAAATCCAGTTGGCAAATATACCGCGTAGTCGCCATATCCCCAGATTGAAGGAACGGTATTTTTATGGCTGAATATGATTTTGACCTTTTTGTCATTGGCGCTGGCTCCGGTGGCGTTCGCGCATCTCGTATTGCAGCGTCACATGGTGCGCGCGTTGCGGTGGCAGAGGAGCATCGTGTTGGAGGCACCTGCGTCATCCGCGGATGCGTGCCCAAGAAACTTTTGGTATATGGTGCGCATTTCGCCGAGGACATTCAGGATGCCCAGCGTTTTGGGTGGGATACCAAGGGTGCAACTTTTGATTGGAATGTCCTGCGTGACAATGTGGCAGCCGAGGTAAATCGGTTGGAAGGCCTGTACGGACAGACGCTTGGCAACAACAAGGTCGAGGTGTTCCGTGAACGTGCCATCGTGACTGGCCCTAATAGCGTAAAATTGGCGGGCGGACGCGAGATCAGTGCTGCTTATATATTGATTGCAACGGGCGCCTGGCCATCGGTTCCTGACATTACCGGGGCAGGCCATGGCATCACCTCGAACGAGGTGTTTAGCCTACCAAGTCTACCCAAGCGCGCAGTAATTGCCGGCGGGGGCTATATCGCCAACGAATTTGCAGGTATTTTCAATGAACTGGGCGTGGAAGTTAAGCTGGTAACACATGGCGATCGCGTGTTGCGTGGCTATGATGATGAAATCGTCGACAGGCTTGTGGATATCAGCCGCCATAAGGGCATAGATATCCAATTTGACTTTGGTTTTGACGCAATCACTAAACAGGACGATGGCAGTCTGCGCATAGAAGGCAAAAATGGTGAGACGATCGAGACCGACTTGTTGTTATGGGCAATTGGACGCACGCCACACAGCAAGGGACTTGGTCTTGAAGACGTCGGCGTTGAACTCGGAAAAGACGGTTCAGTCAAAGTCGGCGACGACAGTCGCACCAATATTCCGACGATTTACGCAGTAGGTGACGTCACCAACCGAATGCAGCTTACCCCAATCGCAATTCGCGAAGGCCACGCTTTTGCCGACAGTGTATTTGGGAACAGGCCTCGCACCGTTAATTATGACCATGTGCCCACTGCGGTTTTCAGCAATCCACCCATTGCCACCGTTGGCATGACCGAAACCCAAGCGCGCCACAAATTCGAAGATGTCAAAGTTTACAAGAGCGACTTTAGGGCAATGAAGAACGTCCTTGCGGACCGCAACGAGCGGGCATTGTATAAAATGGTCGTTTCCGGTCCGGACGAACGCGTCGTCGGTCTGCATCTTATTGGTCCGGACAGTGGCGAAATTCTGCAGGCCGCAGCCGTTGCCGTCAAAGCCGGACTTACGAAACAGGATTTTGACGATACCGTCGCCTTGCATCCCAGCATGTCCGAAGAACTGGTGCTCATGAAGTAGCTAGGGAAAGTACGTCGACAAATTTCCCTGTTTCCATTGCGGATACCGCGTCATGATCTGTCCGAACAGGTCGCTCGTTTCGAGCGTTGCCAGCCATTGTTGCAACGCTGGCCAGGGCTGTGACGCGAACCAGTCCGCGTCGGTCGCGGTAAATTGCCTCACAAACGGAAAGGTCGCGATGTCGGTAAATCCGCATCTGGACCCTGCTAAATAAGGCGCAGCTGCCAACGCTTTTTCGAGTATCTCCAGATGCGCACCTGTAGAGTCGCGATGCGCGAGCCCTTCGGCTAGGCCATATCGGTGCGGATATTTATAGCGGTCGAGCGCATGCTTGAACGGGCCGTCATTTTTGGCGATCAAATCTTGGTCGATATCTTCCAACAAGGCCTCGGGATCGTTCTGGTCAAGCGCCCAGCGCATGATATCAAGGCTTTCCTCTAGCACTGTTCCGTCTGGCATAACCAAAACCGGCACTGTTCCCTTCGGTGATACCTCAAGCATTTCCGAAGGTTTATCACGCAACACCACTTCGCGTAGCTCAACCTGCACCCCGCTCACGGCAATCGCCATGCGTGCGCGCATTGCGTAGGGGCACCGCCGAAAGCTATAGAGGATGGGAAGATCAGTCATCCGCACGCGGGTTGACGCCGATATGTTGCTCACCCCGTTTTTTCGCCAGTGCAATCTGTCGTTGTCGTTCGACGAAACGTGCCCGGTCGTCGTCGCTGCGCTCGGCATAGCAAGCGGCACAAGATACGCCTTCAATGAAATGTGCCGAAGCCTTGTCCTCTTGCGAGATCGGACGACGGCATGCATGGCACAGTTCCATCTCGCCCAGTTCAAGGCCATGTGTCACCGATACGCGCTCGTCGAACACAAAACATTCGCCCTGCCATTTGCTTTGTGCTTCCGGGATGTTCTCCAAATACCGCAATATGCCGCCTTCGAGATGATAAACCTCGTCGATACCCTCGGCTTTCAGGAATGCCGTCGATTTCTCGCACCGAATTCCGCCGGTACAGAACATCGCGAATTTCGTTTTGCCTGCCTCAAGTTCCTCACGATTCGCACGAAACCAATCGGGAAACTCACTGAAAGATTTTGTCTGAGGGTCGACCGCTCCTTCAAAGGTCCCAATCGCCACCTCATAATCATTGCGGGTGTCGATGAGCACGGTATCAGGGTCAGAAATCAGCGCGTTCCAGTCTTCTGGTTGCACATAGGTGCCAACCTCTCTCTTGGGGTCGATGCCGTCAATACCAAGCGTTACAATCTCTTTTTTGATCCGCACCTTCATCCGGTAGAATGGCATTTCATCGGCGTGAGAATATTTGACGTCGAGCCCGGCGCAGCCGGGAATAGCACGCAGATAGGTGATAAGCGCGTCGATTGCCAACGGGCTGCCAGCGACAGTGCCGTTAATGCCTTCATGCGCTAGCAATATTGTACCTTTGATTGCGCCAACGATGCAGTGTTCCAATATCTGCGGCTGAAGTATTTCTGGCGCGGCAAACGAAACAAACCGGTATAGCGCAGCGACTTTGATAGGATGAAGGTCTTCCATATTGCGGGCCTATACTCTGCTTTTTGTAATTTTGCAGCTTCGATTGTCCGCTACGGCACGCGCAATTTAATCACATGATTAATTTGCAATTGCAGTGACAGGATGCCAAAGCTTTACGCAACAAAATTGCTTATGGGGAGTGCCATGTCGGCCAATATCGCTGAACTGGAAGCGCGGCGCGCGGCGTCAAAAATGGGTGGTGGGCAAAAGCGGATCGATGCGCAGCACGCCAAAGGCCGCCTAACTGCCCGCGAGCGTCTTGATATCCTGCTCGATGAAGGCAGCTTTGAAGAGCTTGACGCATATGTCACGCATAATTGCACCGATTTCGGCATGGCCGATCAGAAAATCCCCGGTGACGGTGTGGTGACGGGCAGCGGCACGATCAATGGTCGCCTCGTTTACGTATATAGTCAGGATTTTACAGTCTTTGGCGGCTCGCTATCTGAAGCCCATGCCATGAAGATCTGCAAGGTCATGGACAATGCTATGAAGGTCGGCGCACCCGTCATTGGACTGAACGACAGCGGCGGCGCACGAATTCAGGAAGGGGTTGCCTCGCTAGGTGGGTATGCCGAAGTGTTCCAGCGCAATGTGCTGGCGTCGGGCGTCGTTCCGCAAATCAGCCTCATCATGGGGCCATGTGCAGGCGGCGCGGTTTACAGCCCTGCGATGACCGACTTCATCTTCATGGTGAAGGACAGCAGCTACATGTTCGTGACCGGTCCAGACGTTGTCAAAACAGTGACCAATGAGGTCGTAACGCAAGAAGAATTGGGTGGCGCAGTTTCGCACACGACGAAATCGGGCGTGGCCGACAATGCATTCGAAAATGATGTTGAGGCGTTGCTTTCGGTCCGCGATTTCTTCGACTACTTGCCCGAGAATAACCGCAATGGTGTGCCCGAGCGGCCCACCGAAGATGCCTGGGATCGCATTGAACCAAGCCTCGATACGCTCATACCGCCAAGCGCGAACCAGCCATATGACATGCACGAGTTGATCCGCAAGACGGTCGACGAAGCTGACTTCTTCGAGGTGCAGCCAACACATGCAGCGAACATCATCATTGGTTTTGGCCGCATTGAAGGCCGCACGATCGGTATTGTTGCCAATCAGCCGATGGTGTTGGCGGGCGTGCTTGATATCAACAGTTCCAAAAAGGCCGCGCGCTTTGTACGCTTTTGTGACGCGTTTGAAATTCCAATCGTCACCTTTGTCGACGTGCCAGGCTTCCTGCCCGGCACTGCCCAGGAATATGGCGGCATCATCAAGCATGGTGCAAAATTGTTGTTCGCTTATGCTGAAGCGACCGTACCCAAAATCACCGTCATTACCCGCAAAGCCTATGGCGGCGCCTATGACGTGATGGCGTCAAAGCATTTGCGCGGCGACCTTAATTACGCATGGCCAACGGCGGAGATCGCCGTAATGGGCGCGAAGGGTGCGGTAGAAATTATCTTCCGCGGGCTTGGTCCAGAAGAAATCGCAGAGAAGACCAAAGAATATGAAGACCGCTTCGCGAACCCTTTTGTAGCGGCGAGCAAAGGCTTTATCGACGAGGTCATTTATCCGCATTCGACACGAAAGCGAATTGCGTTGGGCCTGAGGAAGCTGCGGAACAAGGCGTTGGAAAACCCTTGGAAAAAGCATGACAATATTCCGTTGTAAGGATGTAGCATGAAACTAGGCCGTCTCAACCATATCGGCGTCGCCACGCCATCGATAGCGGACAGCATCGTCTTCTACCGCAACGTCATGGGTGCGACAAAAATTCATGACCCGTTCGACTTGCCCGAACAGGGTGTGAAGGTGTGTTTTGTCGATACGCCCGGCGCAGATGGCGCGCTCAATGGCACGCAGATTGAGTTGATCGAGCCCTTGCCGGGGAATGCTTCCATCGGGGCGTTTCTCGAGAAGAACCCGGCGGGCGGACAGCATCATGTCTGTTACGAGGTGCCCGATATTCAAGCCGCCAAGGCCGAGTTCGAAGCGATGGGCAAACGCGTGTTGGGTGAACCGCGCATCGGCGCCCACGGGACTCTGATTTTCTTTTTGCATCCCAAAGATATGCAAGGCGTACTGACGGAAATTATGGAGGTTCACACTGCAAACGGATCAGCCGACTTGCATGATTCTGGAGCCGCATCTTGATTCTTTACGATACGCCAAGTCCAGCGCCCAATCCGCGCCGGGTACGCATGTTTGCAGCAGAAAAGGGCATCGATTTGCCTTTCCAATCGGTTTCGCTAATGTCGCGCGAGCACAAAAGCGCAGAGCATCTCGCCCGCAACCCGCTTGGCCAGACGCCAGTGCTCGAACTGGATGACGGCACGACTATCTCGGAAAGTGTAGCGATCTGCCGCTATCTCGAGGCAATCCATCCAGATGTTCCTTTATTCGGCACCAGCGCGTTGGAAATTGCCCAAATCGAAATGTGGATCAGGCGTACGGAATTCACACTGGGCGGGCCGGTGCGCAATTACTGGGTCAACGTTCATCCATTTACCGCGCAAGTTGTAGCTGAAAGGTTCGAGGATTTTGGCAACGCCAATGTCCCGCACGCCATGGCTGCGATGGCGATATTCAACGGCGCGCTGGCAGACAGCAATTTTGTTGCCGGCGAGCGGTTCTCAATGGCGGATATCGTTTTGCTGTCGACTATTGATTTTGCGGCCTTTATCGGGCTTGCCATGCCTCAAGGACTGACCAACTTGCGTCGCTGGCACGACGATATATCGGCCCGCCCGAGCGCGCGAGCCTAAGGATTGTACATGAGCAAAGCAGACATTTCAGACTGGACCGCCGCTGCGGCCAAGGAAGTCAAGGGCAAGGACCTTACATGGCACACGCCAGAAGGCATCGCCGTAAAGCCGCTGTACACGGCCGACGACACCAGCGGGCAGGGGGTTGATCCCGGCCTTCCTGGTTTTGCGCCGTTCACGCGCGGTGTGCGTGCTTCCATGTATGCCGGTCGTCCTTGGACCATTCGCCAATATGCAGGTTTCTCGACCGCCGAGGAATCAAATGCCTTTTACCGGCGTAACCTGGCCGCCGGGCAGAAAGGTCTTTCAGTTGCCTTCGACCTTGCCACGCATCGGGGCTATGACAGCGACCATCCGCGCGTTGTAGGCGATGTTGGCAAGGCAGGTGTAGCTATCGACAGCGTCGAGGATATGAAAATCCTTTTTGACGGCATTCCGCTTGACCAGATGTCGGTGTCTATGACGATGAACGGCGCGGTTATCCCGATCCTCGCGTTTTTCATCGTCGCAGGCGAAGAGCAGGGTGTTGCTCAGGCGCAGCTTGACGGCACGATCCAGAATGACATCCTGAAGGAGTTCATGGTCCGCAACACCTATATCTACCCGCCCGAGCCATCGATGCGGATCGTGTCGGACATCATTGCCTATACCAGCGCAAATATGCCGAAGTTCAACAGCATCTCAATCTCGGGTTATCATATGCACGAGGCTGGCGCGACGGCTGTGCAGGAACTTGCGTTTACCATTGCCGACGGCAAGGAATATGTGCAGCGTGCCATTGCGTCAGGCCTCGACATTGATGCATTTGCAGGCCGTCTGTCATTCTTCTTCGGGATCGGAATGAATTTTTTCATGGAAGTGTCAAAGCTTCGTGCCGCCCGGACCTTATGGTACAGCGTGATGGACGAGCTTGGTGCAAAGGACGAGCGCTCCAAGATGCTTCGGACGCACTGCCAGACGTCGGGTGTGTCGTTGCAAGAGCAAGACCCATACAACAATGTTATTCGCACCACGATTGAGGCGATGGCAGCGACATTAGGCGGGACGCAATCATTGCACACAAACGCTTTGGATGAAGCTATTGCGCTGCCAACCGATTTCTCCGCACGGATCGCCCGCAACACGCAAATTGTGCTGGCTGAAGAAAGCGGCATTACCAAGGTGGTCGATCCACTTGGGGGGTCTTATTATGTCGAGGCCTTGACCGCTGAGCTGGTTGATCAGGCATGGAAAATTATCGGCGAAGTCGATGAACTTGGCGGCATGACAAAGGCAGTGGCGTCGGGGATGCCGAAGCGCTTGATTGAGGAAGCTGCCGCTGGACGTCAGGCACGCGTTGATAAGGGCGAGGACGTCATCGTCGGCGTGAACAAATATCGGCTTGAGACTGAAGACAAGCTCGATACGCTTGAGGTCGACAATGATTTCGTGCGGCAGGGGCAGATCGTTCGGCTTGCGGCTACACGTGCCGCGCGTGACGAGGCGGCATGTCAGGCGGCGCTGAAGGCACTGACCGAAGGGGCCAAAGGGAGTGCAAATTTGCTTGCTCTCGCCATTAACGCTGCGCGTTCGCGCGCAACGCTTGGGGAAATATCGGATGCGATGGAGCTGGCCTATGGCCGCTACGCGACAACGCCAGTGCCGGTTGAAGGCATTTATGGCAGCGCCTACGAATTTGACAAAAGATGGGCGCAGGTACTGGACGGCGTTGCGTCAGTTGAACGGCGTCTGGGTCGTAAGCCAAAATTGCTTGTCGCCAAGATGGGCCAGGACGGCCACGACCGAGGCGCGAACGTCATTGCATCGGCCTTTTCCGACATGGGCTTTGACGTCATTAGCGGTCCTTTGTTCCAGACGCCGGAAGAAACCGTTGTCATCGCGCTTAAGCATGATGTCGACATAGTTGGTGCATCCAGCCTCGCCGCTGGACATAAAACGCTTATCCCCGAATTGGTAAAAGGGCTGCGCGAAGCTGGACGCGGCGACATCAAGGTTATTGCAGGTGGTGTCATCCCGCCTCAGGATTATGATTATTTGCGTGAAGCAGGTGTTCAAGGCATTTACGGCCCCGGCAGCAATGTCGTTGAATGCGCTGCCGATGTGCTGACCTTATTGGGCCATAATATGCCACCGTTGCATGATTAAAATTGACTACAAAAATCGCCGTCACCCTGAACTTGTTTCAGGGTCCATTTTGCGTAACAAGCCTATAACGCGGCTGCATGATGGATGCTGAAACGGTTTCAGCATGACGGATATTGGATGGGAGTGATTAATTGACTGAAGTTCGGACCGACTGGACCCGCGTAGAAATCGCCGCATTGTTCGATCTGCCGTTCGATGAATTGGTGTATCAGGCGCAGACCGTCCACCGTGCGCATCATGCCGTGGGACAGATTCAGCTGTGTACCTTGCTTTCGATCAAGACGGGCGGGTGTCCGGAGGATTGCGGATATTGCTCGCAAAGCGTGAAGGCAGACAGCGGGGTTGATGCGACAAAGCTGATGGATGTGCAGGCCGTGCTGCAAAAGGCGGCGCAAGCGGCGGACGCCGGCTCACGCCGTTTCTGCATGGGCGCTGCATGGCGCAACCCGAAGGATCGTGACATGCCTGCGATCGTGCAGATTGTTCAAGGCGTGCGTGCCATGGGCATGGAAACCTGCATGACGTTGGGCATGCTGACGCCGCACCAGGCGGACATGCTGGCGGACGCTGGCCTTGATTATTACAATCACAATATCGACACGTCGCCCGAACGCTATAACGAGATTATCACGACGCGGACGATGGAAGACCGGCTTGATACGCTGGCCGAAGTGCGGCGCGCAGGAATCAACGTGTGTAGCGGCGGCATTGTAGGGATGGGCGAAACGCGCGCCGACCGCGTGGGCTTCATTCATACGCTGGCGACCTTGGCGGCCCACCCCGAAAGCGTTCCAGTCAATGCACTGGTACCAGTGAAAGGCACCGTATTGGGCGACATGCTCGCCGATACGCCGCTCGCCAAGATCGACGATATCGAATTCGTCCGCACGATTGCCGTGGCCCGCATTACCATGCCAATGAGCATGGTGCGGCTCAGCGCAGGACGAGAGTCCATGTCGGAGGCTACGCAGGCTCTGTGCTTCATGGCTGGCGCGAACAGCATCTTCACTGGCGACAAGCTGCTCACCGCAGCCAATGCCGGTGATGACAAGGACGTGGCAATGCTGGCGAAGCTGGGGCTGGTTCCAATGGAGGCGGAGGAGCCGCTCAGGGCGTGCAAGGCGTTAGAGGCGGCGGAGTGAAATCAAATGCGACGCTACTCAGATGTTACGACGTTGCCACTTTCTTGCTTGCGGCATGGATCTTCGGTATCTCGTACGAATACGGAATGGCGGAATTTACTTGCCGTGATAGGCCCGGGGACGGGCCAATGTGCGAAGCGGCAATTCAGGGAGCGATAGAGACGAACGTATTAATCGGAATTGCAATCTGGCTTATCGTTGGTTTGGTCGTGGCCTACATTTGGAAGAGACTATAATGTTCAAAAAAATCCTGATCGCAAACCGTGGCGAGATTGCCTGCCGCATCATCAAGACCGCCCGCCGGATGGGGATCGCGACTGTCGCAGTTTATTCTGACGCCGACGCGCGCGCACCTTTTGTAGCGATGGCGGACGAGGCAGTGCATATCGGGCCTTCGCCTGCTGCACAGTCTTATCTGATTGCCGAGAAAATCATCGAGGCTTGCAAGCAAACCGGCGCGGAGGCTGTGCATCCGGGCTATGGCTTCTTGTCCGAACGCACCAGCTTTGCCGAGGCACTGGCGGCAGAAGGCATCGCCTTTATCGGGCCGCCCGTAAACGCTATTGCCGCGATGGGCGACAAGATCGAGTCCAAGAAACTCGCTATGAAGGCGGGCGTCAATGTAGTGCCGGGCTTTGTAGGCGAGATTGACGACACCGAACATGCGGTGCGGATCTCCGCGGAAATCGGCTATCCGGTGATGATGAAGGCGTCGGCAGGCGGCGGCGGCAAGGGGATGCGGCTTGCATATAATGAGCAGGATGTCCGCGAAGGTTTCGAGGCAACGAAACGCGAAGGGCTCAATTCGTTCGGCGACGATCGGGTCTTTATCGAGAAATTCATCCTCAACCCGCGCCACATTGAAATCCAAATATTGGGCGACCAGCACGGCAACATCCTTTATTTGAACGAACGCGAATGTTCGATCCAGCGCCGCCACCAGAAGGTGGTCGAGGAAGCGCCTTCGCCATTTGTGACCCCCAAAATGCGCAAGGCCATGGGCGAGCAATGCGTCGCCTTGTCCCGCGCAGTGGTTTATTATTCTGCGGGTACGGTTGAACTTATCGTGTCGGGTGCGGACCCAAGCGGTGAGAGCTTCTACTTTCTGGAAATGAACACGCGGTTGCAGGTTGAACATCCTGTCACCGAGTGCATTACCGGCATCGATCTGGTCGAACAGATGATCCGCGTAGCAGCCGGCGAAAAGCTATCCATAACTCAGGATGATATCAAAATCGACGGTTGGGCGATTGAAAACCGTGTTTATGCCGAAGACCCTTATCGCGGTTTCTTGCCGAGCACCGGTCGTCTGACCCGTTACAAGCCGCCTGTTACAGGCTGGGCAGACGACGGCGCAGAAAATGGACGGCGTGGTATCGAAGGCGTTCGCGTTGACGACGGCGTCTATGACGGTGGTGAGGTCAGCATGTTCTATGACCCGATGATCGCAAAGCTCATTACTTGGGGGAAAACACGAGACGAAGCCGCTGACTTGCAAATAGCCGCACTCGACCGGTTCGAGATTGAAGGCCTTGGCCACAATATCGATTTTGTGAGCGCCATCATGCAGCACCCGCGTTTTCGTTCAGGTGAACTGACGACGGGTTTCATCGCTGAGGAATATCCTGACGGCTTCCACGGTGCCGCTTCGACGCCGGAACTGGTCAAGTCGCTCGCTGCCGTTGCCGGATTTGTCGCCACAGCCGAGGCTGATCGTGCGCGGCATGTGGACGGGCAATTGGGTGATACGCTTGATCCGCCATCGCGCTGGCAAGTAAAAATCGGCGATGCGGTCCACGATATCGAAATGATCGACGGCGACATGCACGTCGATGGCGCGTATTTTGACCTGTCGATGGAATATGACTCAGGTGATCGCTTGATCGAAGCGGAAGTCGGGGACGAGGAACTTGCGGTCAAGATTGCAAGGACGCGGACCGGTTTTAAGCTCACAACCCGCGGCGCTACGCATATTGCGCGTGTGTTGCCCGGACACATTGCGCATTTGGCGGATCACATGGTTGAGAAGGTCGCGCCCGATTTATCGAAATTCCTGATTTGCCCGATGCCAGGCTTGCTTACAACTTTGCATGTTGGCGTGGGTGACAAGGTCGAGGCCGGCCAACCGCTCGCAGTTGTGGAAGCCATGAAGATGGAGAATATCCTGCGGGCTGAGAAATCGGGGACTGTGAAGCAGGTAAATGCATCAGCCGGCGATAGCCTTGCCGTGGACGCTGTGATTTTGGAGATGGAGTAGCTTTTTAGGGGCGGTGCTTAGGCCAAGTTCGGAGGGACTGTTCTTCGAATATCGCAACAGCTCTTATCCAGCCGGCACTCGCCCGTTCAATCTTCACCGGAAAGCATGACAGCGTAAACCCGAACGCCGGCAGCGCTTCCAGATTGGTTAGCTTCTCAATCTGGTAATAAGGCTGGATGCGACCTGCTTTATGCCCCTCCCATATGATTGAGGGATCGCTGGTTTCGGCCCAGCGCTTTGCTGTGTGGCTGAAAGGTGCGTCCCAGCTCCATGCGTCGGTTCCGACCACCTGAACCCCACGTTCTGTCAGATACAATGTAGCTTCCGCGCCCATGCCAACGCCTTGGTCGGTAAAATTGTCTGTCCCGTATTGCGCGCCGGACTGCACCAGCACAATATCACGGGGCTGAAGTGTATATTCAATCCGCTGTAATTCAGCCGCGACCTCGGCAGCGGTGACGACGTGCCCCGACGGCAGCCTGGAAAAATCAAGTTTCACCGCAGGCGCAAAGAACAGATCAAGTGGCGCTTCGTCAATCGATGGCGCAGGGGTGGCACCATTGTCGGTAGTCGAATGAAAATGCCAAGGCGCATCCATATGCGTACCATTATGCGTCGACAGAGTCAGGCTCTCCACTGCCCAGCCTTCGCCATCCGGAAGGTCCTCTTTGGTAAGGCCGGGAAAAAACATGGCAATTTGCTCCCATGTATTTTCATGAGTCATATACTGGATCTGCGGCCGCATCACAGGTGGGTCGGATATGACATCGTTGGTGATCGGGATCGACAGATCGATAAATTGCGGCATGTGCTTCTCCTCTGAAACAGGGCTAACGCCGCTTGTGGATAAGCGCAACATGCCGCTTGAACGTAGCGGCATTGCCATTAAGACGAAGGCAGGGGTTTTTAGGGGAAGAACATGGCCACAGCCGCCGATACCGAAGTCACACTCGATCCGCAACGCGACCGCCTTGTCATCACGGCGTCATCGTTAGGAACCGTGTTCGAATGGTATGACTTCTTCGTTTACGGCATATTGGCGGCCTTGATAGGGAAACTGTTTTTCCCCGCGGACAACCCGACAGCAGCAACATTGGCGTCCCTCGCAATTTTTGGAGCAGGCTTTGGTGTCCGGCCATTTGGCGCGATTTTATTCGGTTATTTCGGCGACAAGATTGGCCGAAAATATACGTTCCTTGTAACAATCTCTTTGATGGGCGTAGCGACCGCCGCGATCGGACTTTTACCGACGTTTGAAACCGCCGGTGTGTGGGCAGCAGGCTTGCTTTTGCTCATGCGCTGTCTTCAGGGCCTTGCGCTTGGCGGCGAATATGGTGGTGCTGCCATTTATGTGGCTGAGCATGCACCGGATGGAAAACGCGGCCAATATACCAGCTGGATTCAGGCATCGGTTGCCGGTGGCTTCCTGCTTGCCGTGATCGTCGTCCTTTTGACGCGGCAGTCGATGACTACCCAGGCTTTTGAAGCCTGGGGATGGCGTGTCCCATTTTTGACGTCAATTTTGTTGTTGGCCATATCGCTCTACATGCGGCTCAAATTGTCGGAGAGCCCGGTTTTCAAGGCTATGAAGGCTGCTGGCACCACATCCAAAAACCCGTTTATCGAAAGCTTTCAGTATCCAGGCAATGTCGGACGGATTTTCGTTGCACTGTTCGGCGTTGCGGCAGGATTGACGGTCATTTATTACACGTCGCAATTTGGTACCCTGTATTTTTTGACAGGCACCGCTCGCGTGCCGGAAACTGACGCGCTTTTGTATATGGCCGTTGGCGCAGCACTTGCCGCGCCGACTTATGTAGGCTGTGGCTGGCTGTCGGACAAATGGGGCCGCAAGCGTTTGCTTTTGTTAGGCTATGGTTTGTCCATCATTGGGGTCTTCCCCATTTTTTGGATGATGGCCGATGCAGCCAACCCTGCGTTGGCCCGTGCGACGCAAACCAACCCAGTGACCTTGTCTATGCCCGAATGCGATTTCAATGCGCTTAACCGCGTTCATGAAAGCGAATGTGCGCAAGCGCTCAACTTCCTGACGAAGCGCGGAATTGCCTATAGCAAGCAAATGGGTGACACGGTGTCTCTTCAGGTAGGCGACCAGAATTTGCAGGGTTTTGAAGAAAAAACCTATATCGCTGCGCTTGAGAAAGCGGGCTATCCGGACAAATCCGATCCTGACCAGCGTCAGCCCTGGAAAATTATCCTCGCGGTGTTCCTGATGGTTGCCTTGTCGGGCATGACCTATGGTCAGGTCGCGGCCATTCTCGTGGAAATGTTCCCGGCTAAAATTCGCTATACGTCCATGTCCATACCTTATCACATCGGGGCGGGCTATTTTGGTGGCTTTCTGCCCTATATTTCGCAGTATATTGTAGCGCAGACCGGCCAGCCTTTTTCGGGGCTTTGGTACACCGTCGGCGTGACCGCCATGGCATTCATTGTGGCGTTGATCTGGTTGCCGGAAACATCGGGCAAGACGAAGTTGGATTGACAGGCGCAAGGGCAGGGGCGAAGGCCCGCCGATGACCGTTTTTGAACCCCCGTTGCGGCTTGTTCTTAACAGCGACGCGCTCGTTGAAAACTGGCGTGCGCTGGACGCGCGAAGTGGCGCGGCACGCGCCGGTGCAGCTGTAAAGGCGGATGCTTATGGCCTTGGCGCCCGCGCGGTCGTGACGCGGCTACGCGACGCTGGATGCCGCGACTTCTTTGTCGCCCATTGGACAGAGGCTGCGGCGATTGCAGATCTCATTCCGCCGGACTGGATATCTGTACTGAACGGAATTGCCCCTGAGGACCTGAAGTGTTCGCGGGTTCTTGGCGCGATCCCCGTGCTGAATACGGCCGAACAGATAAGATTGTGGAAGTCATCGGGTGGTGGACGTTGCCATGTTATGTTCGATAGCGGGATCAACCGTCTGGGGCTTGGCTCTGAAGATATCGACGACACGACCTTTGAGGGTCTGGACATCGATCTGCTGTTATCACATCTGGCCTCGGCTGACGCTGATGTGGCACAGAACCTCGAACAGCTTCGCAATTTTCAATCGGTTGCGGCGGTTATTGGTGCAAAAAGGTTTAGCTTCGCGAACAGCGCAGGGATCATGCTTGGCCCGGACTTTCACTTCGATCTGACACGGCCTGGGCTCAGCCTATACGGCGGCATAGCGCGGGCAGGGATGGGGACATTCATCCGGCCAGTGGTGGCAATATCGGCGCGCTTGCTTCAGGTGCGGAACGTCTCGGCGGGCGCGCCCGTCGGCTATAATGCCACCCATGTGTGTAAGATGGATACGCGCATTGGTACGATTTCCATTGGCTATGCCGACGGTTATCTTCGTGCTTTTTCGGGGAAGGGAATGGCATACTGGCACGGGCTTCCGCTGCCTGTCATTGGACGCATATCCATGGATCTTGTCACGCTCGATATTAATGCTGCGCCGGATTTGCGGGAAGGTGACTGGGTTGATGTGGAATATGACCTGCGCGCTGCATCCGCACTGACGCGGCTGTCGCAATATGAATTGCTGACTAATCTCGGGTCACGATTTGCGCGCATCTGGCGTTAACGAATTGTTCTTCAGGTGGATAGCATCCCCCAAGGGTCAAATGTGTTTTGGCGGATCCACCGGGTACACGCCCATTTGGTTCCGCGAGTAACCGGCATGCCAGCGTGACGGCTGCTGTAGTCGACACATCCGTCCGGAAGCACATTCCCGAATAAGACAGCGCCGCCACGTTTACCTTGAACCGACTTTTCGATTTCGGGGAAATACGTGGCGCCGCCTTCGTAATCATCATTAAGATAGGTTATTAAGGTCATGATCCTTTGATTGTTCTCATTGGGCAGACCATCATGATGTTCGCGATACTGCTGTCCAGCTGAGTAACGCAATATGGCAAGTGGTTCTCCTTGATCTTGCCGGCTTTGCGTCAGTGCGGCTATACGCATATTCACCGCATGTATGACCAGATCCTGTTGAATTGGACCAAGAACGGTACCGGCTGATGTGCGGATAGGGTCGGGCCTCTGGACGCCTGTATTCGGATCGACGACAATTGACG
>JBBQPQ010000002.1:0-97130 GCA_038217195.1 Sphingomonadales bacterium | reverse complement strand
TTCCGAATTCAACAGCTTTGCCCGTGATCTTCCCGACCGCCTGATCCCTGTCGCCAGCCTTCGCCGGAAACAGATAAGCGCGGGGCAATAGCTACAAAGCCGATATCATCCGCTCTGTCGCCTCAGCAGCGATCCGTGCGGCACGCTTCAAATTGGTCTGAAAATCACCAGCGCTATCGCCATTAGCATTATCGCTCGTGGCCTTGATTGCTGCCCATGGCACGTCCATGCGCGCAGCTGCCTGCGCAACTGCCGCTGTTTCCATGTCCACAATGTCGCCATGAAGCGCGCTGCGCAGTCTGTTCCCATGGTCTGCGCTTTCGACGAAACAATCGTTGGTGATAATCCGCACCTTTGGCAAATCTAACTCCGGCATTGCGGCTGCGTGAAAGGGTTCGGCATGTGCCTCCCCGATAGGCCACGCCCCTGCCCGATAATGTACGAACCCATCGGCGCGCGCGGCGCCATAATCGCCTTGAACAGCCTCGACGATCTGGAAGCATGACTCGTCGCGGTCATGCAACTTTCCGGCGGTGCCCACGACCAGCAACAGATCGGCATGATAATGTTCGACCAGCATCATCGCAGCCATCGCGGCATTCACCTTGCCGATCCCACTGCAAGTAATTGCAATATTGCGACCTGCAAAGGGCACCTGGCGCACCATGAAGCCGTGCAGTGCCTCATTATTAGCACTTTGACCGGGAAACAATGCAGCCGCTTCGGCATCCACGCCAGTGATTATGCCAATTGTCCGGATCATGCAGCGCCTGTCTGTTTAAGGGGGATGGAGAGGTGCATTAGCGCCAGAACGGCGTAACTATCATGACAATATCATACCGCCAAAAAAGAAAGGGCCAGCCCATTTGCACAGGCTGGCCCCTTTTTGAAATCGCTTGGAAGTGGTTTAGAACTTCGCCGCAACCCGCACGCCATAAAAACGTGGGGGTGATGGATAAACCGCATAGCTGTTGCCCTGTTCAGGGATCGGGAATGCAGTGATGTTATAATAGGTGTCGAACAGATTTTCGACATATCCTTCCACACTGTATTTGCCGTCAGCAAAGTTGACGCCAGCGCGAAGGTTAACAATGCCAAAGCCGTCATTCGCAGTGAAACGACGCGCAAGCGGATCGTTCAACGGGAACGCATCGCTGTTCACGCGGTAATCGACATGGAACAGGGCGCCCACGCCTTCCGTGATTTGCGGCGTCCAGGTCATTGCACCCGTAATGGTATGCTTTGGCTGGTTGGATGCCTGGCGGCCATTATCGCCACCGGCGAGCGGACTTGGATCAGTCGCCTTGGCATCGACATAGGTATAGCCAAGATTGAACACGAGGTCTGGATGCGGCCGGATGATGCTTTCAAGCTCAACGCCCTTTGCCACCAGCTTATCGAAGTTGAGCACCACAAAGTTCGTGCCCGAAAAACGGTTCGACTGGTAGTTTTTGAAGTCCGAATAGAACAACGTGGCGTTGAACTGGAACTGACGGCTGAAGTTGGTCTTAACGCCAATTTCATAAGCATCGACGGTTTCATTGCCGAATTCCAGATCTTCGATCTGCGCGCCGTTGCCGCCCAGAAGGACCGAATCAAAACTGCCCCGGTCAAGATTATACCCGCCCGATTTATAGCCGCGATCGTATCCGCCATATACGAGGATATCGTCATTCACCTTGAACGACAGCTTGGCTGTGCCCGTGAATTCGTTTTCCGAACGGCTACCTGAACGCGTACCGTTGAACTCGCTGTTCACGGTCGGGTTGCAGGTCAGAAGGAATGCCGAATTCAACAATCCAGCGCCCTGCAATGCTGCACGATAGGGTGCGGTTGCCGGGTTTTGGAAGAAATCACAGGCCGGAACAACGCTGTTCAGATCGGTATCGATATCCTTCTTTTCGTGGTTGTAACGCAGGCCCAAAGTCAAGGACAGATTGTCAGTGAAATTGATGATGTTGTGCGTAAACGCGGCAAATGCCTGGGTATCGACCTTATACGCATCATTCTGCTGACCCGCACCATTTGGCGTACGTGGCAGCGGGCTGTTGAACAGACCGAACAAGGCTGGGTTACCAGCCGCTGCTGCCGCCAATGCCGGGTTGGTTGCCAGGGCAACCTGACCAAATAAAGGCGTTGCCGGGCCAAGCGTCCCGAACAATTGCAGACCGGAAGGCAATGCAGCGCTGCGCGACAATTCGCGAATGACGCCATCCACATATTGGTCGGCCTGCGCGCCGAAACGCACAGTGTCGTTTAGCGTCAGTTTTTCATTCAGGTAGAAACCGCCAACAAGCCAGTCGACCTTGTCGTTAAACGCCGTGCCCTGCAGACGCAGTTCCTGCGTGAAATCCTTGATTGTCGTGCGGTAATTGTCGCGATAGGCGCGGTCGAGACCGGAAAAATCAATGTCTTGGTTCCGTTTCGCCTTCCAATCACGATAGGCCGTGATCGACGTCAGCGTTGCGCCGCCAAAGTCCCAGTTAAGCTCGCCCGACACGCCCCATTCCTTGACGGCTTCAGACAGATCGCGGCCAGGCGTGACTGCCATATCGCGGCTGCCGGGGGTGTAATTTGGAATGCCAATTGTTCCAGCAGTGCCGCCAAATGCAGGTACACCAGCAAAGCCACGAATGATGTTGGTGCCAACCAGCGCCAGTGCCGAACTGCTGCTTGCGTCAATGCCAGGGAATATCGAAAGACCGCTGAGCGTATTCACCGCGCCACAGCAAGACTCGTCGGTCTTGGCATAGTCACCGATCAGGCGAAAGCTGACGTCTTCATTTTCGAACAATGCCTGACCGCGGACAAAATAGCGGTCGATATTGTTGATACGGTTGTCGCTGTTGACATCGCGGATATAACCGTCGCGCTTGTGGTAGCCACCGTCGAGACGCAACGCGAGCTGCTCTGTCACTGGACCCGTAACGCCCGCCTTGACTTCGATTTCGTTGAGATTGCCGTAGCTGCCTTCAACATATCCGCCAAGTTCGAACTTTGGCTTTTGCGTGGTGATGTTCAATGCACCTGCCGACGTGTTGCGGCCGAACAATGTGCCCTGAGGTCCGCGCAAAACTTCGACGCGCTCTATCGGTGGCAATTCGGCAAGTGCTACGCCGGCACGCGAACGGAAAACACCGTCGATGAATACTCCAACGGCAGGTTCAAAACCGGGATTGTCGCCGGCGGTACCAATGCCACGGATCGAAAGAACCGCGCCGGTTGCCGATGACTGGCCAGTGGTGGTCTTCAAAGAAGGCGCAAGCTGCTGGATGCCGCGAATGTCAACGACACCGGCATTGGCAAGCTGTTCGCCGCCAACAACGCTCACGGCCAGCGGCACATCCTGTGCAGCCTGGTCGCGGCGGGTGGCCGTCACGATAATTTCATTGTCGGAATAGGCGTCGGCGCCAGCGTCGGTTGTTGTCTTTTCCTCGGTACGGACTTCGCCGTCTTGAGCGAACGCAGCCGTCGTTGGCGCAACAAGCACAGCTACGCCGGCCAGCAGCATATGGATCGATTTCATGATGTTCCTCTTTTAGACTTTTTTGCGGACGAACCGCTCGGGGGAGAACACGCTAGCTTTCATGGCCAACGCTCCCTGCCTGTTAGGACATGTTACAATTCAATGCCAAAGAAAATCGCGGTTTCCCGCCAGATTCGCAACACTTGTGGCATACGGGCAACAATCTGTTGCTTAAGCAGCCTTGCGCACTTCACCCACGTCGCGATCCAGGAACGCGCGGATAGCAGCGATGCTCTCTTCGACATGGCTCAACAGGAACAAATGTCCGCCATTTTCAACGACAAGCAATTCGCTGTTCGGAAGCAGGAAGTTCAAAAACTTGCCATTGGCGAGCGGCACGATCTGGTCATCATCACCCATCATGATGAGCGTCTCGGTTTTCAGAAACGGCAGGAACGGCGCGCTGGTCCAGCCCATCATCGCCATCAACTGGTAGAAATATCCGGTCTTCGACGGTGGCTTCAACCGTTCGATATGCTCGGACTTGTTGCCGACCATGCCACCATACAACGTCTTGAAATGCTTCGCCATGAAATCGGGGTCAATGTAACGCCGTGGGTCAGCCATCTTGATGAGCGATGCCGGGTTGCCCGGCACCATCAACATGCCAGCGCTTGTGGCCACCAGAATGAGCTTGTTGGTGCGTGCGGTGTTCTGCAGCGCAAATTGCTGCGCCATCGCCCCGCCCCAGCTAACGCCCATGACATCGACGACTGGCATCTCGAACCGGTCAAGCAACAGGCCTGCGATCCGCGACATCAATATGGCGTTATAAGGCACAACCGGGTCGGGCGAGCCGCCAATTCCCGGCATGTCGAAGGTGATAAAGTCGCGGTCATCCAAAAGCTCGGCCATCGGCGCCATCGCCTCGATATTTGCGCCAATACCGTTAAAGAACAATATGGGCAGCCTGCCGGTGGGCTTCGATGCACGCCAGACCGCCGCCCGCAATACGCGGCCGTCGACGGTTTCCATACTAAATATCGGCGCACGATTTTTCGTCATATATGGTTTCCTTACCCTGTTCGGCTTAAACTCATCATAACGCCGACGAAAGCGTTATCTGGGTTTCATTCCAAAACATACAGTCCCGGCGCGGCCTCCATGGCAGGGTGCTTTTTGCTGCCGAGCGTCGCTGGCGGCGCGACTTCAGGGCCGGAGCGGGCGTGGAGCCATTGCATCCAGTGCGGCCACCAGCTTCCCGCCACTTCCTCAGTGCCCTTCATCCATTCGGCGACGTCGGCAGGTGTCTTGCCTTTTGAGTGCTTCCAGTATTTCGCCTTGGGATTACCCGGCGGGTTGAGGATTGCCTGCATATGGCCAGCCTGACTCAGGATGAATTCGATATTTTTGCTGCCGAACAATTGGGTGGAGCGATAGCAAGCGCGCCATGGCGTGATATGGTCGGTTGTCCCGCCCAATATGAACAGGTCACCCGTCACCTTGTTCAGGTCGAGGGTGTGGCCTGCAATGTCGAACGTGCCGGGCTTGGCATAAGCGTTGGCTTCGAACAGTTCGAGGAAATCACCCATCAACGCCGAGGACAGGTTCGTCGCGTCGGCATTCCAGAACAGGATGTCGAACGCTGGCGGATCATCACCAAGCAGATAGTTGTTGATCACATAATTCCAGATCAGGTCATTTGGCCGAAGCCACGCAAAGCCGCGTGCAAGGCTGCTGCCCTCGATCACGCCTTTCTTCTGCGCGCGTTGCCGGGCAAGCGCGATGCCGTTGTGCGACACAAGGCTCGACGCTTCAGTGTCCCCGGGCTTTGGTTCAAGCACGCACACCATCATGGTGATTGCGTTGGCGCGCGTGTCGCCCAGTGCCGAGAGTTTCGACAGCAAAACCGACATCGTCTGCCCGCCCGAACAGCCGCCCGAAATGTTCACCTTTTCACTACCGGTAATCTCGCACACGACATCAAGCGCCTTGATGCAGCTTTCGATATATTCGGCCATGCCCCAGACGCCCATTTCGTCGGTCGGGTTGCGCCACGAGATCATGAATGGCTGAATCCCGTGGTCAGTCTGCCATTTGATGATCGATTTTTCAGGGGACAGATCGTTGATATACATCTTGTTGATCTGCGGCGGGATGGTCAGCTGCGGGATCGCAAAAATCTTGTCTGTCGTGGGCGCATATTGGATCAGCTCAAAGCGCTCGTCGCGATAGACCACCGCGCCTTTTGCGGTTGCGACATTCTCGCCCAGCTTGAACGGCTTTTTATTTACCTGACTGACCATCATATCGTTGTGGACCATGTCGTTATAGGCGTTTTTCAGGCCCTTAACGAGACTAAGCCCCCCTGAATCCACCAGCCGTTTTTGCGCGGTAGGATTTCCAATCAGGGTATTGGTTGGCGACATCGCATCGATGATGATCTGCGAGATGAAATTCGCGCGGTCGCGTTCCAGCGCATCGAGTTCAAGATCCTTAATATAGCTTTTCACGCCTTTTTGCACCGCGAGATAATATTGCGCGCCTGCCTTGAAAAACGGGTTGAACGTCCACGCCGGGTCCATGAAGCGCTTGTCCTTCGGGTCAGGCGAAAGGTCCGATTTTCCGGTCATGATCTTTACGACATCTTCGGAAAAGCTCGTCGTTGCCTTCCACGCCTTATCAGGGTTTGCCGCCGTCTGACGCAGCATCAGGCCAATTGCGCCAATGAAGTCCTCCCGCGCAAGTCCAGCCAGCGGTCCAAGCGCCATGGTCGCGTCATTGGCAACGTCAAAAGCGCCTGCAATCCCGGAAAAGGGGGTGCCCTTCTTTGGCGCTTTATTCTTGGCTGTTTTTGAATTGTCGCTTGTTCCCGCCTTGCTGGCCATCATCCACTCCTCTTCCCTGTTGCGCAGGTTTACACGGCATGCAGCGAAGGTCAAATATTTGCGACCATGTTATAAAATTGATCCAACCGCATCCAAAACGCAGAGGATGGATCTCAGGCTTTTTCCCAAAAAAACCAAACGAACGGCGTTCTGCTTATTACGCCGTCCGGTAAGACATGAACTCGGCGCAAGTCCATCTGGCGATGTCCATTTAGTTCACACTATGTTAAAGAGGGCTTCTTACTAACACAGTTCATTATGCCAAATATTCCAGAGCAATTGTCTTTGCTCGACATGGACGATGATGCCCCATCATCGGGCGCGTCGATCATCGCATCACGGCCAGTGGTCGATTTGCGCAATAGCCAGGTCATGGCCTTTGAATATGTGGCATGCGACCATTATAGTTTTTTGCCTAGCCAGAATATTTTGTCGGTGGTTGACCTGCAATCCATATTGGAAACCAGCAAGTTGCTGTATTTACCGGAAATCCTACTATCCGTCCCAACCGACATTTTTGTGGAGATTGACCTGTCGAACAAGATGGCATGGGCTTTGCGGTCGCTGCTGTCGCAAGGGACGCATATCACGGTGCTGCTGGCAGCGGCGAGTGGCGATGCGGCAAACAACGCTATCGGCAGTGCGATGCAAAATTGGCGGCGGGTGGGCTGTAGCGTTGGCATTGACGGTTTTGGCTACGCCGCCGTTCCAGCGTTGTGGCCTTTGGTACATCATGTCGATGCAGTGCGGTTTGATCAGCGTCTGGTGGGCATGTTGCGCGCCAGTGTCATCCCTGCTTTGCCGGCCCAGAAACTCGTCAATCTGGTTGCGTCCATGGATATTACGCGCATCATCATTGACGGGTGCCTCTCCCCCGACGATGCAATTTTGTTCCATGAGGCTGGCGCAACTCATGGACAGGGGCCAGCGTTCGGCGAATTCAGCCTGACCCAGCCGCATTAACCGGTCCCGCTTGCGTCCGGCGACGGGACCGCTAAGTCACCTCATATGAGTGTGCTTGAATCAATTGCCGTTCTGCTTGGCATTGCTAACATCCTGTTGATTATCCGCCGTTCGGTGTGGAACTTTCCCGTCGCGATTGCGATGGTAGCGCTGTACTTCGTTATTTTCCGTGACGCCAAACTGTTTAGCGACGCCGGGTTACAAATCTTCTTTGCAGCCGTTAATCTGTATGGCTGGTGGAGCTGGCACAGGAACAAGGCGGATAGCGGTAAAATTGTCGTCAGGCCACTGACCCGCCTTCGCTACGCCGAATGGATCGTCGGATCATTGGCGATGATTGGTGCGTGGGGTTTCTTCATGGGCCATTATACCAGCACGAGTTATGCCTATTGGGATGCGGCGGTGGCCATGCTGTCAATATCGGCACAGATATTGATGGCACGGCGCTATGTCGAAAACTGGCATTTTTGGATCGTTGTCAATTTGATCTCTATCCCTCTTTATATCATGAAAGAATTGTATCTGACCGCCGGACTATATGCCGTGTTTTTGGTGCTGGCCATTGTTGGCCTGATCGCTTGGCGCAAGGCCGAACGCGCATGAAACGCATTTGCCTCCACGGCCCCGAAAGCACGGGCAAATCGACGCTCGGAACCAGGCTCGCAGCTGAATTGGGCTGCGAAGTTGTGCCCGAATATGGCCGTGCCTATTGCGAGGCGCATGGCACCGACATCGACATGTGTGCGCTGGTTCATATCGCCCAGACTCAGGACGCCATGAATTGCGCAGCCGCCGGGCGCGCTTCCTATCTGAATTTAGACTTTGTCCTGTTTGATACCGACCCCCTGATAACGGCCGTCTGGTCTGACATGATGTTCGGGCGCGCAACGGAATATCGCCGCGCAGCCTATTTCAACACCTTTGATGGTTTTGCCGACCTCTATCTCCTGCTCGATATCGACCTGCCCTTCATCGACGATGGCTTGCGCGTCTATGCGGAGGCCATCGAGCGGCAGCGCTTTTTCGACCTGTGCCAGAACGAGCTAGAGATGCGTGGCGTATCCTATGTCCGCATTCAAGGGGTCGGCGACGCGCGTTTTATCGCCGCCAAGGAAGCGATATCCGCATCAGGCCAGGCTTAAGATTTGTCACGCCCTGCAGAAGCAAGCCGAAATTGGTCGGTGTGGCTGCGATGACAACAAATCAGCTGGCCTACGATAGTTTCGCGAAAAATTTCCCTGAAATAGATTTGCGACGTGGGCCGCGCTTCGTGGAGCAGCCTCGTATTGAAACTTCGGGTGGTCTTAGCGCCAGAATTGATCTCGCGCTTCATGTGGTAACGCGCTAATTTACGCAAGATATCGCGCAGCAGACCGCCGATGTTATGGAATACTCGGGAACCGGCTGGCTCAGATGAACAGTGGATCCTGATGCGAGCCTTGGTTGTGGCAACGCGTTTTCCAATGATGAAGGCTGCAAATTCGGAAGAAAGGTTCCTGACAGACTGAGCCAAAAATGCTGGAAATGCACAACGCATATCGGCGGCCTTCCAGAAGCCGAATTTTTATTCTCAACTAAAAAATTCGAACAAAACATGTTTAGGCCAGCATATAAATGCGTCCCATTTCGAGAATTTCGTCATGGTAAACAATATTGACGGAAATTGCGGAATTTCACTAAGACCGATTCTTGATGAGAGCGCGCAACCGCGCCCATTTTTTGTAAATTTACGGGGGCTAGTGAAATGAAGAAAAGTATTTGGTTGGCAGCTGCTTTGGTTACTGCAGCTATTAGCAGCAGTGCAAACGCGGCAGAGGTGTTGTTTGGTAGCGGTCCTAGCCCATATAGCGGTGACTATGGTACTGGCGCGCCTCTGACATTTTCTTCAGCAGGCACGAACGCTAAAGTAACTGCCTGGTCCATTGGTAGCAACAATAAAATATATCAAGCCCAGCTTGGTGTTTGGTATGGTGGGATTGGCGTTAAAAACGGCAGTGGCGACGATTCCCACACAATTGATAACAGCGGACGCAAGGATTTCATTGTCATTCAATTTGACAAGCTGGTCGAGTTGACGACCGCAACTTTTAATACCGGTTGGCACGGTTTCAGAGACACCGACGCAACTATCGGATACCTGATTTCCGGGACTCCTTTTGCAACGACGGTTAATTTAACTGGCGCGAATCTATCATCGCTGTCCAGCTATAATCTATATGGTTCGGGTAGCGATGGTAACAGCGGCAACAGCACACGCAATATCAACCCAAGTGGCAACTTAGGCAACACCTGGTTAATTGGTGCGTCTTTCAATAATCCTGAAAAATTAAAGAAGTTGGATGGCTTCAAGTTAGAAAATCTCTCATATTCAGTCGGCGCGGTGCCTGAACCTGCTACGTGGATGTTCATGATGCTCGGCATGGCCGGTATCGGATTTACCATGCGCCGTAAGGATAAGCAGACCTTGCGCGTTCGTTACACCTAAGACTTTCACTTCAATGTAAACGGGCCGCCGGTTGAAAGACCGGCGGCTTTTGTTTGTCCGCTTTTCACAAACTTCAGGTCATTCAGGCAACAATATTCTGTTATCGCGATTGCCGTTTGTTCATCGATTAAATGAAGGGCAGCTTACAGACAATATGCAACAAAAGCAGACTTTCAGGACCCGACAACATTGCGGACTGTTCAGCTAATTTGCGAGAGACAGACCCGCCATCTGGTCATAAATTACCATGATGACCGGACGTGTGATCGTACGTAATGGTGCAGGTAGTGCAGGAAAGACGTCTGCAGCGAAGGCGTTCCAGCGGATCGCCGTCGATCCTTTTCTTCATGTATCGGGCGACGCTTTCCTGGACATGATCGCGCCTCAATTGTGGGGCGATGAACGAGGGATTGTCTTTCGGCAATTTGAAGAAGGCGGGCGTCCGTCAATCGAGATCGATATAGGCGTTGAAATTGAGCGCTTGATGGAGGGTATGCGTGCTTCCGTCGCTGCGCTCGCCAAGGCTGGCAACAACTGCGTAGTTGACGATGTCATGCTCTCCGCAACTGATCAGCAATCCTATTTAGGCGCCTGCCACAACGTCCCAATCTCCTTCGTTGCAATCCATGCGCCTCTCGACGTTTTGGAAAAGCGGGAACGAAATCGCGGCGACCGCCTGATTGGCCTGTCGCGTTGGCAATTCCCCCGCGTGCATAAATGCATCGTTTATGATTTCGAGATCGACACGACGAACAAGGGACCAGACGATATTGCGCACGAAATTGCATCCGCTTTGAATGTTGAAGTCAACAATAGCTGACAGTGCGTTCTCCACAACATTCCAGCCGTCTGATTGATAGATTGGCGACACCAAAAACAGAGTCTCAGCAAACCCAACATTGCGCACATTACCGCTTTACGTGTATGTCATCAGGCATCGCCCCTATTTTGGGGTAGAGGTAGATGATAAGAAGCCTTTAGGCTTGGCACGCATGTCAATGATCTATCTCTTTTGGTAACGTGATTTTCGATCAATATCCGGGGATATTTAGATGCGTCATTGGATTTTTGTCAGCGCGCTGTTGATGCCGCTTCTAACAACACCTGCAATTGCGCAGAATGTCAGCCCCGCGCCTGCCGCAACCGATCCTGATCAAAAGATCAAATGCCGCAGAGTGGAAGTCTCGGGCTCTTTGATTAAAAAGGGAAAAGTTTGCCGGACTGTTGCTGAATGGAAAGTCATCATGGACAACGGCAATCGTGTGGCGCGCGCAATCGTTGAAGAAGGCGCCAAGCCGACAAATTAAGCCCTGGCTATTTTAAGCCTTTTCCAGCTTCTCGCTTGCTGCAACCCAGCGGGCTTCGGCGGCTTCCTGCGCGGCGACGATCTTGCCACGGCGTTGCGACAATTCGCCCATTGTCAGGTCCTTATATTCGTTCGCTGCTGAAGCGGGGTCGAACATAGCGCGATCGATAGCGCTCAGGACAACCTCAAGCTTTGCCAAATCAGCCTCGGCATCGCTGACGTCGCGCTTCAGCTTTGCCTGCGCCTCACGCGCCGCAGCCTGGGCCTTCTTGTCCTCTTTGCGGTCGGCCTTGGATAGCTTCTCCTTGGCTGGTCCCTTGCCCAGGATGAAGTCGGTGTAATCCTCAATCGTGCCCGAAAATTCGGTTGCGGTCCCGTTGTCGACAAGCACCAGCCGGTCGGCCGTCAGCTCAAGCATGTGGCGGTCATGGCTGACCAGCACCACGGTGCCCTCATATTCGTTCAATGCCTGCACCAGCGCCTCGCGTGCGTCGACGTCCAGATGGTTCGTCGGTTCGTCAAGGATCAGCATATGTGGCGCATCGCGCGTAATGAGTGCCAGCGCCAGACGCGCGCGTTCACCACCCGAAAGCTTGCCGACCTTGGTCGTCGCCTTCGCCCCAGAAAAACCGAACCGGCCAAGCTGCGCACGGACCGCGCCAGGGCTCGCGCCCTTCATCTGCTGGGTCATGTGTTCCAGCGGCGTATCATCGCCGTCCAGCTCCTCCACCTGATATTGTGTAAAATAGCCGACGCGCATCTTGCCCGACGAGCTCATCGCCCCTTCCATCGGCGTCAACTGAGCCGCTAACAACCGCGCCAGCGTCGTTTTGCCATTGCCGTTGCGCCCAAGCAGCGCGATCCGGTCATCGGGGTCAATCCGCAAGTTCAATCGCTGTAGTATCGGGTTGCCCTCTGTATAACCGACACTCGCCAAATCAAGCGTCACCAGTGGCGGCTTCAATTCGTCCGGGCTTGGGAAGTCAAAGCTCAATGTCGGATCTTCGGCCATCGCGGCAATCGGCTGCATGCGCGCCAACGCCTTGGCTCTGGACTGCGCCTGCTTGGCGGTCGAGGCGCGCGCCGAGTTGCGGGCCACATAATCCTGCAGCTTGGCGCGTTGCGCATCTTGGCTTGCCTTGGCCGCCGCCAGCTGCGCTGCACGCTCGGCACGTTGGCGCTCGAACGAGTCATAGCCACCAGAATACAGCGTCACCTGACCATTATCCAAATGCAGGATATGGTCGACAACATTGTTCAGCAGGTCGCGTTCGTGGCTGATCACGACCATCATCGCGGGATAGCCCTTCAGAAAATTCTCCAGCCATAAGGTGGCTTCCAGATCCAAGTGGTTTGACGGCTCGTCAAGCAGCAAAAGGTCAGGCTGCGAGAACAACAAGGACGCGAGCGCCACGCGCATTTTCCAGCCGCCTGAAAAGCTGTCGAGCGCGTTGGCCTGCATCTCTTCGTCAAAGCCAAGCCCTACGAGGATACGCGACGCCCGCGCTGGCGCGGTATAGGCATCGATCGCAATCAGCCGTTCATGCACTTCGGCCATGCGGTCGGGGTCAAGCCCTTCCTGTTCGCTTTCAATCATCAGCGCCGCGCGCTCGGTATCAGCGGCAAGCACAGTTTGGAACGGCGTCGAGTCGCCAGCAGGGGCCTCCTGCGCGATATAGCCTATGCGCGTGCCCTTGGGCATCTCCATGCTGCCATCATCGGCCTCCAGAGAACCGATCATCACTTTCATCAGCGTCGATTTGCCAGCGCCATTGCGCCCGATTAGGCCCACACGGCCATAAGGTGGCAACGCGGCGGTGGCGTTGTCAAGGATAGTGCGTCCGCCAAGGCGCACGGTGATACCGTTCAGATTAAGCATTTGGCGCGCCTAGCAGAGGTGGCGGCGATTGTCAGTGGTAAAAGGTTCGCACTTGACGGCATCCTGCCTGTCAGACATCTTCAGCTAACGGCCATCGGGGGAGCGGAGATGGACAATTTAAGCCTTTGGATCGGAATCATCGGTGGCGGCCTTGGTATCCTTGCCGTGCTAGTCGGCCTTACCCGTTTTCTGGTCAAGAATGAGGAAAAGGGCGAGCGAGACAGACTCGAAGCCGAAAAGCGCAATCTTTCTTCGCAGCTCGAACAGATTGTAACCCAGCGCGACCAGTTGCTGAACCAGCTCGAACTCGCCGGACGCGGTGGCGGCGCAGTGCTGAGCGAAAAAGCAGGACTCGATGCCGATCTGCAGGCGCTCATGAAGGCAGTAGGCGCAAGTGGCGGATCGCTCTACATTCCGGTCACCGGGATCAAAGGCGACGTCCACGGTCTCGCATTCTTGTGCATTGAACCCTTCAGCCCGCAAACGCAGCGGCTCCGTTCGAAGATTATCCCGTTGAAAAGCCTCGCCGGCCGCTGCTTCACCGATGGCGATAGCTTCGTTTCGGTCAACACCGGCACCGACACGACGCATTTCAAGGCCGCGGAGACGATTTCGAATTACGCGCCTTCGACTACGCTCAATGCCCCTCTTCGGGAAAAGGGTGATATCATTGGCGTGCTGCAGCTGTTGCGCAAGGAGGGCGAAGCCGCTTTTACCGATGCCGACCTCGCGCGGCTGGCTGTGACGGCGCAGCCGATTGCTGAACGCGTTGCGGCGCTATCGAAACTCCCTGATTTCATGAAGCTGGTCGGCCCTGCAGAGGATGGCTCGGGCAGCAACGGGACCGTGCTCTATTTCGATCTGTCGCGGTCGTCACTGTTATTCAAAGAATTTTCTTCGAGCTTTGCACTGCAATTGCTCAACGAGTATTTCGAAACCATGTGCGAGGCGGCATTCCGCAGGGGTGCGACGCTCGACAATTATATGGGCGACGGCGCGTTGCTTCGCTTCAACGTGCCACGGCCGCAACCCGATCACGAACTGGCCGCCGTTGAAGCCGCGCTCGATATGAAGCGCGCCTTTGTCGATATCCGCGATTACTGGATTTCGCTGAACCCGCAACTCGCGGGGATTTACTATCGGGCTGGAATAGCCAGCGGGCGGTTGCTGCGCGCCAATCTCGGTCATTCGCAATTCCAGAACCTCACGATCGTTGGGCCGCCGATCGCGGTGGCGGCGGCCTTGTGCGATGCAGGCGACCGGAATCGTTCCGTGATCATCGCCAGCGGCGAGACTTACGAGGCGGTCAAGAACCGCGTTATGGCAAGCCCCTGCAAACTGGCTCCGACATCTAAAGCGTTCAATTTTTCGAGCGGAGCATTTGAAATTACCGGACTGGCCTAGCGTCAGGTTACCGCACGGCGCACGGCAAATTCCGGCCTGCGATATTCGCCGCTTTCGACGATGTTGCGCAGATGCTCGCCTGCCTGCCAGATATCGGCATGGCCGAGCATCAGCGGCGTCAGGCCAAAGCGCATGATGTCGGGATCGCGGAAATCGCCAATAACTCCGCGCGCGATGAGCGCTTGCACGATTTCATAGGCTTGAGGGTGGCGGAAGCTGATGTGACTGCCACGTTCGCTTGGGGCGCTTGGCGTCACACATTCCAGCCCTGCCGCCATGCCAGCCGCATGAAAGATATCCCACAAGGCCGCCGACTTGGCCTCCACCGCGCGGATATCGATGTCCGCCCAAAGCTTTAGCCCGCTTTCGAGCGCAACCAGGCCAAGCACCGAGGGCGTGCCCGTCAGCCAGCGTTTCATCCCCTCCGCAGCCTCATATCCATCGGCAAATGCGAAGGGTGCGGCATGGCCCATCCAGCCCGACAGCGGGTTGTGCAGGCGCTCCTGCCAGCGTTTGGCGACGAAGAGAAACGCTGGCGCACCCGGCCCGCCATTCAGATATTTATACCCGCATCCCACCGCGAGATCAGCGCCCGATGCGTTCAGCTCGACTGAGACCGCTCCTGCACTGTGGCTCAGGTCCCAACAGACAAGCGCGCCAGCATCATGCGCCTTTTGCGTCCATGCCGCCATGTCGAAGCGCGTGGCGGTCTTGTAATGTACATGCGTGAGGAGCAGCAGCGCCGTGTCCTCGCCCAGCGCATCCGCCAGTGCATCGCGCTCGACCACGCGCAACTTCGCCCCTGCGACCGCAGCGACTGCACCTTCGGCAATATGCAGGTCGGTCGGAAAATTCCCAGCCTCGCTCACGACGACATTGCGCTTTGGATTGAGCCGAAGCGCCGCGACCATCAGCTTGTACAGATTGACCGATGTCGAATCCGCTGAGATCACTTCGTCCGCATCCACCCCGATCAGCGGCGCAATCATGGCGCCAACGCGCTGCGGCGCATCGATCCAGCCCTCGTTCCAGCCACGGATCAGCCGCTTGCCCCAAGCCGCGCTAATCGCTTGCGCGCTTGCTTCCATGGTCGCCAGCGGCAACTGCCCAAGCGAATTGCCATCGAGATAGATCACGCCATCCGGGCATAGAAACTGCGCGCGATATCCGGCCAACGAGTCATCCGCATCCATCGCCTGCGCTTGCGCCAAGTTCATAACCCAAACGCCCTCAATATCTCCGCGCGCTGCTTGCCCCAAGAGATGGTCTCGGGCGCGATGAGCTCGGCATGACCCTCGCCTGCGGTCACGATCATTTCAGCGCCATAGGCCTTTCCAATGGCAGGTGGCGCAATGCTGTCCAGTTCATTGTTGAACTGCAACTCGCGGGCGCGCCCCTTGGCCATGTCCGGAGGCGAAACGCGGCTGAACTCGCCCCCAGCCATTGCAGATGCGCTCTCGGTACCGCAACCGTGATCGACCAAGGTTGTTTGCGCACGCAAATCAGGCAGCCCCCCTTGAGAAATCGCCAGATCGAACCGTGCCGGATTGGCACCCCTGAGCGCGTCCCCCTTCGCCAACGCCGGACGCCGCGCCAACCACAAAGCCAGATGCCCGCCAGCTGAATGCCCGATCACCACCAACGGCGCACTTTTCTTGAAGCCATATTCCGCGCGCTTCGCTACAAACAAATCCGCTGCCGCGCCCACATCCATATAGGTGCCGGGATAGCCGCCGCCTCGGTCCACGCCGCGATATTCGATGTTCCAGACACCCACACCATGAGACCGCAGATCATCGGCAATCCAGTTCATGATATCGCGCTCGGCAATCCCGGTCTGCCAGCATCCGCCATGAATCATCACCACCGCCGGATGCGGCCGGCGCCCGAACTTTGCCGCCGAAGGCTGCCACAGATCGACCAGCTGCAGGGGGTCCGCGCCATAGGCAATCGTCGCATCAGGCGCTGGCTTTGGCCGCGAGAGCAGATCCTCCCACACCATGAGCCGCTTTGCCACTAATGGTGTCATCGTCGCCGTCTCCATCGCTGGTGCGCAACCACCTGCACTGGCCAAAACCAAAAGCAAAAACCCCAATCGCGCTCTGGCCAAATAACTACTCCTCACCCATCCTAAGCGCCGCAATAAACGCCTCCTGCGGGATGCTCACATTGCCATATTCCCGCATCCGGGCCTTGCCCTTTTTCTGCTTTTCCAGCAGCTTTTTCTTGCGGCTTATGTCGCCGCCGTAGCATTTGGCGGTTACGTCCTTGCGCATCGCGGCGATGGTTTCGCGGGCAATGACCTTGCCGCCGATCGCGGCCTGAATGGGTATCTTGAACAAATGGCGCGGGATCAGGTCCTTTAGGCGCTCGCACATGCCCCGGCCGCGCGATTCTGCGGTGCCGCGGTGAACGATCATGCTGAGCGCATCGACCGCGTCTCCATTGACCATGATGCTCATCTTCACAAGGTCGCCTTCGCGGTGGCCGATCTGGTGATAGTCGAACGACGCATAGCCCCTGCTAATGCTTTTCAGCCGGTCGTAAAAGTCGAACACCACTTCGTTGAGCGGAAGTTCATACACCAATTGCGCGCGGCCGCCCACATAAGTGAGCTGCTTCTGAATGCCGCGCCGATCCTGGCACAGTTTCAGGATGGAGCCCAGATATTCATCGGGGCAGTAAATCGTCGCCTCGATCCATGGCTCCTGAATTTCGTCAATGCGGTTGACGTCGGGCATGTCGGCGGGGTTGTGCAGTTCCATGTCGCGCGCGTCGTCTGTCTTTGACCGGCTGAGCTTCAACTTGTAGACCACAGACGGCGCGGTGGTGATGAGGTCAAGGTCGAACTCGCGCGTCAGGCGCTCCTGAATGATCTCAAGGTGTAGCAGCCCAAGGAAGCCGCAGCGAAAGCCAAAGCCCAACGCCGCGCTGCTTTCGGTTTCGAAGCTGAACGATGCGTCGTTAAGGCGAAGCTTGCTGATGCTTTCGCGCAGCTTCTCAAAATCGGCGGCGTCGGTCGGGAACAGGCCGCAGAACACAACAGGCTGCACTTCCTTGAACCCGGGCAAGGCTTCGGCGGCGGGGCGCTTGGCATCGGTAATGGTGTCGCCGACGCGGGTCTGAGCGACCTCCTTGATCTGCGCGGTGATGATGCCGACTTCACCAGCCGCGATTTCGCTCAGGATCTCAAGCTTTGGCCGCATGCAACCGACGCGGTCGACCAGATGCTTAGTGCCGGCGGCCATGAACTGGATTTCCTGGCCCTTTTTGATCACGCCGTCGATGACCCGGATCAGGATGACGACGCCGAGATAGGGGTCGTACCAGCTATCGACGAGCATCGCCTTCAGGGGCGCGTTGCGGTCGCCCTTTGGCGGGGGGATTCGGGTGACGACAGCCTCAAGCACTTCGTCAATGCCGATGCCGGACTTGGCGCTGGTCAGCACCGCGTTATCGGCGGGCAAGCCGATGATTTCCTCGATCTCGGCCTTCACCTTGTCGACTTCGGCGGCGGGAAGATCGATCTTGTTGATGACGGGCACGATTTCATGGTCATGCTCGATCGACTGGTAGACATTGGCGAGCGTTTGCGCCTCGACCCCTTGCGCGGCGTCAACGACGAGCAACGCGCCTTCGCATGCGGCAAGACTTCGGCTGACTTCATAGGCAAAGTCAACATGACCCGGCGTGTCCATGAGGTTCAATTGATAGGTAACACCGTCTTTCGCGGTGTAATCCAGCCGCACGGTCTGCGCCTTGATGGTGATGCCGCGCTCTTTCTCGATGTCCATATTATCGAGGACCTGGCTCGTCATCTCTCGCGCCGTCAGCCCGCCGGTTTGCTGGATCAGCCGATCCGCAAGGGTCGACTTTCCGTGGTCAATGTGCGCGATGATAGAAAAATTACGGATGAGAGAGAGTTCGGTCATGCCAGCGCCCCTAGCAGGGCCGCCCCGCCCCTTCAAGCTTGGCGGAATGCCCGTAGGACAACGAGAGGCGTCATGGCCCTACGTGTTGGGTATACTGGCAAAGGAGACACGATATGGCTGACAAGACATCAAAGCAAAGCAAACCCAAAGCTGGCGACTAGTTAAGCTGGAATTCGCACGGCAGCACCGCGCATGCAAGGTGGTGAATGAGCAGACCAGCCCGACGCAAATCAGGGGCCGCAAGGTCGCCGCGTCCAAGAATAAACCTCAATATATTGTGGAAACCGATGAAGGAAAAACGGCTGCGCATAAGACGGAGGCTTTGAGGAGGGGCTGAGTTGAGCAGTTCGTGGCGACCCCAACAAGACACTTGGAATGTAGAATTCATTCTGTCACCATCCTGGCCGACATCGGTTAACGCTCCCCTCTGGCTGATCGGGGCATGCTCAACAACCACTGTACGCTTTGCGCATCGGTTTAGGTGAGAGTTTCGTGTGACCTTTCGCGGTTGGTTTAACTCCATTTCGGTGCCGCGCATCTCCTTTCGTCAGGCTCAGGACAGGCTTGACGCTTGGTAAACCGCGGCCTATATGGGTTTCAACATCCACACCATCGGGAACAGCCTTGTCGTCGCGCAACTTGGCTAACGCATTGATGGACATGGGTTTCACATACGCGAAACGGCTGCACGGCAGGACCCGAATCCGGGGACATCGTCTTGCGGCCTTTTCTTGTCTTGTGGCCCTAGCTAGTGGGAAGTCTTCCTGCGCCTGACATTTCTAATTGAGGCAACGCACCTTATGGCATCACGTCCCGCTCCAGCGACACTCTCGCGTCAAAAGCGTATCCGCAAAATCTTTGGTAATATCCACGAAGTCATCGACATGCCTAACCTCATTGAGGTTCAGCGCGAGAGCTATGAACAGTTCCTGCGTTCGGATCCGTCGATCGGTTACGTATCGGGCCTCGAAAAGACGCTGCGCAGCGTTTTTCCGGTTAAGGATTTTGCGGGCACTTCGGAACTCGACTTCGTGCATTACGAGTTGGAAGATCCGAAATATGACGTTGAAGAATGCCGTCAGCGCGGGATTACTTATGCGGCGCAGATGAAAGTGACGTTGCGGTTGATCGTGTTCGAGGTTGACCCCGACACCGAAGCGCGTTCCGTCCTCGATATCAAGGAGCAGGACGTGTACATGGGCGACATGCCGCTCATGACGCACAACGGCACCTTCTTCATCAACGGTACAGAGCGCGTTATCGTATCGCAGATGCACCGTTCGCCAGGCGTGTTGTTCGACCATGACCGCGGCAAGACGCACAGCAGCGGCAAATATCTGTTTGCCGCGCGCGTCATTCCGTATCGCGGTTCGTGGCTCGACTTTGAATTTGACGCCAAGGATATCGTCAACGTCCGTATCGACCGCAAGCGCAAGCTGCCCGTTACAACATTGCTCTATTCGCTTGGCCTGAACGACGAAGAAATTCTGGGTCACTTCTATGACCGGGTGACATTCGAGCGCGGCAAGGGTGGATGGAAGATTCCGTTCAATGCGGAACAATGGCGCGCTTCAAAGCCGATGTTCGACATCGTTGATGCAAAAACCGGCGAAGTTGTGTTCCCTGCCGGAACCAAGGTTACCCCGCGTGCTGCCAACAAGGCAGTCAAGGACGGTCTGACCCATTTGCTGATCCCGACCGAGGAAATCTTCGGCCGTTATTCGGCTTTCGATCTGATCGATGAAAAGACCGGACGCATCTATGTAGAGGCTGGTGACGAAATCACCGCCGAAAATCTCGATGCGCTGGACAAGGCCGGTATCGACAGCATCGAGCTACTCGACATCGACCATGTCATCACTGGCGCCTGGATGCGCAACACGCTGAAGGCCGACAAGGCCGAGAACCGGGACATGGCGCTTGATGCCATTTACCGCGTGATGCGTCCTGGCGAGCCGCCAACCCGCGAAACAGCGGAAGCCCTGTTCGCTGGCCTGTTCTTCGACGCCGACCGTTACGACCTCAGCGCCGTTGGCCGCGTGAAGTTGAACATGCGTTTGAACCTTGACGTTGAGGATACGCTCACCACCCTGCGCACGGAAGATATCCTCGCCGTGGTCAAGGAGCTGGTGAATCTCAAGGACGGCAAGGGCGAAATCGACGATATCGATAACCTCGGCAACCGCCGGGTTCGTTCGGTTGGCGAATTGCTGGAAAACCAGTATCGCGTCGGCTTGCTCCGTATGGAGCGCGCCGTGAAGGAGCGTATGAGCTCGGTCGATGTTTCGACTGTGATGCCAAACGACCTGATTAACGCAAAGCCAGCGGTTGCGGCCGTGCGCGAATTCTTCGGTTCGTCGCAGCTCTCGCAGTTCATGGATCAGACCAACCCATTGTCGGAAGTCACCCACAAGCGTCGCGTTTCAGCACTTGGACCAGGCGGTCTGACGCGTGAGCGCGCTGGTTTCGAAGTCCGCGACGTTCACCCGACCCATTATGGCCGTATCTGCCCGATCGAAACGCCAGAAGGTCCGAACATCGGCCTGATCAACTCGCTCGCAAGCTTCAGCCGCGTGAATAAATATGGCTTTATCGAAACGCCATACCGCAAGGTAGTGGACAATAAAGTCACCGACGACGTGGTTTATCTCTCCGCTATGGAAGAGCAAAAGAACACCATCGCGCAGGCCAATGCCGAATTGAACGCCGATGGCAGCTTTGCCGAAGACTTGATTTCGTCGCGTGAAGCAGGCGAATTCCTGATGGCACCGCGTGACCAGATTACGTTGATGGACGTTTCGCCAAAGCAGCTGGTTTCGGTTGCGGCGTCGCTGATCCCGTTTCTGGAAAACGATGACGCCAACCGTGCATTGATGGGTTCCAACATGCAACGTCAGGCTGTGCCTCTGCTGCGCGCAGAAGCGCCGTTTGTCGGCACGGGCATGGAAGAGACCGTTGCCCGTGATTCAGGCGCTGCCATTGGCGCACGCCGTACGGGGATCGTCGACCAGGTCGATGCAACACGTATCGTGGTTCGCGTCACTGGCGATGTTGAGCCTGGCAAATCGGGCGTCGACATCTACACGCTCCAGAAATTCCAGCGCTCGAACCAGAATACGTGCATCAACCAGAAGCCATTGGTGAAGGTTGGCGACGTTATCGAAGCTGGGGACATCATTGCAGATGGTCCCTCGACCGAATTGGGCGAACTCGCACTGGGCAAGAACAGCCTCGTCGCGTTTATGCCATGGAACGGGTACAACTACGAAGATTCGATCCTGATTTCGGAACGCATCGTCAAGGACGACGTGTTTACCTCGGTCCATATCGAAGAATTCGAAGTCATGGCCCGCGACACAAAGCTTGGACCTGAAGACATCACCCGCGATATTCCAAACGTAGGTGAAGAAGCGCTTCGCAGCCTTGATGAAGCTGGCATTGTGTACATTGGTGCTGAAGTGCATCCAGGCGACATTCTGGTCGGCAAGATCACGCCGAAGGGCGAAAGCCCGATGACACCGGAAGAAAAGCTGCTGCGCGCCATCTTCGGCGAAAAGGCAAGTGACGTGCGCGATACGTCGCTGCGTCTCTCGCCAGGCGTTGCTGGAACGGTTGTCGAAGTGCGCGTTTTCAACCGTCACGGCATCGACAAAGACGAACGTGCCATGGCTATCGAACGTGAAGAAATCGAGCGTCTCGCAAAGGACCGCGAAGATGAACGTTCGATTTTGAACCGCGCAACTTACAACCGCCTGAAAGACATGCTCATTGGCCAAACTGCAGCAGCAGCGCCAAAGGGCATCAAGAAGGGCGACAAGATCACTGAGGAAAATCTCGGTGAAGTCGAGCGCCATGAATGGTGGAAAATCGCCGTTGCCGACGACAAGGTTCAAGGCGATCTTGAAGCCGTCAAGGTACAGTATGACGATGCCGTCAAGCTGATCGTCGAGAAGTTCGAAGACCGTCGTGAGAAGCTGGAGCGTGGCGATGAGCTGGCCCCTGGCGTGCTCAAGATGGTCAAGGTATTCGTCGCGGTCAAGCGCAAGCTTCAGCCAGGCGACAAGATGGCGGGACGTCACGGAAACAAGGGCGTCATCTCGCGGATCCTTCCGCAAGAAGACATGCCGTTCCTTGCCGATGGAACACCCGTCGACATCGTGCTCAATCCTTTGGGCGTGCCGTCGCGTATGAACGTTGGTCAAATTTTCGAAACCCATTTGGGCTGGGCTGCCCGTGGTCTTGGAATGCAGATTGGTGAAGCTCTCGAAGAGTGGCGCCACGCAAACCCGAACCCCGAAGCAGCAGCACCGCCAGCGGTGGTGCGCGAACGTCTGGTCAAGGCCTATGGCGATAATTATGCAGCCGAAATCAACGGCCGCAGCGATGCGGACATCATCGAGCTTGCTGGCAATGTCATAACGGGCGTCCCCATGGGCACACCTGTCTTTGACGGTGCCCGTGAAGCCGACGTGACGACGATGCTTCAACTCGCTGGACTTGATGGTTCGGGTCAATCCGACCTGTTTGACGGACGCACCGGCGACAAGTTTGACCGCAAGGTCACGGTTGGCATCATCTACATGCTAAAATTGCATCACCTTGTTGATGACAAGATCCATGCACGCTCCATCGGACCGTACAGTCTTGTTACGCAGCAGCCACTTGGTGGTAAGGCACAATTCGGTGGTCAGCGTTTTGGCGAAATGGAGTGCTGGGCACTTCAGGCATATGGCGCCGCTTATACCTTGCAGGAAATGCTGACGGTCAAATCGGATGACGTGATCGGTCGTACCAAGGTCTATGAAGCGATCGTCAAGGGTGACGATAGCTTTGAAGCCGGTATCCCCGAAAGCTTCAACGTTCTGGTCAAGGAAATGCGTTCATTGGGTCTCAATGTAGATCTGAAAGCGCACGATCTGGTCGAAGGTGACGAGGGCTTTGCCGAGGCAGCGGAATAACGCAGAGATGGGCGGATTTCGGTCCGCCCCCTGCCGCTGCCCTTTGGTTTTCATGGGCGCATGCCCAATGAGGAAATGAATATGAACGAACTATCGAAATTCAACAATCCCGTCGCCAAGGTTGAAACCTTTGACCAGATCCAGATCGGGATTGCGTCACCGGAAAAAATCCGCAGCTGGTCTTTTGGCGAAATCAAAAAGCCTGAAACCATTAACTACCGTACGTTCAAACCAGAGCGTGACGGCCTGTTCTGCGCCCGCATCTTTGGCCCAGTAAAGGACTATGAGTGCCTGTGCGGCAAGTACAAGCGCATGAAGTACAAGGGCGTCGTCTGCGAAAAGTGCGGCGTTGAAGTTACGGTCACCAAGGTGCGCCGCGAGCGTATGGGCCATATCGAGCTTGCTGCGCCTGTAGCCCATATCTGGTTCCTGAAGTCGCTTCCATCGCGCATCGGCCTGTTGCTTGATATGCAGTTGAAGCAGCTTGAGCGCGTGCTGTATTTTGAAAACTATATCGTTACCGAGCCTGGCCTGACCGCGCTTGAGAAGTTCCAGTTGTTGTCAGAAGACGAATTGCTCGACGCGCAGGACGAATATGGCGAAGACGCTTTTACCGCGTCGATTGGCGCCGAAGCCGTCAAGACTATGTTGATGGACCTCGACCTTGAACAGGAACGTACCGACCTGCTCGACGAGCTTGCTGTTACCAAGTCCGAGCTCAAGCCAAAGAAGATCATCAAGCGTTTGAAGGTCGTCGAAAGCTTCATCGATTCAGGCAACAAGCCCGAGTGGATGATCCTGGACGTTATTCCCGTCATTCCACCAGAATTGCGCCCGCTTGTGCCACTAGATGGTGGCCGTTTCGCAACGTCCGACCTGAACGATCTCTATCGCCGTGTGATCAACCGTAACAACCGCTTGAAGCGCCTGATCGAACTGCGCGCGCCGGACATCATCGTCCGCAACGAAAAGCGTATGTTGCAGGAAGCCGTTGACGCCTTGTTCGACAATGGCCGTCGCGGTCGTACGATCACTGGCGCCAACAAGCGTCCGCTGAAGTCGCTGTCCGACATGCTCAAGGGCAAGCAGGGCCGCTTCCGTCAGAACCTTTTGGGCAAGCGCGTCGATTATTCGGGTCGTTCAGTTATCGTGACGGGTCCAGAACTAAAACAGCATCAGTGCGGTCTGCCAAAGAAAATGGCGCTCGAGCTGTTCAAGCCGTTCATCTACTCGCGTCTGGATGCAAAGGGTCTTTCGATGACCCTGAAGCAAGCCAAGAAGTGGGTGGAAAAGGAGCGGAAGGAAGTTTGGGACATCCTCGACGAGGTTATCCGCGAGCATCCCGTGTTGCTGAACCGCGCGCCGACGCTTCACCGTTTAGGAATTCAGGCATTTGAGCCTGTCCTGATTGAAGGCAAGGCTATCCAGCTTCACCCGCTCGTTTGCTCGGCATTCAACGCCGACTTCGATGGTGACCAAATGGCTGTCCACGTTCCATTGAGCCTTGAGGCACAGCTGGAAGCACGCGTTTTGATGATGTCCACCAACAACATCCTCTCGCCGGCAAATGGTAAGCCTATTATCGTTCCTTCACAGGACATGGTGCTGGGTCTCTATTATCTTTCGATGGATCGCCGCGGCGAGCCCGGCGAAGGCATGATGCTGTCCGACATGGCTGAAGTACATCAGGCGCTTGAAGTGGGTGCGGTCACGCTGCACTCCAAGATCATCGCCCGCGTACCTCAGACCGGTGAAGATGGCGTCGAACGTATGGTTCGCTTTGACACAACGCCAGGCCGCATGTTGCTTGCGGAAACGCTTCCAAAGAGCCACCGCGTGCCGTTCGAAACCGTAAACCGCCTCCTGACGAAGAAGGAAATCGGTGACGTTATCGATCAGGTTTACCGCCACACCGGTCAGAAAGACACGGTATTGTTCGCAGATGCGATCATGTCGCTTGGCTTCAAATATGCGTTCAAGGCCGGTATTTCGTTCGGTAAGGACGACATGATCATTCCGGAAGAAAAGACCGAAATGGTTGCCGAAACCAAGGCGATTGTTGCCGATTTCGAGCAGCAATATCAGGACGGTCTGATCACGCAGCAGGAAAAGTACAACAAGGTGATCGACGCATGGTCCACATGTGGTGACAAGGTTGCCAACGCGATGATGGACAAGCTGAAGGCTTCGCCATTGGACGAGCATGGCCGTGAATTGCCGGTCAACTCGGTTTATATGATGAGCCACTCCGGTGCGCGTGGTTCGCCAGCGCAGATGAAGCAGCTTGCCGGTATGCGTGGTCTGATGGCCAAGCCTTCGGGCGAGATCATCGAAACGCCGATTATCTCGAACTTTAAGGAAGGTCTGACCGTTCTCGAGTACTTCAACTCGACCCACGGTGCCCGTAAGGGTCTGGCCGATACAGCGCTCAAGACTGCAAACTCAGGCTATCTGACGCGCCGTCTGGTGGATGTATCGCAGGATTGCACCATTGTTGAAGTCGATTGCGGAACCGAACGTGCCTTGGAAATGCGCTCGATCGTTCAGGGTGGTTCAACCATCGCATCGCTTGGTGAACGTGTCCTTGGCCGTACAACAGCCGAAGACATCAACGGTCTGGATGGTAAGGTGTTGATCCCATCGGGAACCTTGCTCGACGAGCCAATGGTTGTCGCGATGGAGGAAACAGGTCTTCAAGCTTTGAAGATCCGGTCGCCGCTGGTGTGCGAATCCAAAGTCGGAGTTTGCGGTACCTGCTACGGGCGTGACCTTGCCCGCGGTACGCCTGTAAACATCGGTGAAGCGGTTGGCGTTATTGCTGCCCAGTCCATTGGTGAGCCAGGCACTCAGTTGACCATGCGTACCTTCCACATCGGCGGCGCAGCGCAGTTGAACGAACAGTCCAACCTCGATGCAACCGCATCTGGTAAGGTCATGTATCGCGATCTGCCAAGCATCGTCGACAAACGTAAGAAGCGTTTGGCAATGGCGCGTAACGGTGAATTGATCATCGTTGACAAGGACGGCCGTGAAATGGAAATCCACCGTCTGCCTTATGGTGCGACGCTGGCGTTCCCGGATGGCGCTGAAGTCAGCGTTGGTGACCGCTTGGCAGAATGGGATCCATTCACCATGCCGATCATCACCGAAAAATCGGGCATTGTGAAATATCAGGACCTCATCGACGGCAAGACGCTGACCGAGCAAACCGACGAAGCAACTGGTATCGCCCAGCGCGTCGTTATCGAAGACCGTGCGGGAAGCCGCACCAAGAAGGAGGATCTTCGCCCACGCATTACCTTGCTGGACGATGATAGCGGCGAAGCTGCGCGTTATCTTCTAGGCGTTGGCACAATGCTTTCGGTTGAAGATGGTGCAACGGTTCAGGCCGGTGACGTTCTTGCCCGTGTGACCCGTGAATCTGCCAAGACCCGCGACATCACCGGTGGTCTGCCACGCGTTGCCGAGTTGTTCGAAGCACGCATTCCAAAGGACAATGCGATCATTGCCAAAATCTCGGGCCGCGTCGAGTTCGTCCGTGATTACAAGGCAAAGCGCAAGATCGCGATTGTTCCGGAAGAAGGCGATCGCATCGAGTATTTGATCCAGAAGTCCAAGGTTCTCGACGTTCAGGAAGGCGATTTCGTCCGTAAGGGCGACAATCTGATCGCTGGTTCGCCAAATCCGCATGACATTCTTGAAGTCATGGGCATTGAAGCGTTGGCCGAATATCTGGTTGCCGAAATCCAAGAAGTGTATCGTCTGCAAGGCGTGAAGATCAACGACAAGCACATCGAAACGATCGTTCGTCAGATGCTGCAGAAAGTTGAAATAACCTTTGGCGGCGACACAACCCTGCTTCCTGGTGAACAGGTTGACCGCGAAGAAATGGATGCAATCAATGTAAAGCTCACCAAGGGTCAAGCACCTGCAACTGGTAAGCCTGTTCTGCTCGGTATCACAAAGGCTTCGTTGCAGACACGTTCGTTCATCTCGGCTGCATCCTTCCAAGAAACCACACGCGTCCTCACACAGGCCGCTGTGGAAGGTAAGAAGGACATTCTGACCGGATTGAAGGAAAATGTCATCGTTGGTCGCCTCATTCCTGCGGGTACTGGCTCTGCGATGAACCGCATGCGGATCGCAGCGACAAGCCGTGATGTCGCCCTTCGTGCAAGCTACAAGAAGCTTCAGGAAAGCCTGATTGCGCCGGAAACTGCGGCTGAAGAGCATGCTGCCGAATTGGCTCAGGGTCCTGAAGCGGCCATCGGCGATGATCCATTGGGCGCCGTTACCGGTGAGACCCATGGCACGGACGCTGACGCTGGCGAATATCTGAACGACTGATCGTTCAGGTAAGCACATAACAAAAACCCGCCGGAGGCAATTCCGGCGGGTTTTTTGTTGGCGAATGACTCGGCTAAAAAAGCGTCAAAACTTTCCGGATAATGTCAGTTGCAGAAGTGGATCAAGGTGGCGCTCGCGGTTAACGATTTGGGCTAGATTGTTCGAAGCGCGGGTTCCGCTGTAGATAAAGCGATCCCTGTGGAACCCTGGCATGTCAATTACCTGAAGCTTAATGGTGCCCAGCTTGAACTTCGAATATTCAATGAACAATGCCGTTCTCGTGCCATCGGTCTGACGCCTAGTCTCATTGAAAAAATACGCATAATTGGATTCTTGCACGCTGAAAGACGCGCCATAGACCAGCCCCAGATCCGTAACGTCATACCGAACGTCCCATTGCTGATGCCATAACGGGCGGTTTGACATACGCCGGTTAAAGCCAGTTACGGGGTCCGTGACGCGGCTCCCGTGATAATGCCCGACGTAACGCACCTCGACACCACTAAAGCCGGCGGGCTTGGTCAACCAGTCCAGTGGCAATGTAATTTCAAGTTCACCATTCCACCTGCTGCTTTTGCCGATATTGCCCGTGCCGTCGAATTGCGCAGTGACGTTACCCGCAGAATCGCGTTGGGTAATAGGGACCAGATCCTGGGTATCTGTCACGCTTTGATATTCACCACGCAGCTGAATGCTGCCGCGTTCCAGAAATTTGTGCCGGATCAGCGCCGAAAACGTCGTGGTCTTTTCAGGCACGAGATCCGCGTTACCTGCATCGACCTGATTGCCAACGGTGACATCAACCGACGTTGCAAATTCGTTGAAATCCAACTGCGCCACCTGGCGTTCGGCGCGCAATTCCAGAGTCGTTTGCGGGTTAATCGTCCATGTCGCAATTGCCCGTGGTTTTATAAATGCAAAGCTGCGCGCGGCAGCGCTATCACCAGACAACGTAAGTTTAGAGAATTCTGTAATGGCGCCAGCCTCAATTTTCCAAGATGGTCCAACAGTCCAAACATCGCTTACAAAGGGTTCGATCCGGGTTTCCTCCACGAGGACGTTTGACCCCGGGAAGTTTGTCACTGCACCCGCAACGGAGTTGGCGACACTGAAACGCGCATCAAGGCGATTGTATGCAACCTCAGCCCCAAACTGGATCGCGTGCCTGCCTAAACCACTCCAGTCGTTTTGCATGCGCAGGACGGCTTCTTTGGGCCTGTTCCGGCTTCGTGTTTCAAAAAGGGTTACCGGCTGCCCTGCCCGCGTCACCTCAATGCTGCTGTCGTTGCTTTCCTTCGCCGAGCGATAAAGCGCGACAATCTTGGTGTTGGTCTTTGGCAGCAGGGAAAACTCGACATCGCCGCCCAGCTCATAATTGGTGTCGCTCACGGGCCCGCCACGCAACAGAAGTTCACTTCCGGTGCCTGTCCCGATATTGTTGAAGTAAAGACCATCACGGATGTCGAAACCGTCGCTCCAGCGCACCTGTCCATTCAGGTTTACTTTCGTGTCGCCTAATCTAGTCTTGATGGCGCCGCCTAGCGCAGCTTGGTCAAAGCCGCCTTTCCCGGAATAAAACCGCCGTTCGATAAGCGCTCCTATCCCGGTTTTAAAATCTTCTGGGCCAAAGCCATATACACGTTCGGAGTAAGACGACAGGTTCAATTCGTAGCTGGTATCGCCACGGCGCAATGTTGCCGATGCGTTGACCGAAGGCTGGAACCCGTAACGGGTTCCAGCAACGATATTGGCTTCATACGTCCCGTTGACCTTCGCAGTACGTTTGCGCACAATATTGACAACTTGTCCCTGCCCTTGCGTTTCGGTGTCTGCTCCTGCTTGTTCCGACAATATAATATTTTCCACTTGACTGGCGGGTATGCGCGACAAGATTGTAAAGATATCGTCCGATTTGGTGGACGGACGATCGCCATCAATCAATACGTTGCCAGCATTTTCACCGAAGCCGCGACGCCCGTCACCATCATTGACAGAAAAACCGGGAATACGTTTCACCATGTCCAAAGCAGTCACTGGCGCAAAGGTCGTGAAAAAATCTGGCGTAAAACGCCGCTCACCTGACTTTGCAGATATGGGTGCTGCGTTACCAGCCACCTCATTTGCATAGACAATACCGGGCATGGCCACGGCGCTCGCCGCTGTCACCAACAGCGCCAGCCGGAAATTTACGCCAAACATGAAGCCTCCAACTAAACCCGCGGGCTTTTTCCCGTCTGTGGTCTTGAAGAACGTTTGCGGCAGGCGCTGTCGGCAGGGTAGTTAAGTTCGACCAACGATTGGCTCGTTCGACAAGATGCGGAGTTTATGTCTAGCCAGTCGTTTGTCGACAATTCTAGCCATTTGGCGGCAGGAATTTACCGCGGGCGGTCCTGCACTTCGTCAATCTGCGCGCTAATCTCGGCCGCCTTGGCACAGGCGTCCTGATCTCCGTCAGCGCAACGGCCACGCGCCTTGTCCAATTGCCGGGCAAGCTTACCGAGATTTTCTTCATTTTTGCGCATATCGCGACCGCGTTTTTCGTCAGCTTCGGATTGGCTGGTCGTCAAAACGTCAGCTGTCTTCGAAACGATCTTTACCGGAGCGGTGACAACGTCTGCCACTACAGATGCCACACAGGCCTGCAACAGCAAAAGCGGTATGATCGCCAAACACAAACGCAATTTGCCTGCCAATCTAAATCCTTCGAAAAGGCTCATTTGAGCAGATTCAACGCAATGGCCCTAACCTCATCCGCCATATCGGGACGCCGAAGGGCAAGTGCCAAATTGGCCTCGATATAGCCAACCTTTGATCCGCAATCGTAACGGTTACCCTCAAATGTGACCGCATTGAACGGCTGCTTGCCGATCATCTGTGCCATGGCATCTGTCAGCTGGATTTCGCCGCCAGCACCCTTTTCCTGTCCCTCGAGGATATGCATAACCTCTGGCTGCAGGATATACCGGCCCGACACGATCAGGTTTGACGGCGCATCTTCAACCTTGGGCTTTTCAACGAGGCCTAGAACCTCAGTTACCGCGCCGTCCGACGTGCCAGGTGCAATGACGCCATAGCTTGATACCGCGTCACGGGGCACTTCCAATACGCTGATGATGTTGCCGCCAATGTGCGCATAAGCATCGATCATTTGTCGCATGCATCCGGGCGATCCGTGCATGAATTCGTCGGGGAGAAATATCGCAAAAGGTTCATCGCCAATAATGTCACGCGCGCACCATATGGCGTGGCCAAGGCCCAATGGCTCCTGTTGTCGGACATAAACGCAGTTGCCCGGCGTGAGGCGCGTATTGGCCAGTACCGACACGTCCTTGCCACGCGACATCATCGTATGCTCAAGCTCATATGCAATGTCGAAATGATCCTCGATCGCGCTTTTGCCGCGACCCGTGACAAAGATCATCTGTTCAATACCGGCCTCACGCGCCTCATCGACCGCATATTGGATAAGCGGGCTATCGACAATCGGCAGCATCTCTTTGGGAATGGCCTTTGTCGCTGGGAGGAAACGCGTGCCCAGGCCAGCAACAGGAAATACAGCTTTACGAACGGGTTTATGTGTCATGTCATCTGCTTAACGCGCCAAAACAGAATGTCTACGCAGACTCGGCAAGCCGTTCCGCAAATCCTTTTTTCAGCTTGGCCAATTTGGGCGGAATGACGGCGAGGCAATAAGGGTTACGCTGTCCCTCACCATCCCAATATTCCTGATGATAATCTTCCGCAGGATACCAGGTTGCCGGGCGTTCAACGGTGGTCACGATGGGTGCTGGCCAGTCACTGGCAGCTTTCGACATCCCCGCTTCTGCGGCTGTCCGCTGCTCGGGCGTCAACGGGAAGATGGCCGAACGATATTGGGTGCCAATATCATTGCCTTGTCGGTTCAATTGCGTTGGATCATGCGTGGCAAAGAATATTTCGAGCAAATCGGCATAGCTGATCACTTCTGAATCAAAGGCAATTCGAATGGCCTCTGCGTGCCCGGTGCTGCCGCTGCACACTTCCTTGTAGGTCGGGTCGACGGTCTGGCCGCCAATATACCCACTTTCGACTTTGCTTACGCCGCTTAGCTGACCAAAGACAGCTTCGGTGCACCAGAAACAACCTCCGGCAAAAATAGCCTCTTCATGTGGCATATGCTTATCCTTGAATTCGGGCGGAATTTGCTGCTTTCGCTGCATCCCCGCGCACCACCAGCAGATACATGGCTGGCGTGACAATACGTGATAACAAAGTTGAAGAAATCAACCCCCCAATAAGCACAATCGCGAGCGGGCTGTAGAGGCTGCCGCCAAATAGGGCGAGCGGCATCAAGCCACCAATGGCGGTAATGGACGTCAACAAGACGGGAAGGAACCGCACTTCACCCGCTTTTTCAATCGCTTCGCGCAACGCAAGGCCACGCTCCCGCAACTGGGTCGTAAAATCGACCAACAAAATCGAATTTTTGATCTCGATGCCGATCAGTGCGATGAAACCGATGATTGCCAAGAACGACAGATTATTGCCAGTTAGCAAAAGTGCAATCAGCCCGCCAAAGGTGCCAAGGGGAATGACCCCGGCCACAACCAGCGCCTCTTTAAAGCGACCAAATTCGGCAACCAGAATGGCAAATATGCTGAACAACGCCACCATCACTACTGGGCCGAAACCGGCAAAGGTATCGTTGATTTTCTCCGCTTCTCCCCCGACCGCAATAGAATAACCCGGCTTAAGTGGAATACTGTCCATCTTTTTCTGTGCCTCAAGATTGACTTTGGACACCACGATGCCATCCGAAATTTGCGACGTTACGCTGACATTGCGTTGCAGATTATAGCGGTAAACGGCTGAAGGCGTTGATTCCAAAGTCGGGTTCGAGATTTCGTCGAGTCGAATGGCTTGCCCGCTCCTGTTCGAAACATAGATCGATTCAAGCGCAGAAACGGGTTGAGTTCCGGAAAGTGGCAAGCGCACCACCACGGGGTAGCTGTCACCTTCTACATCCCTATAGGTTCCTGCACGCTCACCACTCAGCGCAAGGCGAATGGCGCGGCGCGCGGCACCGGCGGGTACATCCAACAGCGCTGCTTTGGCGTCGTCGACACGGACATCCAGGTCCACCTTGTCAAACGCGACCGGATTGTTGACGTCCCTTGTACCTGGGGTTTCACGCAACACCTGCTCCATTTTTGCAGCAACGCGCTTCAGCTCGTCCTGTTCGGGGCCATAAACACGAAATTCCACAGGCGCGTTTACTGGAGCACCGTTTTGGAAGAGCACAAGCTTGATCCGGGCGCCCGAGATCTGGTCAAATTGTTTCCGCAACCGATCAACCATCTTCCGCGATTTGGCGCCTTCCCAGTTGTCCATTATGGCAAGGACCTCACCATGGGTCGGATTTTCACCACGCTGGAAAACGTTGTAGAAAACCGGCGGGTTATACGCGCCGACATTTTCGGCACGCACTTTGATAGCCGGTTCGGTTTTCAATATGGCGGAAACCTGCTGCACGATCCGGCCAGTCTCGTTTATGCTCGCACCCTGCTCTGCTTCCACAGTGACACGGAAATAGGATGTATCGGCATTAGGAAACAGGCTAAAACCAAGCAGCGGCACCAGAAAAAATGCTGCGCACGTTCCAAGCAACGCGCTCCACACAGATCTCCGCGGTCGGTCCAGCGCCCAATGGAGCAATGGGTGGTAAAAACGGTCAATCTTTTCCATCAGCCATTGCAGGAGGGGGCTCCCTTCCTCGGATTCGTCACCTTTCAATATTCTGCTTGCCAGAAACGGTACGATAGTAAGCGACACGATCATCGATGCCGTAATTGTGGCAACAATCGTTCCGATGAAACTCTGGATGAATTTGCCTGCCCCTTCGGGCAAAAAGAACAGCGGCAAGAACGCAAACACGAGGACACCGGTTGAACCCAAAACCGCCATTGTGATTTCTTTGGTGCCGTCAATCGCGGCATCGCTTCGGCTTTTCCCCATGCGCAGATGCCGCGCGATGTTTTCGACAACCACAATTGAGTCATCGACCAGCAACCCGAGTGTCAGGATGAATCCGGCAACCACCAATTGACTGAGGTTAAACCCGTACGCAGATATCGCCAGCAAACCGGAGGCAATGGAAAGCGGGATCGATATCATCACAATCACCGACGCCCGCCAGCCCAAAGGCAATAATGTTATCAATACCAGAAACAGCGCTATCGCGAAGTCACGTGCCAATTCATTCAGGCGCTTTCGAATATCCCTGCTTTGGTCAAACTGGACAACCGCTCGAATGTCGGGCGGAAGCAGGTTTTTCTGAATGGTAAGTTCTTGCATCAGACGATTACGTAACTTTGTCGCGTCGGTACCCTGTTTCTGGTTGGCGGTGATGAAGACGCCTCGCTGGCCATTATGGCTCACTTTCACACGTTGTTCGGCTGCGCCAATGTTTACGTCGGCCACATCTGCGACGCGCAGAATAGTTCCGTCATTGGTGCGGATCGGCAGATTCCGAATTTTTTCAACGTCACGAAATGCACCGCCCGTTTCCACGTTGAACCTGCGCGCGCCACTTGTGACAGCGCCAGCAGGAACATCGGCGCCGCCCACCCGAATGGCGTCCACGACGACGCTCGCGGGCAACCGAAGCTCAGCCAGCCTGCCCGTATTTATCGCAACACTGATTTCCGGTTGAGGCAGACCGTAGATGTCCGCCTCGCGGACCTCCTGAAATCGCCCCAATGCCTCGCTGATATCCCGGGCGTATTTTTCCATCCGGTACCAGCTTGCGGTTTCACTCAACAAGGCAATTTGAAGGATTGAGGTGTTGGTTGTCCGGATTTTCTCGAACTGCAGCCGTTGCAAATCTGACGGAAGCTGGCTGCGGATGGCAGTCACTTCACGGACGGTGTCGTTGAAATATTGGTCAGGATCGCCAGACCAGTCGAACTCCGCCCGAATGACTGCATTTCCGTCGCTGCTGGTCGAGGCAACATTTTGCACATCCTCCAGACCCTGAACCAACTCCTCAATCGGCTTGGTAATTGTCTGTTCGACCTCGGCCGCATCCGCCCCTGGCTGCGACGCGACAATTGACACAACGGGCATGGAAAAATGCGGGTCAACGGCGCGCGGAACTTGCTGGAAGGCAGAAAAACCCAAGGCACATAGCAAAGTGAACAACACGAGGGTCAACTGCCATCTGCGAATAGCGAACTCCGCGATATGCATAATCTAGGGCTGGCCCTTAATGATGTGCACGCGTGAGCCTGTGCGCAGCTTTTCCAGACCGGATTTGACGATTTTGTCTCCAGAGGCCAACCCGCCCGACACGATGACCGAGTTATCGGTCAACCTTTCTACCGCGACGTTGCGCGTTTCGACGCGACTTTCCGCATTCACGACATATACGAGACCTTCACCAGCCCGCACCGCGAACAAGGCGCTGGCTGGTATTTGCAATTTTTCAATGCCCTCCGATGCAGGCAAGTTTATGGTTGCCGTACCAATTTGGCCTGAACGGTATTGTGGTTTGTTGGGTAGGCGAAACTGTACCGAAAATGCCCCGGTTGCCTCATTTGCCCGACCATCGATCTCAGAAATCGTCGCCGTTACCGGAGCGTCGCCGGCGGATTCGACCCGGATTTCAGCAGTCATACCGACGCGTAAGCTTGACGCATCACGGTCAACGACGGGGACGCGGAACACAAAACCGTCATCGGCTTCACCCAGTAAAAGCACGGGCGTTCCAACGGCAATGACTTGTCCTGCCTGCACATTGCGCATCAACACAACCCCCGCGGAGGGCGCGTAAAGTTGCGCGGTGTTATTGGCAAAGCCTGCTTGCCGGACACGGGCCTCAGCGCCCTTTACGGCCGCCTCCGCGGCTTCATAACGTGCCTTGGTTACCCAGCCATCTGCATATAGTGAACGCACGCGTTCAAACTCAGCCCGCGACCGGTCGCGTTCCGCCATTGCAACACTCATATCCGCGCCAACGGACGTGGTGTCGAGTGCAGACAACAACGCGCCGCGTTTAACAAAATCGCCTTCTTCGAAACGGACAAAGGCTACCTTGCCTGCAGTGGTGAAACCCAAAGGCGTTTCGCGGCGATAGCGCACGGTGCCCACCGCCTGAATCTCGCGCTGGAGGCTTTGTTTCTCCACCGTGAACACTTGGACCGGCAAATCTGCCTTTGGCGCGGCGTTAGTGTCGCTGCTCGCCCCGCCGCAACCGAGGAGCGGCGTGACCAGAACAAGCCCAATGAGTAATCTCGAAGATATACGCAACCGGCCCTCCCGTGCACTGCCCGATGTGCGTAATAGGCGAATAGTAACAGGGAGGAAATAGCGTTTTAATATGAAACTTATTTTAAAACGACGCGGGCGTTAGAAGGGGCGGCGCGCGCAGTCCATCTGCCATAGGTGCTTGACTTATGGACATGATCTCTTCCTGCATCACGCGGTAGCGGTTTTTCCATCGCAAATGCGTTCCGTCCGAAAGGATGCCTTTGTCGGTCTTGCGGCCATAGCGCTCTGCAAAGCGAAGCGCCGCAGCTGGGTCGTACCCCGCATTGGACATGAGCCAGACAGACAATCGGTCAGCCTCCACCTCGGTCGCCAGTATTCGCCTGCTACTCTTGCCGTCTTGGCTGAGCCGCTGCCGGTGTCCAAGCAGATTATGCGCCATTTCATGCGCCACGATGGCAGCGAGTTGCGCATCGTCGTCGCTGGTAAAAGCCAAAAGGCCCTCGGTCACGCGAATTGAAACACCGTCTGCGCCAGCATCCAAATCCGATTTGGTGTCGACCCAGAATCTGGATGCGCACATAGCAGGTGGGGCAAGCGTGACCTCTCTTTGTCCTTGGGCATTTAGCAAAACAATATTGGCCCTGCCCGAACTGTCTAGGGCTGCAGCAATAACATCCAAAACTTTTTCGAGACGCGCACTGGCGCGCTCTTGCCCCGTAAACGGCAAGTTCGAAATTGCGGTGCCATTGAACGCGACGATCGCGTCACCAGTTGCGATGCCAGCAGTTTCCGCCGCCCCGCCCGGCACAACGGCTGAAACAGCCACTGGCGCGCGAAATGCAAATGCCGCTTGTGCGATGATTGCGTCAGGATATTGCGCCTTGTCATGTAAAACCCATCCCGGATTTCGTGTCTTGCGTTGGCAAAAGCTGGCATTGGCCGTGGCAAGTCGATGACCAACAATCGCCAATCTCAAATCTTGCTGTACCAATGCCTGATAGGACGCAATGTCATAGGTTCGAGAAGCGCTGGCGGGTTGCGCGGTCGCTGTTGCCAGCATCAGCATGATGCCGCCCAGCCACTTCACCGGACTGCAGCCCGAGCCAGCCTGTCGTTGATCGCGATGCCGATCCCTTCAGTAGGGATGGGCGCAATCGCAATGGAGCGTGCGGCGCTTGCATCGGCCTTGTGCAGCGCTTCGAACAAGTTCGCTGCAGCTTGAGCCAAATCCGACGATGGCGCAAGGTTGTCGTCACCGTTCAAAGATCCAAAGCCGATAAACCATTCATGTGGTTCGGCAGCAATGGCGTTCAGCCGAACTGCTTTGGCGGGCGCGTAATGGCTTGCCAACTGCCCGGGCGCCTCAATCGCTCCATTTGAGGTTGTGAGAGGAGCGCTTCCAGCGACTTTTTCAATTTCGTCCGCTGTCACCGGGCCAGGCCTTAAAATCTCCCAGCTGTCTTCGCGTATGGCAACGATCGTCGACTCCAGTCCCGCCGCACATGGACCGCCATCCAGTATCATCGGCACAGCCCCTCCAAGGCCCGTCAGGACATGCGCGGCGCGGGTGGGGCTGACTGACCCGCTCGGATTTGCAGACGGCGCTGCGAGGCTTACACCGGTCTTGGCGAGCAATGCCTGCATGACCGGATGCGCGGGGCACCGGATTGCAATTGTGGACAGACTTGCCGTCACTGCCCGCGCGACAGGCGCGTCCGGCTGCAACGGCAATACCAGAGTCAAAGGCCCCGGCCAGAAGTGGTCGGCTATCCGGTCTGCCAGAGCATTGAAGATCGCCAGCTTTTCCGCGGCGGCCTTGCTGGCGACATGCACAATTAGCGGATTGAAATCGGGACGCCCCTTGGCGGCATAAATGCGGGCCACGGCGTTCGCATTCTGCGCATCGGCAGCCAGGCCATAAACGGTCTCAGTGGGAATCGCGACGATCTGTCCAGCATGAATAAGCTCGGCCGCAGCAGTTATCGCAGCGTCGTCAGCTGGCACAACCCAGCCATTCCCCAAGGTATTTGAGCCAAACATCATTCGCGGCTATAGGCCGTTGCAGAGTAAATATAACAGGATTTTTTAATCATCATGGCGTTTTCAGCACCCGTCGCAGAACAGAATTTTGTCCTAAAGCACATCGTAGGCATCGATGCGCTATCCCAGCACGCACGCTTTGCCGATGCGACCCCTGATATGGTGCACGCTATTGTCGAAGGCATAGGCGCGTTCGCGGCAGGCGAATTTGCGCCGTTGAACCGCATTGGAGACACCGTTGGTGCGCGGTTGGTCGATGGCAAAGTGGTCATGCCCGACGGCTTTGTAGCAGCATATAGGTCTTATGTCGCCAATGGCTGGGGCGCAATAAATGCGCCTGCGGAATTTGGCGGACAGGGCCTGCCATTTTCACTCGCCACAGTAGCGCTTGATTCATTGGGCGCTGCCAATATGGCGTTCGCCTTATGCCCGATTTTGTCTGTCGGCGCGATTGAAGCGATCAACCATCACGGTTCTGATCGTCAGAAAGAACTGTTCCTGCCGAAACTCTCGACGGGAGAATATTCGGGCACGATGAACCTGACCGAGCCACAGGCAGGCTCCGATGTCGGCGCATTGAAAACAACTGCAACACCGCGCGGTGACGGCACTTACCACATAAAGGGCACCAAGATTTATATCAGCTTTGGCGACCATGACATGGCGGAAAATATCGTCCATCTCGTGCTCGCCAGAACACCCGATGGCCCAACCGGAACAAAGGGAATTTCGCTATTTCTTGTTCCCAAATATCAGGTCTCCACAACCGGAGAAATCAGCAAAGCCAATGATATCAAGGTGGTATCGATCGAACATAAGATGGGCATAAACGCTTCGCCGACCTGCGTTCTTGCCTTTGGCGAAGAAGGCGAGTGCGTTGGAGAACTTATCGGCCCGGAATTTGGCGGCATGCGCGCGATGTTCACGATGATGAACAATGCACGCCTGAACGTTGGACTTCAGGGCGTACAGATTGCCGAGGCAGCGACGCAAAAGGCTATCTGGTTTGCCCAGGAGCGAGTCCAGTCTGCCAAGGCCAGCGGGCCATCGCGCGAGTCCGTTGCCATCATCGAACATCCCGACGTCCGCCGCATGTTGCTGCGCATGAAAGCAGGCACACAGGCCATACGCGGACTGCTATACTTCGCTTCGGGATATGTCGACCGGGCGACGCTGGGAGAGGCAGGCGCACGCGAAATGGTCGATCTGCTCACGCCGCTGGCCAAAACGTACGGCACCGACATGGGCAGCGAGATCGCATCGCTTGGTATTCAGGTGCACGGCGGGATGGGCTTCGTTGAGGAAACCGGGGCTGCCCAATTTTATCGCGATATCCGGATTGCAGCAATTTACGAAGGCACAAATGGAATTCAGGCAGCGGACTTGGTTGGCCGCAAGCTTGCCATGCAAGGCGGCAACGTCATGCGCGATCATCTCGCGGCAATTGCCGCTGATACGGTGGAACATGCAGGACTTCAGGCGCTCGCCGCGGCATGTTCGGAAGTCACTGACTATATGCTTGGCGCCGACGTCGACGATCGCTTGGCGGGTAGTTATGCCTACACCAACATGATGGCTGTTGCGACGTCCGGTTGGTTGATGGCGAAGCAATTGCGGGCAGCGCAAAGCGAAATTGCACACGGGGACACAAGCGCATTCTTGCGCGCAAAAGTCGCCGCCTGCCGATACTACCTCGACGTCATGGTCCCCGAAGCATTTGCCTTCAAGGGCAGCGCAATGTCCGGCGCAGCATTGCTTTACGCCATTGATGCGGAGGAACTGGCGGCTTGAGCGACCAGATTCTCAAACGTATTGCTGAAGCACTTGAGCGGCTGTCGCCCCCCCCAGCGCCGCCGACCGATCTTTCTTCTTTTCCGGCTTATCACTGGAACGGGACAGACCTGGCAGCGGTTCATGATTTCAAACCCTTGCCGCTTGATCTCATTGTCGGGGTCGATCGGCAAAAGTCCGATCTTGTCGAAAATTGCCGCCGCCACGCATCGGGTGCTGCAGCCCATGATGTCCTCTTGTGGGGGGCTCGCGGCATGGGCAAATCGGCATTGGTCAAATCTGTGGTCGCCACGCTTCAAGAGGACGGCTTTTTCATCGCGCTTGTCGAGGCCGCCGCGAGCCACGTGACAAGCCTGCCCGCCTTGTTTGAAGAACTTGGCGCATCAGGCCGCCGATTTCTTTTGTTTGTCGATGATATATCATTCGAGCCGCACGACCAGAATGCGCGGTTCTTGCGGTCCCTGCTGGAGGGCGGGGTAGAAGCCCGACCCAATAATGTCCGGCTTTGCGTCACATCAAACCGAAGGAACATCGTCGAACGCGAAAGCAGCGAGCAGGCAGAAGCGCTGAATGTGCGTGATGCCGTCGACGACAGCCTTGCACTCGCCGACAGGTTCGGCCTCAAGCTCGGCTTCCAATATCCCGATCAAGACGCCTATCTGCGCATGGTCGGCTGTTACGCCGCGCATTTTGATCTGGACTGGGACGAGGCTGACGCGCTTGGCTTTGCCCAGGGGCGTGGCGGTCGATCAGGCCGAATAGCCTGGCATTACACCGTCGAACTTGCTGGCAGGGCGGGCCGGAAGATTTAAGTCTTCGTCCGTACCCGCCAGATTATATTACCAACATCATCACTAACCAGCAGCGTTCCATCCTTTGCGAAAGCCAGCATGGTCGGGCGGCCCTGCGCTTTGCCATCCTTGTCGAGGAAACCGGTCAGCAAGTTCACTGGCTTTCCTGCGGGTTCTCCCTTGGGAAAGGACACGAAAATGACATCATATCCTGAAACCGGTTTGCGGTTCCACGACCCATGCCGTGCAACAAATGCGCCTTCGGTAAATCCGGCGCCCATTTTGCCATCATAGGCAAACGCCAGCCCAAGCGGCGCGGTATGGACGCCTAGGGCATAATCGGGGCGGCGCTCATATTCGCGCTTTTCGGGCTTGGGCGGTGAGACCCGGCTATCGGTAAAGCCGCCCCAGAAATGTTGCGGCCAACCATAATCTGCGCCGAATTCCACAAGCGCGAGATAATCAGGCACAAGATCTGAACCCAGCATGTCGCGTTCGTTTACCACGGTCCAAAGACGGCCAGCCTTGTCCCAGCCAAGACCAACGGGGTTACGCAAGCCAATGGCGTAAGGAATTTTCTTGTCTTTTGCGATATCATATTCAAACACCATCGCCCGGCCATTTTCCTTGTCCATGCCGTGCTCGCCGATGTTGCTGTTGGATCCAACCGAGATGTAGATTTTCTTGCCATCGGGTGATGCTGCCAAATTTCGCGTCCAATGATTATTAGGCGCCAGCGCATTGAACTTGGTGAGCTGCTTACCCTTTACATCAATTTTTGTGTCGCCGTCCGTATAGGGAAAAGCGAGCAAGCCGTCCGTGTTGGCAACATATAATGTGCCGCCGACGAGCACCATGCCAAATGGCGAATTTAATCCCGTGATTAACGGCGTTTTCAAGTCCGCTTTTCCGTCATTATTTGTGTCGCGCAAAAGCGTAATACGATTGGCAGAGGGGACGGCCGCACCGGCCTTGTCCATCAGCCATTTCATGACCATCCCTTCAATACCGCCGGTATCACGCGGAGGTGAATTGGACTCGGCAACCAATATATCGCCATTGGGCAACGTGTACAGGTTGCGAGGATGATCGAGACCCTCGGCAAAACGCTCGACAACAAATCCTGGCGCAGCGACAGGCGTTTCGCCAGCCTTCCAGCGGTCAACATCTGCAACCTTGATGGTCGGGAAAATTTGCGGACGGGCCGTTGTAATTTGAGGATTTGGGCCAGTAACTGCATCAATCGGAAGCTGCGCAACGTCTGGGCGAGTCATGTACCAAATGCCAGCGATCGCCAGCACGATGAAAATCAAAGTGATATTGCGGACATGTTTCCACATTTTTTCGGCCCTTTTAGTTCAACGACGTTTGCTGTCGATCACCCAGATGATAATCGCGATTATGATGCCGATGACCATACCGATTATGGCGCCGGCAGAGGGTTGGTCGAAAACGACCCCCAATATGAGACCAGCTAATAGCCCGAAAGCGATGAAGATGCCACCGGCAAGGCGGGGCTGGTTGTTTTCTGATCCTGACATAACCGCCCCTTGCCACCAACTGTCATGCCCTAGCAAGCGCGATGTGTATCCTTAATTATTGCTAACAAAATGCTTTGACAAAAATGGCGTACACAGACTGTAAACGGGTGGCGCAGACGGGCCGTATACCCCCAGGCCCGTCTGCTACCTGCGTAAATCGAAAGTCCTGCATTTTATGTATCTGTCGCTGTATGTCGAACCGCAGGATGTATCTGACGCGCAGATGCTGATGGACCAGTTCGGTATGACGGCCGGCATCGAGGCTGCGGAACGGGCAATCAAAAGCCGGAATGTCGGCAACCATTTGCATTACTGTCGTTGGCGCCAGATCGAACGGCTGATTATCATGCTCAGTATTCGCACAACTTTTGGCACTGTTCATTAAGCAGATATTCGCTGAGGACCATGAAGTTCCTCAGCCGCATCGTTCACTTGGCAAAAACAGCCTACGTCCCGTCATCCAGCGACAGCAAGGAGGCATTGCCGCCAGCGCTTGTGGTATCGGTGCTTGTTGTCCGTTCCGCACAGAATCTGAAAAGATAATGCGGGCCGCCTGCTTTGGGGCCAGTGCCGGAAAGGCCCTCGCCGCCAAATGGCTGACTGCCGACAACAGCGCCAATCATCGACCTGTTGATATAGAGATTGCCTACGCGCGCCAGTTGTTCAACAAGCGCGCTGCTGCCTGCGATCCGGCTGTGCAGACCCATGGTCAGTCCGAAACCTTTGGCGTTAATTTTTGCAATGGTGGCTTCCAATGTGCCTGCTTTCCACGTTGCAACATGCACGAGAGGGCCAAACCATTCGCGTTCCAACGCACTCGCGTCGTCCAGCCTGATGACCGTCGGCGGCACAAAAAGGCCGTCGCGGGGTACGCCGATTTCATGAAAAATCCGATCCTTCATGCTCGCCCGGTAAGACATGAGCGAATCATAGGCAGTTTGATCGATGACTGGGCCAATGTCGGTAGCTGGATCCGATGGATCCCCTACGATGAGCGTATCCATGGCGCCGCGGAGCATATCCAGCGTATGTTCGGCAATGTCCTCCTGAAGGAGCAAAAGGCGCAGCGCCGAACAGCGCTGGCCGGCCGATTGAAAACCCGACAAAATGACATCGCGCACCACTTGCTCGGATAAAGCCGTCGAATCGACGATCATCGCGTTCAAACCACCCGTCTCTGCAATCAATGGCACAAGTGGCCGGTGATCGTCCGCGAGCAGGTTGCGCGCAATGGCTTTTGCGGTCGGAACAGAGCCTGTGAAGACGACGCCTGTAATGCGCGGGTCAGCGGTGAGCGCAGCTCCGACATCACCTGCACCAACGACGATTTGAAGCACATCTTCGGGGACTCCGGCTTCATGTGCCAGTGCGACCGCCAATATGCCGATGGCAGGTGTTTGCGGCGCTGGCTTTGCCACAACGGTGTTCCCGGCGACCAGAGCAGCAGCGACTTGACCCAGAAAAATCGCCAGCGGAAAATTCCAAGGGGCAATGGCAATCCAGACACCACGCCCCTCATGGCGCAAAATATTGCGTTCGCCTGTTGGTCCCGGCAGTTCGACAGGTACCAGATCGATACGCGCCCGGGCGGCATAATAGCGGCAAAAATCAATCGCCTCGCGCACTTCCGACAACGCGTCAGGAATGGTTTTACGCGCCTCCTTAACGGCTACTGCCATCAATCGCGGACGGTTCGTTTCCAACAGATCCGCCAAGCGGTCAAGGCAGTCCGCACGGGCATCGACGTGCGTTTGCGACCACGAGGGATAGGCCCGAAGCGCCGACGTTACGGCTTCATGGGGCGTGACATGGCTGGTCACATCAGTTTTCAAAGGCAGGGCAATCTCAGCCGCAGTTGCTTTCAATATCGCTGCGTCATCAAGATCAATGCCGCGGCTGTTCGTGCGCTCTGGCTGAAAAAGGTCAGCTGGTGCGGCAATGGCAGGGTGGCGGGTTCCACCAACCGCCATGACTTTTTCCACAGGGTCTGCCAGGAGCTCATCTTCGCTGATAGATTGGTCAGACAATTGGTGAACGAAACTGCTGTTTGCGCCGTTTTCCAACAGGCGGCGAACGAGATACGCGAGCAGGTCGCGGTGCCCCCCCACGGGAGCATATGTTCGGCAGTGATAGCCATCTTCACGCACCAGCCGCTCAAATAGTCCCTCCCCCATCCCGTGCAAGCGCTGGAATTCGAAATCGCGGTTCTGTCCCGCACATTGCACGATAGTCGCAACCGTCAGCGCGTTATGTGTTGCAAATGCAGGGCGGATGTTGCGGGCAGCGAACATGTCCTTGGCGCAAGCAAGATAAGATACGTCGGTCGCCGCTTTGCGCGTGAACAAAGGAAAATCGACAAGCCCCCTTTCCTGTGCATGCTTAATTTCGCTGTCCCAATAGGCGCCCTTCACGAGCCGCACCTGCATGATGCGCGAAGTGTCACGGCCCAATGCGTCTGCCCATGCGAGTACTGGGCGGGCGCGCTTGGAATAGGCCTGCACGGCCATGCCCAGACCATTCCAGCCGCGAAGGGCGGAGTCGCGGGCAACCGCCTCTATGATATCGAGGCTCATTTCCATCCGCGCGGCTTCCTCGGCATCGACGGTCAGTTGGACCCCGAATGACGAGGCGGAGCGCGCCAACTGCCGGACCATCTCAGTTAGTTCAGGAACAGAATGCGCACTCTGCGCGGTCTCGTAGCGTGGATGAAGCGCAGACAGTTTTACAGATACGCTGTGGCCCCGGGCTGCTTTGCGGCCGACGGCGGCTATCGCTGCCTGATAGGATTCAAAATAGCGTTCGGCGTCGGCCTTCGTCCGCGCGGCTTCTCCAAGCATGTCAAAGCTGGCCGTAAATCCCCTGTTGTCTTTCGACTCCATGCGCTTCATCGCTTCATCGATATCGCGGCCCATGACAAATACTTGCCCCATAAGCCGCATCGCTGCGCCGACAGCCTGCCGGACAAATGGTTCGCCAGCCCTTGCAATAAGCCGCTTGAGGGTGCTTGAACTGTCGCCAAGCACGGCCTTGCCGAGCACCAGTCCCCAGGTTGCACTATTGACCATCAAGCTCGATGACTGCCCCTTATGGTCTGCCCAATCGGCCTCCGTCAGCTTGTCCGCGATCAAAAGGTCAGCGGTATGCGGGTCTGGCACCCGCAAAAATGCCTCGGCCAGCGACAATAACGCAGTGCCCTCATCGGTTCCAAGCCGATATTGTTGCAAAAATGAATTTACCCACCCATCGGCCTGGGCAACGCGCAAATCATCGAGCAAGCCTCGAGCAGTCTCGACAATTTTGCCGCGCGCTGCGCCATCGACCGTGGCTGCAACGACCAAAGGCGCAAGCACCTCTGGTTCGGATTTTCGATGAAATGGACGAATGGCAGAACGGGCGGATTCGAGCGATAAGGTCATGCCTGCGCTTTGCCGGATAATATCTGGCCAGACAAGTTTCAGTTGAAACGAAAAGGCCAGCCTTCAAAGAAGACTGACCTAGACGCTCCAGGCACGAAGCCTGAATTTTATTTCCATCCGACGCCAGAACCAGGTTCAGGGGCGCCGCCGGATGGAATAACGCGAATCTTAGCGATAGCGACGGCAGTTGCTGTCCGACTTGTCGATTGCGCGACCAGCCAGGGCACCCACCGCGGCACCGATGATGCTGCCTTCGGTCTTGTTACCGCGGCGAGCGACTTCATTCCCTAACAGACCGCCTGCAACTGCGCCGATGATCGTACCACCAGTGCCCTTGTCGCAACGGGCATTGTTGCGATAATTATTGTCGCGGTAATAACGGTCACCACGACGATATTCGCGGCGGTCATAGCGGTCCTGACGGTCATAGCGGTCCTGACGGTCATCACGGTTATAATAGCCATCATTGTAATGATCACGTGCCATAGCTGGCACTGCTGAAAAACCGGTCACGGCCGTTGCTGCGAGTACAAGCGCACCGATGCTTTTCTTTAAGTTTGTCATTTTCGATACTCCTTCGTTTTCAGGTTCGGCCCAAGATGGGTAAATAGGCAATTCGTTTTGCCGATATTTGTCTTATGAACGTCCACCGTTGAGCCGAAGCTGAATGCGATTGTTATCTGTCGTTCATATTCAAGGCCAATTTAATGAACGGATTTGGGAGTGATATGCGGGTAAAAATTCAGCGTCTCGCGCTCTGCATTGGGCTAGCTGTCCTAACAGTAGGGGGCGTTCGGACCATTTTTCCAAACGCAAGTCAGGTTATTACCATGACCCCGTTGCCGTTGAACGCAGATAATCCAAGTCAAAGGCAGGTAGGCGCTCTGGAATTTATTGCGGCATGGGAACTAAATAGCAGGAACGACAATTTTGGCGGTATTTCGACGCTGACGGCAACGGATGACAGGCGATTCGTTGGGGTGAGTGATACAGGCGTGCTGGTTGGTTTTGATTTGTCCCATAATGCCCGAATGATTCGGTCTTTCATTAGGCCACTTCCCGGTTCGCGCGGTTCTGGCACCAGCTACAGGGACCGAGATAGCGAAGGAATCACCTATGATCCTGACAGCGGGAAATTCTGGGTCAGCTTTGAAATACGCCCCGCTATCCGTCGTTATGCTTCGTCCTTTGCTGGTGTCACAGGTGTTGCCCGCCCGGCAAAAATGCAGAACTGGCCGCGCAACAAGGGGGCGGAAACAATCATCAGACTTAAAGACGGTCGGTTTATCGTCATTGCAGAATCGGTGGATAGGGGCACACATCCCGCACTGCTATTCTCTGGAGACCCCATATTAAAGGGGACCAGAATAACTGCGTTTAGGTTCCGCCCACCAACTGGATATCGCGTAACAGACGCCAGCCAACTGCCGGATGGACGAATCGTCCTGCTCAATCGTTCGATTGGATTTCCACAAGGATTCTCAGCAAAAGTGTCGCTGCTTGATCTAGGGCCTCTTCGACGCGGCGATATTATTTCTGCCAATGTCATCGCGTCGCTTACGACGCCTGTTCTCGTCGACAATATGGAGGGCATTGCAGTGACCAAAGTCGGCAAAGCCATCTACCTATGGCTGATATCCGATAACAACTTCAGCATATTCCAGCGAACAATCTTGATGAAGTTTCGGCTGTCAGACCGCACAGCCGGCGATATAGGCAACAAAAAGCCGGCGGCAGCAATGCCCCCGGCTTTTGATAGCTTCGGTAAGGGTCGCCTCGGCAACCCTAGATATTAAGCAGCAGCTTTTTGCTTCTTAGCGATTTCTTTTTTTACCTTGCGGGCATTGGTCGAGAGCTTCTCGTCCGAAGTCTTCAACAACCAGTTGTCCAGACCGCCAACATGCTCAACCGAACGCAGGCCGTGGGTTGAAACGCGAAACTTGTAGCCCTGCTCAAGGGCATCCGACAACAAAGTGACATTCTGAAGATTTGGCAAGAACGTGCGTTTTGTCTTGTTGTTGGCGTGGCTCACATTGTTGCCGACCAGACGGCCTTTACCGGTGAGTTCGCAGATGCGCGCCATGATGTATGTCCTGTATAAAATGAGTGTGTGCGGAATCACTGATCCGCGAAAGTCGCTGCCCCTAACGCTCCACGCCGAAAAGGTCAAGCCGATCTGTGGTCAAAAGCGCTATTCTGCGCTAGCAAAACCATATGCCACTGACCAAAGCCCGTGAAATGATGAACGAAGCCCTCAATCTTGCGCGCGCTGCCGCGGCAGATGGCGAAGTGCCGGTAGGCGCGATTGTCGTCAAGGACGGGATCATTATCGGACGAGGTTCCAATCGACCGGTGATAAGCCATGATCCCACCGCACATGCCGAAATCATCGCCATACGCGAAGCTGCGGCCCATTTGGGAAACGAACGGCTGACAGGATGCGACCTTTGGGTGACGCTCGAGCCTTGCGCGATGTGCGCTGGTGCCATTTCACATTCACGGATTGCCCGACTTTATTTCGGCGCTGATGATCCCAAGGGCGGTGCAGTAGTGCACGGCCCACATCTGTTTGCGCAGGCCACCCTTCATCACCGGCCTGAAATTTACGCGGGAATCGCGGCAGACGAATCCGCAGCCATGTTGAAAGATTTTTTCAAAAAAAGACGTTAGCGCAAATTTTCGCCGAAAAATGTAAGCGTACGCGCCCATGAAAGATCTGCGGCTGTCTTGTCGAATCGCGGCGTGCTGTCATTGTGAAAGCCATGTTGCGTGTCTGGATAAAAATGCACATTGAACCGCTTCTGGTTTGAAATCAGGGCTGCCTGATATGGTAACCATCCTGCATTGATGCGTTCATCGGCTTCGGCATAATGAATAAGCAGCGGTGCCTTTATCGCGGGCACCTCTTCAGCGGTTGGCTGGCGACCATAATAGGGCACCGATGCCGCCATTTCAGGAAAAGCGACTGCCAGCGCATTGCATACGCCGCCACCATAACAGAAACCCACAGCGCCAACTTTGCCGGTGCTATCGGCATGGTCGCGCAAATAAGCAAAGCTGGCAAAAAAATCCTCCAGCAATTTACCGGGATTAAGCTTCGCCTGCAATTCGCGTCCCTTTTCGTCATTGCCCGGATAGCCGCCGACCGAAGAAAGTCCATCGGGACCCAACGCCAGATATCCCGCCTTGGCCAAGCGCCGCACAACGTCCTCGATATAAGGGTTAAGCCCGCGATTTTCGTGCACGACGAGGACAGCCGGCAACTTCCCATTGCCGTTGGCTGGCCGCGCGAGCAATCCGTTAATGCTACCATGGCCGTCGGGACTTGGGACAGTCACCCTTGAAGTGACGATATCGCGGTCATCAGGCAGCACCTGCTGCGCGAGCGCATAATCGGGCTGCAATTGTTTGAGTATCATGAGCCCCGTGACGCCCGCAGCTGCAAATTTGCCGGCTTCACGAATAAACTCACGTTTCGTGAATTTGCCGTGGACATAGCCGTCAAAAATTTCGAGGATGTAGGGATGGAAGTCGCTGGCCTTCATGCGTTTCACGTTATCGCCAGACTCCATCCCGTTTTCTCCTTAATGCACAAATCGAGCGACAACGTCGCGGTATGAACGGCTGACTTTCACCTGGGCCCCAGATTCGAGCACGAGAAAGCATTCGCCATTGGTATGCGGCTTAACCTGACGCACTTGGTCCAGATTGACAATCGTAGAACGATGCACGCGTTGAAAAGTACGCGGATCAAGGCGCTTTTCCAGATCCTTCATCGTTTCGCGCAGGATTAGCGAATTATCGGCTGTGTAGATACACATGTAGTCACCGGCTGCGTCAATGCGCTCGATGCTTTCGACATCGACACGGAATATCTGACCACGATCCTTTACGTTGATCAACTTTTCGAAGCGCGTTGACGCCATATCGTCTTCAATCGCGCCAAGATTGTCGGCGGCATTGGGCGCAACTTCATTAATGACCGTCCGCAACCGTTCGAGTTCATCCGATGTACGCTTGTCAGCGAGCCTGCCGCGCACACGATCCATAGTGTCGGCAAGACGTCCGGGCTCAACCGGCTTCATCAGATAATCAATTGCCTGTGCTTCAAATGCCTTGATGGCATGCTCGGAATAAGCCGTCACGAAGACAAACAATGGCGGGTCAATATCCATCACGCCCTGAACCACCGAAAAGCCGTCAAATCCCGGCATTTGAATGTCCAGGAACACAAGGTCAGGCTTTAGCGTCTTGATCTTGCGAATGGCCTCACGGCCGTTATGGCAGGTTGCGACAATCTCGATATCATCGAAGGCCTGAAGCCGTAATTCAAGGCCCTGGATGGCCAGTTTCTCATCGTCGACCAAAATTGTACGAATACTCATGCGGATATCTTTCCTTGCTGCTTAGCCCCCGCTTGGTTTTCTTCCCCTGCTATAATCCGGCTTTGATAGGGTAGTTCCAACAAAACCTCAAATCCTCCCCCAGCCTTAACATAATGTTCAAAGCGCTGATCGTCACCATAGGCTTGCGACAGGCGTTCGCGCGTATTTGCCATGCCCACGCCCGTTGACAGGCTTTGGTCCTGCTGCCCGGGCTGCAGACCTGGCCCGGTATCTGAAACGGTAATGCGCACGCGCTGGCCAACCAATTGGGCGGTTACAGAAATATCAGCCCCCTCCTCCTTTGGCGTTACTGCGTATTTGATAGCGTTCTCGACCAACGGCTGAAGCAACAACGAAGGTACGAGCGCATTTTCTACGCCGGGTTCGATCGTAAAATAGGTGCGTAACCGTTCTTCAAATCGCATCTTTTCAATATCAAGATACAGCTTCAGCGTTTCGATTTCTTGCGTCAGCGGCACTTTCGCCGCAGCCTCGTTGATGAGCGTAAAGCGCAGGAAGGAAGAAAGCCGCGACAGCATGGCATTTGCCTGCTCGGTCTGTTTGAGTAGCACCAGAGTTGATATGCTGTTCAACGTGTTGAATAAAAAATGCGGATTGAGTTGATAGCGCAACATCGTGAGCTGGGCGCTGGTAGCCTGCGCCTCCAGTCGCATCATCTGGTCCGCCTGTTCCTCTGCACGGACAAAATAGTTGATCGCATAATATAAGGCGGACCAGGCAGCCAAAAGAACCGAGTTGATGTAAATCGCTGCCAGCCACAATTGCGCAAAAGGTGTTTCATCCACTCCGTCTCGAATGGTTTGCAGCACCCAGACGTCGATATAAGCGTAACCAATGGTCGCCAGCGACACCGAGACAAATGTAAGGCTCCATGTTATAAATGGTCGTTGCCCAATCAAAAACCGATAAATCACGGACAGGAGCAATGTAATTGAATAGCCGGTCACTGCCGATATCAGGATCGGCACGAGGAAGCTTACAGGTTGTCCTTGCGCAATGCCGGAGGCGGCACGCAGGATGACTGCGCCAGCCCATCCGGCCGAATGCAGATTCCAGAACGCGCGGTTTTTGTCCGCAAAGAAGGGTTTATCCGTAAGCTCTAAAACCGCCATGCATTCGGTCTAGCGGCATTTCGCGTTTGCATGAAGCCCTTGTTTCATGAACCAACATTGTTAATGTTAGACGCGAGAGGATAATCCAATGGACAATCACGACGACCGCGCAAGTTTTCACGACATGTCGCAGAGCACGCAAGAGGACTGGCAAATCATAATGCGGCACAACATCCCATTTGCGCAAGATGGTGGCCGCCGGATTATGGCCCATCTGCAATTGCTTGATGGCGATTTTGGAGGATTTGCGGTCGATCGGCTAACGCACTCCTTGCAAACGGCAACGCGCGCCTATCGCGACGGTCGGGACGAGGACTACGTCGTCATGGCTCTGTTACATGATATTGGCGATACCTTGGGTGCAGCCAACCATCCGGACATTGCTGCAGCTATTTTAAAGCCATTTGTGTCTGAAAAACTGCACTGGATTGTCCAGAATCACGGCATTTTCCAAGGTCACAATTTTTTCCACCATCTCGGCCTTGACCGCGACATGCGGGAAAAGTTTCGCGGCCACGAATATTTTGCGGAGACCGAAGAGTTCATAGATAAATATGACTGTCCGTCGTTCGATCCTGATTATGACACGCTGCCACTCGATTTTTTTGAGCCAATGGTGATGAAGCTTTTCCGCAGCCCACTCAACAGCATCTATAAACGCGACGTCGAAGCGGTCGCCTGAGCAAAACTGCGTAAACCCGCTCTTATAACCGGGCGGTCGCACGCCTATATCCTGTTTAGCGCACATCTGTTCGGCATTAACTGTTGAGCAATCCAGACGTTGAGCAAACTGCCCTGTCCCCGAAGGAAAAGATCATGGCCAAAAGCCAAAAGAAATCGAGCCGCGAAGTCCGCAAACCGAAGGCCGAAAAACCCAAAAAGCAAAATGCGTCAAACCCGTCAACGAAGGGAAGCGTCGCCGGGCTGGCACCGAAGAGCTAGTTCCTATCGCCCCAACAATACCCTGGCCTGTCCGGCAACCTGTGCCAGCATGGCAGGGGTTGGCATCCCGGCCATCCGAGCCCGGTCGACCATGGCCTTAAATGCCCGCACGCGAACAGCATTGGTCTGCAACCAGTCCTGCGCGTCGTCCAGCGGCTTTTTCGCAGCACGGCGGCGTAGGAAGTCAAGGCGCATAGTCTGAAAGTCCCGCGCCAGACCCGCCACCAAGAGGCGTTCCCACGGGTCCTGTGGGTCAAGTTGCATGGCTGTCCCCTGTGCCCAGCTTAAGCCGAGTGCATCGCCAATAGCGGTAAATGCCCGCGTGAGCGCGGTGACGTCGCCCTTTTGTGCAGATGAAAGCGCGGCAAGGCCAATGGCGCCATCCAGTTGCGCCAGTTGCACCAACCTGTCCGCGATTTTATGCGGCGCGCCATTTTCGGTCAGCCGCGCTCCAAAACGTTCGGTCTGGAGACGAACGTCATTGGGAAGCAACCCTTCCAGTGCAGCCGACAGTTTTTGCACCACTGGCGCATAAATGGCGGTTGTTGCGCTGACATCGCGGCCCTCATGGCCGTTGCGGATGATGTCCGCCATTTGGGCGCGCGTTTCCACGGCCGCCTGGTTAAACAACATGAGACGCGTGGATTCAGGCATATGGCTGGTATCGATCGCGTCCCACAAAGACGGCAAATCATAAATGCGCTCCGCAATCGCAAATGCCGCAGCTACGTCGCCCAGGCCACATCCCTCTTCTTCCGCCAGTTCAAACGGATGGAGCATGCCAAGCCGGTTGATCATCCTGTTGGCCAATTTGGTCGCAATGATTTCCTTGCGCAGGCGGTGTGCCAAAATGGCAGACTTGTGCGCTTTTACCATCAAGTCCGGAAACGCAGCCAGCAGCTCTCTGTCCATGGCCTCGTCCTGCGCCAACGGTGCTTCCTCTACACCGTCCTGCGCGGCAAGTTTGGCCGTGGAGAGCAATATTGCGAGTTCCGGACGTGTCAGGCCACGGCCCTCGCTTGCCCGACGGAAAAACTCTTCATTAGGAGCAAGCCCCTCGACCACTCGATCAAGCCGGCCAGTGCTTTCAAATATCTCGATGAGCCGAACATAAGCTGGCAAATCGCCGACACCACCAGTCTCAGCAATGGATAGCGCAAGCGTTTGCAACCGGTTGTCTTCAAGCACCAAGTGGGCAACAGCATCCGTCATATCTACCAGCAATTTGTTGCGGACAGGTTCCTTCAGCTTGCCCGCACGCATCTGTGCGTTCAGCGCAATCTTGATATTCACTTCATTGTCCGAGCAATCGACGCCGGCGCTGTTGTCAATGAAGTCGGTGTTGATACGGCCACCACGCAGGGCGTAGCCGATGCGGCCAGCTTGAGTGACACCAAGGTTTGCACCTTCGCCGATAACCTGCGCCCGGACGTCAGCTCCGTTCACACGAATGGGGTCGTTACCGGGGTCACCGACATCAAGATGGCTCTCGCTCCGGTCCTTGATGTAGGTGCCGATACCGCCAAACCACATCAGCTGAACCGGCGCCTTCAATATTGCCGTCATCAATGCAGAAGGTTCAATTTCTTTCGTATCAATGCCCAGCAAAGCTCTGATTTCTGGTGTTGTCTTGATCGATTTTTCGGTTCTGGCAAATACGCCGCCACCCTTTGATATCAGTTTAGCGTCGTAATCGAGCCAACTGGACCGCGGCAGATTGAACAGTCGCTGCCGCTCTTTCCAACTGCTTGCAGTGTCGGGATCAGGGTCGAGAAAGATGTGCCGATGATCAAATGCTGCAACCAGTTTCAGCGTCTTCGACAACAGCATCCCATTGCCAAACACATCACCAGACATGTCGCCGACGCCAGCCACCTTGACGGGTTCCTTTTGGATATCAATGCCCATTTCGGCAAAATGTCGCTGCACGGAGAGCCAGCCGCCCTTCGCGGTAATGCCCATGGCTTTATGGTCGTAGCCAACCGATCCTCCGCTTGCGAAAGCATCCCCGAGCCAGAAATTATGGTCCAGCGCAATGGCATTCGCGGTGTCCGAAAATGTCGCTGTGCCTTTGTCCGCTGCCACGACGAAATACGGATCGTCGCCGTCATGAATGACGACATCGGCAGGATGCACAATCCGGTCGTTCACGATATTGTCGGTGATCGACAGTAATGTGCGAATGAAAATCTTGTAGGCTTCAGTGCCCTCGGCAAACCATGCATCGCGGTCAACGCGCATGTCGGGCAACCGTTTTGGATAAAATCCGCCCTTGGCACCTGTGGGGACAATAACTGCGTTCTTGACGCGCTGAGCCTTCATCAGGCCTAAGACTTCTGTACGGAAATCGTCACGCCGGTCCGACCAGCGCAAGCCGCCACGTGCGACTGGTCCAGCCCGCAAATGAATGCCCTCCACCCTGGGCGAATAGACAAACACCTCACGCCAGGGGAGTGGCGCCGGAAGTCCGGGCACTTTTGCACAATCCAGTTTGAAAGCAAGCGCCTCGGCAGCGGCATCGGAAAAGGCGTTTGTCCGCAGCGTTGCCAGAACAATGGCCAAGAAACGGCGTAAAATGCGGTCTTCGTCAATAGCCGACACTGCCGACAGATCGGCGTTGATCGATTTCACGTATTTTGCGGCTTCCTTATCTCGGTCTCGGCCCACAACCGGGTTATGCAGGACGTCAAACAATGCGATGATGGAGCGAGTTACATTGGCATTTTTGCCCAAAGCCAAGACGACAGTGGGCATGCCATATGTGACACCCGTCTGACGCAAATAACGATACCATGCCCGCAGCCAGATAACCGCATGAGGTTCTAATCCGCCAATGGTGACCAACTGGTTGAACACGTCATTTTCAAAGGCACCGTCAAGAACCTGACTAAGTGCGCCTTCCAGAACGCCAGGATTGTGCATCACTGTGGCGACGTCGCCGCCGCGAAGCGAAAGGCGGAAATCATGAATATAATTACCATCGCCCAATGCCGTCGGCGATTCTTCGAGGACATCAAAGCCGAAATTCTCAAGCGCCGGGACAACGTCGCTGAGTGGCAAAGCGCCACCGCCGCTGTAGATTTTCAGCCGGAGTACGTCATTATCAAAGCATAGCCGTGTGATCTTGCTATGGTCACGCTCCATGGCCAGCAAGCCGATCATGTCGCGCGCGGCTTCTTCGGTGGAATAGGTGTTGCGGTAATTGACGGGAAAACCCGCGCCATATCGCACCAGCATCGCCGCGGCGCGTTTTTCGTCAGTCAGGCGCGAAAGGGATGCTTCTACTGCCGGTTCCCATCCGCGGACCATGAGCTCAAGCTTCGCATCAAGGGCAGCTTCGTCGACATTCTGACCGCGGTCGGGCAAATCGAGCGTATAGCGCAGCATGGCTACGCCGCCATCTTCAAGTCCAATGGTCCAAGCCAACAAGGAACCGCCAGTGGCATCAGTCAGCATCGTTTGAATCTGTTTGCGGATACCCGTCGAGACGTCATCACGTGGCAACCAGACGAAAATGTAGAGATGCCGTCCGAGCGGCGAACGCAATGCGATCAATTTCGGTCTTGGCCGGTCTGTTAGCGACATTGCGGTCAGCGTGACACGTTCCAGATCTTCCAGCGTCAGCGCGACCAAAAGGTCATGTGGCAATGCAGTCAATGCATGCGCCATCGCCTTGCCGGCATGACCCGAGGGATCAAAGCCGAAGCGGTCCATGAGCGTCGACAGATGCATTCTGAGCACCGGTATCTGCTCTGGCGCAGTAGCAAGCGCCGCGCTGGTCCAAAGCCCGGCTGTGACGGCAAGACCCGTTATGCGGTTGCCGGTTTTTACGGGAATGACGATAAGATCCAGCTGAACGTTGCGATGGACAGTCGAGACCCGGTTCGATTTCAGCACCAGGGGCGCTATACCGCCGTCCTCGAACCATTTAATGGCAAGGCCAACACTGTCTTCTGATAGCACAGGTGCGTCGGTGACACGGGACAAGCCAAGACGTTCTGACCGCGAGCCGTCCTTGCTTATACGTTCGTGCGCCAGCACCGTCATCTTATTGTCGAGAAACCAGCGCACGAGGCCTGTGCCTTCGCTGTCGGGAAGGCTGCTAGCATCCGCAGACAAAGCCGCCAGCATGCCGCGCCAGTCGAGCACCGCGCCGCGAACGTCGGCCAGAACAGCATCGAGATGCATTTCAAGCTGTCGACGTTCCTTTGCGTCGACCCGTTCTGTTTCCAAATAAATGAATGACTCGCGGGCTTCCCCATCGTTCCGTTTCCGGCTGACAGTTTTAAGTGCGAGGCTGTCATCACGAACGACGCTCAACACAGGATGAATGATGCGTTTAACAGCGATGCCATAAGCGGCCACAGCGGACGACACCGAGTCTACCAAGAAGGGCATGTCGTCATTGTTCAGCGCAATGCGCATCATCAATCGGCCGCGTGCGTCCGTAAAGCTGTCGAGCACAATGGCCGCCGTTCCAGGCTTGCGGTGAAGCCCAGCCTCGATGGTGAAACGCGCGGCGTCTTCCGCAGCCTTTGCGTCAAAACCCTCATTCTCGCCGGGGAGAGCCGTCTCGGCAAAGGCTGAGACCATCGCCTTCAGGAGGGTCCGGTCAACTTTATCGTTCGTTTTTGCAACTTTGGCGGCCGCCATGAAATTATCTCCTAAGCCCGCGAGCATGGGTTGAGTGCCATGAACAACGACAAAATGCGTTGTAATTTTATTACAAGGCTTATGACGCCCTTATGTTGCTTAGACAAGTCGCGTCGGTAACTTGTTGCTAGGATTATTGCTCCTGTGTAGCGTCGCCTGAAACATAGAGTGTTGGAGAGTTGCGTGGATAAACGGCTTACATTGTGGATTTTGGCAGGAATGATCCTTGGCGTGGCGGTTGGCTACGCAGTCCATCAAAATTTCGCACCCGAAAGCGCCCAATTCGAATATCTGACAAAGACGTTCAAACTGCTGTCTGACATCTTCCTTAATCTGATCAAGCTGCTGGTTGCCCCACTGATATTATCGACGATCGTGGTCGGAATTGCGCATATGGGCGACAGTTCAGCGTTGGGCCGCATTGGGTTTCGCGCTATAACGTGGTTTATCGTCGCGAGCTTTATCTCGATTGGCCTTGGTCTTTTGATGGTCAACGTGTTTCAGCCAGGAATTGGCGCCCCGGTCGACACGATCGCCAATGCCGCAGCAACCATCGGCGAAGTCAAAAAGCTCGATTTCTGGGAATTTATTCTCTCGATTTTCCCGAAAAATGCCTTTGAAGCCATGGCTACCAATAATATTTTACAGATTTTGGTGTTCGCATTATTTGCAGGGATCGCACTGTCGGCTTTAGGTGAGAAGGGTGCGCCGCTCGTTCGTGGTGCCGAGGCATTAGCTGAAATGATGCTCCAAATTACGCATTATGTGATGCGGTATGCCCCGGTTGCAGTCTTCGGTGCGCTCGCCGCTGTCGTTGCGAAAAGTGGCCTTGCAATCCTTGCTACCTATCTGGAACTGGTGACGGAATTCTATTTGTCGCTTGCTCTGCTTTGGACAATCCTGCTGTCGCTGGGTTCAATTTTTCTGGGTCGCCGCATATGGACGCTCATCCGTTATATTCGCGAGCCAATGTTGATCGCCTTTTCGACCGCGTCGAGCGAGGCGGCTTTGCCTAAGCTGTTTGAACAGCTTGACCGTTTTGGCGTCCCGCGCCGTATTTCGGGGTTCATGCTGCCACTGGGGTATAGCTTCAATCTTGATGGCTCGATGATGTATATGAGCTTTGCGACGATCTTTATCGCGCAGGCTTATGGCATTGATTTGCCGATCGCGACGCAGATCCTGATCCTGCTGACGCTCATGATTTCGTCCAAAGGTGTCGCTGCAGTCCCGCGCGCATCGCTGGTTGTTATTACCGGCACATTGGCCATGTTCGACCTGCCGGTGGAGGGGGTTGCTCTCATTTTGGCAATTGACCAGTTCCTCGACATGGGCCGCACCGCTACCAATGTCGTTGGCAACGCAGTGGCGACATCGGTCATCACCAAGTGGGAAGGCATGCTTGAGGTCGAGGAGCCGGACTACATCGAGTCACCACATGCCCCTGCCCATACAGTCGCCGGAGGAAAAGCAGGGCTAGACCTCGCCGAAGACATGGTCACCGATGAACGGACTAAGAAACTCTAAGCGGGGTATTTATATCCCAGCAAGGTGCCCTTGGCACCACGGGTATCAAGAGTGAATTGCATGTTGCAATGTTCCTTGCGCCAGCGCCGCGCAACAACACGTTCGCCGGGTCGTGCTGCGTCATCAAGCAAAACCCGGCCGCCGGGACGGATGAGCGGAAATAAGCTCGAAGCTGCACCTCTTACGTGCGGATGAATAGCCCAAGGCGGGCCATCGACAATTAGTAGATCAATTTCGGACGGGACATCAGTTAACTGATACCAATGTCCAGGCCAGCCAGCAGGAGGCGCTCCCAATGGTGCGTGCCGGATTACCGCTGACATACTGTTGGCGCGAATCCAGCTTTGCGTTGTCGACGCAAAATCTGCATGCTGGTCAAAGCTGATCAGTTTGCCGCCGCCGAACAGTTGTAGTGCGCGGGCAGCAACAAAAGTCGATGCGCCACAACCAAGCTCAACAACTTGTTCAGGACGCAATTCTTCAATTGCCAAAACGATATGCCACAAAAAATGGGTATCCGCTTTCCAGCTACCCAAATTTGGAAGCGCATCAATCGGCAAGTCCAGATATGCAAGCAATTCGGCCTTGTCCTTTTTGCGGCCACCATCAAGGCTGCGCAACAACCATGGCCATTGAATGGTGCCATAGGCCAAAACCATGAAACGATCCCACGATGACAGGTTAAGGTCCAGATCGGAGAGCGGCATCAACGCCGTCGTTTCACGTGTTGTCATGCTGCCCCCAGAGCCGCGATACTAGCAACAGTCAATGGCGACATAATCCGATCAGCCGATTTTCAGCACCTTTGGCGAGGTCCCGCTTTTTTCTCGATTTTCTGGCGATGTCTCCTAGCCTTTGACATTGTCGAAAATAGCTGAATAAAAGCAGTTAGGAGAAGGAGAAACCGAATGAACAACCCGGCGCTCGCGTCGAGCAATCAACCTGCCATCACCAATCCCAAAGTGATGCTGTTTGCGCTTCTTCTCGTTTATATTCTGAATTTTCTCGATAGGCAGATCGTCAACATACTTGCAGAGCCAATCAAACGTGATCTTGGCTTGAGCGACACCCAGTTGGGGCTTTTGGCGGGTCCGGCATTTGCCGTGTTTTACGCTGTATTAGGCATTCCTATCGCACGTTATGCCGATAATACCCGAACTAACCGGGTGTGGCTGATTTCGTTATGCCTGGCAGTCTGGTCAGCGATGACCGCCGTTTGCGGCGTTGCGCAGAATTTCCTTCAGCTTGCTTTGGCCCGTATTGGCGTCGGGGTTGGTGAAGCCGGCTGCACGCCTGCCGCTCATTCCCTGATTGCGGATAGCGTGCCGCCTGAAAAGCGGTCGTCGGCCATTGCATTTTTCGGACTTGGCATCCCGATTGGCGGTCTGCTTGGACTTATCATCGGCGGTGTCGTCAATGACCAATATGGCTGGCGCGCTGCACTTATGCTCGTAGGTGCGCCCGGGATTTTGCTCGCATGTGTGTTGCCATTTCTGATTCGTGACCCGCGGCGTTGCGAAGACAGCGCGCATTTCAAAAAGGCGACGTCATCTGCGAAGACGGCATTGTCGATAATGGACGCAGCACGTGAAGTATTCGCCTCTAAAGCCTATCTTTACGTATTTATTGCGGCATCGTTCACGGCATTTCTGAGTTATGGTAAAGGCTTGTGGACCATCAGTTTTTTCATCCGATCACACGGACTTTCAACCACCGAGGCAGGATTGGCCATGGCAGTTGCATTGGGTGTGTCCGGCATAGCTGGAACCTGGCTTGGCGGCAAAGTGGCCGATGTCTTTGGCAAGCATGACAAGCGCCATATTCTGACGCTCCCGGCCATTGGCATGGCCGTTGCTGCGCCGATATTGTTTGCCGGATATTATGCCGAGGACTGGCGGATTGCTGTCGCGCTCCTGATTGTTCCGACGATGTTGAACGCCGCCTATTACGGCCCGGCTTATGGCTGCGTTCAAGGCCTAGTCCGGCCCGAAGCGCGCGCGATAGCAGCCTCGCTCGTCGTTTTTGGGCAGAATCTCATTGGTCTTGGCATGGGGCCATTGTTGTTCGGCGTGCTTTCGGATTGGCTTCAGCCGATTGCCGGAGGCGAAAGCGTCCGTTGGGTACTTTATGGCGCGGCATGGCTTGGACTCATACCCGCCTTTTTCTTCTGGCGAGCAAGCTTACGGCTGAACGACGAACTCAAAAGCGGCTAGTCGGCGAAGGGATCGCGCACCAATATCGTATCCTCGCGCTGCGGTGAGGTTGAAACCAACGCAACGGGTGTTTCGATCAATTCCTGCACGCGGGTTATATATTTTATCGCCTGCGCTGGCAGATCGGCCCAGCTGCGAGCCCCCGCCGTCGTTTCCTGCCAGCCTGGCATTTCTTCGTAGATCGGCTCCACGGCAGCCTGCTCTGCGGCATGGGCAGGAAGATAATCATAAACCTTACCGTTCAGGCGGTAGCCCGTGCAGATCTTGATACTGTCAAAGCCGTCCAAAACATCCAGCTTCGTCAGCGCAATACCTGTTACGCCCGATACAGCGCAGCTTTGACGCACGATAACGGCGTCGAACCAACCACAGCGGCGTTTACGCCCCGTGACTGTTCCGAATTCGTGGCCACGTTCGCCAAGCCGCTGTCCCGTTTCGTCCTCCAGCTCGGTTGGAAAGGGTCCCGACCCCACCCGTGTGGTATAGGCCTTGACGATGCCAAGCACGAAGCCTGCAGCACTTGGCCCGAGGCCAGAACCGGAAGCCGCCGTCCCCGAGACCGTGTTGGACGAGGTCACAAAGGGATAGGTCCCGTGATCGACATCAAGCAGCACGCCTTGCGCGCCTTCAAATAATATCCGCGCGCCTGCCTTGCGCACCTTGTTTAGCCGTTTCCAGACCGGCTGCGCATATTCCAGAACAAAAGGTGCAATTTCCTTGAGGTCTGAAATGAGGCGCGCGCGATCTACGGGTGGCTCGCCAAACCCAGCGCGCAGCGCATCATGGTGCGCGCAAAGCCGGTCCAGTTGCGCTTCCAATGCATCCAGATGGGCCAAATCACATACACGGATGGCGCGGCGTCCGACCTTGTCTTCATATGCAGGGCCAATGCCGCGCCCCGTCGTACCGATTTTGCCCGAACCGGCAGCCGTTTCGCGCAAACCATCCAGGTCGCGGTGGATAGGCAAGATCAGCGCGCAATTGTCCGCCAATGCAAAATTATCGGTGGTGATCGAAACACCCTGCCCGCGCAGCTTTGTCATTTCATCACGAAGAGCCCAAGGATCGAGGACGACGCCATTTCCGATTATCGACAATGTCCCGGTCACAATGCCCGACGGAAGCAAAGACAATTTGTAAACATTGTCGCCTACGACCAAAGTGTGCCCTGCGTTATGCCCACCCTGAAAACGGACGACGGCATCTGCACGTTCCGCTAGCCAGTCGACAATCTTGCCTTTTCCCTCGTCGCCCCATTGAGCGCCAATTACGGTTACATTCGCCATCAGATATTCCCTGTCAAAGCCAGATAGCTCTGGGGCCTTTTTCTGCGCAGGAGGTTTTTCCTGCGAAGGGATTCGCCATGCGCTCCGTTATGATTATGATAAGCCCGCGTCCACCCAAAAGCTTCGTAGGAGGTAAATCATGCACCAATGGTTGTCGGCCAGCCTGATCGTCGCATTGGCAGCATCCACTGCCTCGGCGCAGCAACGTCTGACGCCGCAATGCCGCGCACAAGTTGTCCAGTTATGCGCGATGTCGGGAGACCGGAGGGCCATTGCGGACTGTCTCATACAGAAAAGGCGTTCTTTGCCAGCATCTTGCCAAGAAGAACTACGCCCACGCGTGGCCAGTTTGGCAAGCCGCGAAGTGAACAGAGGCGGCAAAGCTATCCTTGCGCAAGAGGGCCGTGAATATTCTTATGGTTCTCAGTCGAAACAGACGCTCGATTACTATCCCACCAACACATCATCTAAAGCTCCCCTGCTGTTGTTCATTCATGGCGGAGGCTGGTCCATTGGGGACAAGAAATATGGCACTGGAGCAAAGCCATCTTTTTACAATGCCTTAGGCTATAATTTTGCCTCATTAAATTACCGGCTCGTGCCTGATGTGACACCTTCGGAACAAGCCACCGATATCGCGACCGCAATCGCCTATTTGCGCGCCAATGCTGCGAAACTTGGAATATCTCAGGACAAGATTGTTTTGATGGGTCACAGCGCGGGAGCGCATCTTGCAGCGCTTGTAGCGACCGATACAAAGTATCTGGATCGCGCCGTCATACCCGTTGCCGCCATTCAGGGCGTCATATTGCTTGATGGGGCAGGCTATGATGTAGCGGCGCAAATGGCCTATCCGGGCAACCGCGTTCAGAACATGTATGAAGCGGCTTTTGGAAAAAACTCGGCAACTCAAGCGACATTATCACCCGTAAGCCATGTCGCTGCGCCTAACAGCCCAAACTGGCTGATATTGCACGTGACGAGCCGTCCTGACGCAAAAGCACAGTCTGCTGCGTTGGGCGAGGGGCTAACCGCCAATGGCGCCGATGTGTCGGTGGTATCCGTTCCAGACAGCAGTCACAGTTCGATCAATAAGGATGCCGGAACCAATGGAACTTTTACCGCAAATGCCATAGTAAAATTTCTGGCGCAGCATGTGGCGAATATTCGCGAATAAACGCCCAACTCTAAAGAAGAACGGCTCGTGCTTCCTGCCAAATATGTGTGCAACCCAAAATAACTGCATCATCTCCGTAATCCAACCCTGCGATGGTGATCCAGCCTTCGTTGCGCATCTTGATGCCGACAGATGGTTTTGTTCCGAACGGCAAGAATAGCCTCTGTGTGCTGCTTTCCGCGGCGAGATCAATCAGCGGGTCCGGGTAAAGCGAAAAGCCCGTAGCTGCCTCTGCAGGTCCATCTGCGCATTCAATAAGGTAGGTACCCCCTCGCCCCAAGGCAGCGCTATAGCCCTTGGCAAAGATCGTAAATCCAAACCAGCTTTGATATTCAAAGCCGTGCCGTTCAGTTGGATCGAGCGTAACATTCGCTCTGCCAGCGACGGTATCAGCGATGGCTTCCAAAGCATGGATACGCGACGCCAACGCCCCACCTGCATCAATGGCGCACAGTTTTTCGACTGCCTCTGAGAAAGAGCCAGTCGCGGCGAGCAAAGGAAGATATGCGTCAGCACCAAGGGCGCTCAGACCACCGGCATCCTTCATATCGAGTTCCGACCGGACGGCATCAATCTTGTCTACAGCCAAAGGCAGCGCCTTCTCTGCCAGCCTCTCAACGAGATCGGGCAACGTAAAGTCGATCGTTATATCTCTCACCCCCGCCGCCTCCAGTGCGTCAATCGCAACGCCGACAATTTCGCATGCGGCCGCAACACTATCAGTCCCAACGAGCTCCGCACCCAATTGCGTGAGTTCGCGTTCCGGACGAAGTTGTTTGGCACGCAAGCGCAGGATCTGGCCATGATAGGCCAAGCGGAGCGGCCGTGGAGCATCCTTCATCCGCGTTGTGACAATGCGTCCGACCTGAACGGTGATGTCGCCTCTCAGCGCCAAGGTGTGCCCTGAGACGGGATCAGTGAACCGCAGATGCTGGTTCCGCGCAGCATCACCGCTACGTTTGGATAATACTGACTCAAATTCCGCCATCGCTGGCGCGACGCGCGCGTAACCGTAGCTCACTAGGACATCGATCATGGCACGCGACACCCGCGCCGCAACCTCCGCTTGGGGAGGAAGTCGGTCGCGGAAGCCTTCGGGCAGCAAGTCAGGCGGTATATTCATGCGCGCTCTTTACCGCAAAACTCCAAGCGGGGAAGCCCCTCGCTTAGAACTTCAGCGCCTTTACAGTCTTTACGCCGGGCAACGCGCCAAGCTGTTGAAGCACAGCTTCAGGAATTGGCGCGTCCATTGACAACAACAACACAGCCTCGCCACCAGCGCTACGACGTCCCAGATGAAATGTGCCGATGTTCAAGCCGGCTTCGCCCAAAGTCGTCCCGACACGACCGATGAAGCCGGGGGCGTCTTCATTGACGATATAGAGCATATTGCCTTCAAGCTCGGCTTCAAGGCTGATACCGAAAATCTCGACCAATCGGGCTTCGCTGTTTGCAAACAAAGTACCCGCAACCGAACGAGGGCCTTGGTTTGTGTTTACGGTTACGCGCACGAGGGTGTGATACGCGCCTGCCTTGTCATGGCGCACCTCCCGAATGTCAAAACCGCGTTCTTTTGCCAGGAATGGCGCGTTGACCATGTTCACCGCATCCGAGAAACGCCGCATGAAACCGGAAAGCACGGCAGCGGTGATTGGCTTTATATTGAGTTCAGCTGCAGCGCCTTCGACTTCAATCGCGATATTGTCGAGATTATCATGCGCGAGCTGGCCAACAAGCGACCCAAGCTTTTGCGCAAGCGTCATATAAGGTTTCAGCTTTGGCGCTTCTTCAGCTGACAGGCTTGGCATGTTCAACGCATTAGTTACGCCGCCATTGACGAGATAGTCCGCCATTTGCTCCGCCACCTGAAGCGCAACATTGACCTGCGCTTCATTTGTCGATGCGCCTAAATGCGGGGTGCAGATGAAGTTTGGCGTGCCAAATAATGGCGATTCTTTCGCAGGCTCAGTTGCAAAAACATCAAGCGCCGCGCCGCCGACCTGACCGCTGTCCAGCGCTTCCTTAAGTGCCTCCTCGTCAATCAAGCCGCCACGTGCGCAGTTGATAATGCGGACACCTTTTTTAGCTTTCGCCAAATTCTCTCTCGACAATATGTTGCGGGTTTGGTCGGTAAGTGGCGTATGCAGCGTGATAAAATCCGCCTTGGCAAGCAACGTATCGAGGTCCACTTTCTCTACGCCCATTTCAATGGCACGCTCTGCGGTCAGAAACGGGTCGAAGGCAACAACCTTCATACGCAGACCAAGCGCGCGGCTTGCAACAATGGAACCGATGTTCCCGGCGCCAATCAGGCCAAGCGTTTTGCCGGTCACTTCAACACCCATAAAACCATTTTTAGGCCATAAACCAGCCTGTGTTTGGGCATTGGCTTCGGGCAATTGACGTGCGAGTGCGAACATCAACGCGATGGCATGTTCGGCGGTGGTTATGGAGTTACCAAATGGCGTGTTCATGACAACAACGCCCTTCGCGGAAGCGGTAGGAATATCGACATTGTCGACGCCGATCCCGGCGCGCCCGATCACTTTCAAATTGGTCGCAGCGTCCAATATCTGCTTGGTTACCTTTGTCGAAGACCGAATGGCAAGGCCGTCATAATCGCCGATCATCGCCGCCAGTTCGTCCGGCGTCTTGTCGGTGATGACATCGACATCACAGCCGCGTTCCGCGAAGATCTTTGCTGCATTAGGATCCATTTTATCTGAGATAAGTACGCGTGGTTTGGTCATTGATTTGTCCTTTTGGGTCGTTGCCCCGGCAAAGGCTGGGGCCTCTCTCGTCTGTCAGTCACAGAAGAGAGACATGATTGGCATCAGCTTGTGCTGATGCGACGATGTTATGATTTGGCATTCTCGAAAGCCCAGTCGAGCCATGGCCCGAGCGCCTCAATGTCCGCGGTGTCGACGGTCGCGCCGCACCAGATGCGCAAGCCCGGCGGGGCGTCGCGATATCCGGCGATGTCATAAGCCGCATTTTCCGCCTCGAGCAAGGATGCCATTTTTTTGATCGTGGCCTCGTCAGCGCCCTTCACGGTCAAGCAGACAGAAGTCTTCGAACGAATGGCCGGATCGGCGGCAAGAAAACCAAGAGTGTCGCTAGCGTCAACGATTTTCGCGAGTGCGGCGGCGTTGGCGTTGCTTCGCGCCATCAGGCCCTGCAGTCCACCCACACTCTTTGCCCACTCAAGCGCAAAAATGACGTCTTCCACCGCGAGCATCGATGGCGTGTTAATCGTCTCGCCCTTGAAGATACCTTCGGCGAGCGCACCTTTGGACATCAAGCGAAATACTTTAGGCAGCGGCCAAGCGGGCGTATAGCTTTCAAGCCGCTCGACAGCGCGGGGCCCCAAAATGAGCACACCATGCGCGCCCTCTCCGCCCAGCACCTTTTGCCAGCTGAACGTCGTGACATCGAGCTTGTCCCAAGGCATATCATACGCAAAGACAGCCGACGTCGCATCGTTGAATGTCAGACCCGCACGGTCGTCAGCAATCCAGTCGCCATTAGGGACGCGTGCCCCTGACGTTGTGCCATTCCATGTGAAAACCACATCATCATCGAATTTGACCGTGGAGAGATCAGGAATTTCACCATACTGCGCGTTCAAAACCGTTGCGTTCAACTTCAACTGCTTGTTCACATCCGTGACCCAGCCTTCGCCGAAGCTTTCCCAGGCCATCATCGTGACTGGGCGCGCGCCAAGCATGGTCCACATGGCCATTTCAATTGCGCCGGTGTCTGAGCCGGGCACGATGCCGATGCGGTGCGTATCTGGCACCTGAAGCACTTCGCGCATCAGGTCGATAGCGAGTTGCAGACGCGACTTGCCAATTTTAGCACGATGCGAACGACCGAGCGATTCGGTTTGAAGTTTTTCGGGGCTCCAGCCTGGCGGTTTCGCGCAGGGACCAGAAGAAAAGAACGGACGCGCCGGCTTAATGGCGGGTTTTACTACAGTCATATAAGCGTCTCCTTGCAGAGAGCAGCGCGGCGTTGGGACCGCGTGGCCCGAGGCCGCGTTTAGGCGCAGCCCCGGTTTTGTCAACGACTATCGTAAAATGTTGTCAGTAACCCTTTTTACGAAACAATACTTCTCCGCGTCGACCGACATACAGCTTTTCAAGGGTGACAGGGTGAAAATAGGCTTCGACGCGTTCGCCTTCGGGTGTTGTTCCGTACACTTCGTAGCATCCACCGTCGACTTTGGACTTGCGGATTATCCAGCCTTCCTTGGTCAACTGATCGCTCAATGCCTTCTCGCTTTTCCATCCGGAAACCGGGCCTGACTTGCAGGTTATCACGCCCGTGGCAGATGCAGGCACGGAAACACAGGCAATCATGGCGGCGGCGGCGAACGAAAAACCAGTCAAAAAACGCATAATCATGTTCCTTTAAATTCAAGTTGGCGGGGAAGGAAAAATCGAGCTGCTACGAGCAGCATTAAAGGGGCAAAGTGCAGCAAGGCCGGCCCCAAATTGTTGTGGATAAAAATCCAGTGAATAAGAACAAGCACAGCCGCCGGATATGCGAGGCGTTGCAGACGTTTCCAGCCGGCCTTCAATGCGCGCACTGCGGCATCGTTGCTTGTTATGGCAATCGGAACCATCAGGAACATTGCGCCCCAGCCTGTCCATATTCCCAGCGCCCAGAATTCGGCGAGGACATCTTCAAGTTTCCCCATATCGATCAGGTAAAATACAAGATGCAGGCAAGCGTAGCCGAATGCAGCAACGCCCAATGCGCGGCGGCGGCGGACAAGCCAATTGAGCCATGGCTTCGGGCCGATGAGCGATAACAATGGACTGAGCATCATCGCAGCAATCATGAACCGTGCCGCCCATTCTCCTGTCGGATGCACCATGTCCATCGCAAGCATGTCGCCCCAAAAATATTGCGGCAGCATTCCCAGGGTCGGCAGGGAAAGCAGCACCCAAAAGCCATGCTTGCTATTAAGAATGATTCGCAACATGATTTTTTGATAATGGCTCGATTTGACGGACGCAATGTTCAATATTGTGCGTAACTTGGCCGCTTGGGAGAAAAGTGCCACCTTCCATCGTTTTTTGGCTGCGTGTGCTTTAGACATCGTTATGTATGGCGTCATGTTTTCCAAAGCAGTTCAGAAATGTATATTTGCTGCTTCTATCCTGCTGTTAGCTGGGTGCGGCGGCCGCGAAGAGCCACAAACCCCGCATACAAACGGTCCCATGACTGCCGAAAATGTCCGTCAATGCATGGCCGGGCTGAAATCGAAATCGGTTCGCTTTGCCGGCCTTCCAGACAAGAGCTTCGACGGGGGATGCCGTATCATCGATACTGTAAAGCTCATGGATTTCGGGACGCCAACAACCAATTTGGGCGCGATGACCTGCCCGCTGGCAGCAAACTTTACTGACTGGGCACGTTATGCGGTGGTGCCCGCCGCCAAGCAATATTTGGGCAGCGAGGTGGTACGGATCGAAACCATGGGTACATTCAGTTGCCGCAACATAAACGGAGGCTCTTCCGGAAAATTGTCTGAACACGCCTTTGGCAATGCGGTCGATGTATCCGCCTTTATTCTGCGTGACGGGCGGCGCGTGTCCGTGCTCGATGGGTGGGGCGGACGTCCCGAAGAACAGGCGTTTCTGCGCCGTTTGCACCAATCGGCCTGTAAGCGTTTTGGCACAGTTCTTAGTCCCGACTATAACAGCGCGCATGCCAACCATTTCCACTTTGACATGTCCAGGTCGATGCGCAACGGAGCGTCTTTTTGCCGATAAGGGGTGGCAAATCGGTCAATATCGCCCTACAGACGGGGCAATGACAGACACAAAAATTAATGATCGCCGTTTCTACAAAGCGCAGCAAGAAGCCGACTTTGCAGAAAAGCAACTTTCCACACCACAGACTCAAAGCAAGTCGTATCGACTTGCGTTTCAGGACACCGATTTCCTGCTACGGGAAGACCTGCGCCCCGTCCGCTTCCAGCTTGAATTGCTAAAGACGGAAATGCTGCTGGATGAGGCACAGATTGGTTCGATGCTGGTCATCTATGGGTCTGCTCGGATCCCCGAACCTGATGCTGCCGATGCGTTGGTTGCTTCGGCAGGGGACGAACGCGCGACCATCATTGCCGAACGGATGAAGGAAAAATCCCGCTTTTATGCAGAAGCACGCCGCCTTGCGCAGTTGGCGGGACAGGCAAATGTCACCGATGAAGAAGGCCGTCGGCATTTTGTGGTGTGCTCAGGCGGCGGACCTTCGATTATGGAGGCAGCCAATCGAGGGGCCCATGACGTCGGTGCAGAATCGGTTGGACTCAATATTGTCCTTCCGCATGAGCAGGCACCAAACCTGTTCGTAACACCTCGGCTAAGCTTCCAGTTCCATTATTTCGCCTTACGCAAAATGCACTTCTTGCTGCGCGCGCGCGCAGTAGCGGTTTTCCCCGGCGGCTTTGGGACGTTCGATGAATTTTTCGAGCTGTTAACGCTGATTCAGACCGGCAAGATCAAGAAAATGCCCATCTTGTTGTTCGGACGCGATTTCTGGAACCGGGTCGTTAATTTTGAAGAGCTTATGCTCGAGGGCGTGATAAGCCCACGTGATCTGGAGCTGTTCCAGTTCGTAGAAACCGCAGAAGAAGCATGGAATGCCATCTGCGATTTCTACGAAGTATCACATTAAAATATCTGAATTATTTCATCGCTGGCGCGGCAGGAGCTACGGCATCAGCAGCTGGAGCTGCGGCAGCGTCGCCCGCGGCTGCCGGCGCGGCGGCATCAGCGGCTGGTGGAGCAGGCAATGGCAGGTTTGAACCTTGTGAGTTGAGATACAGGATCACATTTGCACGCTCTTCAGGATTGCCTAAGCCAGCAAATGTCATCTTGGTGCCTGGGGCGTATTTCTTTGGATTTGCCAGCCATTTGTCCATGCTTTCAAAGTCCCAGTTTCCTGGAATACTTTTCAGAGCGTCCGAATAAGCAAAACCTGCCACATGCCCATGTGGCTTACCTAAAGCAGCCCACAGATTTGGACCGATGCCATTTGCTCCACCCTGTGCAATATTATGGCAAGCCGTGCATTTCTTGAAAACCGCTTCGCCTTTCGCCACGTCAGCCGTTGCCAGGAGGGTCGCGATTGGCACAGCGGCAGCGGCACCGCCAGCGTCGCTTGCTGCTTCGGCTACAACGGCAAAGCCTTCTTTTTCAGGTGCTTCGCCATGAAAATACATGCCAGAAACGATGCTCAGCCCGAGTGCGACGATGCCGCCTGCCAAAACCCAGCCTGCAATTGTATTACTACGATCATCCATTGGTTATCAGCCTTGAAGTGCGTTGGAATACCGGCGTGGGATAACGGCCGGATTATGTGGCCCCTCTAATGACCACGTGAACGCCGTGCAAGTGCCGAAATCCAGACTTGCCCGATAAGTTTCGCTATCCTATCGCCTTTTCCGATGAACAGCTATCCGGCACCAGCACTCGCACTTGTCCAAGAGATGACCCTTGCCGCAAAAGAGCAACCTGCAAAGGCACTTGCATTTCAGGGCGCACCAGGGGCCAATTCGCATCTGGCGGCACTGGAATATGATGCGGAATGCCTACCCCTGCCCTGTTTTTCGTTCGAGGACGCAATTGATGCCGTCAAGGATGGCACGGCAGCGCGGGCAATCATCCCGATTGAAAATTCGCTGCACGGCCGCGTTGCGGACATACACTTTTTGCTACCTGAGTCGGGCCTGAGTATAAATGCCGAGCATTTCATGTCGATCCGCCATTGCCTGATGGCAAAGTCTGCCGATGCAGTTCTCAAGACAGCGATGAGCCACCCGCAAGCACTTGGGCAATGTCGGCATTATTTACGCGAACATGGCATCATCCCGGTCGCTTATGCGGACACTGCCGCTGCCGCCGCCTTTGTTGCCGCAAATGACGATCCCTCCGCAGCAGCAATCGCGCCGCCGATCGCTGCCGAGCTATACGGGCTGGTTGCAATAAATGAAGGCGTGCAGGACGATCCAAGCAATACGACTCGTTTCGTGGTTCTCGCAAGAGAGCCTGTCGAACGCAACAAGCTCAGCGGAACGCTCATGACCACCTTTATATTCGAGGTGAAAAACATTCCTGCTGCCCTGTATAAGGCCATGGGCGGGTTTGCGACCAACGGCGTTAACATGACCAAGCTTGAAAGCTACCAAAATGGCGCAAGCTTTGCGGCAACGGAATTCTTTGCCGACATCGAAGGTGCCCCGGGTGACCCGGCCGTCGATCGGGCGCTCGACGAGCTTCGGTTCCACTGCAATTCGGTCCGCTTGCTCGGCACCTATATGCAGACACGCAACCGCGGCTAAACCCGCTTACACCTGCATCGTTCTGCCTAATGTGGTGAGACGATAATGTGAAAAGTCACACCAAGGTCTCACCTAAAACACTTCAGACTATATATGGGCTGATTGCATGCCCCTAAAGCCACTGGGCGGTTCACGATTGGCCAGATGAATATCTCAGGAAGAATATTACATCGCAATGGCTTATCCGTCCTCTGCCGAAGGAAACTTCTCCGTTTTAGAACTTCGCACCAACCCTGATGCCGTAAAGACGCGGCTCAGCGGGAATATAGCTTGGTATACCGAAACCACCGCCCGTATTGCCTGCATCAAGCAGATAATCTTCGTTCAGCAGGTTGCGGGCAAAGGCCGATATCTCGAACCTGTCTTCACCAAAGCGGAAGCCCGCATTCACGTTGACCAAAGTCACAGCATCCTGCGCAATCAGCGGGTTGTTGGGAATTTCGAAAAACATCTTGCTGCGATATGTCACCGACGGCGTTGCAAAGAAGGTTACCCCGCCCAAAGGCGCATCAATCGTAAAGCCAGCCGATGCCTGCACCTCGGGTTGAAGGCGGAATTTTGCTCCACGGAAATTTGCAGCAATGGTTGGTTTGTCGTCAATACCGCCATCGATATAGCCGATATTGCCAAACACGCTGAGCCAGGTTGTTGGTTTCATCGTCAATTCGGCTTCAACACCCTTGTTGGCGGCTGAACCTGCGCTTTGCGTCTGTGTCGTGCCATTTGGCAGAACGATGCTGACCTGGAAATTATCATAGGTCAGATAATAAGCGCCGATTGAACCAGAGAAAATGCCTAACGCCCCCTTCAGGCCGACCTCATAGTTCCAGATATTTTCGGCGAGCACCGGTGTGAAGTTCGCAACTGGCCCGGCGGTAGTGGCACGCGCGCCGAGCTGAACCGTCGCAGACCGGCGGCCCTTTGAGACGGTAGCGTAGCCGTTGAAATTGTCCGAGAAACGGTAAAGCATGTTGAAGCGTGGTAATACCGCCTGGAAGCTGTCTTCCGTTCGGAATGTCTGTCCCCCGGTATCGACCTGCCCCGGTATCAGCGATGCACCCCCGGTGAGAGCCGAACGCGGAACCCGGGCATAAAAGCCCGACCGGCGCTTCTCGATCAGGACGCGCGCTCCAGCGGTCAGCTCAAGCCGCGGTGTTGGAATCCATGTGCCGTCGGCAAACATCGAATAACTGTCATTGCGACCCTGGTTCTCAAAGACGGAGCTATAGGGGACAGGCGTCAGCGCCTGGGCAGGAACGCTGCCGTCGGGCGCTACACATTGAGCGCGCGTGGCGGCGGTGCTTGTCGCACAGGCAAGGAACACCCGTTCATTGGATGAGAATGGCACATTTTGAATGCTGTCTTCGTGGAAGAAGTTGAAACCGAACGAGCCTCGGAATTTGTCGTCGGTATATGCAAAGCGGGTTTCATGGTTGAACTGCTCGCCCTTGGCCAGTTCCGTAAATTCAAGGTACCATGCAGCTGATCCGTCGGCATCAAACACTTCAAGCGAGTCAAACTTGCGGTAACCATTGACCATCGTCATCGCCCAATTGTCGGCAAATTCATAATTCACGGTGAAATTTGCGTCATAGACATCGCGGGTCAGCCCAAGCTTTTCCTGATACAAATCCTGCAAAGAGCGCGGCGAGCCGCCAAGAAATGCGTCGCCAAATGGATTGCCGGGTCCAGATGCCGTCGGCAATGCGCGCGAAACAAAAGCGGTCCCCGGGTTGCGTTGACGGTCATAGGTAAGGATGAGGTCAGCGGTCAGCGCATCATTGGGTGTAAGCCGAAGCGACCCGCGCGCGCCAAGCTGATTTTGGCCATTGAGATCGTCCTGACCAGGAGCAAGGTTGTTCACATAACCATCGCGCTTCTTGAAGGCGAACGCGATGCGTCCAGCCAGTGTATCGGAGCCGACGTTGACGAAACCGCCAAGCTGACGTTGGTCATAGTTGCCAATTCCGCCGGTAAGCGCGCCGGAAAATCCGGCTTGCGGACGCGCGGATATGATGCTGATTGCTCCGACGGCCGATGCCGTACCAAACAGTGTTGCTTGTGGCCCCTTGATGACTTCGATTCGCTCGATATCGTAAATGTCCTGATAGGAACCGCGCGACCGCGAAATATCGACGCCGTTGTAATATAGCGTCACGCGGGCGGCCTGCTGCGCCGAACCGGAATCGGACGTAATACCACGAATGACGACACCCGGATTGTTGGCGCTCTGTTCCTGAATGTTGAGGCCGGGAATATAATTGGCGAGTTCATCAAGGTCACTGACGCCAAGCTCCTGCAAGCGCGCACCGCTAACGGCGCTGAGCGTCACCGGGACGTCAACTAGACGTTGGTCGCGCTTTTGCGCGGTAACGATGATCTCGCCTTCAAATGCTTGGTCGTCGGCTTCTGGAGTCTGCGCAAAGACGGGCATCGCAGTGGAGACACTGAGGATTGAGATAGCAACAGCAATATGTGGACGACGCATGGCATGAACTCCAGTGGAATGAGATGCAGGGCCTATGCGCAACTGAAGCGTCACTTTGGCGAATGCTGTGCGACAATATGAATATAGAAATAAGAAATATTTGGGACAGACCGAGCATGTGATCGCGCAATCTGTTCATTCCTTAACTGAGATTTTGGACCCAGATCGAATTTGGGGCGTTTACTGCCCTCTCAATCAAAGGAAAATGTCATGGCAGATCTATCACAAGTCAAAGAACATGCAGAAGTCATTGGCGCTGATGGCGTCCATGTTGGCACCGTCGACGGCGTTGAAGGCAATCGAATCAAGCTGACCAAGAAGGATTCCGGCGAAGGCAGCCATGAGGGCCATCACCATTATATCGATGGCGGACTCGTTGCGACGGTTGAAGACGGCACTGTACGTTTGTCAGCAAATGGCGACGTTGCGGTGACATTCGAACAAGAAGAAAACCGCGCCAGCTAATTCTAGGTGGGCGGCCATTTCAATGCGCCGCCCCCCAGCTTGGGCCAGTCCCGATCTCGATACCCAGCGGCACCGTCAGGTGCACCAAAGGCTCGGCAGCTCCAGCCATAATGTTGCGAATGACATCGCTTGCTTCGTTCACATCTTCTTCAGGCAATTCAAACACCAGTTCATCGTGCACCTGAAGCAGCATTTTGACATGGCCCAAGCCAGCGGCTGCCAACGCGGGGCCCATCTGCACCATTGCGCGCTTGATGATGTCTGCGCTCGTGCCTTGAATCGGCGCGTTAATAGCGGCGCGCTCGCTGCCTTGTCTTTCTGCTTGATTGGGGGATTTGATGCGTGGAAACCACGTCTTGCGCCCGAACAATGTCGTTGAATGCCCGCTTTCGCGCACCGTTGCCATTGTCTCTTGGATATAATTGGAAATGCCTGGAAAGCGTTTGAAATAGGCGTCGATCAGGGCCTGTGCCTCCTCCGCCGAGGACTCCAGACGCTTTGAAAGCCCCCAGCGCGAGATGCCATACAGAATCGAGAAGTTGATCGTTTTCGCCCGGCCACGGGTGTCGCGGTTTACTTCACCGAACAGTTCCAGCGCTGTACGCGCATGAATATCCTCACCCTTCTCAAAAGCGTCGCGCAAGGGTTCGACATCGGCAAAATGGGCCGCGAGGCGAAGCTCAATCTGGCTATAGTCAGCTGACAATATGACATTGCCCGGTTCTGCCACGAACGCATCCCTTATCTGACGTCCGGTTTCGGTGCGAATCGGGATGTTCTGCAAATTGGGGTCGGTTGAGGACAACCGCCCCGTCTGGGCGCCCACAAGGCTGTAACTGGTATGCACACGCCCCGTTTTGGGGTCAATTTGCTGCTGCAGGCTGTCAGTATAAGTGGACTTAAGCTTTGCAAGCTGGCGCCAGCCCAGAACTTTGCGGGCAATCTCGATGCCTTGACCGGCGAGGTCTTCCAACACTGTCACATCGGTCGAATATTGCCCCGATTTCCCCTTTTTGCCGCCCTTATAGCCCATTTTGCCAAACAGGATTTCTCCAAGCTGTTGCGGACTGCCAATCGTAAAGGGCTGGCCAGCAAGCCCATGAATTTCCTTTTCAAGCACTTCCATTTGCGCGGCAAATTCCGAAGACAACCGCGCCAGGACAGCACGATCCACCTTGATGCCGGCGCATTCCATTTGCGACAGGACTGGCACCAATGGGCGATCCACAAGTTCATAGACGCTCGTTGCCTTTTCAGGGCTCAAACGCAGTTTCAGATGATGCCATAGCCGCAATGTCACATCGGCGTCCTCGGCTGCGTAGCAAGTGGCATCGCTTAATGGAACTGCCGCGAAACCGATCTGGCTTTTGCCCGTGCCAGTGACACTTTTGTACGAAATGCATTCATGCTGCAGATGCGCTTTTGCCAGTTCGTCCATGCCATGTGCCTGACGGCCTGCATCCAGAGCAAAACTCATGACCATCGTGTCGTCATAGGGCGTAATGCGCAAGCTGTGCCGTGCAAGCACTGACATGTCATATTTCAAATTCTGGCCGATTTTCAGAACGCTGGGGTCGCTCAATATCGGCCGCAGGCGGGCGAGTGCGGTTTCCATATCTATCTGCACTGGCCGTTCGGCGAACATGTCTGTTCCACCATGCGCAAGTGGTACATAGCATGCTTCGCCGGGTGAAACGGCAAGGCTGAAGCCCACAAGGTTGGCGCTGGCGGCCTGCAAGCTGTCGGTTTCAGTGTCAAAGCCGAGCGTACCGGTTTCACGGGCCCGCACGATCCAATGATCAAGCCGGGCAATGTCAGTCACGCATTCGTAAATGGAAACGTCGATTTTCGGCATGGCCGCTGGCACCGCTGCTGCGCCCATGAAGGGCGCTAGCTTCGCACCATCGCCGGCATTTGCAGCCTTCGGATTGCCGGCAATCGCCTTGTTCGCAGCGGCAGTATTCACGACATGCCCGATACGCTTCAGCAGCGAATTGAAGCCATGATGTTGCAAGAAGTCGACGAGCGGTTCTTCGGGAATCGCACCCAACACCATATCTTCAATGGCGATCGGCAACGGGCAATCTTCGCGCAGCGTCACCAGCACTTTCGAAAGCCGCGCCTTTTCGGCGTGCTCAATGAGGTTATCGCGCATCTTTGACGGCTTCATGTCAGGCGCGGCAGCCAGTACGTTTTCCAGATCGCCAAATTCCTGAATCAGCTTGGTCGCCGTTTTGGGCCCAACGCCTGGCACACCGGGGACATTGTCAACGCTGTCGCCCATCAATGCTAGCACATCGCCGACTTTTTCGGGACCAACGCCGAATTTCTCGAACACTTCTTCAGCGCGGATGCGCTCGTTCTTCATCGTATCGAACATGTCGATGCATGGCTCGACCAGTTGCATGAGGTCCTTGTCGCTGCTGACGATCGTCACATGCCACCCCGCCGCACATGCGGCTTTGGCGTAGCTTGCGATCATGTCATCCGCCTCGACATCATCCTCTTCGATCAACGGCAGCGAAAACGCGCGCGTTGCGTCGCGTATCATCGGGAATTGCGGCTTCAAATCCTCCGGCGGGTCGGGCCGGTGAGCCTTATACTGGTCGTATATGCGATTGCGGAATGTTTGGCTGGATTTGTCCAGCACCACGGCCATGTGCGTAGGGCCGTCCGCCTGATTAAGATCGTCTGCCAGCTTCCAAAGCATGGTCGTGTAGCCATATACCGCGCCGACAGGTTCGCCATTCTTGTTGGTTAATGGGGGCAGCCGGTGATATGCCCGAAAAATATAAGCGGAACCGTCAACGAGATAGAGATGCTTTTGATCAGACATGCCGGCTGGATAGCAGCGGCTGTGGTCTGCGCCTACGGTTAATCTTACGCTGACTTGTCCTATTTATCGAGCAACCCAGCATCGGATGCGTTGCGCAACTTATACTCTGCATAGGCCTTTTTCAGAACCTTCATGCCGCGCGCGCAATAATATTGGTCATAATGGTGCGTACTGCTGCACAATGTACGCAACTGCGCCAGAACCTGGGCCGCATTCTGACGTTGATCAGATCCATAAGCCCAAGACATGTTGGAAGAGCTGAAGTCGTAAGTCGGCTGGGTAACAAAGCCATTATAGGTTTGAGCGAACGCTGGCGGCGACAACATCATTCCAGCAATTACGATGCCAATTTTGAGTTTCATCTGAAATAACTCCGTAGCAGCTGTTGGACATGAACAGTCATCACGATATACGTTGAATAAAGCCGCATTTCTATATTTAAAATGTAAAATACTTATCGCAAATGTTCAAATAGTTGCGCGAAAAGCGGCCATTATGCCGCAGATTTTCGCCACAGCAGCATACCCGCTGCAATGATGATTCCCGAGCCTGTCAGCGACGTCAAATCCGGCCAATCGCCAAATATCAATATCCCCAAGGCGAGTGCAATCAACAACTGGACATAGGACATCGGCGCAATATCTGCGGCCGACGCACGGGTCGTTCCCATGAAAATGAGCCAGTGCGCAGACGTAGCCGTCATCGCCACCACCGCGCAGCGCGCGACAATCGTCCAGTCGGGAACATCAATGTGCAACGCGTCGAAGCCGGAAAAATGGCCCAATATCGCCGCGGTCAGAATGAACGGAACCGCAACGGAGGCTACCAGAAACTGCATCAAAAGTGGCGACCCAGCACCAGCCACCGCCCGGTTACCGATCATCACGCATGCCATGCTCAGGGCTGCCACGAGCGGCAGCAAAGCCGCCCAGCCAAGCTCGGCAAGGTTTGGGCGCATGATGAGCAAAACGCCGCCAAAGGCCATAACGGTCGCGAGCCATTTCGTCCTGCTGGTTGCTTCCCGCAGAAAGATAAAGCTCAAAATGCCCGTGATCATTGGACTTGTGAAACCAATGGCCGTTGCCTCGGCCAATGGCATGAGGAATATGGACGAAAAGAAACAGATCGTTGCCAATGCGACTGCGCATCCGCGCAGCAGCTGAAATCTTGGCATCGGTATGGCAAATCCCTGTCGCCCTTCTTTCAGGAAAAGCAGTGTGCCAAGACCGATAGCTCCGATAGAATAACGCAGCGCTGCAACCGCCGTACCTGGCCATGCGCCGGCAATGGATTTGATAACCGCATCGCCAACAGACAACAGCGCAAATCCGCAAAGGGCGAATAGCAGCCCCGAACGGGTCGACGATGATGTCATGAAGATTTCCCCATTTGCAGGGCCCCCTTAGTCAGCTTTTTCTGGAATAGAAAGCCACAGAACTGCCAAGGACATGATGCCATCCAAAGTCGGCATTACGATTTTATTCACCATTTGTGGATAGCACGGTGTCGGTAATATCAATGGTCCATCGGAGCAGGTTAGCGTGAGCGCATTTGGGAAAAAACCAGGCTTAACTTCGGGGCGCCCTTCATTTGGCGTCGCCCGCCCCATGACGGGCGGAGGTTCACAAGCTGCGCAACAGCCGTCAGCCTTGCAATCACAACCCGACTTCATGCCTCCACCGATCGGAGGCGAACAGTTTCCTTCGCTCGACCAGGCGGAGTTTCCCGGCGGCAGCGGCGTTGCTCAAACGCCGATGCAAGAGGCCATGAGCCGCCTGTCGGATCGCGCCAATAACGCGGCCCCAGTCGCCGATGGCCCCCAGGGTTTTGAAGCTTCCGTTCACAAAATCAAGGAACAGGTTCTCCCGCGCTTGCTTGAGCGCGTCGATCCTGAGGCCGCCGCGTCGCTGAACAAGGAAGAACTGACGGAAGAATTCCGGCCCATCATTCTCGAGGTTTTGGCTGAACTGAAACTCACCCTCAATCGACGCGAACAATTTGCGCTGGAAAAGGTGCTCGTTGACGAATTGCTTGGCTTTGGTCCGTTGGAGGAATTGCTCAGCGATCCCGACATTTCAGATATCATGGTCAACGGACCATTGCAGACCTACATCGAAAAGAAGGGCAAGCTTCAGATTGCACCAATCCAGTTTCGCGACGAGGAGCATCTGTTTCAAATCGCGCAACGGATCGTCAACCAGGTTGGCCGCCGGGTCGACCAAACGACGCCACTGGCCGACGCCCGCCTGAAAGACGGCAGCCGTGTCAACGTCATTGTGCCACCTTTGTCATTGCGCGGGACTGCGATTTCCATTCGTAAATTCTCCGAAAAGCCCATCACAATCGACATGCTTAAAGGCTTTGGCTCGATGAGCGAGGCGATGGCAACCGCGCTTAAAATCGCGGGCGCCTGCCGCATGAACATCGTTATCTCGGGTGGTACGGGTTCGGGTAAAACCACCATGCTAAACGCCCTGTCGAAGATGATTGATCCAGGCGAGCGTGTTTTGACGATCGAAGACGCTGCCGAACTCAGACTTCAACAGCCACATTGGTTGCCGCTCGAAACGCGCCCGCCGAATCTTGAAGGCGACGGCGCTATCACGATCGGCGATCTCGTGAAAAACGCCCTGCGTATGCGTCCTGACCGGATCATATTGGGCGAAATTCGTGGCGCGGAGTGTTTTGATCTTCTCGCGGCCATGAACACGGGCCACGACGGCTCCATGTGTACACTTCACGCCAACAACCCGCGTGAATGCCTTGGCCGTATGGAAAATATGATTCTGATGGGTGACATTAAAATCCCTAAAGAAGCCATTTCACGGCAGATCGCCGAATCCGTGGATTTGATCGTGCAGGTCAAGCGTCTGCGCGACGGTTCACGCCGGACGACTCAGATTACGGAGGTCATCGGGATGGAAGGCGACGTAATCGTCACGCAAGACCTGTTCAAATTTGAGTATCGCGACGAAGATGCTGACGGCAAAATCCATGGCGAGTGGGTCCCAGGCGGCGTCAGGCCCTATACTCTTGAGAAGGCGCGCCAGTTTGGCTTCGATCAACCGTTTCTGGAAGCTTGCCTTGGCTAAAAGCCTTTAATCGCCAGAGCCGTGGACAATACTGTGCCGAGAACGGACAATACCGTTATCATCGTCCATGGTACAAAACCGACGTCTTCAATGTCTGCGCGTTTATGCCGTCTTCGGTCGGCAAGGCTGCTGATGACCACGACCATTGCCAATATAAGCGAGACGCCTGTCCAGAAATGGTCCTGCCAGACCAATTTTTCCATAAACTCCATCTGGCCGCCCTATCGCAGCTTTAGTTGGCCATAAAGATCGGCGGAATGGCCCGGCGATTTCTATGCACAGGAATTTGGCTTCGCACGTCGTTGATTTTGCTTAGGTCCAGATCGACAAAAGCGAGGCCTGGCGACATCCCCATATCCAAAAGCACGGTGCCCCACGGATCGACGACGAGCGAATGCCCAAAGGTATTTCGCCCATCATCATGATGGCCACATTGCGCAGCGGCGATCACGAAAGATTCCGTTTCTATGGCGCGCGTCCGCAGCAGGTTATGCCAATGTGCTTCTCCTGTCGGGACGGTAAAGGCTGATGGCAGCGTGATGACATCAACGCCCGCCTTGGCATATGCACTGAACATATCTGGAAAGCGCATATCGTAGCAGATGGCGAGCCCCATCGGGCCAAGTGGCGTTTGCACTAACACAGGTTGCTCTCCACCGACATAGGCTGACGATTCACGCCAGCTTTCGCCTGACGCAAGGTCAACATCAAATAAGTGCATTTTGTCGTATTGGGCCTTTATCGTGCCATCAGCGCCGATCACGAGAGTCCGGTTAGCAAGCCTTTCTCCATTTTCATGTAGGACAGCTATGGAACCAAGATGCAGCCATATTCCATACCGCGCCGCGGAGGCACATAGCTGGACCAGTCCAGTCGTTTGCGATTGAAGTGCAATATGCTGCCGCGCCCGTTCCCGGTCGCGGTCAATCAAAAAAGACATTTCGGGGGCGAAATACATAACAGCCCCGCCTCTAGCCGAATCAGCGATTGCTGCATCAATTACCGCAACATTGCGACTCGGCTCAATGCCACTCGTCATTTGATGTACCGCTATCTTCATGAAAAACCACGCTGATAGTGAAAGAATGTAAAATCGACCAGTAAAGTAAACAACATATTAATTAGTTCGCAGCTATGTAAGAAATTTGCAACAGTCCGAAAAATATCGATAAATTGCAAAAAATGTAGGCACGTTGTACTTGAATTGGTGACAGCAATGTGTAGGAACAACGCAGGAGTGTACCCCACTCCGTAATTAAGGAGCACAATAATGCGTTTCGGTAAGATCTCTCTCGCTGCTATTGCGGCCGCTTCACTTGTAAGCGCGCCTGTAATGGCTGAATCCCTGTCGCCTGCTGCTAAGGCAGTTGGCGCTTCCAAGGTAAAGCGCGTTGGCGCTAACACCAAGGAAGAAAGCAAGCTCGGTGGCGGAAGCGGCGTAATCATCGCTGTGTTGGCTGCTGCTGCTGTCATTGGTGGTATCGTTATCGCTGCTGGCAACGACGACAATTCGCCAACAAGCCCCTGAGCTCTGACGGCAAATTATTTGAAAAAGGCGGCCTTTGGGTCGCCTTTTTTTTGATTTGATGCGTTGACAGTTCGAATGCTGCCCCGGGCGCAATGGATTTGGAAAAGACCATGACTAAGAAACTCAACGTCCTTGTTACTGGCGGTGCAGGATATATTGGCAGCCACGCCGTTCTAGCGTTGTTGGATGCCGGCCATCGCCCCGTCGTTATCGATAACCTGGTAACAGGGTTCCGCTGGGCGATCGCGCAAGATGCTGTCTTTTATGAAGGCGACGTTAGCGACGCTACGCTTGTCCTGAAAATAATCGCCGACGAAAGCATTGATGCTATCATGCATTTTGCTGGATCCGTGGTCGTACCCGAGTCCGTTGAAAACCCGCTTAAATATTATGACAACAACACAGTAAAAAGCCGAAGCCTCATTGAATCCGCCATTTCCGGCGGCGTCAGGCACATGATTTTTTCATCGACTGCGGCGACTTATGGCATCCCGGAATCGAGCCCCGTGCGCGAAGACATGCCGACTTTGCCTATCAATCCCTATGGCACGTCCAAATTAATGACCGAGATGATGCTCCGCGATGTCGCGGCAGCCCATGATTTCAATTATTGCGCGCTCCGATATTTCAACGTTGCTGGCGCGGATCCACTCTGCCGCACAGGCCAGTCGACGGTTGGCGCAACGCACCTGTTAAAAATTGCCGTCGAGGCCGCATTGGGCAAGCGTGCCAGCGTGAGCGTGTTTGGTACGGATTATGCCACGCAGGACGGGACCGGCGTTCGCGATTATATCCACGTAAGCGACCTTGCTTCGGCACATGTCATCGCGCTTGAGGCGCTTGTCAGCGATCCAGAGCACAGCCATACCCTTAACTGCGGTTACGGCCACGGCTATTCAGTCATGCAGGTGCTTGATGCCGTCGATCGAGTCACAAACAACAAGATTGACCGCAAACTGGAAGGCCGAAGAGCGGGCGACCCGGATGCGCTTATTTCCGACAACAGGGCCATCAAAAAAGCGTTTGGCTGGGAACCGCGATATGATGATCTTGACCAGATCGTCCAGCACGCCCTCGCCTGGGAACGCAAGCTGACCGATATTCAGACAGAATAAGGGCTCACTTGCGCTTTGGGTTTATGCATCCCATATCGCCCAGCATGGAAACTTATTCTCACGCAAATCCTGTCACTTGGTACGGCACAACCATCTTATCCGTTCGTAAAAACGGTAAGGTTGTGATTGCAGGCGATGGTCAGGTTTCGATGGGCCAGACGGTCATGAAACCAAATGCCAAAAAGGTACGGCAATTGCACGATGGATCGGTCATTGGCGGTTTCGCTGGTGCCACCGCTGATGCCTTCACGCTGTTCGAACGACTGGAACGCAAGTTGGAGCAACATCGCGGGCAGTTGATGCGTGCAGCCGTCGAACTGGCCAAGGATTGGCGCACCGACAAATATTTACGCAATCTCGAAGCAATGATGATTGTTGCGGATAGAGACGTAACATTGATCCTCACCGGTAATGGCGATGTGCTTGAGCCGAATGACGGCATCGCCGCGATCGGATCGGGCGGAAATTATGCATTGTCGGCAGCTCGTGCGCTGGCCGATTATGAAGCCGACGCTGAGACCATGGCGCGGCATGCCATGAAAATTGCGGCAGAAATCTGTGTGTATACCAATGACCAGTTGACGATCGAGACGTTAGCCAGCGTGTCTTAAAATAGCTGTCACTTGAACGCCATTCGCAACTTCCCATCTAGGTGGTAATGAAAAACGCACTCACCCCAAAAGCCATCGTGGCTGCTCTCGACGAACATATTATTGGCCAAGCAGACGCAAAACGCGCGGTAGCCGTTGCGTTGCGCAACAGGTGGCGCCGCCAGCGTCTGGGCGCGGATTTGCGTGACGAAGTAACGCCCAAAAACATCCTTATGATCGGCCCGACTGGGTGCGGCAAGACCGAGATTTCACGCCGTCTTGCCAAGCTCGCTGACGCCCCGTTTATCAAGGTGGAAGCCACCAAATTTACAGAAGTCGGTTATGTCGGCCGCGACGTGGAGCAGATTGCCCGCGACCTCGCCGAAGAGGCAGTGCGCCTTGAAAAAGAACGCCGCCGCGAACATGTGCGCGAGGCTGCGGAAACCGCTGCCATGGAGCGGATTTTAAAGCCGCTGGCTGGCGATACGGCCAGCGAGGCGACGCGCGAAGCATTTCGCCAGCGCATCCGCGACCGTCATATGGACGACGTCGAAATCGAAATCGAGGTCTCTGACAGCCCAGCCATGCCGATGGAAATTCCCGGGATGGGTGGCAATGTCGGAATGATCAATCTTGGCGAAATGATGGGCAAGGCCTTTGGTAAGGACAATCTGAAACGTCGCAAGATGAAGGTTCCCGATGCGTGGATCAAGCTGGTGGAAGAAGAATCGGAAAAGCGCCTCGATCAGGACGATGTCAACCGAGTGGCGTTGGCCGATGCGGAAGCCAATGGCATCGTTTTTCTGGATGAAATCGACAAGATAGCCGTTTCGGATGTACGTGGCGGATCAGTTAGCCGCGAAGGAGTCCAGCGCGATCTTTTGCCGTTGATTGAAGGAACAACGGTCGCCACCAAATATGGCCCGATGAAAACCGACCATGTTCTGTTCATAGCGTCTGGTGCCTTCCACATCTCCAAGCCCAGCGACATGCTGCCCGAACTGCAGGGTCGATTGCCAATCCGCGTGGAATTGCGGGCGCTGGAGCATGCCGATTTTGTCCGGATATTGTCCGAAACCCGCGCCAACTTGCCTGAGCAATATCGTGCACTGTTGGCGACGGAGGAAGTGACCCTCGAATTCACAGACGATGCCATAGACGCCATTGCCCGCATTGCTGTGGATGTGAATTCGACAGTCGAGAACATTGGCGCAAGGCGGTTGCAGACAGTCATGGAAAAGCTGCTTGAGGACATCAGTTTCGATGCCGAAGACCGCAAGGGTGAGACCCTCAAGATCGATGCAGCTTATGTCAGCCAGCAGCTGTCGGGAATCGCGAAGGACACTGACCTGTCAAAATATGTCCTTTGATGCCCCGGACTATATGATAGGATAGCCGCTCTTACGAGGAGATGGAAACATGCCCCATCAAGGCGGGTGCCAGTGTGGTGCAGTCCGTTATGAAGTTAGCGGATCGCCTCGGCATGTTGCTTTATGCCATTGTGCAGATTGCCGAAAAAGCGCGGGCGCACCTGCCGTCGCGTGGGCGGCCTTTGCTGAAGGCGAATTCACACTGGTTCAAGGCGAGGTTACTGAATTCAACTCCTCTGGCTCGGCCGTCCGAAGTTTCTGCCCGCGCTGTGGCACGGGTATCACGTATCGCAATGCAGATATGCTGCCCGGGATTGTCGATATTCAGTCCGCCACTTTGGACGATCCGTCGGCCTTCCCGTTGCAATGCCATATCCAGACAGCGGACCGAATCGAGTGGATGGCCAGTGCACACTTGCTTCCGGAATTCGCGCGCTTCCCGGATTAAACCTAGCGCGTTGCGGTGGTGGTGCTGCCCGATTGCGGTCCAACAACCAGCTTCCATGCTTTATCCTTAACGAAATAGCGTTTCGCCAGCGACTGTAAAATGGCCGGCGTCACGCTGTTATAGTCGCTGTAAAGCTGGCCCAGCGCCGCAAACCGTTGAGGTTCATATGTTGCCCCTTTAAGCTGGTTTAGCCAGAAAGTATTTCCTGACGCCGCCCGGTCTATAGCTTGCTTTGTTGGTTCCACGGCCCGCTGCAACTCGTCGGCACTGACCGGGTTCGCAACCAAATCCGCCGCAACGGCATCGGCAAAGGCAAAGAACCGGTCGACATCCGAAGGCTTTACTTGCGTGTACGCCATCAAATATCCACCACTGTTAAAGTCCACTGGCCAGTTTGCTGCCATGTCAGGGCTGTAACTCGCGGCCTGCTCGGCGCGGAATTTTTCGAACAGCCGGTCGCGGAAAATTGCCGCCAATGTTTCAAGCTGACGCCCTTCCGTAATCCCGCTCAAGCCGCCACCAGTCGGCCAAGCCATCACGGCAGCGGCTTGATCGGCATCCCCCCTGTGCGTCAGCCTAACGGGCGTTGGTGTTGGTGCGGGAAAGCGCAAATCGCGCGCTCCTTCCGGTATCGCCAATGGCGCTCTTGGTGCCATGGCCCCAAAGCTGTTTTCAAGCGCGGCGACAGCGGTGGCCTTGTCGAAATCCCCGAAGAGCATGACTTCAACGGGGCCCTGCGCCATTAGTGGCTTCCAGAATGATTCGAACTTTGCAGCATCAATCTTTGCAACATCCTTTGGGGTTGCTGCCTTCCAGCGTGGATCCTTGTTGTGCAGCAAATATTCCAGATCGCGCTGCAACACAGACGTTGCAGACATTTCAAAGCTGGCATAGCCCGAAGTTGCGAGTGCTTTGGCGCGTTCAACCGGGGCGGGATCCCAGCCAGGATACTCCATTTTCGTCGCAATCAGCGTGAGCTGGTCCGCAAGGTCATCCGGGCGCGTGTTGGCTCCAAATTCAAAGGCGTCATCGTCGATTGAGAAATTCAGTTCGATCCGCCGCCCGTTGACCATCTGGTCAATTTCGGTGCGCTTGAACTTGCCAATGCCATTTTCTGGCAGAACCAGCGGACCAGCCCATAAAATGCTGCCCTGATCCGGACTCACCGCTTGATAGCCGCGGCCAAAACGGACAAGCACGCGAATCTGGCCACTCTCCGCTTTGTTTGGATAGAGAAGCGCACGCACGCCGTTGGAAAGCTCCACCCGGTTCATTTCCAACCGAGATACGGTGTCTTCTGCTACAACTTTCCCCGGCGCACCCAATTTCGGCAGCGCAGCAAGGCCAAGGCTATTTTCGGCCAAGCGCGCCGTCTTGTTAGCCGCTACGGTCGCATTTAAGGTAGCAAGTGCGCGCTTGTCCGCATTGGGCACGGCAATTGGCGACGAGAGCATCAGCCGCGTGACATCTGCCCTGAACAGCGCTTTGGTCGAGGCCAGCATTCGTTCCGGGGTGAACTTACCCTTCATGGATTCGTAAACTTGGACGACGGTTTTGGGTGCTGCCACGGTTTCGCGAATGTCGACAGCGTTCACGATATCATCGGCCTGTTTGGCTGCCGCCTCAAAAGGATAGCTGTCAAGCAACGTACGCAAGGCATTGCCGAATAACGTTTTTTCACGTTCTATGTCGGCAACAGAAGGCGCAGTGGCTACTGCATCGGCTATAACTGCGCGCACGTCACGGGTCGCTGCTTCCCATTTGTCGCCGACAGGTGTGACCGAAACCAAGGTGGCATCAGCAGTACGCGAAATATCTTCCTGAGCGACCTCAGCGAAAAGATAGTTGCCGCCGCTGCGGGCCTGCACCTCGAGACGACGATTGATGATTTGCAACGCCAAGGCGTCAACAAGTAATTGCTCATTATAGGCAATCGTGTCGTTCACCTTTCGCCACGGACGCAGATAAGCGATGCTCACAGTGGTGGGCAATGTCGGCTCGATCAGCACCCGCGCCGGTGTACCTTGCGTTGTCGGATCGCCGAACGGCGGCTCGGGGCTGCGTGGACCGACGCCCTTCCAGTCGTTAAAATATTTCTGCACAAGGTTGGCGAGTTGCGCTGGCTCCATATCGCCAGCCATCACCACCACGGCATTTTCAGGGCGATACCAGCGGTCGTGAAAGGCGTTTAGCCGGATGGCATCTGCAGCCTGCAATGTTTCAGGCGTACCAATCGTTGAACGGTTCGCAAGGCGCTGTCCTTGAAAAGCATGTTGGCGCAATGCGTCGCTATATACCATCTGCGCGCCGCTATTTTCACGCAATTCGGCCAGAACAATTGCGCGTTCTGCATTCAGCGCAGTCGGCGAAATACGCGGATTGCGGATCATCCCCGAGATGATTTTGACGGATTCATCGAGCTTTTCCGGCGTGGCATTGGGAAGATCCAGCTTGTAGACAGTCTGGGTTGGTGTGGTCTGTGCGTTGCTATCGCTCCCAAAGGTCACTCCGAACCGCTGCCAGATCCGTTTCGCCTCACCATCGGGCACGAAGGTCGATCCACGGAACGACAAATGCTCGATCAAATGGGCAAAGCCCTGTTCGTCATTATTTTCATGCAATGCACCAGCGTCAATGCGCACACGGATGGAGACCTGGCCGGCGGGCACGTCGTTTTTCTTTACCGCATAACGTAGCCCGTTGGGGAGAACACCAAATGTCCAGCTGTTGTCGACGGGGACATCGCTGCCCTCATACAGCCACGGCTGGACAGTCGGCTTTGCAGCCTGAACAGCGCCCGGACTCGTTTGTGCATAAGCGGAGGTTGAGAGCAGCAAGGCTGCAAAGGCGAGGGCATTGGAAAGTTTGCGCATGTCACTCCTTATAACGGAACGAAGGCTTGATTGGAGATGAACGTCCGAAAAAAAGCTGTATTCTGTTCAGATAACTGTTTCGTCATCCCGAACTTGTTTCGCCACAACGCACAGCCATTCATTTGCTATCCCAAAACAACTTCGGGATGACGAAAAGTTTGTTCAGGCATTTTGCTTAAATTCCACCATCGACGGTATCATAACCCAATCCGCGCAGACCAAGTTTCAATGCCTCGACACATTCGGCCAATTTATGCGCATCGGTCGTGCGCACAACGAAATTGGCGCCAACCTTGCCTTCACGGAAAAATGGATAGCTTCCGATCTGGCAACCTTCATGATGCTTTTCGGTATCACCAAGCAATTTTGCGACTTCGCTCTCCGCGACCCAGCAGCCAATTTGGTGCGACAATAGGGGTGCCCCGCCCTCAAGCGTGCCCGTCAGCGCATCGAGCATTCCTGCAGTGATATGCGGCACACCGGCCATGATGAATATGTTGCCGTGACGAATGCCGGGCGCGCCTGACATCTTGTTGGCGATCAAATCAGCGCCGTCTGGTACACGGGCCATACGCAGGCGGCCCGGATTGATACCGCCGCGTGTTTCATAATACGCGTGCAACACTGCGCTCGCCTCAGGATGAATGACGACCCCCACGCCCAAAGCGGCTGCAATCGCGTCGACGGTAATGTCATCGTGAGTCGGGCCAATGCCGCCGGTGGTGAACAAATAATCGTTGCGCGCACGCAAGATGTTCACTGACTCGATTATGGCATCCATATCATCTGCCACCACGCGCACCTCGCGCAGACGGATGCCCTGGATGTTCAACCAAAGCGCGATCTGGCTGACATTCTTGTCCTGCGTTCGGCCAGAGAGGATTTCATCGCCAATGATCACAAGGGCGGCGGTGTAAATGCGGGATTCTGTCATGCGCACGCGATAGCATAAATCACCCTCTCGCAAAGCGCGGATTATTCCCTTATATCGGTCGTATGGAACAATATGTCAGCGTCACGCCCGAAGAGGCAATGCAGGCCCGCGACGGGGTCATCAAATTGCACGGGCCCGAGGGCTTTGAAGGTATGCGCAAGGCTGGACGTCTTGCGGCAGAAATTCTTGATGCGCTTGTGCCGCATGTCGTGCCGGGCGTATCCACCGAAGAACTTGACGATATCGTGCGCGACATGACGATGCGTGGCGGCGCGGTGCCCGCGACTTTGGGGTATCGCGGCTATACCCATAGCTGCTGCATTTCGATCAACCACGTTATTTGTCATGGTATTCCTTCGGACAAGAAACTGAAGGATGGTGACATCGTCAACATCGACGTAACGCCGCAGCTGAATGGATGGCATGGCGACACCAGCCGCATGTTCCTTGTCGGTGACGTGCCAGTGAAGGCGAAGCGCTTGGTCGACGTCACCTATGAGTGCCTGATGCTCGGCATCGAACAGGCCAAGCCCGGCAACCATGTCGGTGATATTGGGTATGCGATCCAGACACACGCCGAACGGCACCGCTACGGCGTAGTCCGCGATTTCTGCGGCCATGGCCTCGGCCAGCTTTTCCACGACGCCCCGGAAATCGTGCATGTCGGTCGCCCCGGCACTGGCCCCGAGCTTCGTCCCGGGATGATCTTCACAATTGAGCCGATGATCAACATCGGCAAGGCTGCCGGGAAAGTGTTGGACGATGGCTGGACGGCGGTAACCCGCGACCGGTCGCTCAGCGCGCAGTTCGAGCACAGCATCGGCATCACTGAAGATGGCTGCGAGATATTTACCGCAAGCCCCAAGAGTTTTAATAAGCCACCTTATTGAAAGCTTTTACAATACGCTGTCATGCTGAACTTGTTTCGGTATCCATCGTGTCACACAGGCCATAGAGCAAAGAGGCGATATGGACCTTGAAACAAGTTCAGGGTGACGACTGGGCAATATGGTCGCGTTACAGCCGCAAGCCGCTTGTCTCATCCAATCCGGCCATGATGTTCAAATTCTGCACCGCCCCGCCGCTTGCGCCTTTGCCCAGATTGTCGAACATGGCGAGCAGGCGAACCTGTGATCCATCTGGCGACGCCAGCACATAAAGGTCAAGACGGTCGGAAGGCGCCTGATGCGCGTGCATCAGCAATTCGGCGGGCGGCGGTGCTGCGTGGACAGTTACGAGCTTGGAGCCCGCATAATGGGCAGAAAGCGTTGCCCGCAAATCATCCGCGCTTCCCGCGCCCGCCATCGCGGACAGCGGCAATGGCACTTCAACGATCATCCCGCGAAACGCACGCACCACGGCTGGCGAGAAGATCGGCGAGTGCATGAGGCTCGCATGCACCTGCATTTCACGGACGTGCTTATGTGCAAGGTCGAGGCCGTAGGTGCGAAAGCCGATGTCTGCGCCGGCGCCTTCGAAGCGTTCAATCAACGCCTTACCACCACCGGAATAGCCAGAGACCGCGTTGACGCTATAGGGCCAATCCGCAGGGATCAGCCCTGCCGCCACCAAAGGCGCAACCAAAGCCAAGAATCCCGTCGGGTAACAACCCGGATTGCTGACCAGCCGCGCGTCTGCAATCCGTTCGCGCTGGCCATCGCGAAATTCTGCAAAACCATAGGCCCAGTCCGGGTTGACGCGATAGGCCGTCGACGCGTCAATGATGCGGGTGCGGCTGGACGTAGTCATCGCCACTGCTTCTTTTGCGGTGTCATCGGGCAGGCACAGGATGACAAAATCGGCATCGTTCAGCGCCGCGCGCCGTTCGCCTGCATCTTTGCGTCTGTCATCATCGAGCACAATCAGCGTGAATTCGCCGCGGCCTGCCAGCCGGTCAGCAATTTCCAGTCCAGTGGTGCCGGCTGCGCCGTCAATGAATACAGATTTGGTCAAAACAAAACCCGCTTATGTGCAAGAATCGCCTGATCATGCTCTGCAAAGCGCTCAGCCGCATTAGCAAGCGGCTCGACGCTGACCGCCATCGCGGTACCATTGGCGTGGATGATATTTTCGCCGTCCGCCATGATGCCGACATGGCCTGGGAAGAAGACCAGATCGCCCCTTTCCAGCGGCACATTGTCCGGCAGATCCTCGCCAAATTCCGCCTGCTGCATATCGGCGTCGCGCGGGGCCAAGATACCCTTTAGTCCGAACACCAGTTGCACGAGGCCCGAACAGTCAATGGCATCGCCACTTCGGCCACCCCAGCTATAGGGTGTGCCGACCAACTGCTCAGCCAAGTCAGCGGGTGACGCTTCGACGAATCCGATTTCGGACAAATGGGCCAGCGGTACAAAGCCGCTTTCGCTGGCGAGATATTTGCCGCATGCGCTGGCTTTTCCACACAGCAATTGTGCGCCCATCGGATACCGCGCCAAAACAGGCGCCTTTGTCGATGGAGTCGCAACCAATAATGTCGCCGAAGCGCTTACAATATGCGTGGCATCGAAGTCGTCGCCCAGTTCGGCAAAGCGCACATAACCAAGATAATTGTCATGCAGGCAATAGCCCCACGCCCACTCACCCGCCACGTCGAGGACAGCAAATTCCTCACCATGCATCAGCGCGCTGACGGGCATGGATGTCGCGTGAGGCTCGGCATGAATTTCGGTCACTGGAGCAATCCCTGTCCGCAACATAGGCACGGCGTAATGCGGCGCAAACAGCTTTCCCGCCAGGCTGATATCAGCCAAGTCGCCGCGGATTGGCGTCGTGCGCTTGTCACCAACAAGGCTATGCCCGCTTAAAGTGTAAATAGGCCGTTCCCCCGCCCTTATCTGGCCACTACGCAAATGCGAATTCCTTCAATATGTTAGGCGTCACCGCGCCGGGTATTTTTCTGCCAGATAACCGAAGATCGCACGTAATCCAAGCGCTTCGCCACCTTTGGGCCTTCCGGGCTTGCTTGTCGGTCGCCATGCGAAGGTGTCTAGATGGACCCAGGGCACCTCGTCGGATACAAATTTCTGCAGGAAAAGCGCTGCAGTTACCGCCCCTGCAAACGCACCTCCGCTGTTGCTTGTGTCGGCAATGTCGCTGTCGAGCATCTCCATATAAGGTGCCCAAAGCGGCATCCGCCAAAGGGGATCCGAAGTCGCCTTGGCCGAGACCAATATTGCATCCGCGAGGCCATCGTCATTGCTGAACATCGCAGGCAAATCTGGTCCAAGCGCGACCCGTGCCGCGCCTGTCAGCGTAGCAAAATCGACAATCAATTCTGCCTTGTCCTCAATCGCCTTGGTCAACGCATCGGCCAGAACCAAGCGACCCTCGGCGTCGGTATTGTCAATCTCAACGCTAATGCCGTTACGGCTTTTGATGATATCGCCGGGCCGCATGGCATTGCCCGCGATACTGTTTTCCGCTGCAGCGACGAGCAAATGGAGGCGTACCGGCAAATGGGCCGCCATGATCAAATCAGCCAGCGCAAGTGCATGCGCTGCACCGCCCATATCCTTCTTCATCAGCCGCATACCCGTTGCCGGCTTGATATCGAGGCCGCCAGAGTCGAACGTGATGCCTTTGCCCACAATCGCAATGCGCGGGTGGCGCGGGTCACCCCATTCGATTTCGATCAGGCGCGGTGCATGTTCGCGTGCAGCAGCCTTGCCAACCACGTGGATGAGCGGATAACCAGATTCTAGCGGCTCGCCCGCCGTCACATTTATTTCCGCCTTGTGCGCCTTTGCTATCTGCTTTGCCTCTGCCTCCAGAGCATTTGGACCCATGTCTGCTGCAGGCCGGTTGACGAGATCGCGCACCAGTGCACTGGCCGAAGCTTGCAACGCGGCCATGTGAATGCGGCCCGGTTCCTTCACCAGTAGCACCCGCGGTCCGGTAATCTTCGGATCGCTCAGATAGTCTTGGTATCGATATTGCCCAAGCATCCAGCCCAGCATGGCTTCACCCACATCATCATAGGCCAACCGATATGTCCCCTCGGGCAAGCTGTCCGCTGCCTTTGCAAGACTCCAGACGCCAATGGCTGACACATCGGCGACGCCCGCTACTACAGCCCATTCCCCGGGTTTATCAGACGGCAAGATTGCAATATCGCTGGTCCCGCCTTCGAATTTCTGCGCCCGGACAGCGGTCCGGGCGGCATCCGGTTGGCGGGCAAGCCATGTTTCAAAACTGCGCTTGTCAGTGAGATGAATAATGGTGGCGGCCTGCCCGTTGTCAGGTTGGATCAAAGTGTCGTAAAGCATATCTGCTGCGTTAGCCGCAAAGGGTCGGAAACGGGAGATAATTCAGAAAATGTCACGCATTTTTCTTATATTTATGTTGGTCGCCTCTGCGTTCGGCATATCGGGTTGCACGCAGGACGCCAAAGTCGAGACCGCCCTGCCTGCTGAAGTTTCGGCGGTCACACAACCATTTCTGGATGCGTTGCGGCGTGGCGATCAACGTACGACGGAAAAATATGTGGCACCTGAATTCATCGACCAGAGCGGAACACAGTTTCAAAGCATGTCCGCCATATTGAAGAGAGTACCTGCGCTACCGCCCACCGTCTCTCAACCGGGAACAGACGGACCACGCGTCATTTTTGCCGCAAAGCACGACAAGATATGGGTAAGTTCCGAACTACAGCTCGGCCGCATTAACGGCAAATATGCGATTCTCTATTGGGACGTCAAAACGACGCCAAAACCGCCGGCGATGTTGGCACATGCACAAGTAATGCGAGGCTTTGTGCGCAATGGCTTTATAGTCTTGGCACTTTTTTCGTTAGCAGCACTCGCAGTGTTGATTTGGGTTGTACGCAACCGCACGCATCTGGTTGCACCCCAACCCGAGTTGGAAACGCGGCGCGTCGCCGCAACCGTCCGCAATACGGAGCCAGACGCGAATTAACCAGTTCCCGGTTCAGATCATTCTGCAGCGATCAATGCTTCTTCTGCTCTGGAACTTGCGCCCGCAAAGTGCGGCGCTGAAAAAATCATCACGCCATCGTCAACCGGATCTTCGGTGAGGATTTTCTTCTCGGCGGCATAATTCTGCAAGACCCGCCACGGGTGACGGTCACCATTTTTGGGCAATTTGTCGAAACTGCGTGCAAAATAGCCCGAGCTGAAATCCGTAACGAAGGGCAGCTTTGGCATGTCCGGATCATCAAGGTGCGGGGTTGCGACAAGCGCGTTTTTGTCATCCATCTTCCACAACAGGCGACATACATAATCGGCAACGATATCCGTCTTCAGCGTCCACGATGCATTAATATAACCAAACACGCTTGCGAAATTGGGGATGTCATTGAACATCACGCCCTTATAATTGAAGTGCTCACCAAAATTGACGGCTTTCCCGTCCACACTGATCGCGGTTTTGCCCATGGTCACGAGGTTTAGACCAGTAGCGGTAATGATGATGTCGGATTCGATATGTTTGCCTGATGTCAGCTGGATGCCGGTTTTGGTGAAGCGGTCGATATGATCAGTCACAACCTCAGCCTTGCCTTCGGTAATGGCGGTAAACATGTCGCTATCTGGAATGAGGCACAAGCGTTGTTCCCATGGCCCATATTTGGGCACGAAATGGGTGTCGACATCGACGGTTGCCGGGAGGGACTCGCGCGCCATATTGACCAGTTTTTCGCCCAGTTTCGCTGGGTTGCGGCGCGCATACCAATATGTGAAGCGCTGCATGTTGATATTGCGCCAGCGAGTCAGGGCATAAGCCATATTTTCCGGCATGATTTTGCGTACAAATTTTGAAAAGGGGTCAATCGCCGGGCGCGAAACCATGTAGGTAGGTGAACGCTGGAGCATCGTGACGTGTGCGCCCTGCTGCGCCATGACAGGCACAATTGTGACCGCCGTGGCACCCGAGCCAATGACCGTGACCTTTTTTCCACTGTAATTCAGGCCTTCAGGCCAATGCTGGGGGTGGACAATTTGCCCGCCGAAATCCGCTTCGCCCGGAAAATCTGGCTTATAACCTTGATCATAATCATAATATCCAGCGCACATGAACAGGAAACGTGCCGCAAAATGCCGTTCTTGGCCGCCGTCCACAGCCTTTGCCGTCACGTACCAACGGGCATCCGGTCCTGACCAATTGGCGGATACAACCTGATGTCCAAAATGAATATGTGGAGTAATCCCATATTCCTGAGCGGTTTCATGCACATATTGGTGGATGGACGTGCCGTCGGCTATCGTTTTTTCATGCAACCACGGTTTGAACCGGTAACCGAGCGTGTGCATGTCGGAATCAGATCGTATTCCAGGATAACGAAATAGGTCCCAAGTGCCGCCCATGTCGGCACGCTGTTCTACAATTGCGTATTTTTTGTTCGGGCATTGCATCGTCAAATGCGCCGCTGCGCCAATGCCGGATAAGCCAGCGCCAACAATCAATACGTCCAATACCGTCTCAGCCTGCGCCATATACCTCTCCATTTATATGGAAAAATCTTACTGACATCGTTGCAAATTGCAACTGGCTTTCGCGCGCGGTTAAATGCCGCTACGGCAATACCTAACCAATACAGGAAATCACATCATGGCCGACGAAACCGAAGACGCATATGTCTATGACGAGACATCTGGAGAGTGGATTAGCGCGACAGATGCCAAGTCAGCGTCCGAACAAAACGGTGTAGTCGAAGTGCGTGACGCCGTAGGCAATTTGCTCGCTGACGGGGACCAGGTGACGTTGATTAAAGACCTTACCGTAAAGGGCGCTGGCCAGACATTGAAGCGCGGAACGCTTATTAAATCTATTCGTCTCACCGGCGACGCGCAGGAAATTGACTGCCGATTTGACGGCATCAAGGGCCTTGTTCTGCGCGCTGAATTCGTGCGGAAACGTGGATGATCCGTGTTGGCCTGCGTATTGTCCTTGCGATCTTCTATCTGGGCGCAGGCATTCTGCACCTTAAATCACCGCGCGGATTTCTGGCGATTACCCCCGACTGGGTCCCCTTCCCTGAAATCGTCATAGCCTTTACAGGCATCGCGGAAATTGCGGGCGCCATGGGGCTTATGATACCTGCACTTCGCAAATGGGCAGCAATTGGTCTGGCCCTCTATGCCTTGTGCGTGTGGCCAGCGAATTTCAACCACGCGATTAACGGCATTTCGCTGGGCGGCGAGCCACTTGGTTGGTGGTACCACGGGCCCCGGCTGGCGTTTCAGCCGGTCCTGATTTGGCTTGCCTTGTGGGTAGGGCAGGTCACGGACTGGCCATTTCGTAAATCGCGTTAACAACTCTCCATATAATCTGTTATTCTGGAACTGGCGTTCCCGCCAATCGGTGAGAGGAGTAGGAACATGCATAAAGACGGAGACAAGATCGATGTGACTGAAGTCGAGGCAAGCGGTGGCGTGAAAAATGTCGGTTTGCGCTATATGCTCGCAGTATCGCTTTTGTTGGCGATCATTATTTTGTCCGCGATGTGGATGACGCGCGCAGCGCTCGTGTAGCGACTTACTTCTTGAAATCCCGCACCGCTATGCCCAAATCGGTTTAGCGGGCCGGGCCCCTCTGGTCGTCACAAGACGGCGATGTCGGACCGCTTCAATCATGTGAAGAGGAGTCCCGAAAATGAACCCAGCTGTTGGAATGCCTTGCCCCGTTTGCAAGGTGCCACTTGTGATGAGCGACCGCCAAGGCGTGGAAATAGATTATTGCCCGCAATGCCGCGGAGTGTGGCTCGACCGTGGCGAACTTGACAAGATTATAGAACGTAGCGCGGCGAGTGATTTGCCGCCACAACCTGCCTCGGCACCTCAGGCGCCGCCGCCACCACAAGGGGGTTTTGCCCCACAAGGTTATGGGATGCACCCGCAAGGCTACGGTCATGGATACCCCTACAAAAAGCGGAAAAAATCGTTTCTGGAAGAGTTGTTCGACTAACAAGGACAGCGCACAAAAAAAGGGCCGCCTTTCGGCAGCCCTTTTTTTCGCTTTTCGGCTGATTAATCAGCTGAAGACAGGTTGATGGCCGAAGCCTTACCGTTGCGGCCGATTTCAACTTCGAAATTCACGCGCTGTTCTTTATCGAGCGAGTGCATGCCAGCTGCCTGAACAGCGGAGATGTGGACGAAGCTGTCGTCCCCGCCGCCATCAGGCGCGATAAAGCCATAGCCTTTGTCTGCATTGAAGAATTTTACGGTGCCTACTGGCATAATGATGTTCCTTTCACGAAACAGGTGACCACCTGACAACAGCGCCAAGTGGGTAGCCAAGTCGTGGTAG
>JBBQPQ010000001.1:0-207065 GCA_038217195.1 Sphingomonadales bacterium | reverse complement strand
CAAACCTGCAACGGGCACTTTCGGGTAAGCAAGCGAAGGGTTTAACATCACCGCGCGAAATTCTTTTATGGCTTCGACGCGCGCTTGATGAACAGCTTTGCGCGCCATTATGGCACGCAGTTGCGTCTGCTCAATTCCAATTTCGGCAAGACGCGCCAAGGCTGCACTATCTGCATCTTCGTCGATGATGGAAGACGCGAGCGTCGACCAGGTCGAAACTATGATTGGGTCGTCGTCATCATCGGGATCGAAATGCGCAACTAGGAAGTCATCGACCTGCCCTTTTGCAACGCCGTCTGTCGCTGCCAGTTCGCAAGCGTCGAGTCGCAGCGCCAGCGCTTTTGCTATGTCGTCCTGTTCGTCCGGTGGGATGATTTGAAGATTTGCGTGCATCATTTCGAGACGATCGCGCTCGACAAGCATCTGTCGCCGATAAACATCATTTCGCTGTTGGGCTGTAAGACCATCCCGGCCCATATTCATCATTACATTCATGGCCAATCGCTCCGCTATCAATATTAATGCCGGAGCGAGTAGGCTGGCCCGTCGCCTGTTCGTTGTCCGCAACGAGATGCGTAAGCGGAAAGGCTTATTATCACCTAAACGGATCAGCCGTCGAAAATAGTAAATTCCGTGTTTGCGCGTAACATTCTGTAGCTTGCTCATAAGTCGTGGTACCCTGCTGTGGTACCCTTGCGTGGTCACCCACGCTTGGGCTGGATACAGAGTCATGAAGTTACAATGCGTTGCAGCGATTCTGGCTGGGACCCCTGCCGCCCCAGCCATATTTTCCCGCACTCTTGGACATGTTCTTGGACATATCTTGTGATGTATTGTAAACGTTTGTAAATGTTTCAGCCGTCGTCTGGTAACTGGATGATTATTGGCCTATTTACATCGGATCGCCGTAAATTCGGCGGGGGTTGCTGAGGGGCGCGCCACAATGAGAGTAGCTATTGCCGACAAGGACATGAGTGTCGTCCAGCATCTTACACCAATTGTAGAAGAGCTTGGTTATGAAGTTGCGGGATATATCGACAGCAACGCGTTGATTAAGGCGCTCTCAAGCGAACAATTTGAACTGTTAATTCTGGACTTGAATTTGCCGACTGGTTCAGACGACAATTTTTTTGGATGGATGCAAAAAAACCTTCCAAAACGGCCACCCGTCATGATTATGGCCAGTCGCTCCGCCAAACGTGACATTACCGATGCTCTGAACAGCGGCGCCGACGATTATATCACTAAACCCGAAGACCGCTCTGTCATTGCTGCACGGATCAATGCTCTGTTGCGGGGAACATCCGGGTGTGATGCGTTTGATGTCAAAGCGACTTACGGTGTGTACACGCTTAATAGGCTCGACCAGCGCGTCGTTTACCGGGATAAAACGGTTTTCCTTACAGCCAAAGAATTTGAGTTGGCTGAAATGTTCTTCAAAAACGCCGACCGGACACTGTCCCGTAATTACATTATGGAAACAATCTGGCGGACGAAGGCGTCGCTCGCGACTCGAACGCTCGACATGCATATTTCCAGAGTCCGTGCGAAGTTAAGTTTGCGGGCCGAAAACGGGTTCCGCATTTTCACGGTCTTCGGCTATGGATATCGGCTGGAGTCGTTTGACAAATAAGGTTGTACGAAGGAACGCGAAACGTCGCTGCCTGACAATGCGCGCATTGGATTCCTCAGGCTTCTGACCAACCACATGACGCTCTCATTCCGCCGTTCGAAAAAGCCGTTTACGCTGCTTTCTTTGCCCGCTCGTGCATTTCCTGATTCAGCATTTCTGCCAGCAGGAACGCCAACTCCAGCGATTGCGCTGCGTTCAGCCTTGGGTCGCAGTGGGTATGGTAACGGTCCGCCAGTCCTTCATCGGTTACCGCAACCGCACCGCCAGTGCATTCGGTTACATTCTGGCCCGTCATCTCGATATGGATGCCGCCGCCAAAGGTGCCTTCCGCCCGGTGCACGGCAAAGAAACCACGCACCTCGGCCAATATGCGTTCAAACGGACGCGTTTTATATCCGCTCGCCGATTTCACCACATTGCCATGCATGGGATCGCAGGACCATATAACGGAGTGCCCCTCGCGCTGCACAGCGCGGACCAATGTCGGCAATCCGCTCTCGACCTTGTCATATCCGTAACGCGAGATCAGCGTGATCCGCCCTGCCTCACGCGCAGGGTTCAAGATGTCAAGCATGCGCAGCAACGCGTCGGGTTCAAGGCTTGGGCCACATTTGATACCAATCGGGTTGCCGATTCCGCGCAAAAATTCGACATGCGCCGACCCTTCGAACCGCGTGCGGTCGCCAATCCACAGAAAATGCGCCGACGTATCGTACCAGCCACCGGTAAGGCTGTCCTGGCGAGTCATCGCCTGCTCATAGGGAAGCAACAAGGCCTCGTGGCTGGTATAAAAGCTGGTGCCCTTAATCTGCGGCACGGTCTCCGGCGTAATGCCGCAGGCTTCCATAAAGGCCAAAGCCTCGCTTATGCGGTCCGCGGTTTCCTTGTACTTTTGGGCCCATGGCGAGCGGCCCATATAATCATGCGTCCAGGCATTGACCTGCTGCAAATTGGCATAGCCGCCGTTTGAAAACGCACGCAACAGGTTAAGCGTTGAGGCTGCCTGGCTGTAGGCGCGGACCATACGTGCCGGATCTGGCTCTCGTCCTTCGGCCACAAATTCGATATCGTTGATGATGTCGCCGAAATAGCTCGGCAATTCTACCCCGTTAATGGTTTCGGTCGGTGTCGAGCGCGGCTTGGCAAACTGGCCAGCCATGCGTCCCAGCTTCACAACCGGAAGCTTGCCAGCAAATGTCAGCACAACGGCCATTTGCAAGATAACGCGGAACGTATCGCGAATGTTGTTGGGATGGAATTCGGCAAAACTTTCTGCGCAATCTCCGCCTTGAAGAAGGAAGGCCTTGCCCTCCGACACTTTGGCCAGATCTGTGGTCAGGTTGCGCGCCTCGCCAGCAAACACCAACGGCGGATAATTTTGCAGTATCTCTTCGGTTGCAGCCAAGGCCGCGGCGTCCTTGTACACAGGCATGTGGATGCCCGTTGCCTTTCTCCAGGTCTGCGGCGTCCATGTCGTCGCCATCCGTGTCACTCCAAAAATAATCGTTTAAAATTTGCGCCCTTTAGGCCTAATTTGTTGTGACAAGCAAGAGTTAGGGCCCAAATTGCGTTGGTTTTGCAAATTGCAACCATGCTAGCGTGTTTTAACATCTTTGGGACGAAATTCCCTGTTGGCAAAACGCCTTAAAGGCGTCTATCAGGCCGCTGAATCGCCCTTGCCGCGCGCCGAATTGTATGGTGCGGCAGGGATGATAGGATTTCGACGGTATTGCGCAGCGAAGTCTGCGACGCAAAAAGGGCAGATTATGTCGACAGTCAAAAAGACAAATGGCACGGTGAACAAGCCAGCAAAAAAGCCGGTAAAGGCACCTGCCGATCCGGTGGCGGCGGCATTGCATGCAGATGGAGCAACACTGGACGGCATTCCAATCGATGAGCTTCGCGTAAAAGGCGGCGGGGAAGATAAAGGCGTGCGTCGCCGTGACTTCATCCATATAGCAACCGTCAGCTTCGCAGGCGTTGGTGCTGCTGCCGTTGCCTTACCATTGGTATCGCAAATGAGCGCAAGCGCGGACGTGCTGGCCCAAGCATCGATCGAGTTCGATATTGCATCCATTCAGCCCGGCCAGGCAGTAAAAACCAGCTGGCGCAAACAGCCCGTTTTCATCCGCAATCTGACGCCTGCCGAAATCGATTTAGCAAACAAAGTGGACGTAGGTTCGCTGCGTGACCCGCAAACACTTGCCGAGCGCACTAAGCCAGGTAAGGAAAATTGGTTGATTACACTTGGCGTCTGCACCCATCTCGGTTGTGTGCCGCTTGGTGCAGCCGAAGGTGAAGTAAAAGGCGAATTTGGCGGCTATTTCTGCCCTTGTCACGGTTCGCATTACGACACCGCCGCGCGCATTCGGAAGGGTCCGGCACCGCTGAACCTCAATGTTCCGGAATACGCATTTCTTTCTGACACAGTCGTCAAAATCGGTTGAGGAGCTAAGTCGCAATGAGCTTCCCTTGGGCACAAGAATATAAGCCGCAGGGCACGGTAACAAAGTGGGTAGACGAACGTCTGCCCCTGCCGCGTCTGGTCTATAACGCAGTTGGCGCGGGCTACCCCGTGCCACGCAATCTCAATTATTTCTGGAATTTCGGCGTCCTTGCTGGGGTTGCTTTGACGATTCAGATTGTCACAGGCATCGTTCTTGCCATGCATTATTACGCCAGCGTCGACGGCGCATTCAACAGCGTCGAGCACATCATGCGCGACGTGAACTCAGGCTGGTTCCTGCGCTATGCGCACATGAACGGCGCGAGCTTTTTCTTCATTGTCGTGTATATCCATATTTTCCGCGGGCTGTTTTATGGCTCGTATAAAGCACCGCGCGAAATGATCTGGCTGCTTGGCGTGACCATCTTCCTTCTGATGATGGCAACGGCATTCATGGGCTATGTCCTGCCTTGGGGCCAAATGAGCTTCTGGGGCGCGCAGGTTATCACTGGTTTCTTCTCAGCTATACCTTTGGTTGGTGAGCCTCTGCGCCAGTGGCTGCTTGGCGGTTTTGCGCCGGATCAGGCCGCATTGAACCGTTTCTTCTCATTGCACTATTTGATGCCGTTCGTCATCGCTGGCGTCATCATCATGCACATTTGGGCACTGCACATTCCAGGATCGTCAAACCCGACTGGCGTGAGCGTCAAGGGTGAGCAGGACACGGTACCTTTCCACCCATATTATACCGCGAAAGACGGCTTCGGTCTGGGCATCTTCCTCATCTTGTTTGTTGCGGTCACCTTCTTTGCGCCGAACATGTTGGGTCACCCAGATAACTACATCCCGGCAAATCCGCTTTCGACACCGGCGCATATTGTGCCTGAATGGTATTTCTTGCCGTTCTATGCGATTTTGAAGGCCTTCACGGTTGACTTCGGCATCCCGTTCACGGGTATCACGATCATCCCAGCAAAACTGATGGGCGTGTTGGCGATGTTTGGTTCGATCCTGCTGTTGTTCTTCTTGCCCTGGCTGGATACATCGCCAGTGCGTTCGGGCCATTATCGTCCATTGTTCCGCAAGTTTTTCTGGTTCGGCCTCATCCCTTGCCTGGTCGTCTTGACCTATGTTGGTGGGAAGCCTCCTTACACCCAGTGGGTGGTGCTGAGCCAATTGGCAGCGGCATACTATTTCGCTCACTTCTTGATCATCTTGCCAATCATTTCGCGCATTGAACGGCCGCTTCCGCTGCCCAATTCGATCACCGAAGCTGTGACTGGCAAACCGCTTCAGCCAGCGGCTGCGTAATACAGGGAAAGCAAAATCATGGTTCGTTTAGTTGCTTTTTTGGTTGGCCTGTTTTTCAGCGGTATGCTGTTGCTTGGTCTTGGCGACACTGTCATTTCTGCGATTAAAGAGCCTGCTCTACCTACGGTCGAGAGTAAGTTTTTCGAAGAGCCCTTGGCGGTCAAGTTCGCGCACGATGGCCCGTTCGGCAAATATGACCGCGGTCAGCTGCAGCGCGGGTTGAAGGTCTATTCCGAGGTTTGCTCGGCCTGCCATAGTTTGAAGCTTGTCGCCTTCCGCGATTTCGCTGCGCTCGGTTACAATGAAGACCAAGTTAAGGCGCTCGCCAAGGCATGGAAGACTGAAGTGCCGAGCATTAACCCTGAAACTGGTGAGCCGGCAACACGGCCTGCAATTCCTGCCGACAAGATTCCTTCGCCATTTGCGAACGAAACAGCAGCGCGTGCGGCAAACAACAATGCTCTTCCACCTGATCTTTCGCTGATTACAAAGGCGCGCGAAGGCGGACCTGCGTATGTTTATTCGCTACTTTTGGGCTACCGTGAGCAAGTCGGATACAAAAACGAAGAAGGCAAGGAATTGCTGAAGGAATTTCCGGATGCCGCAACGCCTCCTGGCCTGAACTTTAACCCATGGTTTGCTAACTTGAACATTGCGATGGCGGCTCCACTCGCCATTGATGACCAAGTGACTTATGATGATGGAACCAAGGCAACAAAGGAACAGATGGCTAAGGACGTCGCGGCGTTCCTGACATGGACGGCCGAGCCCAAGATGGAAAACCGCAAAAGCGCAGGCTGGGCGGCGCTTGGCTTCCTCTTCATCTTCACCGTACTGGCGTGGATGTCTTACCGGACCATCTGGGCAGACAAAAAGCACTGATAGTGTCTCACAATTTTTGGATGGGGCCGCTTTTGCGGCCCTTTCTTTTGCAATGAGGGCGTTGACGCTTGCGCCGGATAATGGCAATAGCGGCGCTTCCAACGGCCACTGGGTCCGTCGCGGGTATAGCATAGTGGTAATGCACTAGCCTTCCAAGCTAGCTAGAGGGGTTCGATTCCCCTTACCCGCTCCAGCTTTAACTCCCTGATCGCACTCCGCCTGGCTGCTCGTAATGATACAGTTTGCGACAAAGCAGCCTTTGCCCCGACACATAGTTGCGACATATACTCCCTATATCGGATTTTCTGCAGTCTTGCGGACGACATTAAGGATGACGACAATGAAGACTTTTTCAATCTATGCTGGCCTGATTGCGCTCTCGGTAACTTCGGCCGCAGTGCTTTACGCGGCGCCAGGCGAACGATCTGGCGGGGAAGCCCAACGCGCGATGACAAAGGCTGAAGCGATGAAGATGGGCGACGCCCGCTTTACCAAAATGGACGCAAATGGCGACGGCATGCTGAACGCAACAGATAGAACCGCCATGATGTCCAAACGATTTGCAGCGATAGACACCGACAAAAATGGTGAAATCAGCGAGGCCGAATTCATAGCCATGCATGAAGCCCGCGCAGACCGGCGCGGCGAAAGGCGCGCCAAGGCAATGCAGCGCGGTACGATGGACCGCCCCAGTATGATGGGCGAACCCGGCATGATGGGTGCGCATGGTGGCCCAAGGGGCGGTCGCGATGGAGGAGCCATGGCCATGATGAAGCGGGCCGATACGAATGGTGACAACACCGTCTCCCAGGCCGAGTTCCGTGCGGCGGTTGAGGCACGCTTTGCGAAAGCCGACACCAATAATGACGGCACCATCTCGGCCGAAGAACGCCAGGCCAACCGCAAGGACAGATGGCGTGACCGGATGGCGCCCGGACAGCCTGACGCTAGATAACGAGCTTTGCTGGCGCGGTCTTCCTCCCCTTTGGGACCGTGTCATATCTGGCCGGAGGAGTATGCTTTCCTTCTCCTCCGGCTTTTTTCTCCGGTAAAATTCCGAAGAATCCTATAGTCCGGAATGATATGAACAAATCGCGTCCCCATCTTTTGCTTGTCGATGATGAGGCGTCGATTCGTGAGCCACTTGGGAAATATCTTGAACGGCAGGGTTTCCGCGTGACCGATGTGGCGAGCGCGGCAACTGCCCGTTCGGCCTTGCTCTCATATGACATTGATCTCGTACTGCTCGACATCATGATGCCCGACGAAGACGGGTTGAGCCTGTGCAAGCATATTTCCGCGCATGATGGCCCCCCGGTGATTCTGCTCACTGCAAAGTCGGAAGAAACCGACCGCATCATCGGATTGGAAATTGGCGCGGATGATTATGTCGTCAAACCATTTTCCCCGCGGGAACTGGTTGCGCGGGTAAAGGTCGTGTTGCGCCGTGTTACGTCGGGTGCGCCAAAGCCAGATCGCACTGTCGACAGCTTTCACTTTGACGGCTGGACCGTCAACACGACCGAGCAAAGCCTTTACGACCCCGATGGCATATTAGTGCCCCTGTCATCCGGCGAATTCAGAATGCTTGAGGCGCTCATCGCCCGTGCTGGCCATGTTCTTACCCGCGACCAACTGCTTGACCTGACACGCGGACGCGAGGGCGGCCCGTTTGACCGGGCTATTGATAACCAGATAAGTCGCCTGCGCCGGAAAATCGAAACCGATCCCAAAGACCCGCAGCACATCAAAACGATATGGGGCGGCGGATATCGTTTCTCGACGCCAGTGACGCGCGTGTAATGGCGGCGCGCTCTTTCCGTCTCTGGCCACGGAGCCTGTACGGGCAGATCTTGCTCGTCGCTGCATCGGCGCTGGTGATTGCGCAATCGGTCAACGCCGTCTTGATGTTATCGGCGGTGCGTACACGCACTGTAGCCGAGACATCTGTCATGGTGGTCAGCCGAGTTGTAAACCAGATCGAGCGACAAGGCGCAATTGACGGTCAACTTAGCGACATCTCCAATATGCGCGCCCAGCGCAATTTCTCTCGCTTCGGCCGCCGCGCAAGCAATGTCGCGATAACGCGGGACAGCACACCGCTGGATATCGCCCGCGCGGATTATCAGCCTGAAATGTCCGTGCGGGCGCAGGAATTTTTGCGCCAGAGCGGAATCGGATTCGCTAATGTTCGGATCTCGGCGGTCGCGGTGAACGCGCTGCCGCCGGCGCTGCGCGAGCCACAATTGCGCCGTTGGCAGGCCGCCACCTTTCGCAAGGGTGGCCGGGAACTTCCCACCCGGGCTGTTCTTTTTTCGGCACGCCTGCCTGACGGGCAGTGGATTCATGCTGCAGGGCTGGTGCGTCCAAATGAGAATGCATCGATATTTGCGCTATTGCTTCAGACTTTGACTTTGTTTGCAGCGGTCATGATACCGTTGGCGCTCGTCGCACGACGGATTGCACGGCCACTCGAGGATCTGACGAAGCGCGTACGACGCGTTGGTCTAGCCGGGGACCCCGAACCCATGGAGCGTGCTGGCCCGGATGATGTGCAGCAATTGATTGTCGCCTTCAATGCCATGCAGGCGCGGGTTTCGAACCTGCTTGGGGAAAAGGACGTGATGCTTGGTGCCATTGGCCATGACCTGAAAACCCCGCTCGCTGCGCTTCGGGTGCGGATCGAGTCCGTTGATGACGACGAAGAGCGCGACAAAATGGCGGCAACAATTGACGAGATGGTCACCATATTGGACGATATCCTGACGCTCGCACGGTTGGGCAAATCCGGAGAGCCGCTTCAATCGGTCGACATCAGCGCCCTGGTCGAATCCGTCGCAAGCGATTTTAGCGCCACGGATGTGACGCCACCCGAAAGTCGTATTGTTGCCCAAGTCCGCCCAGTTCTTATCCGGCGCGCACTGCGCAATCTCATCGGAAATGCTATTTCCTATGGCAGCCACGCTGCATTGGCGGTCCGTTTGGACGGCGATATGGTTTTTGTTGACGTAGACGACGATGGCCCCGGCATTGATCCAGCGCTAACCGAAAGCATATTTGAACCCTTTGTTCGCGCCGAACGCTCGCGGAGCCGGTCAACGGGTGGTTCCGGGCTTGGATTGACCATCGCCCGCGCCATTGCACGTGCCCATGGCGGCGACGTCCGTCTGGAGAACCGTAGCGCAGGCGGCCTACGTGCGTCGATTTCGTTCAAGCAATAACGAAGAAAACCGGCTTCCGGTGCCTAGTGGGTGGGAACGCATCCGGAAGCCGATATCTTCAAGCGTCGCTGTTACAGCCAAGCCTTGCCGACAGCGCGGGAACGTGGTTTTCCGACGGACCAACATCGCAACTTAATCGTTGATGAAACCCTTATCCCACGCGGTCTAATTGGTAATACGGCAGCGAATTGGCAAATTTAACGGCACCAACGATTTTTCTTTGCGGCAACATCATGCATAGCCATGACTACGATTGCCCAGCACCGGTTGGCAGCAGTCGCTAAAATTGTGCGCGTGGAGTTGCCAGACCAATGCGATGCGCGCTAATCGCCAGATACTGGGTTTCCGTGGAGAAAATTGAATGCGCATTGCTCTGTATCAGCCGGACATGGCCGGAAATGTCGGAGCCGTTTTGCGCACATCCGCCTGCTTCGGTATCGTGTGCGACATCATCGAACCATGCGGGTTCGCATTTTCCGAACGCGCCCTGAAACGTTCTGGCATGGATTATGTGGAACATGCGCAGATCCAGAGGCATGCGGACTGGACGGCGTTTCTCGAAACTCTGGATGGTGCGCGCATAGTGCTAATGTCAAGCAAGGCGTCTACGCCCCTTCCCGAATTTCATTTCTTTTCCAACGACATCATTCTGATGGGATCGGAAAGCAGCGGCGCGCCGCCGGAAGTACATGCCCGGGCAGAAGCGCGAGTCTATATTCCGATGGCAATTGGATTTCGGTCCTTGAACATTTCCGTATCGGCTGGCATCGCTGTCGCAGAAGGTCTGCGACAGACCCAGCAATTTCCGGGAGGTAATATATGACCCTGACGCTTGATGACCGCCAACAAGCAGCGCGTACGTGGTTCGAGTCGCTGCGAGACCGCATTTGCGCATCATTTGAGGCAATCGAGCGCGAAGCAGGGTCCGATGGCTCATTTGATTACACGCCTTGGGACAGGAACGACCATGACGGCTCCCCCGGTGGTGGTGGCGTCCGCGGTGTGATGAAGGGCAAGGTTTTCGAGAAAGTGGGGGTGAATGTTTCCACCGTCGGGGGAAGCTTTAACCCCGAATTTGCCAAAACCATTCATGGTGCCGCCGAAGACCCAAATTTCTTCGCAACCGGGATCAGCCTTGTTGCGCATATGTCTAACCCGCATGTGCCCGCCGTTCACATGAACACACGCTATCTGGTCACAACCAAAAGCTGGTTTGGCGGTGGCGCCGATCTTAACCCACCAATCCCCTATGAAGAGGATACGGCTGATTTCCACGCCCGGCTACGCGCTGCATGCGTGCCATATGGGCCAGACGTATATGAACGCTATCGCAAATGGGCCGAAGACTATTTCTGGATTCCGCACCGCAATGTGCATCGCGGCGTTGGCGGCATATTTTACGACCATCTCGAAAATACCAGCGATGCATTGTTTCAGCAGAACTTTGCCCTGACCCGTGACGTGGGCGAGGCTTTCCTCGATATCTTCCCGGCACTTGTCCGCCGCCGCATGAACCAGTCCTTCACGCCGGAAGAAAAACAGGCGCAATTGCGTTGGCGCGGGCTCTATGCCGAATTCAACCTAGTTTATGACCGCGGTACGACCTTTGGCCTTAAAACCGGTGGTAATGTCGACGCCATTTTGATGAGCCTTCCGCCCGAGGTGGCGTGGGACTGATCCTCCATCATGTTTAGCCCGATTGCGAACGGCGCGCTGGGCGCGATTGTAACATCATTGGAAATGACAAAGCGGCCTGCGCTGTGTGCGCTCCCGCCTTCCGAGCTGCGGCTGGTGCGCTGGCCTGCGCCAACCGCCGACAGCTATCGCACGCTCTTTCGCCGTGTTGGGGAACCTTGGCTGTGGTTCTCGAGGCTTGAGCTGAGCGACATCGACCTTCTGCAGATCATCCACCACCCCAAGATTCGCATCTGGGCCGTGCTTGATCGGCGCAGCATTGAGGTTGGCCTTCTGGAACTCGACTTTCGGCAGGCCCGGCAGTGCGAAATCGCCTTTTTTGGCCTTGTGCCAGAGCTTGCCGGAAAGGGGCATGGCAAATGGCTGATGGCCATGGCATTGCAACTTGGTTGGGGAGAAGCTGGCGTTGGAAGATTGTGGGTGCATACTTGCACATTGGACGGCCCTAATGCGCTCTCATTCTATCAAAAATCGGGATTCACTGCCTATCAAAGGCAGCTTGAAACCTTTCCCGACCCGCGGCTGACGGGTCTCATCCCACGCGATGCGGCGCCGCAAATTCCGATTATTGGCTGATGGTTTGCGCGCTGAGCTGGCGATGGACGGACACCAGCATCAACACAAAAGCAATTGCCTCTGCTGCGACAAAAAACGCCGTAACCGCCGACTGAAGGATTGGGATACCACCTTCCCCGGCTATCGCGGTGCAGATGGCATTGATTGCACCACCCGCGATCGATGACACCAGCCGCACGAGCACGGCGACGAACAACATCAAGACCAAAATTGCCCAGCCACATTTGTTGGTGATTTCCCAAGTCCGGCGGATGGAACCGGCAATGCCCAACCCGGCTTCGCTTGAAATGACCGCAGCCAAAACTGCAAAGCGACCAGCCAGATAGATCCCTGGTATGATCAGCATCAGAATGCCGGCAAATGTTGCCCAGCCAACAAGCACGCTCGCCAATAGATAAGGGACGAAAATGGCTGCAGCGATGGCCAGTGCATCGCCAACCTTGGCAAGCGGTCGGCCCGACAACAGCACATAGAGTGCAAGGCTGCCGAACATCGTCAACAGCATCATTGGCAGCAATATTGGCCAATTTGCCTCGAAATAGCTGCTCAGGGCGACGATTGTTTTGTTCGTGTCCTGCAGCGTATCAAGCATGAATGGCGGCACGAGAAAAGACGATATCCATGCCGGCATGAAGATGAAGAAGCCTGCAATCGCGACCATCGCTTCGCTGTGCGCGGCAAACAACGCGCGAGCGTCGAACCAGACGGCGGGGTAATCAAGTTTCTTGGTCGTCATATGTCTCTGCATCTCTGGCGGGGTAGAGGCAGACATAACCGGTGGCAAGCCGCTTACGCCATGCTAAGGGCGCATGATGGTAAAGGTTGAGGACATTGAGTGGGATGTCTCCGCAGGGTTCACGCCCTATCCTGACGCACTTGCGCGGATGGAAGCGGTGCAAGTGGCGATACGCGATGATGATGCGCGCGAGCTAATATGGTTGCTGGAACATCCGCCATTGTACACCAGCGGCACAAGTGCTGACCCGGCTGAGCTGCTGAGCCAAGAATTTCCCGTTTATGATACCGGGCGCGGAGGGCGATACACTTATCACGGTCCGGGTCAGCGCGTGGGTTATGTCATGCTTGATCTTGCCAAAAGGGGCAAGGACGTGCGCTGTTATGTGCACGCGCTCGAAGGCTGGGTCATCGAAGCGCTTGCACATTTTGGCATCGAGGCACGCCGCGCGGACGGCCGCGTTGGCATCTGGTGCGACACCCCGGCGGGACAAGAGGCGAAGATAGGTGCCATCGGTGTACGCATCCGCAAATGGGTGACCATGCATGGTTTTGCCGTCAATATTTCCCCCGACCTCAACCATTTCGCCGGAATCGTGCCGTGCGGGATAGCCGAATATCCTGTCACCAGCCTTGCTGATCTCGGTATAGCCGCAACACTCGCCGACTTTGACGCTGCTTTGTTTGGCACTTTACCGGAATTTCTCGACAGTCTTGCCAAAGCTGGCGGAGATTGTACGGTCCCGCCGAAATAGACAAACAAGGAAATCATGCGCTCTTCCCATTTCATGCCTGCACTGGCGCTCGTCCTTTTGGTTTCTGCCTGTGGCAGTTCGAAAGAAGATAATCAGGTTACCGAGACACGCATGGACAATCTCGACAGTCTTGAGGGGACCATCAGCGATGACATGATCAACACGGACCAATCCACCGACGAAGCGCCTGTTGAGACTGCAGCCGCTGGTACCGAGGCGTCCAAGACCCCAGCGTTCAAGGCAGATGCCGGCAAAGAGGAAAAAACGGACAAGAGCATGGCTGACAGTGCAAAACCTGCAGAGTCCAGCGAATCCAAGTGAAGCTAAACAACACGCTCAAACTGCCTTGCGGTGCGGTGCTCGATAACCGCATCGCAAAGGCCGCAATGACCGAAGGATTGGCAGACCCGTTGGGCCGCCCGACGGCGGAACTCCAACGTCTTTATGGCCTATGGTCGGACGGCGGCGCTGGCCTGCATATCTCGGGCAATATCCATATTGATCCCGACCATCTTGAACGCCCCGGAAACGTCTTTTTCGACGGCCAGCCCGATGCGGAAATGATGGAAGCCCTGCAAGCCTGGACCAAGGCCGCAACGCGCAACGGCAATCATTTTTGGGCCCAGATCAGCCATGCTGGCCGGCAAACGATGAAGGCCATCAACCAGCATCCCAAGGCGCCGTCGGCGGTAAAGCTTGGTCTCCCCGGCGGGCAGTTTGGAACGCCGGTTGCATTGACCGAGGACGAAATCCTCAATCTCATCGGCCGTTTTGGCCAAGCCGCGCTTCATTGTAAAAATGGCGGGTTTACTGGCGCTCAAATCCACGCCGCACATGGTTATCTGATTTCGCAGTTTTTGAGCCCACGATCCAACCAGCGCACCGATCGTTGGGGCGGAAGCCTCGTCAACAGGGCGCGGTTCCTGATGTTCACCATTAACACTGTACGCACCTTGGTCGGACCGGAATTTCCGATATCGGTCAAATTGAACAGCGCAGATTTTCAGCGCGGCGGCTTTGCCTTTGAAGACAGCTTGCAGGTCGCACGCTGGTTGCAGGACGCTGGCGTCGACCTCCTCGAGATCTCTGGTGGCACCTATGAACAGCCGAAGTTGCTGGGTATGGAAGGCATAGAAGTCGAAGAAGTGCAAAATGTGGCGGATACCACACTCGCGCGTGAGGCCTATTTTGTCGACTTCGCGCAGGCCATGAAAGCCGAGCTAGAGATACCCCTGATGGTCACTGGCGGCTTCCGCAGTGCCTCGGCAATGGAACAGGCACTGCGCAACGGGGCTGCCGACGTCATTGGCCTGGCACGGCCCTTGTGCGTGCTGCCGGAAGCGCCCAAGCGCCTGCTTGGTGGAATGGCGATGCTACCGCGCGTAGAGGATCAATTGAAGCTTTGGCCCGAATGGCTGGCAGGCTTGCGCAAGATCAAAACCGTTCGCAGCCTGGAGGGTTTTGCAACCCAATATTGGTTCTACTGCCAGATTTACTCGCTTGGCCGCACGGGCCGTGCTCAGCCGGATATTACGGTCTTTGCCGCGTTGCGCCAAGTTGAAAGCTACCAGAAGGGCTGGTTAAAGGCACGCCGCGCCGCGAAGGCTTAATCGCCCTCGCCGGGGTCAGCGCTGAAATATTTGTCAAACTTGCCTTCTTCACCCTTATGCTCGTCGGCATCGGCCGGAGGCTCACGGCTTGAGGTGATATTGGGCCATTCTGCGCTGTATGTTGCGTTCAGCTCAAGCCATTGCTCGAGGCCATTTTCGGTGTCTGGCAAAATAGCCTCTGCTGGGCATTCGGGTTCGCATACGCCGCAATCGATACATTCACTGGGGTTGATGACGAGCATATTGTCGCCTTCGTAGAAGCAATCCACCGGACAAACTTCAACGCAGTCCATGTATTTGCAGCGGATGCAGGCATCGGTAACGACATAAGTCACTTGCGGAATTCTCCCAAACGCGGCGGCGCATTCGCCGCTTCACATCGTCTGCCTATTGCGAGGGCTAGGGAGAAGTCAACGGCGGATTGCAACTGATGGGCAATTTTTAATCGATAAGCTGATAGCAAAACTGTGCCTCAAGGGCGGGTCCGCGTCGAAACGGCATGGACACAAGCCTCAGCGTCACTACGATCTCGCCAACCGGCATGGTGATGACATCGCCAATTGTTATCGACAGACTGGCCTTTTCCACTCGGCGGCCATTGACCCGGATATGGCCGGATTCCACCCAGTTTTGAGCGAGAGTCCGGCTTTTGGCGAACCGCAGAAAGAACAGGAGCTTGTCGATCCGCAAAACCGCTCCGAACCGTTAAAGCTTAAGCCCCTTGAGCGCCGCAAGCTGCAACGCCAGAGACGATGGCTGCGCATTTTGCTTTGCTGCTGCCGGTGCCCGTTCGGTTTTGTCCTGCATCTTGCCCTGTGGCTTTGATGTCGCGTGCGTCTTTTGCTGATGCGGCTTGGCGCGCTGCGGACGCAGCTCTGGCGGACGCGGCTTCGGCAAGCCTACCCATCGCCAATGTGTCAGCATCACCGCTTGTGGTTCGGCGGCGGCGGCGGCGGCGGCGGGCTCAGCTTCTCCCTGCTCTGAAAGCGTTACCTGATCAGCCTCGACATGATCAGCTCCAGCGGCAACGAGTTCAGCATTATCCTGCTCATCAACATTGTCCGCCAGTGGGGTCACAGATGCAGCCTCGACTGCAATGACTTCTGGCACAGCAGGCTCAAAATCGATTTGCGGCTCCAGTGGCTTGTCGGCAGTGCGGAACCCAGCGTCGCGCATCAATGCCTTCAATCCGGCATCGCTGATTCCCAGCGACGTAGCAAAGGCCATGTCCATGCCAAAGACATTGCCCTGACCGCGGGCTTCATGCGCCTTTTTGATCACGCGTTCGGCAAGGTCAATGCGGACATATTCATCGCCAATCCGCCGGAAGCCTGCGTTGCGCGCTTCGGAGGCATTGGCAAATGTCCAGGCTTTCAAATGGACGGCACTTTCGGGCGGCAGCTCGGGCATCGCACGGCCATCGCGCGCGGAGAAGAGGGCTGCACGCCACTTACTGGCCGCAGGTTTCAAAGCGGCATGGTGATAGATATCCAACGCACCAAAAACGATGCCGCCCTTGCGCGCCGCGCCGCGCGCTTCCTTGGGAAGCGCGGCAACCGCGTCGGCCAGATAATGGCGGCCAGCGATACCGCCCTCGTCTGCGAGCCGTACCGCCAATGCGCGGACATTGCCGTCGACATCGGCCTGCTGGGCCAGTTCCAATAAGCCCATTATGCCCCCCATGGCCTTTGCCAGTTGCGCTTGAATCCAGCTTTCGGCGCGGGTGATGATTTCGCGCAAAGCGTCACCTTCAAGGCCGGCGACTGCCTTAACTGGCGCAAATACGGGTTGAAGCAATGTCCGCCCTCTGGCCAACGCGCCGAGTATTTCACCCTTCCAGAAAATAGCGGGCTTGCCCTCAATATCGGCTGCAAGCGAGAATTCGCTGTCATCTGCCATACTTACGTCCTTTGCCTTTTGTCTCAAATATGCAGCCAGATGCCGTTCGGCGGCTGCCAATAATAGCTTACGGTCACCCGCTTTGGCCGCCGGGTCAACCCGAAAGGCGAACCCGACCAAAGTTCCAATGTCTTCACCGTCGACCAACACCCGATTATCCGCCTGAATTTCCACAGGCAACAGGCCAACGTCCGTCGCACTTTTGCGCAGCAGCATGGATGTGCGTTTATCAACAAAACGCTGACGCAGCGCATAATGCAATGCGTCGGATAATTTTTCTTCGAGCGCCCGTGCGCGTTCCGCCATCGCTGGCGGATTGGCGAGCCAGTCGCTGCGATGGGCAATATAGGTCCATGTCCGCACAGCCGCGATTCGCGCCGATAGCGTATCGACATCGCCCTGGATATTATCCAACCGTGCAAGTTCGCTGGCAAAGACGCCCTTCGGTATAACGCGCTCACCCTGCCCCAGATATTGCCACAAGGATGCGACGAACCGGCTGTGGTGCTCCTCCCCCATCTGTCGAAAATCGGGCAGGCACGCGACTTCCCACAGCCGCGCGACATCGACCGGATGGCGGATAAGCGCCGTCACATCAGGCATTTCGGCCAGCCGCTTCAGCACAAGCAGATCAATCACCTTTGGTGCGGGCAAAAGGCCCGGACGATTTGGCTTTTTCTCCAGATCGGTAATCAACGTGGCTATGTCGTTGAAGCGCGGCTTAGCTTCGCGCCAATAAAGCCAATCCAGCCGCGGAAAGCTGTGGCCTTCGATCGCCAGCACTTCTTCGGGCGTGAACTCGCTGCCCTCGCCGGCCAATGTGCCGAAGCTGCCGTCGCGCTGATGCCGGCCAGCGCGCCCTGCAATCTGTGCCATTTCCGCGACGGTCAGCCGGCGGCGACGCGATCCGTCGAATTTGGACAGACTGACAAATGCCACATGTGCAACATCGAGGTTAAGCCCCATGCCGATGGCGTCGGTCGCAACGAGATAATCGACTTCGCCTGACTGGAACATCGCCACCTGGGCGTTGCGGGTGCGTGGTGACAATGCGCCCATGACGACGGCAGCGCCGCCGCGGATACGCCGCAGGGTCTCGGCAACGGCATAGACCTGCTCAATGGAAAAGGCGACGATGGCAGACCGTTTGGGAAGACGCGACAGCTTCTTCGCGCCGGCATAGCTTAACGTCGAAAATCGGGGACGCGAGATGATTTCGGCATCAGGTAGCAACGACCGGATGATGGGGCGCAGGCTCTCCGACCCTAGGATCATCGTTTCCTCACGTCCGCGTGCGTGCAAGATGCGGTCCGTGAAAATATGCCCGCGTTCGGGATCAGCGCCCAATTGCGCTTCGTCAATCGCAACGAAGGCAAATTCCTTTTGAATGGGCATGCTTTCGACGGTGCAGCAATACCAGCGCGCCTGCGGCGGTTCGATCCGCTCTTCACCCGTGATCAGCGCGACATTCTGCACACCCTTGATGGCAACGACACGGTCGTAAATTTCCCGCGCGAGCAGCCGCAAGGGAAAGCCGATCATCCCGCTCGAATGCGCGCACATCCGCTCGACAGCAAGATGGGTCTTGCCAGTGTTAGTGGGGCCTAAAATGGCCGTGAGGGCAGAACGTACTGTGGGCAAATCGGGTTCAGTTAGCCGTCAGTTCAGCGGCGAGTTCTTTCAGGGTAACATCCATATTGGCCAATTGTTCAGCCGTCGGTGACAGACCCTCTGTGACAAAGGCGCGGCCCTGGACATAATCCTTTGTGGCATTTACGCAATCGAGCGCAATGACCCGGCCGCCCTTGAGGTAGATTACCGAGAAGCTGCGCGTGTCCGGCTCGCCCCGAAGGACGGTCGAGTCATAACCTGTGCTGATTCCCACGGTCTGCAGACGCAGGTCATATTGGTTGGACCAGAACCACGGCACGGCATGATAAGGCGTCAACTCGCCGGTCAGGCTTTTTGCTACCGCATTGGCCATGTCATTGGCGTTCTGCACTGACTCCACCCGCATGACGTTGCCACCGGCAAAGGCATTGGCATGCGCTGCGCAGTCGCCGATCGCGAAAATGTCAGGCAAGGATGTCCGGCAATAGGTGTCGACATCAACGCCCGCCCCGCCAGCGGCGCCAGCGGTCAGCATGGGCGCGACCGCAGGAATGATGCCGATGCCGACAATCACCATTTGCGCAGGCACAATTTCTCCATCGGCCAAGCGCACGCCCGTGACAAAGTCGTCACCTTCGATGCCCGATATATCGACTCCCAGGCGGACATCCACGCCGTGCGCGCGATGTTCGGCTTCGTAAAAGCGCGACAGGGGTTCGCCTGCGACGCGCGCAAGGACGCGGTCCATCGCCTCTAGTATGGTGACCTTCTTGCCCATTTTGCGCAACACAGCAGCCGCCTCGAGCCCGATATATCCACCGCCGACGATGACGACTTGGGCGACGTCATCGAGGCCGCCTGTCATCCCGTCCACATCGGCCCGGGTGCGCACCACGTGCACGCCGGGCAGATTGCCGCCCACTATGGGCAACTGACGCGGAGCGCCCCCCGCTGCCCAAATCATGCTGCCGTAGGACATCACGGTTCCGTCGGATGTGGTCACTTCATGGACCACAGAATCAACGGAATCGACGCGTTGACCCAGCATCATATCAACCGAACGTTCGGCCCAGAAAGCAGCCGGGCGGATCATGATCCGTTCAAAGGATTTGTCGCCTGCAAAATAGTCCTTTGACAAAGGCGGCCGCTCATAGGGGTATTCGGCCTCTGCATTGACGACGCCAATGCTGCCTTCAAATTTCGCCTGTCGCAGCGCAATGGCAGCTTGCGCACCGCCATGCCCGCCGCCAACGATCAGAATATCATAATGCATCAGTGAAGATTCGTTTGCTGGGAAATCATGCAACAAGCGGTAAGCAAAAGGTCACCGACTGGCTAGTCCCATGCTTGCAGCGCTGTCAAATAACTGGCAGAGCGACCCTATGACCAGCATGACATTAGACTTCGCCCTTGGCGAAAATGCGGACATGATCCGCGATTCAACGCAGCGTTTTGCCACCGACAAAATCGCGCCACTTGCGACAAAAATCGACGCCGACGACTGGTTTCCGCGCGACGAATTGTGGCCGGCAATGGGCGAACTGGGCCTTCATGGCCTGACCGTTGACGAAGCCGATGGCGGGCTTGGCCTTGGCTATCTGGAACATGTGGTCGCAGTCGAAGAAGTCAGCCGTGCCTCTGCCTCCATCGGCCTGTCTTATGGCGCGCATTCCAACCTGTGCGTGAACCAGATCGCGCGCTGGGCCAACCCTGAACAAAAGGCAAAATATCTGCCCAAGCTGATTTCGGGCGAACATGTCGGCAGTCTTGCGATGTCCGAAGCCGGCGCCGGATCGGACGTCGTGTCGATGAAGCTTAAGGCCGAAGCAGTTCAGGGCGGCTATGTCCTAAACGGTACCAAGTTCTGGATCACCAATGCACCTTATGCCGACACCCTTGTGGTCTACGCCAAAACCGCGCCAGAGGCTGCATCGCGTGGTATCACTGCCTTTTTGATCGAAAAAGGCATGGAGGGGTTCTCGATTGGCCAGAAAATCGACAAGGTTGGCATGCGCGGTTCGCCAACGGCTGAACTCGTGTTCAACGATTGCTTTGTCTCGGAAGACCAAATGATGGGTCCGCTGCATGGCGGGGTCGGCGTGTTGATGTCGGGTCTGGATTATGAACGCGTGGTGCTTGCCGGGCTTCAACTTGGCGTGATGCAGGCGTGTCTTGATGTTGTCCTGCCATATGTCCGCGAACGCAAGCAGTTCGGCAAACCGATTGGCAGTTTCCAGCTGATGCAGGCCAAGGTCGCCGACATGTATGTGGCGCTTAATTCTGCGCGCAGCTATGTCTATAATGTTGCGCGGGCTTGTGACGCGGGACAGACCACGCGCTTTGACGCGGCAGGTGCCATCCTGCTCGCAAGCGAGAGCGCGGTGAAGGTCTCAGGCGAAGCCATTCAGGCGCTTGGCGGCGCTGGCTATACCAAGGACTGGCCCGTTGAACGCTATTGGCGCGACGCCAAATTGCTCGACATCGGTGCGGGAACAAATGAAATCCGTCGGATGTTAATCGGGAGGGAATTGATCGGAGCAGCGTGAACGGACCAATTGAATGGATTGCGGCAATTGGAACGATATTGGCCGCCACCATGGTCGCTGCCGATTTTAGCCGCCGAATCACGGGCTTTGGCTTCGTCTTATTCTCGGTTGTCGCCTGTCTCTGGGTCTATTCGGGCCTCACCATGCCAGACGGCACGCCATTGGCCATCCAGAACGCCGTATTGCTGTTCATCAATTTGTTCGGCGTCTGGCAATTCCTGCTCAGCCGCAAGAAAAAACGCGAAATTGACAAAGCTGCCGAAATTGCCGAGCAAGCCAAAGAAGAGGTCGCGCAGGAGTAACCAACATGAGCCGTCCGGTACTGGGTGTCATCGCCTGCAACCGCTTGGTGGGCAGCGAAGTCGCGCAAGCAGTAATGAACCGCTATATCCGCGCGGCAATGACTTACGCCGATGTCGCGGCATTGATTATCCCGTCCCTGCCCGATCTGATGACCGCCGCCGAGGTCGCACCGCGCATTGACGGCATATTGCTGACGGGCAGTCCATCGAACGTCGCGACGCAGCTTTATGGAGAAGATGGCGGCGACGGTCCGTTCGACGTTGATCGCGATGAAATCGCACTGTCGATGGTTGACCGCATGATAGAATTACAAAAGCCCGTGTTTGGAATTTGCCGCGGCTTTCAGGAAATCAATGTCGCTTTGGGCGGAACTTTGCGCCGCGACACCAGCGCCAGCGACACGCTGATCCGCCACCACGCGCCGGAAAATGTCGGCTTTGACGGAATGTTCGACCATCGCCACGGCGTTAAGCTTGCAGACGGCGGGTTGCTGGCCAAGGCCTATGCCAAACCCTCTTTGGACGTGAACTCGGTGCATTATCAGGGTATCGGCACGCTGGCCGAAGGTTTGACAGTCGAAGCACGCGCGCCCGACGGCCTGATTGAAGCTTACAGCGCCCGGCCAAATGGCGCACCCTTGCTCGCGGTACAATGGCACCCGGAATGGGGCACAAAAAACGATCCGGATTCGCAAACCTATTTCCACCTTCTGGGAAAGGCGTTAAGAGGCGAACTGTGAACACTACAGTCACCCGCTTTAACCGGTATCAAGCACGGATCGGCTTTTCGCCCTGAATTCTGGTGCGGCGTTCTCGTCGCCGCTCCCGCCTGCGGGAGGGGTTGGGGGAGGGCCTGAACCGGCGCAACGCTCATTTTGCTCGCGCCTTCCCTTTGCCCCTCCCGCAAGCAGGAGGGGAACCCAGAAATTCAGGATACCTATTCATGCCACGCAATTACGACATCGCCGAACTTCGCCGTTTGGACATCGCCCATCACCTGCCTGCACAAGCCGACTGGCAGGAGATTGAAGATCTTGGCGGCAGCCGGATCATCACTCATGCCGAAGGATGCTATATACACGACGGCGACGGCAACCGCATATTGGACGGCATGGCTGGTCTGTGGTGCGTGAATGTCGGCTATGGCCGCGATGAACTTGCCGAGGTCGCGCGCGAGCAAATGCTTGAGCTACCTTATTATAACAGTTTCTTCAAAACCGCGAACGCGCCCGCCATCATGCTCGCCGAGAAGATTGCGAGCCTCACCAATGGCCGCTTGCCGCATGTATTTTTCAACAGCTCAGGTTCCGAAGCCAATGACACCATATTGCGCATGGTCCGCCATTATTGGCAGGTGAAGGGCGAACATAGCCGAACCATCATCATCAGCCGCCACAATGCCTATCATGGTTCGACTGTCGCGGGCGTCAGCATGGGCGGCATGAAGGCAATGCATGGCCAAGGCTTCCCTGCCCCCGGAATCTTGCCGATGGCTGGCATTGAACATGTGCGGCAGCCTTATCAATTCAATGAGGGCCGCGACATGACGCCGGAGGATTTCGGCACGGCATGCGCGCAGGCGGTTGAAGACAAAATCCTTGAGGTTGGCCCCGAAAATGTGGCGGCGTTCATCGGCGAGCCAGTTCAGGGCGCTGGCGGCGTAATCATACCGCCGGCCAATTACTGGCCGCAGGTCGAGGCGATTTGCCGCAAATATGGTATATTGTTGGTCTGTGACGAGGTTATCTGCGGCTTTGGGCGAACAGGTAATATCTGGGGTCATGAAACCATGGGTATTCAGCCTGACATCATCGCCATGGCGAAAGGACTGTCGTCTGGCTATCTGCCGATCTCCGCCGTCGCCGTCAGTGCCGACATCATCAAGGTTATGAAAACCGGCGGCGATTTCGTGCATGGTTATACCTATTCGGGCCACCCCGTGGCATCCGCCGTTGCATTGCGCAATATCGAAATCATGGAACGTGAAGGCCTGTTCGACAAAGTGGCCAACGAAACCGGTCCTTATCTTGCCAAAATGCTGGCAACTTTAAGCGATCATCCGCTGGTCGGCGAAGCCCGGTCAATCGGTTTGCTCGGCGCGGTGGAGATCGTGGCTGACAAGACAACCGGCGCGCGCTTCGGTGGGGCCGAGGGCACAGCTGGGCCAATGGTCCGCGATATCTGCATCCGCAATGGCCTGATGGTGCGCGGCATCCGCGACAGCATCGTCATGTGCCCGCCGCTGATCATTACACCATCGCAAATCGACGAGCTGGTCGGCATCATCCACAAGTCGCTTGACGAAGCAGAGCCGAAGTTACGGGCGATTGGATAAAATGCCGACTGTTGATCGCATGTGGTGTATTTTTGTGCGTTGGCATGCCGCTTGAGGGCTCGACCCTGACCTCAAAAAGTAAGATACTGAAACAAGTTCAGCATGACGAATTTGGGGTTTTGTTAGACGAGGTGGTTGTTCAGCAGATGGGGCCTGTTATTTAGAATAAATGAGCGGATCATCCGGCGCGACGGAACGAATTATAGTACTCCGACCGTCACCCTGAACTTGTTTCAGGATCCTACTTTTTGAACAGGTTCCTAGAAATTACCCGCATGCTAAACATAATTGAACCAAACAAATTTACCTCATCTTTCTTCGCTTGCAATGTAGGATTTCATTCGAGAGAATCTCCACGTCGGCCAGATGTCGGCGATGCACTTTCTCAGCGTTGAGACCTTGTTAGGTTACCGTCGCCATGGCGTGCGCCAGACAGGTTTTGGTGTGACCTTAGCGTGACTTTGTAAATTCGGTCATCCCGTCTGGACGCATAAAACCAAACTGGACAAATGGCCGTCAATCTATATCGAACGCATCCATGATATTTTCTTTCAAGCGCACAGCCATCGTCGCTGCTCTCACCCCAGCCCTACTTCTCCAGATGGCGCCTGCTCACGCCGTCGCCCCCGCGACAGCAAATGCGAAGCCGCCAGTACTTACCTGCAATGTCACGACGCCAGAAGGGCTGTCCTACACCGTCATAAAGGCGGGCGCAGGCGAACGGCCCAATTCTGAGTCAAAGGTGAAAGTGAATTATAAAGGCATGCTGGCCGGCGATGGCAACGAATTTGATTCAGGCAAAGACGCCGAGTTTCCGGTAGGCGGCGTCATCCCCGGCTTTGCGCAAGGACTGCAGCTGATGCAAGCGGGCGGAAGCTATCGCCTCTGTATCCCGTCAAAGCTTGGCTATGGCGAAGCAGGTACTGGCCCCATTCCGGCGAACGCCGATCTTGTGTTCGAGGTTGAACTTCTGTCCTTCAATAACCCGCCGCCTAAGCCAGTTATTCCGGTTGCCGAGCGCAAATGTACGCAAACCACGGCATCAGGCCTTGGCTTCGATGTCGTCAAGGCAAGCGCAGGGAAGAAGCCAGATGCTGGCGATTTGGCACTTGTCGACTTCATGGTATTTGATGGCAAAACGGGCATTGTGGAAAACAAAGCCGTCTGGGAAAAGATTCCATTAAGCCAGACATCGCCGATTTTTAACGAAAGCTTGAAAATGATGTCGATTGGCTCAACCTATCGCTTTTGCATGCCAAAGACCGAGCCATCGGCCCCGGAAAGCAATATCATCATCACATTGCTTGACCTTCGCCCGGCCGAAAACGCTCAGAATTGATGCTGTGGGCCTAGTCCCTAGCTTAACAGAACAACCGGGCTGTCCGCGCGCCAGTGCATGCTGACCTTGTCGTCCCAGGTGAAGTCTTCCTGATCACGGCGCGACAGATTGGGGCGGCTGACGCGGATGAGATGGCCGCCTTCAAGCTGGATATCAAAAAGCGTGATGTCCCCAAGATAGCTCATGCCTTTGATTGTGCCACGCGCCAGATTATGGCCATCGGGTGCATCTTGCGCAGCGGCCCGGATCGCTTTGCCTTCGCCAGGCACATGGAGGTAGATCTTCTCAGGCCGAAGCGCGACCCAGACATTGGCACCATGCGGCCCGGTGACGCCGTGGTTCAGGTAAATCTTGCCAAGCCCCGGACAGTCAACGGCCGCCCTTTCTGGCTCATCCAGCGTCAGCTTGCCCTCAAATATGTTCACGGAACCCACAAAATCGGCGACGAACCGGTTTGCCGGATATTCGTATAGGTCGGACGGAGGCGCGAGCTGAGCCACTTCGCCCTTGTTGATGACAGCAACGCGGCTTGCCATCGACAACGCCTCATCCTGATCGTGCGTGACAGTGACGAAGGTAATCCCAACCTTGTCCTGCAGGTCCGAAAGCTCGAACTGCATCTGCGCGCGCAGCTTCGCATCAAGCGCGGAGAGGGGCTCATCGAGCAGCAGGACTTTGGGCCGCATAACAAGACTGCGGGCAAGTGCGACGCGCTGACGTTGCCCACCGGACATCTGGTCAGGCATGCGGTCTTCGAAGCCGCCAAGCTTAACCAACTCAAGCGCCTCGGCCACGCGGTCGCGGATCTCGCCCTTGGATATTCCCGATATCCGCAGGCCGTAACCGACATTGTCTGTTACATTCATATGCGGAAAGACGGCATAGCTCTGGAACACCATGTTGACGGGCCGCTTGTTCGGCGGGACGAGGCTGACGTCCTGACCATCAATGACGATCTGCCCCTCGGTAGGCATTTCAAATCCGGCAATCATCCGCAGCAAGGTAGTCTTGCCACAGCCCGAAGGGCCGAGCAGGACGAAAAACTCGCCAGCGAGAATATCCAGGCTGATATTGTCGACGGCAGTCACCTTTCCAAATCGTTTGTACAGGTTGCGGATCTGAATAATGGGTTGTTTGGCTTCGGTCATAAGGAGATGCTGCTTTTAATGGGCTTCGGCAATGCCCTTCACGCCCTGATATTTCAGCGCGATGAAGGTCAGGATGACGGTGAGAAGGATAAGGATGGTCGATGCAGCGTTGACCTCTGGCGTGACCGAGAAACGCACCATCGAATAGACCTTAACCGGAAAGGTGATTGTATCGGGACCACTGGTGAAAAAGGTGATGACAAAATCATCGAGACTTAACGTAAAGGCCAGCAGCGCGCCGGCCACCAAGGACGGTTTGATATGTGGCAGCAGGACGTCGCGGAATGCCTGCCACTCAGTCGCGCCAAGGTCCTTGGCGGCTTCCTCCTCCTCCTTGTTAAAACTGGCCAGCCGCGCGCGGACAACCATTGCGACAAAGGGAAAGCAAAATGTAATATGGGCAATGGTGATCGCAGAAAGATTAAGCGGCCAAGGCAAATCTGTTGGCCAATCCAGCTTTGCAAAGAAGATCAGAAAGGCAACGCCAAGGCAGATTTCCGGTACGATGATAGGCAACGACATCGTGCCTTCCACCAATCCCTTGAAGGGGAAACGGAAACGCCAAAGCAGGACCGCCGCTAGCGCGCCGATGACTAGGCTTATGATTGTGGCCAGAAAGGCAATGGTAAGCGAATTGCCCATCGCCTCGACCAAGCTGTCGTTGTGTAATGCCTTCTCGTAATATTTCAGGGTAAAACCGCGCCATATGACGTTGCGTTTGCTGTCGTTGAAACTGAAGACCATCAGCACGACCAACGGCGCATATAGGAACAGCATCGTGAGCGCGACCCAGCTGAGCATCCACAACTTTCGGGTATATTCCAGCGGGGCGATGGCAGTGCGGTTGAACATCACGCTTCCTTCACTTTGTTCGACCGCATCGATTGGAAGGCGATCAATATGAACATCGCGTAGATCAGCAGGAAGGACAAAGCTGCGCCAAAGGGCCAGTCATTGGCGCGCTTGAATTGCCGTTCAATGACATTTGCGATCATCTGGCTGTCAGTACCGCCCATCAAATCCGGCGTGAGATAAGCGCCCAATGCGGGCACCAGCGTAATCATCACGCCAGCAACTATGCCGGGCGCTGCTAATGGCACAACAATCTTCATGAAGGTTTTGAAATGTCCTGCGCCCAAATCAAGACTTGCCTCAATCAGGCTCTTGTCCAGCCGGTCGAGCGCCGAATATAGGGGCAGGACCATGAAGGGCAGATGGACGTATACAAGCCCAAGCACCACCGCGAAGTTATTGTACAGCAACTGCACAGGTGTCCACGCGTCAAGCGGCTGCATCCCTACAAGCGTGCGCAGCCAACTGGCACCATCCCACAATCCGCCCAACCCCTTGTTCATATATCCGTTGGTACCCATCAGCGCCATTAGCGCGTACGTGCGGATAAGCAGGTTGGTCCAGAAAGGCAGCATGATGCCAAGCAACAACCAGGGCCGCCACTTTGGCGCGGCAAAGGTAATGGCGATCGCAACCGGAAATCCGACGATCAGGCAAATCAACGTCGTGAGCGCAGCAACAGCCAGGCTTTTCAGAAAAATGGAGAGATAGAGCCACTCGATCGCTCGCTTATAATTGTCCAGCGTTCCCGAGATGACAATATCCGCCGGCCCGGCATTTTGGCCGAAGCTGTATAGCCAGACAATGGCCATGGGCGCGACGAAGAACAAGGCAAGCCAGAACACCGGTGCCGTGACGACTGCGGCAAACGGACCCTTCTGACTTTTCCAGTCCTGCAGCCCCCCTAACATAAATCAGGCCGCCCGCACGCGGGTAAACGCCTCCTCATATTTCGGCTGAAGATCGGGATTGAAGTTGGCATATTCACATTTCGCCAGGATGGTGGGCGGCGGGAAAATGACCGGATTGTTCTTGTAACTGTCGGGCATGAGCGCCTTAACCGCCGCATTCGGCGTTGGGTATTTGATCGTTTCCGTGATTTTCTTGCCGACCTCGGCATCAAGCAGGTAGTTGATGAAAGCATGGGCATTTTTGGGATGCGGCGCGCCCTTTGGAATGCACAAATTGTCGGAGTTCAACTGGCTGCCTTCTTTCGGAATGACAAAATCGATGTCGGGATCTTCCGACATAATCTGGGCAATGTCGCCATTATATTCGAGAACAAGATCAACCTCACCCTTCAGCAACAGATCCTGTCCATTATCTTCATGAAAGGCTTTGATGTTCGGCTTTTGCTTTATCATCATCGCTTCGATCATTTTTAGATCCGCGTCGGTCAAACCGTTGACCGACTTCCCCAGATATTTACCGTAAAGCCTGAACATATCGCCTGCCTCGGACAGAACAGCGATCCGTTCCTTATACTCATCGCTGTCGAACAGCACTTTCCAGCTATCGGGCACCGATTTCACTTTTGATTTGCGGAAGCCGATTCCCAAAACTAGCCAAGTGTACGGCATGGAATATTTGCGTGCCGGATCATAAGGCACATCCTGATATTCCGGCGCGATATTCTTGAAATTGGGGATCTGCGTCTTGTCGAGTTCCACTAGCATGTCGGCGGCAGCCATGCGTTCGACAAAGTCGTTGGACGGCACAATGACGTCATAGCCGGGGTTCCCTGCGCGAAGTTTCGCAAACAACTCGTCATTGCTGGCGAACAAAGTCATGTTCACATCAACGCTGGAACTGTCCTTGTAATCTTCGATCGTCGTCTCACCAATATAGGTGTCCCAGTTATAGAAGTTCAGCTTCGCCTCTTCACCATTGGTAAGCTTAGCTGCCTCTTTCTCTCCGCACCCCGCAAGCGCGCCAGTCAGAGAGAAGCCAACGGCTGCAACGCCCATGCCCTTCAGCATCGCGCGCCGATTGCTACCTGCGTGCAAAAACGTCTTGAAATCCATCACAATTCTCCCGCTAAGCCACCTGATCTGATGCGAGCATGCTGGACTATTAAAAGACGTTAGAAAAGCCCTTTTTTCCGCGCGTTTTGGCGCAATTTAATTGCGATTCTTCGCAATTATTGTGCACCGCAACATCGCTATTTCAAGGCGGTCTTTGCCTCCGCATCAACGGCGGCCTGAACGGCCTTGTAAAATGCCTCGCGCTGGACCCCAACCGTTTCTGGGTCAGTCGCCTTGGGCCAATTGCTGTTAGAGGCGATTACGAGGTTGCGCTTTGGATCGATGAAAATGCCTTGGCCGAAAATCCCCTGAGCGGCGTAGCTGCCATCGTCATATGTCCACCATTGGTAGCCATAGCCTTTTCCAGGCACGCCAATGTCTGCCTGCTTACTGGTGGCTGGTGCAATCCAATCATCAGGCAATATGCCCTTGCCATTGGTCTTCGCGCCGCCAAGCATGAATACACCAAAGCGCGCATAGTCCCTGGTCGATGCCTGGATGCAGCAGCCGCTGATTTCATGCCCGGTTGAACCTAATAACCAGCTGGCGTCCTGTTCCATGCCAAATGGGGCCCACAACTTTTCCGACAGATAATCAGACAACTTCTTTTTGGTAGCCGAACTTACTAAGACACCAATTAGATTGGTTTCTCCAGTTTTGTATACCCATTTGGTGCCCGCTGGAGCTTCACGCGGCAATTTGCGCATGTAACTGACGGTCACATCCATTCCCTTTTCGGCCTTGTGGAGGTTGAACAACGCGACATCGGATTTGGGATCAGCATAATCCTCATTCCATTTGACACCCGAAGTCATGGTCAGCAGTTGCTTGATAGTTACGTCGTCATACGCCGAACCTTTTAGGTCGGGGATATAAGCAGATACCTTGTCATCAATGCTCTTGATATAGCCATCCTTGATGGCAGCGCCGACCATGGTCGACGTGAAGGATTTAGCGACCGAAAAGCTTGTCCATTTGCCCTTCGCGCTGAAATCGAGACCATATTTTTCCAACCGCACTTTGCCGTCCTGTACAATTACCAGACCAGCAGTGCGTTGTGCCTTCATATAGGCGTCGACATCAATGCCAACGGGGAGTGGTTTGCCAGCAGGCAAGGGATAGACCTTGTCGCCTTTTGCGATGACATTGGATTTAGCAAGAATTGGTATCCGGTCCAAACTGCGAAATCCTGCATCGCGTTGCTCCACGCTCCAAAACAGCACGTTAGTATCCGTGGGCAGATGGGATATGAGCGCTTTCATATCCTTGTCCGCACTGACCCAAAAACCGCCGACAGCTGCTACGATTATTATCAAAATCCCCAATAGCCATTTTCTCATCCTGCCCCCCGATATGATTATTCTTTCACCAGCGTAACCTGAGCAACATTGATGCCGCCGCCCCTGAAACCGCCTTCACAGTACATCAGATAATAGCGCCAAAGCGAAATGAATTTCTCATCGAAACCTTTTGGCAAAGTGCCTGCCCCGACTGCGGCATCGAAACGCAGGCGCCATTGCCGAAGCGTCTCTGCATAATGCAGACCAAAGTCTTGCTGGTGTTTCCATGACAGGCCGCAATCGTTCGCAATTGCTCGAAACCGGCTTTCAGACAACAACATACCCCCCGGAAAAATATAATGTTGAATGAAGTCAGTACCATTGGCATAAGATTCAAAGACATCATCCTCAATCCGGATATATTGGAGAGCCGCGCGGCCGCCGGTCTTCAGACAGCGCGCCACGGCTTTCAGATAGTCAGGCCAATATTGCTGTCCGACCGCCTCGACCATTTCCACGCTGGCAATGGCATCAAATTGGCCCGTCACGTCGCGATAATCGGTCAGGCTAATCTCGGCATCGCCCATCCCCGCCAATCGCCTGTCCGCATAAGCCTTTTGCGCGGGTGATAAGGTAATGCCGTGGTAGTGAACGCCGCGCATCTGCAACGCGACGTCGGCAAGCCCGCCCCATCCACAGCCTATTTCAAGTAGGCTATCACCGTCGGAAAGCTGCAGCCGCTCAAGCAATGTCCTGATCTTGCGATACTGGGCTTTCTCCAGTGACTCGCCATCTATGGCAGGGTCTGCGAATAATGCGCTTGAATAGGTCATGCTTTTGTCAAGCCAGGCCTGATAGAAATCATTGCCGAGATCATAATGAAACTCGATATTCCTACGCGCGCCGCTGCGGCTGTTGCGGCGCATCATATGCACAGCCAGGCCGGCCAACTTGGCAACACCTGACGGCCGGGCGACCGTGCCCAGGGACAGCCGGTTGCGCATAAAGAGGTCGAATATCTGGACAGGGTCGGGGCTACTCCACTCCCCTGCGGCCCAAGCCTCATACCAGCCAGCGGAACCGCCACGCACCAAACGAAGAAGCGCCTTCCAGCTATGCAAGGTAACGATAGCTGTGGGCCCAGCGCCGCGTCCACCCAGCCATCGGACAGAACCGTCGGGCAAAGTTCCTTCAATCGTGCCAAATTCGAGACCACGATCAATTCGGTCAACAATGCGTTCGAAGCCCCGCAGAAATAGCCCTCCGGTGAACGCTTGCAACCCCGTTGCGTGCGTAAAATGGCGGGCACGATTGATGTCAGCAGAACTCATGCAGCGCCTATGCTACACACGTCTCCGCATTGCAATTGGCTGTTATTTCTTGCGCAACTCGTCGCGGATTTCGGTGAGCAAATCGACATCCGATGGCCCTGCTGCAGCCGGCGGAGATGCGCGATTTGCGGCACGGACAATCATGAAGATTACAAATGCAAGAATAAGGAAATTGATTGCCGCGGTTAGGAAACTGCCAAAGCCCAGCACATTGGCACCGGCGGCCTTTGCCGCGGCCAGCGGCATGCCAGACGTCAGCTTTTCTGCGCCGCTCAGCACGACATATTTGCTACTGAAGTCAACACCCCCGCCTGTCACCAGAGTTATCAACGGCATAATGACATCTTCGGTCAAGGATGCAATGATCTTGCCGAATGCGGCGCCGATAAGGACGCCGACTGCGAGGTCAAGGACGTTACCACGCATAATAAATGTCTTGAACTCACCCAACATATTGCTGCACTCCAAATTCGAACTTTGTAAAATATGTCATATTCGTGCGGCAAACGATAGCGGTTATTGCGAAAGCTCATAGTGCGCCTTATGTAGGTAATACACGCCCCAGAAGGCTGTTGTTCGAGGCAATTGCCAAGTGAAGGAACTCATTCGATGCGTAAGAATTTTATGAAATTTCTTGTAGTGCCTGTTGCTGCGATGTCGCTCGCCGGATGCGGTATCAACAGCGTGCCGACGGCTGAGGAAAATGCCAAGGCGAAATGGGCCGATGTCCAGGCCGCGTTTCAGGAACGCGCCAATCTCATCCCAAATTTGGCCAATGTCGTAAAAGGCGCAGCAGCTCAGGAAAACAAGACGCTGACCGAAGTGATTGAAGCGCGCGCGCGCGCAACGTCTCCCAACATTCAGGTGAATCCTGATGACCTCAGCGATCCTGCAAAGATGGCGGCATTCCAATCCGCGCAAAACCAATTGTCGGGCAGTCTTTCCCGCTTGCTGGTTTCCGTCGAGCAATATCCGCAGCTGAAAAGCCAGGAAGGCTATCTGAAATTGCAGGATCAGCTCGAAGGTCAGGAAAATCGCGTCCGCATCACCTTGCGCGATTACAATGAAGCGGTCCGTGGCTATAATACAACCATTCGCACATTCCCTGACATTATCGGGGCCAAGATCATTCACGGTGCAAAGCCAATGATCCCATATCAGGCAACGACGCCCGGAGCAGAATCTGCACCGAAGCTGGATATGGCACCTGCAACCTGACACCCTATTGGGGAATTGAACATGATTAAGGCCCTTGGCCTGCTGACTGCCCTGTTGCTTGCCCTTACCGGGCAAGCAACAGTTGCACAGAGTTTCCCGAAACTGACCGGCCGCGTTGTTGATCAGGCCAACCTGCTTGACCCACAGCAGGAAGCTGCGCTGGAGGCGAAGCTTGAAGGCTTGGAAATTCGCACAAAAAGACAGCTCGTGGTCGCAACGCTTAACAATCTCGAGGGATACGAAATATCCGACTACGGCTATCGGCTTGGTCGGCAATGGGCGATAGGACAGGACGGCAAAGGCGAAGCTGAAAAGGACAATGGCGTCATCCTGATCATCGCGCCTAATGAACGCAAAATGCGGATTGAGGTGGGTTACGGTCTTGAACCAATCCTCACCGATGGTTTATCATCGACAATCATCCGCAATGATATCACACCGCGGTTCAAGGCCGGCGATTTTCCGGATGGCATCAATGCCGGAGTGAACCGGATTGTTACGCAACTGGAGCTGCCAGCTGATGAAGCGGCAAAAATTGCAAGCGCAGCGCAACAGCGCAGCCAGCGCGACGATGGCATCCCGTTCGGCGCTATCATTTTTGTCTTGTTCCTCATTTTTTTCGTGTTCCTGCCCATGCTGCGCTCAATGAAAGGTGGCGGACGGAAACACCGGCGCGGCGGCATGGGCCCAGTCATAATCTGGGGCGGCGGCGGGTCATCCTGGGGCGGCGGTAGTGGCTTCGGTGGCGGTGGGGGCTTCGGCGGCGGCGGTGGTTTTGGTGGCGGGGGCGGCAGCTTTGGCGGCGGCGGAGCGTCGGGTGGCTGGTAGGAACAATTGATATGGTATTACACAAAATTAGCCAAATGACCGAAGCCGACCATGTAATGGTCACTGCTGCCGTTGCCGCAGCGGAACAACATACAAGCGGCGAAATTGTCACCATTGTGACCGACCTGTCGGATCATTATGAAGATATTGCTATGGCTTGTGCAAGCGGCGTGGCGTTTGTCGCCTTGGCGACCTATGCCACTTTTCCCGATTTTTACATGGGACTGATCAACGACCTTATGGGTGGATGGGGTCACGAATATCGGACGGCCGAATATGGTGCCATATTGCTCACTGCGGTTGCCCTTAAATGGGTGGGCAGTTGGCTCATTCTCAAATGGATCCCGTTGCGTCTTGCACTGACGCCCAAAGCCAAAAAGCTGGCGCGCGTGCGCAACAGAGCGATTAGCCTGTTCAAGGTCGGAACAGAGGCCAAAACTGTGGGGCGGACCGGCGTCCTGTTGTATCTTTCCATGAGGGAGCATCGCGCCGAAATCGTGGCGGACGAAGCCATTGCCTCCAAGGTCGCGCCAGAAATCTGGGGCGATGCAATGGTTGCTTTGCTGAGCCATGTAAAAGCCGGCAACATTGGCGCTGGCGTTGCCGAGGCGGTATCTCAAATGGGCGTTGTGCTTGCTGAACATTTTCCCAAAGGCAGCGAAAATCCGAACGAACTTCCCGACAGGCTTATCGAATTATGATCGATGAATACGAGGCCGAGCAGGTGATGTGGCAAGGCCGCTTCATCACGGCAAAGACACGTGGAAAATGGGAATATGTTAGCCGCGCGCGTGGTATCAAGGCCGCGGTGATCCTTGCAATAGAGGACGATTATGTCCTGCTCGTCGAACAATATCGAGTGCCATTGGGGGCGAACTGCATCGAGTTGCCTGCTGGCCTCATCGGCGACCACGACGAGGGCGAAGATACACTGGCGTCCGCTGCGCGAGAGCTGGAGGAAGAAACCGGATATCGCGCCGATACGCTCGAAATTCTAGGTGAGTTTTTCTCGTCACCGGGGATGGTGAGCGAGAGCTTCTCACTTGTCCGCGCGCGCGGCCTGACCAAGGTTGGTACTGGTGGCGGTGTCGATGGCGAAAATATTGTGGTGCATCACATTGCAATGGCTGATCTGCCAGAATTTGTTCAGCAGAAACGCGCGGAAGGCTGCGTGGTCGATGTCAAATTGTTGATGCTGCCCGGAATGATCGGTTAACGAAAATTGTCGGCGTACGCCTGAAGCTTGAGGGTTTTGGGCGGTGTGGGAATAAAGATCGCCTGAATCCCCTTTTTATCCGCATAAGCGCGGGCTGCCTCAAGGCTATGGAAAGTCAACTGGACCTGCGCTTGCGTGTCGCCAGAGCCAGCCCAGCCCATCAGCGGGTCGGCCTTGCGGCGCTCTGCCGGCACATATTCAAGGACCCATTCATCCCTACGACCACGGCCTGACTGCATGGCGTTTTTGGGACGTTGAAAGATACGGGCAGACATGGCTCAGTTCCAGACGGTTATACACGTCGCTGCCTTGCCCGAACAACGGCAGAGTCGTCAAGCGTCGCGCGAGGCGTCGCGGGCTTGCGCCTTTTTTGTCTTCAGACTTGCTGTGCTTTCCCAAGGCGCATCGGGCCAGTTATGCTTGGGATAGCGGCCGCGCATTTCCTTAGCGACATCGCGCCAGCTGCCCCGCCAGAATTCGGGCAGATTGCGGGTTGTCTGGATAGGCCTGCCGGCTGGTGAGGTCAGGCTCAGGACGAGCGGGATGTGCCCCACCCCCACCACCGGATGTTTGTCTAGGCCAAATAAACCCTGCACACGAAGCTCGACCGTTGGCCCTGCTTCGGCGGCGTAGTCGATGGCATGGTCCGTTCCAGCCGGGCTTTTGAAGCTGGCTGGTGCGATTTGATCGATGCGTGTCCGCTGTTCCCAGCCAAGCAGGTTGTCGAGCGTTTGCGCCAAGGCGAAAGGCGGAACGTCGCGCAAGCGATTTACACGCCCCAAAAGCGGCAGAAGCCATTGCTCGGCACTATGTGCCATTGCGTCATCACTTAATTGCTCTACCCCGGCAAATTGCGCCCGTTGCCGAAGCGCACGCGCAGAAGCTGTCCAGGGTAGCGTGTCTATGCCCAGATCGTGCACCGCTCTTAGAAGTGCGCGGGCAACGGCCAGCGGGTCGGGCTTTTCGACGCGTCCATCGCTCAGAACAATGGCACCCAGGCGCCTTTGCAAACGTATTTCAACCCGGTCAGCATTTTTGTCATAAGAAAGAAGTTCGTCGCTAGTTATCTTGTGCGCAAAAAGGATGGCAACCTCTTCCTCCGCGATTGGAGCCGCTGAAAGGATTCGCGCACCCGCCGCAGCACCCTGAATCTCGGCAACAGCAAGCCACGTCTCGCGCGCCAGCGGAGATGCAGGATCGAGCTGTAAACCACGGCCCATGAAGCTGATCCATTTCTCGCCCTTGGCATCGCGCCGTTTCGAGATGCGGTCCGGAAAGGCAGTGGCGATGAGCCCACCAGTGCTCATTTTCCCTTTTGAGCCGCTATTGCCAGATAAGCGTGCAATGCGCTGGGCAAGCTTTCGCGAGGCGTCGGCTTTGGCACCACCGTCCCGAGCGAAGCGATCGAACCGCGCTTCAATATCTTCACCTTGCCCGCCAAGCCCACGTTCTTGCAACAACACAGCTAACGTCGCCGCTTCCTCGGCCTGCCCGCACCGGTCGGCCGTAACGACCATATGCGCCAAATGAGGCTGCAGTGGCAACGCGGCGATCTTTGCGCCATGTGGCGTGATGCGTCCCTGTACGTCCAGCGCATCAATCGATATCAGCAAATTGCGCGCCTGCTGAAGCGCAGCGCTTGGCGGCGTATCGAGCCAGCGTAGCTTTGCCGGATCGTTTTCTCCCCAGCGCGCGCAATCAAGCAATACCGGCGCGAGGTCGCTTTCCAATATTTCGGGGGGGTCGAAGGGTGGAAGGCCGCCATTGCCCGCTTCTTCCCACAACCGGTATGCAATGCCTGCCTGTTGACGTGCGGCACGTCCAGCGCGCTGCGTAGCCGCGGATAGGCTAGCCCGTTCGGTTACTAGCCGGGTGACGCCAGCGGACGGATCAAACCGCGCGCGTCTTGCAAGGCCACTGTCTATTACAACACGCACACCGTCGATCGTGAGGCTGGTCTCCGCGATATTGGTTGCTAAAATAACTTTGCGGCGCCCTTCCTTATCCGGACGGACGGCAAGCCGCTGCGCCGCCGGGTCAATTTGCCCATGTAATTTATGCACAACCACGTCCGGTCCACTCGTCCCCATTTGGTCAAAGGCACGATCAATCTCGCGCGAGCCGGGCAAGAAAACTAGTATATCACCATGCTGTTCGAGCATTGCCAGCCGCACCGTCCGGATGACATCTGCTTCGATGTTCAATTCAGTCCGCCGACCGACATAACGGAAATCCAGTGGCCATCTCTTGCCTTCACTTTCGAGCACCGGCGCATAATCCATCAACTTCGAGAAACGACTTCCGTCGAGCGTCGCAGACATTGCAACCAGACGCAGGTCAGGACGAAAGGCAGCTTGTGCCTCCATCGCCAACGCAAGACCAAAATCGCTATCGATGCTGCGTTCATGGACTTCGTCAAACAGGACCGCTGAAACGCCCAATAGTTCGGGATCGTTGATGATCCGGTTGCGGAATATCCCTTCGGTCATCACCAGTATACGCGTGTCGTGACCGTACCTGCTGTCGAGCCGCGTCGCGTAGCCAACGCTTGCACCGACGGCCTCGCCTAAATTGCCGGCTATGCGCTCTGCTGCCATGCGTGCGGCCAGTCGGCGCGGCGAAAGCAGCAGGATCTGGCCCTGACAGTACGACTCCGCCAGCATATACGGGGCCACATAGGTGGTCTTCCCTGCACCGGGCGGCGCGATAAGCACAGCATTTGGTATATTTCTCAATGAAGCCAACAGCTGGGGCAAAATTGCCATCACCGGTAATGCGTCGTCGGCCTCCATTGCAGACGTTTCAGCTTTGCCGGTCAATATGCTCGGGCTATTGCGAATTCCACCGCCTCTGTCAGCGCAGACTTAGCTTCACCCGTCGGGAAATGCGCAATCGCGTCAATGGCGCGCTGCCCATAATGCCGCGCCCGATCCAGCGTATCATCGATTGCGCGGTGTGCACGCAGCAGGCTGCAAGCATGCGCCAGATCTGCATCGGCAATCCGGTTGCCAAGCATGGCTTCGCGCCAGAATTTCTGTTCAACCGGGGTGCCACGGGAATGCGCGAGTATTACGGGTAACGTCACCTTGCCATCGCGGAAGTCGTCGCCGCTGTCCTTACCCATGGTAGCCCCATCGGAGACATAATCAATGGCGTCATCAACCAACTGGAAGGCAATTCCGAGATTTCGGCCATAGGAATCGAGCGCCATTTCTTGCGCATCTCCGCTTTCGGCGACGACCGCAGAAATCCGGCAGGCCGCGGCAAACAACGCAGCCGTTTTAGATCCGATTATTTCAAGATATTTTTCTTCAGTCGTCGATATCTGTCGCTGGGCGGTCAACTGGTTGACCTCGCCCTCTGCGATAACGGCGGATGCGTTGGACAATATTTTGAGAACCTTGAGCGAACCATCCTCAACCATCAGCTCAAATGAACGGCTGAAAAGAAAGTCACCGACAAGCACCGCCGCCGGGTTGCCGAATATCAGATTGGCTGCGGCCTTCCCGCGCCGCATGTCGCTCCCGTCAACAACGTCATCATGCAGCAGCGTCGCTGTGTGAATGAACTCGACTGCCGCTGCCAGCTTGTGATGGCGCTCCCCTGGATAAGCCAGCAATTGCGCGCATGCCAAAGTCAGCATGGGACGCATGCGCTTGCCGCCTCCGGCAATCAGATGCCCGGCCAATTCGGGAATAAGCGGTATTTCGGACTGCATTCGGTCGAGAATGACCGCGTTGACCTTGTTCATGCCAGGCGCGACCAGCTTCAACATTGGATCAAGCGATGGAGTCTGGTGTCCGCCAATTTTGTGGATAGTTGCCGTCATAATCTCTCTGCTCTGGCGACAGCAGGACCGCAAGGCAAGTGCAAATGCCGCATTTCCCCTTGTCCCTTCCAATCAATGTCGGCACATATGGCAAAGATGGACGACACTGACACCCTTGCCCGATTTCGCGACAGCATCGACAACATCGATGCGGCGCTTGTGTTCATGCTAGCCGAACGGTTCAAGATAACACAGGCTGTTGGCGAATTTAAGGCGCAGTCATCGCTTCCTCCGGCTGACCCAGCGCGCGAGGAAAAGCAGATTGCCAGGCTTCGGCAACTGGCTCGCGACGCGAAATTGGATCCCGACTTTACGGAAAAATTCCTTCGCTTCATTATTGATGAGGTAATTCGGCACCATCAGCAAATCCGCGACGGGAACTGATTAACTCATCGCTTTTGGCAATTTCAGCCTAACCAAAAGACCTCCGAGATCGTCGCTTTCCTCCAGCGCGACTGTCCCGCCGTAAATGTCGACAACATCGCGGACAATGGCTAGGCCAAGTCCTGTCCCCGGTTTGCCCGTATCCAGCCGCGCACCCCGGTCGAACAATCGCTCGCGTTCGCTTTCAGGTATGCCTTGTCCATCATCCTCAACGATCATTTCCACAAAATCACCTGCGTCTTCCACCGTGACAAATACACTTCCACCCCCATATTTCGCGGCATTCTCGATCAGGTTACCCAAAATTTCATCAAGATCCTGCCGCTCGACGCGGGCAGCAAGCGTTTTATCACCGGCCATGTCCAGACGGACATGGGAATAGAGCCGGCCCACTGCACGCTCCACCGACTCTAGGCTTTCCCAGACCTGCGCTCGGCTATGGCTATGGCCCCGGCGGCCAACAGCCCGCGCCCGCGCCAAATGGTGGTCGACTTGACGCCGCATCGTCGTAGCTTCGCGAATAACCGTTTCAGCCAGATCAGGGGATTGTGCCGTTGCACTGTTCATAATGACAGTCAGTGGCGTCTTCAACGCATGCGCAAGATTGCCGGCGTGGCGGCGCGATTCCTCGGCCTGCTTTTCATTATGATCAAGAAGGGCGTTAAGCTCGTTCACCATAGGCATCACTTCGTCAGGCAAGGCGTCGGTCACCCGGCTTTCCCGGCCGCTGCGCATTTGGGCGATCGCCATGCGCACCGCACGAAGTGGCCATAATCCGTAAAATGTTTGCAAAGCGGCGAGGATGATCAGGCCGAGCGCAAGCAATAGGAAGCTGGTCACAAGAACCGACCGCAATTGGGTGATCTGCGCATCGAGGCTGTCGCGGCTTTGCGCCACCATGAATGTCCATGCCACGTCGGAATCCGGCAGCTTGATTGCCCGCTCCGCTATGCGCAGTGGCTCATCGGAAAATTCATTGCTGTTGCGAAAATGGACGGTTTGGTCGTTATGTTCGACAGGCGGACTGAGCGCGCGATCCCACAATGATCGCGATGGAAAGGGCATCGCACCCGCGCCCGTGATTTGCCAGTAAAGCCCGCTATTCGGCTCCAGAAACCGCTGGTCTCCAAGTGGCCGGTTCATCCGTATTTCGCCATCGGGTCCAATTTCAGCCGAGGCGATCATCGCCGTCAGCACATATTCAAGCTGGTTGTCGAAATTCTGCTCAACCGAAGTTGTCAGGACGCGGTCAAGTGCCGCGCCCCCGCCGATCAACAATATGGTAATCCACGCCGCCGCCGTGAGAATCATCCGGCGCGTAAGCGAACCAGTGCTTTGGAACTGGCTACGCCATGTCGGCGGATTTTGCGCAGACGTAATGGCGACTGGCGGATTCAGCTGACAGGTTCCTCAAGGCTGTAGCCAAGGCCTCTGATTGTGGAAATAACATCTTGCCCCAGCTTTTTACGGATTCGAGTCACAAAGACCTCAATTGTGTTGGAATCGCGGTCGAAATCCTGATCATAAATATGCTCGATCAATTCCGTGCGCGAAACAACCTTGCCCTTGTGATGCATCAGATAGGACAGCAATTTATATTCCTGCGCCGTCAACTTGACTGGCTGCCCATCCAGGGTCACGCGGCCTGAACGGGTATCCAAGCGAACATCACCGACATTCAACTCGCTTGATGCATTGCCGGAAGACCGGCGAATGAGAGCGCGCAGGCGCGCAATCAATTCTTCTGTCTGGAACGGTTTCGCCAGATAATCATCGGCGCCAGCATCCAGACCAGCAACCTTGTCAGACCAGCTGTCGCGGGCGGTCAAAACCAGCACCGGAAATTTGCGGCCTTCTTTGCGCCAGCGGTCAAGAACAGTAAGCCCATCAATCTCGGGCAAGCCAAGATCGAGAACGACCGCATCATAATTTTCGGTCGACCCCATATAATGGCCGTCTTCGCCGTCAGTGGATAGGTCAACGGCATATCCCGCCCCTTCCAGCGTCGACTTGAGCTGCTTGCCCAAGGTTGGCTCGTCTTCAACGATCAAAATGCGCATGCTGTCCCCTTTATTTGTGAAAATATGTGTCGGATCGTGGCTAGCAGATTCGTCGCCTGCGACAACATCCTATCAGCGCTGGCGTAAAACGCTTCCTGTGCGGCCATCCACATCCACAAAGATAACGCGGTTCCCGTCTATAAATTTAAGGCGGTAGACCTGGGCAGTCGAGTCATATTCCGGCCCGAGATACTGCATCCCACGCATGCGCGGCACAACACTTGCCTCGATCTCGCGCAAGGATTTCACCTTGCCCGCCCGCATATCCTGACGCGCCTCGTCCTGTTCCCCACGACGTGCGTCGACCGTGCCTGGAGAGAGCAATGCGGCGGCTGCCAAGGCTGCCAAAGGTAGGGTTCGGGTCAACATGCGTCTCCTCTATACCCGCTGCATTGAACGCAAAGTGAATGGAGCGGACACGCCATAATCAGCGTGCCGCCCCATATATATTATTTCACCATTTCAAAAGTGAAGGACATTGTCGCGCCGACGCTCAATTCGCCCGGTGATATCGGTGTCGATTTTTCCGCCGCATCCATGCTGCGTGCCAGCATGGGTATTGGCATCGGCGAATATCCGCGCCCTTGATCGGTTTCTTCAACACGCAATACGCGGACGTCTGAGTATCCCGCCTTGCGCGAAAGTGTTCGTGCACGTTTCATGGCCGACGCCCAAACCTTATCGCGGGCGGCGTCCTGAAACACACTATCATCGTCAATGCCGAAAACCGGTCCGTTAAAGTTGGTCGCTCCGTCAATCGCGAGGGCGTCAAGAAACGCGCCAAGTTTTTTCAGGTCGCGCAATTTTGCATTGACCATGTTCGATGCCTGATAGCCTTTGAAAATCTGCTGTCCGTCGCGATAATCAAACTGCTGGTTCAAGCTGATTTGCGTTGTTTGAATGTCCTTTTCAGCAATTCCGAGCTTCTTCAGTCGTGCAACTACTGATGCCATCTGCACGTTGTTTGCCCGCACTGCCTCGCTCGCGGTTGGTGCCATATTCTGCACCCCTGTTGAAAAGGTTGCAATATCCGGCTTTGTTTCGACGGTTTCGGATATTGTAAGGTCAATGACAGGATTCGCAGTGGTCACATTTACTTGTGTCGCCATGGCGCCGCTTGCTACCAACCCGCTGCTTGCCAACATCGCTGCCAAAAATAATTTACGCATATCAAACTCCCGTCCTTTGTGCCGACGTTTTAGATTGCTGTTCGGCGTGCCCAATCAATATAGGCTTTGCGAAGCTGAACCGTTGCCGAACCAGGCGCACCATTTCCAATGATGTGCCCGTTGATCTCTACCACGGGCATTACAAAGCCTGAGGCAGAAGAAACAAATGCCTCGGCCGCTTGTTCCGCCTCGCGCACAGAAAATGGACGTTCTTCAATATGTTGCGTCAATAGGGGAATGACGGCTGCGCGGGTAATGCCATGCAGAATCTCGCGATTTAGCGGGTGGGTGACCAAAATGCCGTCATGCGTGATGATATGCGCATTTTGCGCAGTGCCTTCTGTGATCAAACCATCGCGTTCCATCCATGCGTCATCCACGCCGCGGGCAATTGCCTCATTTTTCATCAACGACGCATACAGCAATTGCGTGGTTTTGATGTCTGCTCTGCCCCAGCGCAGATCCGGCACCGTCACAACGCGCAACCCGCGCTGCGCGACCGGGTTGTCGGCAAGCGTTCGGACCTGGGTAAAAGCAAGCACAGTAGGCGGTGTGTCTGCAGGCGGAAAAACAAAGTCCCGATCGTCTGGTGAACCGCGTGTGACTTGCCAGTAAATCATGCCCTCATCGACACCATTTCGCGCCACCAGCGCACGGCAAATATTGGACCAGAAGTCCGCATTGGGCGCGCCCGAAATACAAAGTTCGCTCAGTGAGCGCGCCATTCGCTTTACGTGGCCGTCGAAATCCACAAGTTTTCCGCCGAGCACAGAAACAACTTCATAAACCGAATCCGAAAATAGAAATCCACGATCAAAGACAGAGACCTTGCCCTCGGCTTCGGAGATATACTCCCCGTTGAGATAAATAGTCCGCATCGTCTGACTGCCCCAATTTTGTCCCCAATCTGTTTCAGGAACACAATGTTTCTGTGATGCCTTAAGTAACAGGCTGAAACAAGTTCAGCATGACGATAGGTTTAACATTCGCTTCCAAGCGCACTTTTCTCTTAAGCTCCGCAGGCAGCAGCAATACAACAAGGCGATCCCGTCACCCTGATCTTGTTTCAGGGTCTTACTTTCTCAGCCGGCGCGCAAACCAAAGTGCGGTAACGTGCAGGAGGACGGTAACAATGTCGAATCCAGGCGGGCATATCCTCAAGCGGGTCTAATTACCTCGTCGTGGCGCACGGTGACGGTTGCATTGCGGCCGCCTCCGCCCTATCCGCCCGTAACCATGTCAGCACCCCCCATTTTCGCATTTGAAGGTCTCGCGCTCCAGCAGGGTGGCGGTTGGCTGTTTCAGGATATTGACCTGTTCATGGGCGCACGTGACCGGCTGGCGCTGATTGGCCGCAATGGCGCTGGCAAAACGACATTGATGAAGCTGGTGGCGGGCACTGTAGAGGCTGACAAGGGCAATCGCGTTGTTGTGCCCGGCACCAATATCGTGATGCTGGAACAGGACCCCGACGTCAGCTCCTTTAACCGGCTGGTCGATTTCGCCGTGCACGGCGAAAAAGGGCCGCCAGAATATGCAGTGCGCGCCATTGCCGATCAGCTGGGCATCAACCTTGATCGCGAAGCCAAAACCGCCAGCGGCGGTGAAAAACGCCGCGCTGCAATTTGTCGTGCGCTGGCCAGCGAACCGGACTTGCTCCTGCTCGACGAGCCAACCAATCACCTGGATCTCGCGGCGATCGAATGGTTAGAGGATTGGCTGACGCGCTATAGGGGCGCCTTCATGGTGATCAGCCATGACCGAACCTTTCTGACACGATTGACGCGGCAGACGTTTTGGCTGGATCGCGGGCTCTTGCGGCGCAACGAAATTGGCTTTGGCGGCTATGACGCATGGACCGAACGGGTTTTCGCCGAGGATGCGCGGAATGCCGATCGTCTTGATGCCAAGTTGAAGATCGAGGCGCATTGGCTTGAACGTGGCGTTACTGCGCGGCGCAAACGCAACCAGGGCAGGCTGGCCAAGCTGTGGGAAATGCGCGCAGCGCGCGCAGCCATGATTGGCCCGCAAGGGATAGCCAAGCTTGCAGCGTCTAGTGACGACAGTAAAACAAAAACCGTTATTAGCGCCCAGAATGTGAGCAAAAGCTTTGGCGACCGAACGATTATCAAGGATTTCACCCTGCGGATCCAGCGCGGTGACCGCATTGGCATTGTCGGTGCCAATGGCACAGGCAAAACAACGTTGATCCGCATATTAACAGGCGAAACAGAACCCGATACTGGTAGCATCACGCTTTCTCCGACTTTGACCGGCATCGTTATTGACCAACAACGCAAGTTGCTGACGCCGGAAAAACGCGTACGCGATGTGCTCGCCGACGGGAGCGACTGGATCGACGTGCGGGGCGTGCGCAAGCATGTGCAGGGCTATCTCAAGGAATTCCTGTTCGATCCCGCTTTGATCGAAGCCCGGATCGGTAGCCTGTCTGGCGGCGAGCAGTCGCGCATCCTGCTTGCCCGCGAATTCGCGCGCGAGGCCAATTTGCTTGTCCTTGACGAGCCGACAAACGATCTTGATCTGGAGACGCTAGATCTGCTGCAAGAAGTGATTGCCGATTATGACGGCACTGTATTGATCGTCAGCCACGACCGTGATTTCCTCGACAGGACCGTGACCTTGACGCTTGGCCTCGATGGTTCCGGTCATGTTGATATCATTGCAGGTGGCTATGCCGATTGGGAAGAAAAGCGCGACAAAAGGGAGAAGCCGGGGACGAAGAAGGCTGACAAGCCTGCAACGGCTATTCTCGCCGCAAATGTCAGCCCGCCAACTACCAAGCGGGTCAAGCTAACTTATAAAGACCAGCGTGATTATGACCTGCTACCAACGCGAATTACAGAAATAGATTCCGAAATCGCCGCTGCCGAAACAGAAATGGCTGATCCTTCCCTGTATACGAAGAAGCCTGCGCGCTTTGCAGAATTGACCGTGAAGACCGAGAGATTGCGGGCTGAAAAAGACGCGGCGGAAGAACGGTGGCTCGAACTGGCCGTGATGGTCGAAGGTTCGGACGCTTAACCTGAATTTTGGTAAAAGTCCGCCAGGCGCTCCAAGTCTATTTTCGGAACAAGCTGACCCTACCGCACTGGCCGCGACAAGTCGGGACCAAGTGCCTCCAATGCGGCATCAAAACGCGACTTTGCGTTCATCATCCGTTCGGTACGGTTCAAACCGGCCGATACGCCGCGTTTTTGCTGGCTTAAAGGAATATTCTCCCACGACATCGCGATATGCGGGCCAAGCGCTGCAGCCTCATAATCACCCCGTAGCGTTTCGAGAGGTGATTCCGACAGTTTGACGGTAACGGTGCGTCTGCTCCCGTGATCGTGCGGGGTGGTGCCGTAATCGGTCACTGCCCGCTCTGCGAGCATACGCGGATACGATAGGTTTCGGGTGATATCGGAATTGGCTGGCATAATCTGTCTCCGGTTGGTGGGGCGTATCACGCTTGCCATTTGGGGATTAATGTATGATAGAAAAAACCTATTTGGTTATGGAGATTATATGCAAAGCAGAATACGCGATGTACGCAGGGCAAAAGGGCTGACGCTTGCTGACGTCGCCGCCTGTTGTCAGCCACCGACGACCGCACAAACAATCGGGCGCCTTGAAACCGGTATGCGTGTATTATCGCTGATTTGGATCAACCGCATCGCCGACGCGCTTGGCGTGGAATCAAGTGATCTCGTTGCCATGCCAGATCAGGATTATCTGCCGGTGGCTGCCGTGTTGCAAGCCGACGGAATGCATGCTCCAACAAAAGAGGAGCGAATCATGGTTCCGAACGTTGGTCCGGCAATGATCGGCCTGCGCGTTGAGTCGTCCTCCGGAGAATACCGACGCGGTGACGAGTTATGGCTAGAACAGTTGCAGCCAGACAGCTTTGGCTCTGCAATCAATCTGGATGTTCTGGTTCCGCGCCCCGGTGGGCGCTTTATTTTTGGCCGGCTATTGGGCCGAAATGCCGGCAAGCTGCACCTACTGCCGCTTGAGGCAGGCACACGGCAACAGGTCGTCACAGATCCCGTGTGGATTGCAAAGACGGTCAGGCTGGTGCGCAAATTATAAGGTAATTTGCGCCTACAGACAGGCTCGCGTTAGTTCAAACCGATTCTGCGGCTTATGGTTTTGCGTCCAAGATCTCGCCCATCCGTTCGGCCTTTGAACCAGCTTCATCGGTTGGCACAAAGCTATGTGATCCGACCTTCAGCCAGATGAGGATAGGTGCAGCCTGATAGATGGACGAGTAAGTTCCGACTACGATGCCGAATGCCATTGCCGCGCTGAAACCGAAGATTACATCAGGTCCGAACAGCACGAGTACGATGAGCGGAAGTGAAATCGACACGCTCGTCATCACGGTACGCGACAAGGTTTCGTTCACCGATAGGTTCAGAAGCGATGCCATATCCATTTTGCGGAACTTCATGAGATTTTCGCGAATTCGGTCATAGACAACCACTGTGTCGTTCAGAGAATATCCGATAATCGTTAGCAACGCCGCAATGATGTTGAGATCGAATTCCCAACCAGTAATTGCAAACAGCCCAAAGGTCAGCGTCACGTCATGCAGGAGCGACCAAATGGCCCCGACACCAAATTGCCATTCAAAACGGAACCAGATGTAAATAGAAACCCCCGCCATTGCGGCTAGGAGCGCTAATATGCCCTTGCCGAAGAGTTCTTCGGACACTTTGCCTGACACGGAGTCGACACCGTCGATGCGCACATCCGGATGATCCGCTTTAATCTTGCTTGTGATTTTTTCCGCCATGGCATTCGACAATTCAGGATTCTTGTCCGCGCCCTCAGGCAGCTTCATCCGGATCGACACTTGGTTCTCGGCACCAAATCGCTGAATCGTGGGATCGCCATAGCCAAGACTGCCGACCGTTTGGCGTAATTCGGCAACAGGCGCTGACGTAGTTTGGGTAAACGTCGCGCGGATCATCTGACCTCCGATGAAGTCGACGCCGAAGTTAAGACCTTTTGTGGCAACAAGCCCAACGGATGCAATCATCAAAAGCAGACTGATGCCAAAGGCCCAGGTCCGCCATTTGAGGAAATCGATATTGGTATCGTCGGGAACGACTTTGAGCAGTTTCATATCAATATCCTCAAATCGTCAAATCAGTAGGACGGGTGCGCTTGACCCAACGAGACACCCACATCCGGGTGATCGTAACCGCTGTAAATACGGATGTCACAATTCCAATCATCAGAACGACGGCAAAACCGCGGATCGGGCCAGAGCCGAAAATGAAGAGCAGAACTGCTGCGATCACGTTGGTACTATTCGCATCAAAAATGGCGCGACTGGCTTCCTTGTAACCAAATTCTATTGCCTGTACGACGCGGCGCCCACGCTTCAGTTCTTCGCGAATACGCTCGTTGATCAAAACGTTGGCGTCTACCGCTGCACCAATGGTCAACACAAAGCCGGCGATGCCCGGCAAAGTCAATGTAGCGTTCGCAAAGGCCATGACACCTAAAATCATCAAAACATTAATGACCAACGCAAAATTGGCATACATACCAAAACGGCCGTATACGAGAAACATCAGGACAAGGATGGCCGTGGTGCCAATTACAGCCGCCAAGACACCGCGGCGAATTGAGTCCGCGCCGAGGTCGGGCCCAACGGAACGTTCCTCAACGATCTTGAGGTCGACCGGCAACGCACCTGACCGCAATGAGATGGACAGCGCATTTGCACTTTCTGTGGTGAAGCTGCCTGAAATCTGCGAAACTCCGCCGAAAATCGGCTCACGGATCTGCGGGGCTGAGATGACTTGACCATCCAGAATAATTGCAAACAGCTTATTCACATTTTGCTGGGTCATCCGGGCAAATCTCTGACCGCCTTCGGAGTCGAATTGGATAGTCACCGCAGGCTCGTTGGTTTGCTGGTCAAATGTCGGGTCGGCTTTGACCAATTTGTCGCCCGAAATTCCGCCAAGGCGGCGCACCGCAATATACGGCAGGCCCGAAGGATTATCGGGATAAGGCAACACCTGGCTACCGACGCGGGCTTTGCCTTGCGCAGTTTGGTCAGGGTCTGCCTGTTCGTCGACCAATTTAAATTCAAGCTTTGCTGTCTTACCGATCAGCGCCTTTAGTGCCGCCGGGTCATCCAAACCAGGAACCTGAACAACGATGCGGTTATCGCCCTGCCGAATTATCGTCGGCTCGAGCGTACCGAGCGCGTTGATCCGACGATCGATAACTTCCTTCGCCGTGTCCATCGCCTGATCGAGCGCGGTTTCATTGCCTGCACTTGCTGGTGCTAGAATGATCCGGTTGCTGTCCTCAACGCTTACATTCCAGTCGACGGTGCCTGTCCGACTGCCTGTGAGCGGGCCAAGCAATTTCCGTGCAGCATCGACTTGAGCAACGTCAGCGACATTGAAACTCAATTGGCCATTGGAGCGCGACACTTCGGAAATACGTATCTGCGGACTTGCACGGCGCATCGCAGTGCGCACGCTGTCCTCCAACGCCTCAAGCCGCGTGGCGGCCAGCTGGGATGTATCGGCTTCAAGAAGGATATGACTACCGCCAGCAAGGTCGAGACCGAGATTGATAGTCGGAACTGGCACATATTGCCCAAGCTGCGCGCGCAGATTAGCGGGAAGAACGCTTGGGATGGCAAACAGCACACCCAATATGATTATGGTGTTGAGCATCCATACGCGCCAACGGGGAAAATCAAGCATAGGCTGGTTCCGAACGAACTGGAAATTCAAGAATTGGGGTCGGCATAAGCGCCATTCAACCCCAGCGATTAGTCATTAGCTGCCTTAGTACCGCGCGACTGGACGTTCGCTATGGTCGATTTCACGGCCTTTACGCGCACATTGGGTGCAATTTCGACCTCGACATAGTCATCGGCTACCTTGGTCACTTTGCCCATCAGACCTCCAGCTGTAACAACTTCATCATTTTTCTGCACGGCGCTGATTTTGGCTTCATGCTCTTTCGCTCGCTTTTGCTGTGGACGGATGAGGAACAGGTAGAAGACCACAAAGATCAAAAGAAGCGGGAAGAGCTGCACGAAAAATGCAGAACCACCAGCACCCCCGGCGGCAGCGCTCAAGATAACAAACTCCATGGAAGACCTCGCAAAAATTTTTAATGAGACGCCCGAGTTAGGCGCTGCCCTGAAACAATCGGGCGCGATTATCACCTGCACCCCCCTGACGCAACGTCAAAGCGTCGACAGCGCGCTTGCTTTTCAAAAACCAGCGCCATATAGGCGCGCTTCCACTGGCCTCGGCGAGGTCATTGGCGGTCGGGACGTAGCGCAGCCTGGTAGCGCATCACACTGGGGGTGTGGGGGTCGCAGGTTCGAATCCTGTCGTCCCGACCAATAAATCTTAAAATTTCTTCATCATATGGGCATGCACGCCCCGCTTTGCGCCGAATAGCATATTTTACCTTTCACCAAAAATAACCATATTGGTTAGCATCGCGTTTGAAAGTGAGGTGCCATGGCGATGTATCCTATTGACCTGGTGATTGATGACGTGATTGCGCGTGAGGGCAACTCTATAAGCCATGCGGCGGACAAGGGCGGACCAACCCGCTGGGGCATTGGCGCGGCTGTGGCTCGACGTTTCGGCTATATGGACCAAATGGAGAAGCTTCCACGTGATGTTGCTGCGGCCATTCACAAACAGCAATATTGGCTTGCGCCCGGTTTTGATCAGGTCGCACGACCAGCACCGAACCTCGCTGTTGAACTGTTCAATACGGGCGTCAACATGGGCACTGCAACGGCCATTGGTTTCCTGCAACGTGCGCTGAATGCCTTGAACCGCAATGCTCTGGATTACAACGACACTACTGTTGATCACACTATCGGCAACGCCACGCGCCATGGTGCGTCCGCCAAAACGGTTCTGACAAAAGCAATCGATGCCCTGCAAGGCGCGCATTATGTGATCCTTGCCGAGGCACGCCCCTCACAGGAAGCTTTTTTGTACGGTTGGCTTGCGAACCGTATTGGATAATGAAAAGGAGGGGACGGCATATGTCAATTATTGAGGGAGTTATAGGTCTGATAGCTGGCCTGATCCACAAGATCATCCCCGATCCCAAGGCACGCGATGCTGCAAAGCCGGAGCTGCTCAAGCTCCAGAACAGTAAGGATCTGGACATTTTGCGGAACCAGCTCTCCACCATTCTGGCAGAAGCGCAGTCGGCGAATTCATGGACAAGCCGCGACCGGCCAAGCATTATGTATGTCATGTACATTATGCAGCTATGGGCGATCCCCATGGGCTTGATCGCTGAAATAAAGCTGGGATGCTGCCGCCAATATAGCTCTCGGTATGAATGCCTATCTGACCGGATTGCCAGAGCCACTCTATGCGCTTTTTGGAACGGGCTATCTTGGATATACGGTAGCTCGCCAATGTGCATTTCGCGCGGCACAGAAAAATAGTTGCGCAAAACCGCCTTCATCCGGTAGTCGTATCCACCCCGCTAGGGTTTACATGGGACTCAGGAGAATCAAGATGAAGAAATTAGTCGCAACTGTTGCTGCTCTCGCATTTGCCGCATCGCTTACCGCTTGCGGAAAAGAAGGCGACAAGGCAGCCGAAGAAACCGCAGAAGCAGCAGACGCCACAGGCGAAGCCGTTGAAGCTGGCGCCGACAACGCGATGACCGCTGCTGAAGGCGCTGCCGACGCAACAGCTGATGCAGCTGCCGACGCAACTGCCAAGACTGGTGCCGCTGTCGAAGAAGCTGGCAAGGACATGAAGAACGCTGCCAGCTAATCTGTATTATACGCTTAGAGTTAGCCCGCCCTGCCCCGTGCAGCGGCGGGCTTTTTCATGCACGTATTGCGTAAAAACTATGATTTGCTGATTTATAATCCAGATGGCAATTCGTCCGGTGGATTATGCGAAGCCAAGAAGCGCTGTATCGCTGACAGCAATGTGACGCGGTCAGCCTGCCGTGCAAAATAATGATCTGCCAGCGGAAGAGAGACAAACTCAACCGACTTTCCAGCCTTGGTCATAGCATTGAACATCTTGACCGACTGCACATGATCGACGGTCACGTCGCGCTTGCCGTTAATCAGCATGAGCGGCACCGTGATCTTATCAATCGCGTTTATAGGTGACACCGCTGCGAAGTCCGGTGTTATGTCCTGCCATTGAAATCTTGGTGGGAATTGGTTTTTCCATGCGCCGAAAAGGCGACACATCATTGCGCGTGCGCTACCCCTGATTTGATCTGCCGTTCAACATTGAAAAATTCAGTCTGACGTGACACGGACACTCTTGACAAGAAGCCCGGCCCCCTTTGGTGAGCCGGGCTTCATTGTTTTTTCGTGTAGCCATCTTCAATCTGCAGTATGCGACATGCGCGGCAGCTATGTGCTCGCGGCAATTATTGTGCCGCCGTTTGCACCGCCGGTGATGCATCGCCTACAATGCTGCGTATTCCTGTGAGGATAAGAGCCCCCAGAACGATAAGGGCGATGATTGCAAGACAACCTTTAAAGGCCGTCTTTGGTGGGGAAGACGCAGACCTGTTTTGAACAAAATCATACGAACAGAACCCGCAAACAGTCGCATCTGACTGCATCATTTTGGAACACTGAGGGCATTTCATCATTTCTGGCACAAACTTCCCCTGTCAATTATGTTGCAGACGCGCAGGGTTTTGAACGTCGCTGAGACAAGATAAATCACGTTGCCCGCGAACCGGATAGCTGGGTGATTACCTAGGGCTGGCGTCAAACCGGCGACGATTATACGGTCAGGACTTTCGGCTAACCACCTGTGGTTCAGACATGAGCATAGGGAATAGAGCAAGGCGCGGCATGGCAAACCAAATGTTCACGCTGCCTTCGAACTTATCATCAAGCGGTGATGAAATCCCCAAAACGCTGATGATCAATTTGTTTCGGAAACTCTAATGATCAGAACAGCTCGAGCAATTTTTGCGCGGCCTCTTCCGACGAAGCCGGGTTCTGTCCTGTAACCAGCTTTCCGTCAGTTACAACGAACGACGCCCAGTCAGCACCTTTGTGATACAGACCACCATTTACCTTCAACATGTCTTCGACGAGAAAGGGAACAATCTGTGTGAGGCCCACGCCGTCTTCTTCGGTGTTGGTGAACCCAGTGACATTTTTGCCTGAGACAAGTGATTTGCCGTTGGCCCCTTTCGGATGTTTAAACACGGCCGGGGCATGGCATACTGCGCCAATCGGGCGGTCGGAGGCCGCAAAATCCTGGATAAGACCTATGCTGTCGGAATCTTCAGCCAAGTCCCAAAGCGGACCATGACCGCCAGGAAAAAATATCGCATCGAAGCCGTCTGCTGATATGGTTGACAAGAGCTGCGTGTTTGCAAGCTGGTCCTGCGCTGCCGCGTCGCCCTGAAAACGCTTTGTGGCGTCCGTCAGTGCGTCTGCAGCTTCACTCTTAGGATCAAGTGGAGGCTGTCCGCCTTTTGGCGACGCAAGCGTGATGTCGGCCCCTGCATCCTTGAACACATAATATGGCGCTGCGAATTCCTCGAGCCAGAAACCAGTCTTTTTGCCGGTATCACCGAGTTGATCGTGCGATGTTAAAACCATCAAAATTTTCATGGGAGCTCTCTTTATGCGGACTAGAACAGATTCAATTGCAATGGCTAAGCGCTTAAATAAAATAAAGTTCCCTCAGCACGGGCTGATTTTTTTAACAGAGCGTCAAAATGCTAATGTCTCGCCAAGTCATCTGCCGGAGGGCCACCAATTGCCTGATATAGATTGACAAGCGTCGTGAGCCGGTCTGCGCGTAACTGGACCAACGCCAGCTCGACGGTTAGCAAAGCCCGCTGTGCGTCAAGCTGTTCGATATAGGATATGTACCCAGCGCGATATCGATTGCGGGTATGCCGAAGAACATCGCTAACCGCGGCGTGTTGTGCAAGCAAAGATACCTGCTGTTCATCGAGTTTTTTCAAACCGGCTAGTCGGTCCTCCACCTCCCGAAATGCATTCAGGGCAGTCGTCCGGTAGGCCCATGCAGCCTGGTCACGTTGTGCCGTGGCCGCATCGAGTTGCCCCTGCAACCTCCCTCCCTGAAAGATAGGTGCCAGAATGCTGCCACCTATCGACCAGATAGTTACCGGGTTGGCCAGCAAGTCCGATAGCGCGAGCCCAGCTTTTGCTCCAATATTTACAGAAGGCATGAACTGCGCGCGCGCGAAGCGCATTTGCGCGTTTGCCGCCGCAATTCGATATTCTGCCGCCGCAACATCGGGTCGACGACGTAAAAGATCGGACGGAAGAATGTTCGGGACTGCAGGCTGAGAGAGCGCTGCTAAACTTCCACCGCGCGTGATAGCAGCAGGCAGGATTCCAATCAGTATGGAGAGTGCATTTTCCTGACGCGCTATCTGCGCCTCGACCTGTGGCACCTGTTGCGCTGTGGCTTCATATTCAGCCTGCGATTGACGCAGTTCAAGCTGCGAGGTGTACCCGACTTCTGCTCGATCTCGTGCGAATTTCAAGGCTTCGCCCCGTGACGTGAGCGTTTGATTGAGCACGGCGAGACGTGCGTCCAAAGCAAGTAATGTGACATAGCCGTTTGCAGTCGCCGCAGTGACCGACAAGCGTGCGGCCTCTTCTGCTGCCTTGGCGGCTGCAAAATTGGCTTGTGCCGTTTCAACTCTTGCGCTGTTTTTACCGAACAGGTCGACTTCGTATGCAGCTTGAAAGACAGGCATCGCTGCGACCGATTCCTGGCTACGCCCAAAAGGTGACACTTCGCGCCGCACGCCGGCATCAACCCCAGCGCCTATGGAAGGCAACAGGAATGCGCGCGAAATTTGTTCAGTAGCTCTGGCCTCAGCGACGCGCGCGGCTGCAACGTTGACATCGGGATTGTTCGTGCGTGCTTGCTCGACCAGCTGTGCGAGCATGGGGTCGCCGAAGCTTTGCCACCACAATTCATCTGCACGACCAGCGTCAGCGGTCTGCGTTCGCCACTCGACCGGTGAGGACACAGCCGCGCCAACTGGCAGGGGTTCAAGCGCTGGAGCACAGCCGGACAAAAAGCATGCAATTGCGGTCACTGGCACAACATATTGTTTCACGGCAATCATTCTCCCGCATGAACCGTGGCAACGACCGACATGCCTGGCCCAAGCCGGCGAGCAAGTTTTTGCCCATTGTCGAGAATTATGCGCACCGCGATACGTTGGGGTACTTTGACAAAGTTACCCGCCCCGGTATCCGGTTTTATCAAACTGAATTCGCTCCCCGCCGCCGGGGCAATGCTCTGTATTTTTCCTGTGAGCTTAGCTCCGCCAAGTGCATCAACTTCTAGCGTGGCGCGTTGTCCGACTTTCATCTTCGCCGTTTGCGCTTCCTTGAAGTTCGCAATGACCCAGAGGTCGTCAGGAACAATGAACATGAGCTGGGTACCGGCATTGACGAGCTGCCCTTCACGTGCTGCCACTTCGCTCAGCTGACCGTCTCGTGGAGCGCGCACCTCAGTCTTTGACAATTCAAACAATGCCAAACCCTTTGAGGCATTAGCGCCTTTGACCTGTGCTTCCAGAGCGCCGCGGCCAACCTGTACCGAGCGGACCTGTTCGGCAGCAATGGCACGTTGCGCTTGCGCCTGTTTGACGCCTGCTAGCGCTTGTTGCAGCGCCGCGCGGGCCTGGTCGCGTTCGCGCAATGATACGGATCCTTCGCCTACAAGTTCGTTTATCCGGTTCATGTCGGCTTGGGCCTTTTGAAGGCCTGCCTGTGCGCTGGCGACCGCTGCGTCCTGCAGGTCAAGCTGGGCTCGGGCAGACCGAAGGCTTTGTTCGCTATTGGCGAGAGTTGCCTGTTGAGCCACTGTCGTCGCTTCGCCTTGAAGCAATCGCTCTCGAAACGGCCGGTCATCAATCCTCGCCAGCAAATCGCCTTTGCGCACCCGCTGGAAATCAACCACCGGAACGTCTACGAGATATCCGCCGACTTGAGGGCTGACTACAATAGTGCGTCCGCGGACATAGGCATTGTTGGTCGTGACCTGATCGCTACCAAAGGGCGCTAAACCCCAAGCATAAAGTGCTGTGATCACGCCAATCAGAACCAGCGAGATCCCAAGAAAAATTGTGCCCCTTGAGCGCTTTGGCGACCAGCCCCGTTGCGGCTCATCGGCTATTTCGTCGTCCAGCTGACTGCTGTTTGTGACACCTGAATTTTCGGTCATGGGTTGAGTCATTTTCTTGTCCTCGCCATCATAGTTTCGAGCGCAGCCAACTCATTAGCCAATGGATTGCGTTTTTGGACCCGGTTGATGATCCACGGAGCAAAAACGATGACAAAAACGATCGCAGAAATTGTCCCAATGAGAAAGAATACATCGTTGAAGGCAAGAACGGCGGCTTCCCTGCCGACTTCTTGAGAGATTGCTGCAGACGCCGTTTGCTGGACCAAAGCCGCATCTGCCTGGACCGGCGCTGCATTGCGTACAGTCACATTAAGGGCATCCACAAATTGCGGGTTGGCGAGGGTCAGCGTTCCTCCGGCATCGATAATATGCGTCTTTAGCCGTATCGTATGGAATGCAGATAACGCCGAAACACCAGCCAGACCACCTATCGACTGCGCCAGCGAAAACATCGCGATAAAGCTGACGACATACGAAGGGCCAGCAACAAGGGCGCGTACCATGCCTTGCATCATGACTGGCCCCATTGCAAATACGGCGGCGAACGCAATGGCTGCTTGAGTCCAATACACATCTTGAGGACGCGTCATTATGCCGGTTTGAGTATCCGCAAATGCCGCAATCGTAATGACCAGAATTGCGAACAGGACCGGACGGGTCAAATCCTTCGGATCAAGTCTGATGACTGACAAGATCATGCCGACAAACGTCGCACAAGCCATGGTGTAATAGTAAGGCGCGAGTTGCGTGCTGCCATAGCCAAGCGCGGTAAATAATCCGCTCGCGCCAAAACCCTGCTCCGCTAAGAGAATTCTTACAGTTGCGGCTATCATCGCAAGCGAAAAAAGTGCCCGACTCGACAACCAGCGAAGGTCGAGCATTGGGCTCTTGCGATTTAGCTCGATCAAAAAACAGCCCCCAATGCCAACCACTGCCATGGCAAGGGCTCCCCCCAGCCAAGGAGTGTCCCACCATTGAATTCGCCCCTGAATCAGAAAGGCACACAAGGCAGCGACACCCATAATGAATAACAGGAAACTTGGAATATCGAGCTTCTCGAATGTTTTTTGTCTGATACCAGGGGGAAGCCGGAGCATATAAACTGCACCCAGCGCTAGCAGCGACAGTCCAAACTGGAACTGCAACGCATGTTGTAAATCGCCATCAACAAGCAATGCTGGAGACATGGCGCGGGTCAGCGGCACTGCGACCTGAACCAGACCGAGTGACAAAATCAGACCTCCGATGCGCATGGCTGCAGGCAGACCTTGCATCAGATAATATAATGACAGGGCCGTAAGCCCGCTCGCAGTAATTCCGGCAATCGCGCGCGCAACAAGTTCTATACTATATCCAGGCCCAAGCAGCTGGACAAAATTCGCTCCCACCAAACCAAGCATCGCATAGCGGACAAAGGGCTGAATGCCGAATTCCTGCCTGACCCGAAACAGCATCATGCTCATGCACGCGTAAGTCGCGTAAAAGGCAACATTAAGCCAGCCAAGCTCAACTGGAGTCAGCGCCATCTCTGCTTGCAATGCCGACGAATTCGCCAGCAAAAATCCATTCTGTGATCCCCCCACAAACCCTAGAAGGATACCAATCGCAAGATATGTCAGCTTTCGGCCAAGTGGATGATCGGGGTTGGCTGGAGACCCCGGAATAACCGGCAGCTCGTGCGGCTTGAACCGATACCCTGCGCGCTGGTCAGTGAGTTCGACTTCCTCAACCATGACAGAAGAGCGGTTCAATAAGTATGGCAGTGATCGACGCACGAAAAGCAGAATTGTCGCCCCATCCTGTTACCAGTTTTGACATAGGCTCGCGGCGTGCGACACTATTTGCTGCCGCATAGACAAAATTGCCAATTCGGAACGCATAATGGTCATTTGCAACCATCCGTGCATCGACAGCAGCACCAGCGAGATCCACAAAATACTTATGCAAGGGTATAGTCAGGGTATGCATTAACCAATCCGTGCGTTCATCATTTGCCGAAAGGTCGCGCAACAGAAACTGTGGTACGACTGGCCGCACAACTAGGAAATCGACAAATCGTTCCATCGCAGTTCGCGGTACTGATGCCGGGTTTGGGCAATTTCCGTCACTCTCCGACCGCGCAAGTCGCGCATGCAAGTCTTCGCTCTGGCGTTTTATGACCGTCTGCCAGAGATAGAGTTTGGACCTAAACTGATATACAATTAACGATGCGTCGACATTGGAACGGCCGCTTTGTTCACATTTTTTACCGTCTTCCTATCTACCCATCGGGAGGACAGCGATCGACTCAAATGCGGGCCATTTCCCACGAGGAAACTGCAACATAGCGTCATCATTTTTTCAAACAGAACTTCTCTGGAGAGAATCTGTTATGGTGGGTCTTTTGGTGCACCCAACTGGATTCGAACCAGTGGCCCCCAGATTAGGAATCTGATGCTCTATCCTGCTGAGCTATGGGTGCTTTACGACGGCCATAGCCGCCCGCATTCTACCGGTCAATTTTTAGCAGAGGGCGGGATGAAGGGAAACAGTAGGGGGGCCAGAGATATTCCCTCATCAACCAACGCCGTGGCTTCGTCGGTGCTGGCTTCGCCATGGATAAGGCGATCCTGCTCTTCACCATAATGGATTGCGCGCGCTGTCTCGGCAAAATTGCCACCGACCCATTGCGACTTATCGAGCAATTCCGTCTGCGCGCGCGCAAGCTTTTGCACCAGCTCCGCAATCGAAGGCACGCCCATGTCGAGACCGGTTGACCCAGTAACATCAGCCTCGGGTTCTATTGCCGGCACTGGAGATACCTCCGTTCCGCGCTGATTGCCCTTGCGTGGCACATTGGGTACCGATAGCGCCTTGCGCACGATGAGGTCGTTACAATGCGGGCACAACAACATCCCGTTTGCCTTTTGCGCCTCAAAATCAGCAGATGACGAGAACCAGCCTTCGAACTGGTGTCCGTTGCTGCAGTTCAGGTCAAACGTGATCATTAGGTGCCACTGACTCCAAGCAATGCTTCCAGCTTTCCCGAGATGTCGAGTGCGCGCAGATCGTCCGAGCCACCAACTACATGGTCATTGATAAAAACCTGCGGAACAGTCCGAGCGCCCGGGGCACGTGCAACCATCTCGTCCCGCTTTGCGCCACCCATGGTTACGTCATATTCGGTATAAGGGATGCCTTTGCTATCGAGAAGATGCTTGGCACGGACGCAATAAGGGCATCCGAATTTCGTGTAGATTTCAACAGTAGCAGTCATGATTGTGAAATGGTGTGCCTCGCCGCCCAAGTCAAGCGCCGAACGATTTTGAAACCTGCGGCTTCGCTGTTCCGCACAATGCGCGCGCCCGGCAGAATATCTGCATCGAGTGGGCACTGTTGCGTTTCAGCAAAGTCACGCAACCGTCGCTCGTCGCACCTGTCATCAACAAGTCATCAATCAAAATGACACGGCGCCCTTCAAGCTTCCCTTTCCATTTTGCGTGCATCGCAAATGCACTTCCCATGGCTTTTCTCCGGCGCTTTTCATCAACACCACGCATGCTTGGCGTGCGCTTTTGCCTGGCCAACATATCGGGCACGAAACGGATACCGGCAAGCGTGGCAAGTTCTTTGCCAATCAGTACAGGCTGGTTGAACGTGCGTGACCAAAACCGTGACGAATGCAAGGGAACAGTTATGATTATGATATCATTACCTTCCTCGGGCAAATCTCGGAGCAGCTGCTACGCAATAATCCGGGCTAGCCCAATTGTCCCTCCATATTCAGGCGAAACGCGACTTTTGAAGACAGATTATCATATTTTACAGCCGCCCTTATGCCGTCATGGCGAGGCGGTCTCGCAATGCATGACGCGCAAAATGCGTCATCGCCACGGTCAAATACAAACGACGCCGCACATCCGCCACATCAGGGCGGCGCGAGAAATTCAATTTTTTGCCAGCAAGAAACACAAACGGCGCCCCCGCCGGAGTGATCTCGCCGCAGCAAGGACAGCGCTCCGGGAGTGCCCATTCCAACATAGGCCGAAAAAATTGGCTGCCGATTGCCATAACGGTCTTGTCGGACAAAGCGCAGGTCTCCAAAAGGCACAAATGGACCGCGCATCAAAAGCCCCCGAAATTTTTGACAGACGTCGCCGCCACGCCTTACGCAGGCGCGCCGCAGGTCGGACCGGCGACATGTTCCTGTGGAACCATGTCGCACAGGATTTCTCAGAGCGACTGTCTGCGGTCACACGATCATTTGAAAATGCGCTAATTCTTGGCCCGATCGGACGTTGGAAAGATCAAATTCTTCCACCGTACGCATGCTGCACTATTGCCTTTTTAACCGATGATCATGCGATCAGTGGTTTGCCTGTGGCGGAGGAAGAAGACAGATTGCCATTTGAACCCGGCAGCTTTGATCTGGTGATTTCCGGCGGCACGTTGGACAGCGTCAATGACTTGCCTGGCGCGCTCATCCAGTTTCGCCGGCTGTTGCGGCCAGACGGCCTGTTCCTTGGCCATATGTTTGGTGCAGGTTCGTTGGGCACACTGAAAGCCATGTTGCTTGAGGCAGATGCCGACCGCGCGACGCCGCACATACATCCGCAAGTTGATTTGCGCAGCGCCGCCGACCTTGTCGTCCGCGCGGGTTTCAATCTGCCCGTTGCCGATCAGGACACGACGTCGGTTCGCTACAGTGATTGGCGCTCCATTGTTTCCGACATCCGCGACACAGGGGTGGGAAATGCCTTGTCCGGACCACGTCCCTATATCGGCAAGGACATTGCTTCACGGCTCGACAGAGCGTTTGCGGAACGTGCAGATGGCGATGGCAAGGTCATCGAACGCTTCACGCATTTGCATCTAAGTGGGTGGTCGCCTTCCGCGAGTCAGCCTCGTCCTGCAAAAAGGGGAAGCGCGCAGATGTCGCTCGCCGATTTCCTTGCGAAGGACCAGACGACCTAGGCCTCCTGAAGCCTGCGCACCAATGGATAATCGGCGGGCGGCATGGGCAACGCTGGCATATCTTTTGGCAATGCCCACTGAATATCAGACGCATAAAAAGCCTTGGGTGTGCCCCGCCAATGGATACAGCGGTATAACAAAAGCACGAGGTTTCTCCCTCCCAAAGGTTCGCTAGCAAATGTCAATGGTGCGAGATGCTGCGGGTCCACTATAACCCCAAGTTCTTCTTCAAGCTCTCGGGCAAGCGCATTTTCAGGTGATTCGCCCTCATCGACCTTCCCACCAGGGAATTCCCAGAGCCCCCCCATTTGGGCATCGGCTGGACGCTTCTGCAGCAGAATCTCGCCCTTCTCGTTGGTTAACGCTGCAGCTACCACGAATAATATTGTCGGACTTTTTTCCACATTCCCGCCATGATGAAAGCTTTTGTTAACTTGTGTGTGTGATTTTGAACTCAGTCGCAACCATAGGGATGAAGTGGGGGCCAAATATGTTGGAACTAATTCGTCGTATCACAACATGTGATCGGGGCGCGACAGCAGTGGAGTACGGGTTAATAGTCTCATTGATCGTTGTTGCGGTGATTGGTTCTATTGGCAACTTTGCTGGAGAGACCCAAGCAATGTGGAACAAAGTTTCGAACAGTGTCGCAAAAAGTACAAATTAACGAAATGGTAAATGTTACAAATCTAAACAATCTCCGACGGTTTTAAATATCTGACAAAACCGCCCGGGTGTATGAACAACAAACTGGAGACCAAAAATGAAAGCTATCAAGAAAATCTTCAAGAATGAAGACGGCGCAACTGCAATTGAATACGGCCTGATCGCTGCTCTTATCGCTGTTGCAGCGATTACTGCGATGACCAGCCTCGGCACCAACCTCGCCGGCACGTTCAACAAGGTTAGCAACTCGGTTAAAACCTCGTAAGCTTCGGCTTACCAAAAATCGCCGTCGAACTTTATAGGTTCGTTGGCAAATCAGGGGCGGGGACCACAGGTCTCCGCCCTTTTTTGTGTCAGTAAGTCACTATCTTCAATTTCTGGCCAGCCCTTATAGTCGTGCTGGCTGATAATCCATTCAGGGCCGTGAAGCGTTCGACCCGTAACGATGGATAGGCCATCCGGCCCGCAAGCGATGCAATGGTATCACGAGGGCCGGCAGTTACGACACGCAATTTGCGCGGCTTAACCTCAGCTGCTTGTGCATTTGTCAGTCGCGACATGCTTGAAAACATCTGGTCAAATGGATTTGAATTCGTGGCCGCGATCGTCACGAAATGATAAGCTGTCCCAGGTCCCCATTCATAGACAAAAATAGTGATAACCCGCTGCCCCTGCTGCGTATTGACGATGGCATTAGTGTAGAAAGCGGGGATGTTGTTTACGTTGGTTCTACGTATCTCGCCGGTCGGAATCGCGGCATTCTGACCGGACACAGCCTTTAGTGCATTGGCAATATAGCTTTCGCGATTACCATCAAAGGCCGCAGCAGTGAATATCGCCTTCCCGCTATTTCCACTGATAGAGACGGCATCGCTACCATTCTGGATGCCAAAGCCTGTTGGTGCCGTAAACTTCATCCTGAGCTCGGGATGAAGGAATTCTTGCCCCTCGACCACGCCTTGAGCCGGGTCATCACCGTAAAGCATGCCGTCAATGGCGGACAAATGACCGTCGGCATTACGCATACCGCTTGCAGGATAGCTCTTCGACCGGGTCGCTGCCCGTGCAACGCGCCGCGCAGGGTCAGGGTGAGTGCTCGCCCACTCCGGCACGCGGCCATCGGCAAGCCCGGCGACGCGCGCATCTACGGTCGTTTGTAATGCGAGCGAATTAAGCATCGAAGCCAACGCGCTTGGATCATAACCGGCCTTGCTCAGGTAACGAATGCCGAAGTCGTCGGCCTCTTCCTCTTGCGAACGCGAGTATTTCAGCGTGAAAATCTGTGCCAGTGGACCTGCATATTGCTGCAACCCCCCACCTAGCGCTCCAAGAAGACCGCCTGAGTTGCCGAGCACCGAACCCAATATGCTACCGCCCATCCCCAATAGACCGGCAAGCGTCGCGTTGTTTTTGCGCTTTTCACTGTGACGAGCTGCAGTATGCCCGACCTCATGGCCAAGCACGCCTGCCATCTCGGCTTCACTGTTGCACAAGGCAACGAGCTGGCGTGTAATGTAAACATATCCTCCCGGCAGGGCAAAGGCGTTGTTCACTGACGAGTTGAGCAAGGTGACGTTAAAATCGCCCTTTGCATTACCGAGCCCCGATTGCATGGCAATATTCTTGCCTACCCGAACAACATAAGCCGTCTGAGGGCTTTGCATCGGGCCGCCAAATTCCTTCAGGATTTCGGCGTTGTATTTTGCACCCTCCGCTTTTTCCTGAGCAGTGAAAGATCTGGGTTGCGCTGCTGAAACATTTTTCGTTTTGGCTTCAAGTGCGACTCCAGTCACCGACGTCGCAATGACAGACAGTGCCACCCCTGTGACGAGCAATATCTTTGTAAAACGCATGTCAGTCCTCCCTACGGCTAGGTAACCCGGATGATCACATTATGTTTCAACAGGGATAATGCAGAGCAGAATTTGTGTCATGCGCCCATCGACAAGAATTTCGTCCGGCGTTGTTGAATCAATTCTTTGGCGGAAAAAGCAGACAATGCTTCCAACTCCTCGCCGATAGCGCGCGCCAGCGAAGCCGAAGCCATTTTGTGATCGCGATGCGCTCCGCCAACGGGCTCCTGGACGATACGGTCAATTATGCGCAGAGATTTTAGGTCATCAGCGGTCATCTTCATGGCCTGCGCTGCCTCTGCTGCTTTGTCGCCTGTGCGCCATAAAATCGATGCACAGCCTTCGGGCGAAATCACAGAATAAACAGCATATTGGAACATCAGAATGCGATCTGCGGCAGCAAGTGCGACGGCGCCGCCCGATCCCCCTTCTCCAACGATGCATGCGACCATCGGCACGCCCAGCGAAAGACATTTTTCGGTGGAACGCGCAATGGCTTCCGCCTGTCCGCGCTCTTCCGCCTGAATACCGGGAAAGGCACCCGATGTATCGACCAAGCTTACAACAGGAATGTTGAACCGGTCGGCCAGCTGCATCAAGCGAATGGCTTTGCGATAACCTTCTGGCTTGCCCATACCAAAATTGTGACGAAGTCGGCTTTGGGTGTCGTCACCCTTTTCATGGCCAATGACCATCACGGGTTGACCATTCAATCGACCAAGTCCGCCAATAATGGCCTGATCGTCACCAAAGGCCCGGTCCCCCGCCAAAGGCATGAAGTCTTCAAACATCGACGCGACATAATGTTTGAAATGCGGCCGTTCGGGGTGTCGCGCGACCTGTGTTTTCTGCCAAGCGGTTAGATTTGCATAGGTATCGGCAAGCTGCTTGTCCGCCTTATCGCGCAACTTTGCGATTTCGGCGCCAGCATCCACATCGCTTTCGCGGGCCGCATCCTGCAATTCCAAGATGCGTGCTTCAAGCGCAGCGATTGGCTTTTCAAAGTCTAGATATACCATCATGACTGCCGGTTAGAGCCTGTCGTGCGACGGGTCAACGTGCGCGTTGCCAAAGGATGCCGCCGATTGACCAGCTCGACCAGACGGCTGCTGTCGACGTGCGTGTAAATCTGAGTGGTGGCGATATCGGCATGACCCAACATTGACTGTAGCGCGCGCAGGTTCGCCCCGCCCGCCAAAAGGTGAGTCGCAAATGCGTGGCGCAGAACATGTGGGCTGACCTTAGCTGGGTCGAGGCTGGCCTGCGCCGCCAAATCCTTGATAATCTGGAAAAGACGTATGCGGCTTATATGACCGGCACGCGAAGGGAACAAGAAACGCGACTTTTCCGGCACGAACGACAGCCAAGCGCCGACGGCCTGCCGGGCACGATCGGAAATAGGTATCAGACGTTCCTTATCGCCCTTGCCCGTGACGATAATAAAGGGCTTGTCAGATACGACCGCATTACGCGGCAATGCCGCAAGCTCCGTTGCGCGCAATCCCGAACCATAAAGTAGCTCGATAAGCGCGGAAAGACGAAAATCTCCGGGGCCGGGATTGGGTTGGGAGAGCTTTTCTCCAATGACCTTAAACAATAAATCCACTTCTTCCCTATCGAGAATTTTGGGAAGAATTCTCGCCTGTGATGGTTTCGGCAACGACGCAGACGGATTGTCCGCGCGAAACCCTTCCTCATGCAGAAATCCAAAGAAGCGCCTGAGTGCAGACGCTTTTCGGGCGACCGAACTGCTGGCAAGATCGCGCCAGTTGCGCGCCAGTTCAGAGAGCGTGTCGGGAGCGGCGCTCGACAACTTGCCTTGAACAAGACTTGATGCGGACAGCAGGTCGCTGCGATATGCAGACAAAGTGTTTGCCGCCACACCTTGCTCAGCAGCCAACATCTCCAAAAAGCGGGCAATCAGGTCGCGATCGGACAGGCTCATGTCTTGCAGACGTGAAGCTTTGCCCAACGGTTAGGCAAAAGTAACCGCTTCGGCTGCAATCATCCGCGCTTCGGCGTCCAATCCGACCTGCCGAAGTGAACGAACGATATAATAAAGGTGATTGGCAGGCACCAAAGACCATGACGGCGCCTGCATGCCCGCAATCGCCATCAACGCGACCGTTCCTTGCTCGCCGCGCTCGGCGGCTGCAGTAATGGCGCGTGACCAAGGCGTCTGCTGCGCGATTTTGATTTTCAAGTCGCCCGCAAACTCGGTTTGGGCGTCGGCGTCGACCCGGCCAAGCCCCGACAGACCCGCCAGCAAAAGTGCCGATTTATGACCTTCGACGCTGTTGTCATTACCGAAAAAGTCATCAAGATTGTTATAGTCGGCTGCGGCGACCTGGCCAGGTGTGCCCAATGTGATAAGCGCCCACCCCAATGAGCCCTCTGGGACGATATTAGCCCATCGGGCGGCCGAGCGATCAAGTCCGGCCGTAAGCATCGAGGCAATAAGCCCATCCGCCTGAGCAGCGTGGTCAGAGTTGGGCTGGATAAGCGCAGCCGCCCGGGCCGTCATGACCAGCGCAGCCTGATAATCGGTGCCCGCCGCAGCTGCGGACCATAAGGATGTCATTGCCGCTACCTTAGCGTTGGCACCTGACGCGGTATAGGCATCGCCAAGGCCCTCAGCCTGTGACCTCAGTGCATCGGGCGCGTCGGCATCGTCCATCACCTGCGCAAACAAATCGACCATGTCCCGGTTCGACAATATGCCAAGGGCGGCGGCTCCGGATGCATATTTGGCGCGGATCGCTGGCGTAAACATGGGCAACTGCACACGCCAACCATCCACCTGACGGCCGGTGCTTGCGAAAAGTCTTTCCGGCGGCTCTAGTCCAACAGCAGATGAAAGACCGAAGCGCCACGGGTTCATGCCCTCCACGCCCTCCCATTCGATTTTTACCGAACGTCGTCCATTGATGCCTGCACCCACCGCCTTTTCCGCCAGCAGATAGTCAACACCGCGAACCCAGCCCTGGTAGCGGCCCTGATTGATAAAGGCAGTAGCACTGCCCTGTTCGCCAACCAATGACGCACAAATTGCGCGGGACATTTTCCATTGGCCATTATTGACAAGGCGCACGCCGCTTTCGGTTAGCGGGCACAATCCCGCCAAATCCCCGTTGGCCAGATAGGCTTGCATCGCAACCTGATGAAGGCGCTTCGTATAATTGCCACTATCGACTTGCTGGACGAGATCGCGGGCAACGACCGAGTCGCCCATGCGAAGCAGCAACCATGCACGCTCGGCAGTCCAGTCGGCGCCATTGACACCTTCAGGGGTTTTAGTGCGGCTGGCGAGCAAACGCCGCGCCATAATAGTGCCCCAACGTGAGGCGATCGGCCCTGAGGTCCGTTCGACAACCTGTTTTACAAAATTGCCTTCAAGCGCTCCGAATGCGTCTTCCGGAAAACCGCCCGAAGCTTCCGAGATAATGCCAATCGCGCCTAACGACCTACGTGCTGCGGGAGGCACATCATATCGGATGACCAATTCCGGTTCTTTCTGGTCCGCATCTTCCTCGCCCTCGGTCGCATCGACAGTCGCCGAGGGGTCTTCCGTCCCGACGGAGGCTGTTGGTGAAGAGGTTCCAGCCGGAGAACCCGGGGCGGCTGGAGAGGGCTTACCTGGGCTCGCCGGCGGAGGAGGAGGATCACCAAACCCCTCTGGCAGGAGGGACTCAGGCCCTTGCTGGCCGAGCGCCGGCAAGGAAAACACCAATACCAGAGCGCCGGCAACCAACAGGCCACTTTTTGTAATTTTGTCAGTCAATGGTGCGGACCTGTTTCCATATTTGCGAGATACAATTTCGTTTGTTCAAATTTCAAGGGCTGCCCATGCCGCAACCGAAAGCCAAGAATAGCAACTCTATGACCACTGGGGCAACAGATAGTATCCTTAAAACCCTCATTTCACGTTCGGCGCAAGCTAGCCTTGATATAATATTCTGATTTGGCTTCTAAAAGCGACAAAGCTGCAAACTGCTTTCGGCTAAGACGAAGCGGCGATATAGGCAATGTTGTTATGGCTCCACAACAAAACCCGCAGATGCCGCCCCAAGGCAAGCAAGGCACGCCAGTCATTGACCGGCCAGTGGTGCTGGTCGGTATGATGGGTGTTGGCAAAACAAGCATTGGAAAGCGTCTAGCGGCCCGACTCCGCACAAGTTTTGTCGATGCGGACGAAGAAATTGAAAAGGCGGCTGGACTGTCAATTGCAGAATTATTCGAGAAATATGGCGAAGATTACTTCCGGGACGGCGAACGCAGGGTAATCGCTCGTCTTATAGACGGCCTACCCAAAGTCATCGCCACAGGGGGCGGCGCATTCGTTAACCCATCCACCCGGGCGCTGATCCTTGAAAAGGCAACGTCAATCTGGCTTGATGCGGACGTGCGTGTTCTGGCCGAGCGCGTCTCCAGGCGCGACCACCGTCCACTTTTAAAAGGCAAGGATCCCATCGTCGTTTTGACCGAGCTTGGCAAAATCAGAAATCCCCTTTATGCGGCCGCAAACGTCCACATCCGCAGCGACACATCGCCGCATGTCCGCACGGTTGAAAATATCCTGAAGGCGCTTGCGAAATGACCGTGATATCCGTTGCCATAGCAAACGCCCCCTATGACATTCATGTGCGTGCAGGTATGATGGCTGATGCCGGAAAATATCTTGCACCAATGGCCCGCGACAATAGGCTTTTGGTAATAACGGACGAAAACGTGGCCGATGCTGTCCTGCCCGAGTTCGAGGCATATTTGCGCACGGCCGGAATCCAAATTGAAACCTATGTCCTACCAGCGGGTGAAAGCGGTAAGAGCTGGGTGCAGCTAGAAAAGCTAACCGATTGGTTGCTGGAAAACCATGTCGAACGCAGCGACAGCATCATCGCACTTGGCGGCGGCGTGGTCGGCGACATCACAGGTTTTGCGGCGCATATCGTAAAACGCGGCTGTGCATTTGTGCAAATCCCCACAACCTTGCTCGCACAGGTGGACAGCAGCGTTGGTGGCAAAACCGCCATAAACAGCACCGCGGGCAAGAATCTGGTCGGCGCTTTCCATCAGCCTGCGTTGGTGTTGATTGATCCAGACCTGTTGTCCAGCTTGCCCCCCCGTCAACTTGCCGCTGGATTCGCTGAAGTCGTGAAATATGGCTTGATCGACGACGCAGACTTTTTTGCTTATTGCGAAGACCATCTCGACGCCTTTCTTGCAGGCGACCCGGAAGTGCGCGCACAAGCCATTATCCGATCAGTTCAGTCGAAAGCACGGATCGTGGCTGCGGACGAAATGGAGCGGACGGGCACAAGAGCGTTGCTCAATCTTGGACATACCTTCGGGCATGCATTGGAAGCAGATACCGGCTTTTCCGAACGATTGTCTCATGGCGAAGCTGTGGCAGCCGGTATGGTCCTGGCATTTGGCTATTCTGTCCGGCTTGGCATATGCGCTGCGGACGACGCAAACCGTGTCAGCGAACTATTAAAGCGCGCCGGACTACCAACCACGCTCTCGGACGCGGGAGTCACTGGTAATGGCGCAACATTAGTGGATTACATGCGCCACGACAAAAAAATGAGCGGCGGGACTTTGCCCTTTTTGCTAGCAAATGGGATCGGTCAAACATTCCTGTCTAAGGAAGTCGTGCTAGAAGACGTCGCGGCGTTTCTCGACAGCGAAGCTCAATCGTGAGCGATAAGAAAGTCGTCCGAACCTTCTCCACCAAAGCTGTGCCGCCTTCCTGCGTGCATATCGCCGCTTGTGAATTGCGCGTTTAAGCGATCGCGGTCGCGCCGCCGGAATTCCGCTATGATGTCGTGAATAGCCTGCCGGTCAGTTCCGAAAAACTTCAGTGCATCTGCCGACATGCGAATGGATGATTCAAAAACCTCACGTATGACACTGATCCCATCATCTTCCATGAGCTTCAGCGCCTGCTGACGGTCGAATGCGCGAACGAACAATTTGGTGCGCGGAAATGTCTCCCGCACAGGCATAAGCGACTCTGCGGTCATGTACCGGTCATCGATGCAAAAGAATATGGCCTGCGCATCTTCGCCGCCGGCCCGCTGCAACAAATCCACACGCGTTCCGTCTCCAAAAAAAACCTTGAAGCCAAATTCGCCGCTCCGGTCGATGGTCTGCGGGTTGATATCAATCAACGTGACCGACCGCCCCGCCGCGCGCATGATTTGCGACACTTGCTGTCCAAAGCGCCCATGTCCCACGATAATCACATTAGCTTGCAAGGCCAATTCAGGATCATCCAACTGAATATCGGTCGACGTGGATTTGCGTTCGGCGATTTTGCCGGCAATAATCATCAGAAACGGCGTCGATGCCATCGACAATGTCACGACTGCGCCGAACAGGCTCGCCGCCTCGGGATCAATCAACAATGCCTTCTGTGCGGCAGCGAACAGGACAAAAGCAAATTCCCCCCCTTGGCTTAGCAGCATGGCCATGATGATGGACTGTTTACTTTTCAGACCAAAAGCGCGGCCAAGCGCAAAAATAATCGCGATCTTTATGGCTACAAGCGCAAGCGCAAGGCTCGCGACAAAGAGCGGTTCGGCAAGGATGACATCAACGTCAAGCAACATCCCGACGGCGAGGAAAAACAGACCCAGAAGGATTGAGCGAAACGGGTCGATGTCGGCCTCCAGCTCATGTCGATAAGGTGATTCGGCGAGCATGACGCCAGCGACGAACGCTCCAAGTGCCGGGGACACGCCAATTGCCTGCATCACGGCGGCGCTTACGCATACTGTGAACAACCCCGTCACAATGAACAATTCGCGTTCGGAAATCTTGCCCACGAGCCGCAACAAAGGAGACAATAAATAACGTCCGACCAGCACAAGCCCGACAATTGCCACCACGGCGTACAGCGCAAGATACCATCCGCCGATCGCGCCCTCATCCGCTGGTGCGCGGGACAGCGCCGCCACAATGGTCAGCAATGGGACAATGGAAATGTCCTGAAACAGCAATATGGAAAAGCTCTTTTCACCATAATCTGTTTTCATGCGGCCGCGTGATTGCAACAAAGGCAGCACCTGCGCCGTAGAAGATAGCGCTAGCGGAAGGCCAAGAACTAGCGCTGCCTCCCAGCTAAAGCTGGGCATCGCAAAATGCACCACGGCGAACATGCCAAGCCCGCATAATATCACCTGCAAAGGCCCGAAAATCAGAATATCGCGGCGCAGCAGCCATAGCCGGCTGGGTGACAGTTCGAGGCCAACAAGGAACAGCAGCAGGATGATACCAATTTCCGAATAGCCTAGGATTGTCTGCGGCGCCCCGACCAAGCCAAGCCCGTCTGGACCAATGACGATACCTGCGACAAGATAACCAAGGACAGCGCCAAGCCCCAAACGACGGAATATCAGGACTGCCACGAGCGCAGCACCCAACAGCACAACACCGCCCAACATAACATCGGCGACAATATTGTGCGGAGCATCGGCCATCAGGTTTTTGCTTTCACAAGTGCAGCCGCAGCAACAATAGCATCATAAGGTAACAGGATTGCCGCGTGGCGCGATGGATAATCACATGCAGCCATGAACAGCATGAGGTCAGGCCAGCGCGTGGGCATTTCTCCTTCGCGCTTGAGCGCTCGTGCAACGCCATCACGCAATGCCGAAATCTCTGGCACCGGCAACCCTACAGTCTCGCGCTGCAAGAGGGCTGCAGAAGCTTGGCCAAGCGCGCACGCATTGGCACGCAAGGCAAGCTGCGCAATGTGTCCATTTTGGTCGATCATGATGTCGGCCTGAATTCTGCTGCCGCAGAGCGGGGCACGCACTTCGGTAGTGGAATCCGCGTTATCAAGCCTATGATTGGCAACAAGCGCCGCAGCCAGTCTTAAAATGTCACGGTTGTAGAGAGCGGAGTCCATCAGTCAGACGATTCCGAAGCATTGCCTTTGGTCGCGCGCTGTTCGCGGACAAATTCTGACATCGCCTCCCCGCTGGCGTTCAATAGAGCATAGGTTCGTGATGTTGTCATCCATTCCGGCCGTCCCTCATCCGTACCATAAACCATGTCATAGCCCATCACGAACAGAAGGAACATTAACGTGGCCATGATCAAACCCTTGAGCATGCCAAAACCGAAGCCAAGAACGCGGTCAATCGGACCCAGTACGGATTTGCGCGATTTGGCACCCATTGTTTTCGAAATCCATTTTCCAAGTGCGTAAATTACGATCACGATCGAGAGAAAGGCGAGAATAGCTGCGCCCGATTCAGAACCCAAAGCTTCGGCCAGAGCAGCCGCAGCAGGCGTGTGCAGAAACCGCACGGCGACAATGATCAATACCCATGCAATCATCGACAGCGCCTCTTGCACGAAACCGCGCAAAAAGCCGGCCACGGCGCCGATGCCCAGCAGAAACAATACGATAATATCAAGTGCGGTCATCTATCCCTGCTGCCCCAATTCCCTGAAACGCGTCGTCCCGAATATCTGGGTCGCGTCATATTACGATGCCCGGCACAGGCCCAAATCGGGCCGCCATTCAACGCATCAATCCACCCGCGTTGCGGAACCAGAGATTTAGTGGCGTCCCAGCATATGGTCAACGAGATTGGCGAGTGTCCGGAACTCCTGCGTTGAAATTCCCGCCTGACCTTTCACCGAAGGCGGCACCAACGCCCGGCTGAAACCAAGCTTTGCTGATTCTTTTAATCGCAAGGCACCATGGGAGACCGGCCGAATTTCACCCGACAAGGCGACTTCCCCGAAAAGCACAGAATCGGACGGCAATGGACGTTCTGCCAAGGCCGAGACCAAGGCCGCTGCCACGGCAAGATCAGCAGCGGGGTCGGAAATGCGATATCCGCCGGCAATGTTGAGATACACTTCGGCCGTTGAAAAGCTGAGGCCACATCGTGCCTCAAGTACCGCCAAAATCATCGCCAGTCGCCCACTATCCCAACCTACGACTGCCCGGCGAGGTGTCGCACCGCTCGACAGCCGCACCGTAAGCGCCTGAATTTCCACAAGAACGGGACGCGTTCCCTCAAGCGCGGGAAATACAGTTGCTCCAGTGACCTGTTCGGCCCGGTCAGTCAGAAACAATGCGCTTGGATTTCCAACCTCTGTCAGGCCCTCTTCAACCATAGCGAAAACGCCGATCTCGTCAGTTCCCCCGAAACGGTTCTTCGACGCACGCAATATGCGATATTGGTGGCTGCGTTCGCCTTCGAATGACAATACCGTATCGACCATATGCTCAAGCACGCGTGGGCCGGCAATAGTGCCGTCCTTTGTCACGTGGCCGACGAGCATCAATGCCGTCCCGCGTTCCTTGGCAAAGCGAATGAGTTCCTGCGCTGAGGCGCGAACCTGGCTGACAGTGCCTGGCGCGCCCTCAATCAGGTCGCTGTGCATGGTCTGGATTGAATCGATCACCAGCAACGCAGGTGGAGCACCCTGCCCCATGGTGGTCAAAATATCGCGCACCGACGTTGCTGCTGCCAGTTGCACCGGCGCCTCACCAAGCCCAAGTCGCCGGGCGCGCAACCGCACCTGATCAACCGCTTCTTCACCCGAAATATAGGCAACATCCAGACCGCGACGTGCGAGATTTGCCGCGGCTTGCAGCAATAAAGTAGATTTACCGATACCCGGATCACCGCCAAGCAAAGTTGCAGAGCCTGGCACCAACCCGCCACCCAGCGCGCGATCAAATTCCAAAATGCCGGTCGATGCACGATCCGGGAGCTTGATATCGGTATTCAGTCCCGACAGCTCGACAGCACGGCCGCCAGAATGCAAATGATGCTTCAGCTCGAACACCGTTGCACTCGCCTCTTCGGCAAGCGTATTCCACTCGCCGCAGTCGTCGCATTGACCCTGCCACCGATTGGCCTCCGAACCACATGCCTGACAGATAAATCTACGTTTCGCTTTTGCCATGGATAAGAATTAACAGAACATATCAAGAACTCAAGAGGCAATAGCCGCGCATCCGCGCTTGCGTGTCGCCTATGAGGATGCCACACCGCAGCAATGCGCGAAAAAGAACTCAGACTGGCACTCATTTGCTATGGCGGGGTCAGCCTCGCCATCTACATGCATGGCGTCACGCGCGAGATTTGGCACATATTGCGCGCAAGCCGGGCATTTCACGACGGTACATCGCCGAAGCGCAAATGCGAGGCCGTCTATCACGAGTTGCTTGCAGAGATGTCGAGCGTCAGCGGCGTCAAGCTGCGCGTATTGACCGATATCATTGCTGGATCAAGCGCTGGTGGTATCAACGGCATATTTCTGTCGCAGGCTATCGTCACCGGTCAGTCGCTTGAGCCATTGACTGATATGTGGCTGGAGATGGCTGATGTCGACGTGCTGCTTGACCCCGATGCCCGCCCGCTTTCCCGTTTCTCCAAATTTTGGGCAACGCCGATTGCATGGATGATATTGCGCAGGCGCGGTGGGGCCGTCGAGCGAACGGTGGCCAAAGAAGCACAGGAAGAAGTTGCTGCCAAGCTGTCCCGCTTTGTGCGCGCAAGATGGTTTGCACCGCCCTTTGGCGGCAATGTGTTTTCCAAATTGTTGTTGGATGCGCTCAACGCAATGGCCGCAAGCGAAACGGAATCGCAGCTTCTGCCTACTAACCAACCGCTGGATTTATTTGTTACGGTTACGGATTTTAATGGCCATGATCAGGTGCTTCGCTTGAACAGCCCCGAAATCGTCACTGAGTCCGAACATCGCATCACCGTCGATTTTTCCACCCGCGGACGCACGGGGCTGGCCGACATTCCCGAACTGATATTCGCCGCACGAGCGACGGCAAGCTTTCCTGGAGCATTTCCGCCGTTTTCGGTACGCGAGCTTGACGGCTTGCTGGAGCGCGAACATGTTTCGTGGCCCGGGCGCAGCGCCTTTTTGAAACGCATTCTACCCCAGCAATTTGCCGTGGGCGCCGCCGACGACACAATGCTGATTGACGGATCCGTCTTGGCCAACGCACCGTTCAATCAAGCCATTGCCGCGTTGCGCAACCGCCCTGCCCGGCGCGAAGTTGACCGGCGGTTTGTCTATATCGATCCGAAGCCAGGCCGGCCAAGTTTTCGCTTTGGACGGCGCAACGCGGACGGCAGCGCTGACATGCCGCGCAAGCCACCTGGCTTCTTCGCAACGATATTGGGCGCGACGTCAAACATCCCACGCGAACAGCCCATCCGCGACAGTCTGGAGAAAATCACGGGCCGTTCGGAACGCATCGAACGGACGCGACTGGTCATCAACAGCCTCCGTGAGGAAGTGGAGTCCACCGTTGAGTCGCTATTGGGCAAGACATGGTTTCTTAGCCAGCCCACGGCAAGCCGCATGCAAAGATGGCGGAAATCGGCGCAGGAAAAGGCGATTGTCGCAGCCGGATTTAGCTACCGCGCGTATAGCCACCTCAAGATTGCCGGGGTTGTTGACGATATCATCTCAACTGCCCGCCGCAGCCTGCTAGATTCGCCACCCGAGTTTTTCCGCGATCTTCGCAACGCGCTTTGGATTGAGATCAGGGCGCGCGGGCTTGATAATGTATCCCAACAAAATGCGAAGGAGCGAGAGAATCATGCGGCTTTTTTCCGTGCCCATGACCTGAGATTCCGAATTCGACGGCTTCGGTTTCTCGCGCGGCATCTGACCGAAGAGGTCGAAAACGTTTTTAAAGTGCCAAGCGAGGATATCACCAAAATGCGCGACGCCATTTACCGGTGTCTCGCCCTGTTTCTCGATCTCGAAACCGCCGAATTTTTGGGCATTGATTTTGCGTTGGCAGCCAAAGCTGGCGTTATGAATCCTGCGGGTCTTATGGACCACCTCGCCGCACAGCGCGATCTCGTCCGCAGCGACGGCCAAGTCGATAAAATATTGTGTGAGGCGCTGCTCAAGCTTCCTGTCGAGGCACGGCGGGCCATGCTGCTTGGATATCTTGGGTATGCGCTTTACGATATCGCAACCCTGCCTTTGCTCCAGGACGAAGGGTTCGACGAATTCGATCCTGTCAAAGTCGATCGCATTTCGCCCGAGGATTGCGCTTCCATCCGTAAAGGTGGCGCTGCATCTACCCTGAAAGGCATCGAGTTCAACAATTTCGGCGCTTTTTTCAGCCGGTCCTACCGCGAGAATGATTATCTGTGGGGACGATTGCACGGGGCAGAGCGGCTTATCGATATTGTTGTGTCGTCGCTACCTTTTGGCCATGAGTTCGCTTTAGAGCGAGTGCAGTATTACAAACGCCTCGTTTTCCGCGCTATCCTCGATGAGGAACATGATCGGCTCACGCAAATTCAGCCCCTAATCAAATCTCTACAGACCGAGATCGAACAGATTAAATCCTGAGCGCCTATTTCACCATGCCATAAACGGTTTCGACAAATTTATCGGCAGTGATGAAACCATCAGCCTTCACGCCATAGCCATCGGCTGGCCGGTCTGCCTTGATCTGCTCAAGCGTCTTGCCTGCCTTGATGCCGGTTTCAATCTTGCCGACAATTTGCGCGATCATGTCGCGATATTGTTGCAAGTCCGCTTTCGTCGCAACCGCGCCATGGCCCGGGATGATCTTGGTCTGATCATCCGCAATCGCGAGCACCTTGTCAGCAGCGGCCACAACTCCGCGGACGTTGCCGCCGCTGCTGGCGTCCACAAATGGGAAGCTCATGCGCAAAAAGAACAGGTCACCCATGTGAATGACGTTTGATTTGGTCCAATGGACGATTGAGTCACCATCGGTGTGGCCCGCCGGCATGTGAATAACGCGCACTTCTTCGCCATTCAGATGCAGCTTAAGACCTTCTGCGTAAGTAACCACCGGAAGCGCCACCTTTGCGGCTGGCTTTTGATTGCCCTGACCAGCGGCCATGCGTACGCGCACATTGTCGTGCGCCATTATTACCGCGCCCGACTTACCAAGATTTTCATTCCCGCCCGTATGGTCATAATGCCAATGGGTGTTGACCAAAAACTTGACCGGCTGCGCGCCAAGCGTCGAAACGGCGGTCTGAATTTTCTCGGTTAGCGGCGCAAATTGGTCGTCGATCAGGATCGTGCCATCTTCGCCGTAGGAAACGCCAATGTTGCCGCCAGCGCCAAACAGCACAGCGACACCTGGCGCGACCTGTTCGGACTTGATTTCAACCTTGGACAGATCCTGAGCAAGCACAGGACCAGAAACAATAAGCGCAGCCGATGCCAATAAATGACGCATAAAGAAACTCCTTCGACAAAAGTTATTAAATGTAAAACAGCGCTTAGCAAGCACCCGAATTAATCGGTTATGCCGTCCCAAATCCCTTTGAGCTTGTCAAAGAAGCCCGTCGATTGCGGACATTCTTCGCCGGTTTCAGTGTCACGGAACTCACGCAAGATTTCTTTCTGGCGCGAAGATAGCTTCGATGGCGTCTCGACGTCAATCTGGATGACCATGTCACCGCGTCCACGTCCTTGCAGGACAGGCATACCTGCCCCGCGCTGGCGAAGCTGTTTGCCCGACTGGATGCCCTCAGGAACGATAATGACATGCTCCGCACCATCGAGGCCCGGAATGCGGATTTCACCCCCGAGCGCCGCTGTGGTGAAGCTTACAGGGGCACGGCAGAACAATGTTGTGCCATCGCGTTCGAAAACCTTGTGGCGCGACAGATGGATGAAGATGTACAGGTCGCCCGCCGCTGCTCCATAAGGACCAGCCTCACCCTTGCCGGCAACGCGAATACGCGTGCCTTCGTCAACACCCGGAGGGATATTTACGGCAATGGTCTTGCGTTCATCGACCCGGCCTTCACCGCCGCAGGCACGGCATGGGTCTTCAATAACTTCACCCCTTCCGTGGCAGGTCGGACAGGTACGTTCGACCACGAAGAAGCCTTGCTGCGCCCGCACCTTGCCGTGGCCTGCGCACAGGTTGCAACGGCGTTTGCCCGAACCCGGCGTTGCGCCACTGCCTTCACACGTACCGCATGCGGTCGCCACATCAATCGTTATCTCCGCGTCTTTTCCGTGGAAAGCCTCATCCAGCGAGATTTCGAGATCATAACGCAAATCGGCGCCACGCGCTGGTCCACGCTGCCGTCCGCCAAAGGCGTCGCCAAAGAAGCTTTCAAAGATATCGGAGAAGTCACCAAAGCCTGCGCCGCCCTGACCGCCACCGCCCATACCGCCATTTTCAAACGCGGCCTTGCCAAAACGGTCATAGGCCGCCCGCTTTTGCGCGTCTTTTAGGACATCATAGGCCTGGCTAATCGCCTTGAACTTGGCTTCGGATTTTTCACAGCCGGGATTGCGGTCGGGATGGCATTCCATCGCGATCCGGCGATAAGCGGTTTTCAGCGTCTTTTCATCCGCCGTCCGCTCGACTTCCAGCAATTCATAATAGTCAATGTCGAGATTCATGACTGAGTACCCCCGGCTTCCCGGCCGTCGCTGCGTTTCGGACGCGACAGCCGGGAATTTTCAATATCAGTCTTTTTTATCGTCTTCGACTTCGGAGAATTCGGCATCAACGACATTGTCGTCGGCTGGCGCTTCTTCCGATGCTGCACCCGCCGATGCTCCGGCAGCCTGCTCTTCCTTGTATATCGCTTCGCCAAGCTTCATCGCGACTTGGGCCAAAGCGGTTGCCTTTTCCTTCATTGCTTCGGCATCGCCGCCTTCGATCGCAGTCTTGGTGTCCGCAACAGCCGCTTCGATCTCGCCCTTCAAGCTGGCATCAATTTTGCTGCCATGCTCTTCGAGCTGCTTCTCCGTGGTATGCACAAGGCTTTCGGCATTATTCTTAGCTTCGGCAGCCTCACGACGCTTCTTGTCTTCTTCGGCAAAGGCTTCGGCGTCACGGACCATCTGGTCAATATCTGCATCTGACAGACCGCCCGATGCCTGAATCTTGATCTGCTGTTCCTTGCCTGTGCCCTTATCTTTCGCAGTCACGCTGACGAGGCCGTTGGCATCGATGTCGAACGTCACCTCAACCTGAGGAACGCCGCGCGGTGCTGGCGGAATACCAACGAGGTCGAAATTGCCGAGCAGTTTATTGTCTGCAGCCATCTCGCGCTCGCCTTGGAATACGCGAATAGTCACGGCATTCTGATTGTCTTCTGCCGTCGAATAGACCTGACTCTTCTTCGTTGGAATGGTCGTGTTACGGTCGATCATACGGGTGAATACACCGCCCAGCGTTTCGATGCCCAGTGACAAAGGCGTTACATCAAGCAACAGCACGTCCTTGACGTCGCCCTGCAACACGCCGGCTTGAATTGCCGCACCCATCGCAACAACTTCGTCAGGGTTCACACCGGTATGTGGTTCCTTGCCGAAGAAATTTTTCACAACGTCGCGCACCTTTGGCATGCGAGTCATGCCTCCGACCATAACCACTTCATCGATGGCATCGGATTTGAGTCCAGCATCGGCCAAAGCTTTCTTGCAAGGCTCAAGCGTACGCTTGATCAAGTCATCGACAAGCTTTTCGAGGTCGGCACGGGTAATCGTTTTTACCAAATGCTTGGGACCATTTTGATCCGCGGTGATGAACGGCAAGTTGACTTCAGTCGTCTGCGTCGAAGACAGTTCAATCTTCGCCTTTTCAGCCGCTTCCTTCAAACGTTGCAGTGCAAGCTTGTCCTTCGTCAGGTCAATGCCTTCGGCCTTGTTAAAATCGGCTGCCAGATGCTCGACGAGCACGCTGTCGAAATCTTCACCGCCCAAGAACGTGTCGCCGTTGGTCGATTTTACTTCGAACACGCCGTCGCCGACTTCGAGGATCGAGATATCAAACGTACCGCCACCAAGGTCATAGACCGCGATGGTTTTGTTTTCGTCCTTATCCATGCCGTATGCAAGCGCAGCAGCAGTAGGCTCGTTGATGATACGCAGCACTTCAAGTCCCGCAATCTGGCCAGCATCCTTAGTGGCCTGACGCTGGGCATCGTTGAAATACGCTGGAACAGTAATGACCGCTTGCGTGACTGTCTCGCCCAAATAGGCTTCCGCTGTTTCTTTCATCTTTTGCAGGATGAAAGCCGAAATCTGCGATGGCGAATATTCTTCGCCGCCTGCCTTAACCCATGCATCGCCGGTTTTACCCTTAACGATACCATAAGGGACTAGGCCCATGTCCTTCTTGGTCATGGGATCGTCAAAGCGCCGGCCGATAAGGCGCTTCACCGCGTAAATTGTGCTTTCTGGATTTGTAACGGCCTGGCGCTTTGCAGGTTGTCCGATGAGCCGCTCGCCATCTTTAGCAAAGGCCACAATTGACGGCGTCGTCCGCGCGCCTTCTGCATTCTCAATGACCTTGGGCTTGCCGCCGTCCATTACCGCAACGCAGCTGTTTGTCGTGCCCAAGTCGATACCAATAACTTTAGCCATAAAAACTTACCCCGAAATTTTAAAAATTGAACTTTAACCCCCTTGTTCCGCGTCGGCCCTATCAGGCACCGGCGCTTTCGCAACAAAAGGTCGTAGCGGCGATATAGGTGCCAATTCTCTTGGCACAAGACTTTGGCACGCGTAGATAGGTAAAAAGTAGTTACACAATCCACGTGGGGTAGTCCCATCTGTGGACAGTGCGAATTGTAAGATGAGGGTTATATGGACCGAAGTATTTTCACATTTGGCGCGGTTGCGGCTGCGTTGCTTCTTGCCTCATGCGGCCCGACGCCGCAGTTGAAAGTGAAAGAGGCTGTTCTGACTCTGTCGCCCGTGGACAGCAACCCTTCCGCGTTTCATTTCAATGTCTATGGTGGACCAAAAGACGTGTATTTGCTGCGCGTGAGTTCCCCGTCGGCCATCCGCACCGAAATGCATGACGTATCGGTTGATCCCAAAACTGGTGCCGTGAGCATGTCGCCAATGGACCGCGTTTTGGTCCCCGCTGGAAAAACCGTTGCCTTCAAAAAAGGCAGCAAGCATGTGATGGTTTGGGGCGTAAATCTTATCCCACGCCGATTGGGCGAGATTGAGACTGAATTCCTGTTTTCGAACGACGAGCGCATATTGGTGAAAGCACGCGTGCAGGAAGTGGACGGCAGCGATCCGGACGAGAAAAAGGCGATTGATGGCTGATGGGTCTGTGCCAGTTGTACAAGGACGCGCAGCGCGAACTTATTTCCCAATTTTTCATCCTTAACTTGTTGCAGGATATCGAACGACGGGCATGTGTTATCCTGAAACAAGCTCAGGATGACGGTTTCGTAAAATGGGGAACGAACTCGTGAGACTCAAAAATGTTCGGCCCGCATAAATCCGGCAGGCCTTTAACGGTTCGCGAACGTGCATTGGCGGAGTCTGTTTTCGGATCAGCGCTGGATTACCACCCAATCCGGATTCACAATCGCAAATATTGGTGGCTTCAACCAAGACGCGTTACGATGGCACCGAACGGACATTTGTGGTTTCATCCTAAAAGTAGATTATTCTGCGACGATTTCTGCGACACCGACCTCCATCTGCAGGGCCTGTTCATTCACGAGCTGGTGCATGTATGGCAGCACCAGAAAGGCATATATCTGCCGCTGCGGCGGCACCCTTTTTGCCGTTATGATTACAGCCTCAGGCCGGGATGGAGGCTCAACCAATATGGGCTGGAACAACAAGGCGAAATTGTCCGTCATATTTTTCTTTTGCGCAACGGGGAGAAGATAGCTGGCGCGCCGCCACTTTCGCAATATGACGGTGTTCTACCTTTCTAAAGGCAGCAGGCCAAGCCGCGCGCGCATCGACCAGCGCACGAGCATCAGCACTGCGACGATCCCCAGTCCGGTGGCGAGACCAACCCAAATACCGACGCCGTTCCATCCCGCGCGGAACGCCAGCCAAGCGCCGACGCCAATACCGACGACCCAATAACCAAAAGCCGCAAAAAGCATGGGCACGCGGGTATCGTGCAATCCACGCAACATGCCAGCGCCAACGACCTGCGCTCCGTCGACAATCTGGAACAAGGCCGCAATGGCAAGGAAGCTTATGGCAAGCTGCACAACCTCAGCGTTAATCGCCGCATCCTTGTCGATGAACAGCGAAATCAGCAACTCAGGCGACATCCAAATCAACACCGCCATGGCTGCCATGAAACCGGTGCCCATGACAAAGCTGGTCCACCCCGCGCGCCGGATAAGTTGAAGATCGCGCCTGCCATACCCAATCCCCACCCGCACCGTCGCCGCTTGCGCCAGGCCCATAGGTACCATGAAGGTCACGCTTGCAACCTGAAGTGCGATGGCGTGGGCCGCTACCGACGCAGTATCAATCAACCCCATCAGCATGACGGCAACGCCAAACACGCCGCCCTCAAGGCCCATCGTCACGCCTATCGGCAAGCCCAATTTCCAAAGCGCACAAAACCGCGGCCAGTCGCTGCGCCACCACCGGCCGAACAGATGGTACCGGCGGAACTTGGGATGGAAAGTAATGACCGCCACCATGCCCAGAAACATGAAGATATTGGCCAAGATGCTCCCGATACCTGCGCCGACCAGCCCCAACGGTGGTACGCCGAGCTTGCCAAAAATGAGCACATAGTTGAACGCCGCATTGGCGAAGACGCCCAAGATTCCGATGATCAGTGACCACATCGGCCGTTCCAACGCAGACAGAAAATTGCGTGCAATTATCAGCCACAAAAACGGCAGGATCGACCACATATATGCGCGCACATAGCTTTGGGCTTTATCCGCCAGATCCGCTTGTTGGCCAAGCGCCAGCAGAACAGCTTCAGTCTGCCACAATACAACCCAGATCGGGATCATGATTGCAACAGCGACCCATAAACCTTGCCGAAAGGTGCGCCGGATATCGCGCACCGAATGGGCTTTCGCTCCACGCTCGCTCGCCATCATTGGCGCGGTGGCGGTCACAATTCCCATGCAGAAAATCGCGGCGGTCATGCACAAATTAAAGCCAAGCGACGCTGCCGCGAGCTCGATTGGTCCGAGCCATCCAACCATGACAACGTCTGTCGCGCCAATCAATGACATCGACAGATTCGTCAGGATCAAAGGCCACGCAAGCGACAAGGTCGCACGAAGCTCGTCGCGCCAGGGGGACTGACGGTCCATCGGGGTTGCCGTTGTAGTCATGGGAGGGGTTGGATAGCCTAGAGAATCCAAGTTTACTACTCGTTCAATTATGAACTGTAGTTCGATCCAATGGACAACAGAAATACTTTGAACGCAATGAGCAACTTCGGCTTTTCATTCGTTGGTAGTTATTTGAACCAATGTGCGAGAGTTGAAGCTTGGACGATAAACATGCTAACCGTGAACGATGACAAAACGTTAAAGTCAAAGGTGCCCCATCTTTTTGGTCAAAAATTAAAGGCAGTTAAAGAGCTTGCAGAAACGCACCCTGAAATTTTCAGCAAGCCAACCCGCGTTGTAGATTTAATGCAGAAATTCGAACAACCCGCAAAACTTCGTTCTAACTTAGCGCATTCTATCACACACAAAACAAGCAACGACTCGGGCAGCTTCTATCTATTTCAGAACACCGGGACTGCAGAGCGTTTTTGGTTCACAGAAGATGACATGAAGCTAGCCATTTCTGACCTAAAAAAGATGGTGAAGGAAATAACCGACCAGAAACTGAAATCTACTCCGCCGCCTTCGCCACCCCAACCAAAGCAGGGCGCAGCAAGCGGTCCTTGATCATGTACCCCGCCTGCATTTCCGCGATGATAATGCCGGGTTCGGCTTCGGTACTGGGGATTTCGACCATCGCCTGATGCTGATTGGGATCAAGCGGCATACCCATGGCAGCGATGCGGGTGATGCCGTTTTTGGCAAAGACGCTGTCTAGTTCGCGGCCAGTCGCTTCAAGACCGATGACAAGCGGCTTCATCGCTTCGCTCTCGCGCATCTCTGCGGGAATAGCTTCCAATGCGCGAGATAGATTGTCCGAAACTGACAGCACGTCGCGGGCAAAGCCAGTGGCTGCATAAGCGCGTGCGTCCTGCGCCTCTTTTTCCATGCGGCGGCGGACATTTTGTGTTTCTGCCTGCGCATATAGAACGTCCTGCTTTGCGGTCGCGAGCGCTTCTTCAAGCGCGGCAATCGTCGCATCGGCGACGTCTGTAGCCTCTGGCGTATCGTCTTTCATATGCTCTGGCACGCCTTCAAGTTCTTTTTCCACTGCACTATCGGCAGCCGCTGATGTCTTGTCTGTCATAACTTCAAAAACCCATATTCGTTGCGACACTTCGGTCGCTGTTGCTTTGCGCATATAGAAAGCAATTCGATTTCATCAAGCGGCCAGTCATTTAATTAACCGGCTGAGCGCTTGGGCCGTGAAGTCAACCATCGGGACAATCCGCGCATAATTCAGCCGCGTGGGACCGATGACGCCGACAACCCCAACTACCTTGCCACCCGCCTCGCGGTAAGGCGCAGCGATGACCGACGACCCCGACAGCGAAAAAAGATTGTTTTCCGAACCGATGAAGATACGCGCCGATTGCGCGTCGCGGGCGCTGTCGACCAGCCTTGCAATTTCCTCCTTGCTCTCGAGCTCATCGAGCAATTGCCGGACCCGGTCGAGGTCGGCGGCAGCGGCATCGTCAATCAGGTTCGACTGGCCGCGCACGATCAGGACTGGCCGATCATTGGCGTCCAGCGACCACATCGCTAGGCCGTCGCGCACAAGCTTCTGGCTTGCCATATCAAGCTCGGCTTTTTCCGCACGAATCTCGCTATCGAGGCGCACCAAAGCCTCGGACAAAGTAAGCCCTGACAGGCGCGCCGAGATGTAGTTGGCGGCCTCAACCAACATGGTTTCGCTGATCGCAGCGTCAATCGTGACAAGCCGGTTTTCCACGCTGTTGTCGGAACCAACCATGATTGCGAGCACCTGCGTCGGTGAAAGCCGTGCAAAGCTGAATGCCTTCAACACTGCGTCACGTTTGGGCACAAGCACAATCCCGGCGCAGGCCGATAGCCCGGATAACACTGACGTAGCCGCCGCCAGCGCCTCTTCAATTGGCCCATCGCCCCGGATTTGCGATTCGATCGCGCGTTGCTCTTCTGCCGATGGTTCAGCCGACTGCATCATACCATCCACGAACAAGCGCAAACCGCTTTCGGTCGGCACCCTTCCAGCGCTCGTGTGCGGCGAGGCAAGATAGCCTGCCTCCTCCAAGTCCTGCATGACGTTGCGGATCGACGCTGGAGACAGGTTAAGCCCGGCAAATTTGGAAATTGTCCGCGAACCCACGGGTGCGCCATTGTCCAGATAGCTTTCGACTACCATCCGGAAGATGATGCGCGTCCGGTCATTCAATTCATTAATGGGTGTCTGGCTCACAATCCATGATGTAGCGCACCGCGCGCTTGCAAAGCAAGCGGGGCAAGCTATTGCAGCGTCCAACCCATTATCAGGAGATCATCATGCGTCCATCAGGCCGTGCGCCAGACGAAATGCGCGCCATTTCGATTGAAACCCATTTCACAAAACATGCCGAAGGCAGCTGCCTGATCGGTTTTGGCGATACCCGCGTGCTGGTGACCGCCAGCGTGGAAGACCGCCTACCACCGTGGCTTCGTGGCAAGGGTGAAGGCTGGGTCACTGCGGAATATTCGATGCTGCCCCGCGCGACTCACACACGTGGGCAACGCGAGGCGGCCAAGGGCAAACAGTCGGGCCGGACTCAAGAAATTCAGAGGCTTATTGGCCGTTCCTTGCGCAGTGTCGTCGATCTCAAGAAACTTGGCGAGCATCAAATCACGCTCGATTGCGACGTGTTACAGGCTGATGGCGGCACACGCACAGCCGCGATCTCCGGCGCATGGGTGGCCTTGCGTCTCGCCGTCGACGGTCTGCTGGCTTCGGGGGCAGTAAACCAAGATCCTATCAGTGGCCGTGTTGCCGCCGTGAGCTGCGGTATCTTCAAGGGTACGCCTGTTTTGGACCTTGATTATATCGAAGATTCGGATGCCGATGCCGACGCGAATTTCGTGCTGATCGAGGGTGGCCAGATTGCCGAAGTGCAAGCCACCGCCGAAGGCGCGACTTATGACGAGGAAGGCCTGCTCCGGCTATTGCGTCTTGCCCGCATGGGGACCGACCGCATCTTTGCGGTGCAGGCCGAAGCGGTTAAGTAAGAAGAAAACTATGGGTCCTTTTCTTACCGTCGCCGTGAACGGTCATCGCTCATCATGACTCACCGCAAACTTCTACCCGGCAAGCTGGTCATCGCCAGCCACAATGTAGGCAAGATCCGGGAAATCCGTGCCCTGCTTGCGCCATTTGGGATTGAACCCGTGTCGGCTGACGAACTGGGCCTCGCCGAGCCGGAAGAAATCGGCACGAGCTTTGCGGAAAATGCGCTGTTGAAGGCGCATGCGTCCGCTCACGGGGCTGGCATGCCAGCGCTTGCCGACGACAGCGGCTTGTGCGTTGCTGCCCTGGGCGGCGCGCCTGGGGTCTACACCGCAGACTGGGCAGAGACTGAAATATTCGAAGGCGGCCCCGGCCGCGACTGGTATATGGCGATGGGTAAAGTCGAGGGCAAACTTGCGGAATTGGGTCCAGCTACCGACCGGAGCGCCTACTTCGTCTGCACCCTTGCGATCGCCTGGCCCGATGGCCATCAGGAGGTGTTTGAGGGCCGCGTACAAGGCAACCTGACCTGGCCGCCCCGAGGGGCCCTGGGCTTTGGTTATGACCCTGTATTCGTGCCCCAGGGGCGCTCAGCGACCTTTGCCGAACTCGATCCAGCGGAGAAGCACGCGATGAGCCATAGGGCCGACGCTTTTCGCAAATTGGTCGAGGCCTGTCTGGCCTGATTGTCATTCCCGGCTTCGCAGGAACGACAAAATTACTTACGGAACATACGGAACATTATGCCCAGCCCGCTTGCCCTTTACATTCACTGGCCGTTTTGCGTTTCCAAATGTCCTTATTGTGATTTCAATAGCCATGTCCGCGATACGGTGGATCAAGACGCGTGGTGCGCGGCGCTATTGGCAGACATGGCCTATGAGGCATCGCTGACGCCGGAGCGCACAGTAACCTCCATTTTCTTCGGCGGCGGGACCCCGTCGCTCATGCCAGCATCCACGGTGGCTGCGCTGATTGACGCAGCAGCGCAGCATTGGAGTTTTGCGGACAACATCGAAATAACCCTTGAGGCGAACCCATCTTCGGTCGAGGCAGCATGTTTTGCTGACCTCGCTTCGGCGGGTGTTAACCGGGTATCACTTGGGCTTCAGTCCCTTGATGACGCCGCTTTGGCATTTCTGGGTCGTGCGCATTCAGTTAGCGAGAGCCTTGACGCCCTTGCTATCGCACAACGGCATTTCGGCCGAGTCAATATCGACCTGATCTACGCCCGGCCCGCCCAAACGGCTGCGCAATGGGACACTGAACTCCAACAGGCTTTGTCCTTGGGCACCGACCATATGTCGCTTTACCAGCTGACGATCGAAGCGGGAACCAGGTTCGAAACTCTGGTGCGCACGGGGCATTTCATTCCGGCCGATGACGATGACGCAGCGACGCTTTATGAGCTTACCCAAGAAATGACTTCAGCCGCTGGTATCCCGGCCTATGAAATCAGCAACCACGCCCGTGTCGGGAATGAAAGCCGGCATAATCTGAGTTACTGGCGCTATGACGACTATATTGGCATTGGTCCCGGCGCCCATGGACGACGGCTCAACTTTGCTACTCAACGGCATAAAAAACCGGAGAATTTTCTTTCTGCCGTCGCGCGCAACGCACATGGATTGGTAAGTGAAGATCATCTGGACGCCGAAAGCCGCGCGACAGAGAGCTTGCTGATGGGATTGCGCCTAGCCGAGGGAATCAGCCTAGACAGGCTGTCTGACAGGACGGGCATCGCTGCTGAACATCTTCTAGATCAAACCGCAGTCGACAAAATTACGGAGCTTGGCCTGATCCGCCGCGATGGCGAACGCGTCACGGTGACGCCTCAGGGCATGCCGCTGCTGGACGCGATCCTGCCGCAGATAGTAAAAGTTGAGGCAAGTGCCGCCGCCTGATAGCATGGCAGTCATGTCGTCATTGCTTGCCGAATATCATGCTTTTCTGACCGACAACCGGCGAATGTCGGTTCATAGCGTCCGTGCCTATCAGGCCACCGCAGAGCGGCTGGCCGGCTTTCTCCGGTTGCATTGGGGAAGCCAGGTCGACCGGGTAACACTCGGCAAAATCTCCGCGGCGGATATCAGGGCATTTTTGTCGGACCGGCGCGGCGATGGCCTGACCAACCGTTCAACCGCGCGTGAGCTCTCGGCCGCGCGCCACTTTCTGCGCTTTGCACTGGGCGACACCGCGACGCTGCCCACAATGAAGGGGCCTCGCGTGCAACGCAGCCTGCCCCGGCCAATCAATCCGGATGATGTTCTTGCGCTGGCGGACGAAGTCTCGGACAAGGCGAAAGACGGATGGGTGGGCGCACGCGATTGGGCGCTATTGCTGTTGCTCTATGGCAGCGGTCTGCGGGTGAGTGAGGCGACCGGCTTGAGCGGTGATGTTCTGCCGCTTGGAACTACCTTGCGGGTAACCGGGAAGCGCAACAAGACGCGGATCGTGCCACTGCTTGAACAGGTCAAGACCGCCATTCAAGAGTATCTCGCTCTTTGCCCTTACGCCGCCAGCGCGGACGATCCGCTGTTTCGTGGAGCACGAGGCGGACCATTGTCACCAGCGCTTGTTCGCCGCGCGGTTCAAGGTGCGCGCATACGACTTGGCCTGTCCGACCGCACGACGCCGCATGCCCTACGCCACAGTTTCGCTACCCATTTGTTGGCGGGCGGCGCCGATCTGCGCAGCCTTCAGGAGTTACTGGGCCACAGCAGCCTGTCGTCTACGCAGGTCTACACCGCAGTCGACACTGCTATGCTTCTGGATGAATATCAGAACGCCCATCCGCGGGCGTAAGTGCATCAACTGCGGGCTGCGGCTTCCAGCGGACCAGCCGCCAGACATATGTCGCGATGATGGCGACGATCACGACGGTCGATAAGGGCCCAAGCCATTTTTCCACGTCCTTGAACTGCGACCCCAGAAAATATCCGGCACCTGCCAGAGCAGAACTCCAGCCAGCCGTGCCAATCGTTGAAAACACCAGAAAACGTCCGAGCGACATGCCGAACAAGCCAGCCGGTATCGAAATGAGAGACCGCAATGTTGGTAACATCCGTGCGACAAGAACAATGATTGCGCCATGCTTTCGGAACAGTGCGTGTCCTCGATCAATCTCTGCCCAGTCCAACGTCAGCCAACGGCTGTAGCTATCAATAAATGACCGCATCCGCCTTTCGCCGAACTTTATGGCCAGCCAGTACCACATCCAGTTGCCAAGCATCGCGCCAGCGGTGCCTGCCACGATTGCCCCGCCAAGGTTCATATTTCCCCGCGCAGCCGACACCCCTGCGACTGTCATTATGACTTCGGATGGCACTGGCGGGAAAACTGTCTCGAGCAACATCAGCAGCGCGACGCCCCAATAATTGCCCCATTCCACCAGATGGATAATCCAGTCATCCATAATGCTTAGCCTTTGATCCGGCGCTCGATGGCGTCGAGAATGCGCGACGGTGTGTCCGTGCTGTTGAATCGATCAATCGCGACAATCCCTGTCGGAGATGTAACGTTGATTTCGGTGAGCCATTGACCGCCGATAACGTCGATACCGACGAATATGAGGCCCAAGTCTTTCAAACGCGGCCCCATTGCGGCACAGATTTCTAATTCGCGCGCGGTAAGTTCCGTAGCCTCGGCGCTTCCGCCAACGGCGAGGTTCGAACGGAACTCGCCTTCGCCAGGACGCCGGTTGATGGCGCCTGCCACTTCACCGTCGATCAGGACAATACGTTTATCGCCCTTCGCAACATCGGGTAGGAACGGTTGTACCATATGTGGCTCAGGCCATGTGCTGTTGAAGACTTCAAACAATGCACCCAAGTTACCGCCATCTGCATCGATACGGAAAATGGCCTTTCCACCATTGCCATGCAGCGGCTTCACAACGACGGCGCCATGTTGCTTTTGGAATTCGCGCACTGCGTCTGCCGACCGGGTGATCAATGTTGGGGGCATATATTGCCGGTAATCGAGCACCATCACTTTTTCAGGCGCATTGCGCACGCTTACGGGATTGTTGACCACCAATGTCTCATGCGCGATGCGCTCAAGTAGATGCGTCGCAGTGATATATCCAACGTGAAAGGGCGGGTCCTGCCGCATCAACACCGCTTCAATGTCGGCTCCCAGATCAATTTGCCTAGCGGTGCCAAAGCGGAAATGCGCGCCCTCGACGCGTTGCAGGTCATGCACAGGATGTGCCCACGCGGTAAGCCGGTCATCAGAGTCGAGTGATAAGGACGTCACGTCATAATGCCAGATGTCATATCCCCGCGTCTGGGCAGCCAACATCAGCGCGAAGCTGGAATCTCCGTGAATGTTTATGCCGTCTATCGGGTCCATCTGGACCGCCATTTTCAATGCCATTTGCTCGTCCTTATCCGTGCCAGACATTTGGCAAATGGTTTGGCCAGCGCCATGGCGCAACCATAATCACGTCTATCTGCATATTTTCGCACTCTTTGCCATATTTGGGGAGCAGAATTTCTGCCGCCGCCGCGACGCGGGGTAACCGTTTGGCGTAAATTGCGGTCGCAAGGTCGCGCGCCTGTGTTCGCGCTATCACCTCGAAAAAGTCAGTGCTTTTGCCCCTGCGTGCGATCAGGCCAACCTCGCCGCGCGGCGTTTTTACACGGGTGCCAACGATACGCCACCCCTTCAGCCGTAGGAACCATGCCGCAAGCTGCTCGCCGCGCCGACCACGCTTTTCTGGAGCAAGATGGTTCACTTCGACTTCAGCTCTGTCGCTCGGAGATAAACGGCATGCCGCTCCAGACCAAAGCGCTTCGCGATTGCGCTGGCTGCTTTCGCCGCAGCCATCGTAGTCAGCGCTTCTTGCAGGGCGGCGTCCACATCCCCTGTATCAAAAGCTGTGTTTTCGGCAGGAGGACCAACAATCAGCACGATTTCGCCTTTTGGCTCCTGTGCGGCATAACGCGCGGCAAGTTCTGCCGCATTACCCGTCACCACCTCTTCGAATTTCTTGGTCAACTCGCGCGCGACGGCCACTTCACGGTCGCCATAGATTTCCGCAATAGCACCCAGCGTCACCGCAAGGCGCGGGCCAGCTTCGTAAAATACCAGCGTTGCCCTAACTTGCCCAAGTTCTTGCAAAGTTTCGGCACGCGCCTTGGCCTTGTTGGGCAGGAAGCCAGCAAACAAAAAACGGTCGGTAGGCAGTCCACAGATCGACAAGGCTGCCGTGACGGCACTAGCCCCCGGAATGGTGAAAACAGGTACACCAGCCTCGCGTGCGGAGCGTACTAGCTTATATCCCGGGTCAGAGATAAGCGGCGTTCCGGCGTCCGACACCAATGCCACCACAGCGCCCCGCGCGGTGGAGACCAGTGACTCGCGTTCGGCCTCTCCGCTATGATCGTTATACCGCCGCATTTTCTTCTTAATGCCCAGATGATGTAACAATTTTCCGGTAACGCGGCTATCCTCTACCGCCACTATTTCCGCGGCTTTCAGGAGTTCGATTGCCCTTTGTGACATATCTGCAAGGTTGCCGATTGGGGTTGCAACGACATATAAGCCTGATTCGAACATCATAGGATGTACATGCTTCTTCCCAAGGAACTCGATATGAGCGCTACCATTGCCGCAACCAGCGCACGGCCGCAAGCATTAGCGGGACAGATCAAAAAGCTGTTCACATTGGCAGTCATAGTGCTCCTGTCCGCGTGCGCTGCCATTCCGCGAGATCGCAACCGGCCACCGCCAGTGGTAACGCCCGATCCACTGGATGGCATGCACAGGGTTGCGTTGTTATTGCCTGTCACCGGCCCTGACGCCGACGTGGGGCAGTCGATTGCCAATGCAACCGCTCTGGCCTTGGCAGATACCAAAGTCACCAATATCCGCATGATCACTTATGATACGGGTCCCGGCGTGGTTGCAGCGACCAAGCGGGCGATAGCCGATGGCAATAAGGTCATTTTGGGCCCGTTGCGCGGCGACCATGTTGTTGAGGCGGCCTCGGTAGCAAAGCCAGCAGGCGTCCCTATTATCAGTTTTTCCAACGATGTCGGGGTCGCCGGGCAGAATGTATTCTTGTTGGGTCACTTGCCGAACCAGTCCATCGACCGCGTGGTGCGCTATGCCAAGGCGCAGGGGCACAACAGATTTGCCGGTGTGGTTTCCTCTAACGTCTACGGCCAACGCGCACAATCCAGCCTGACTGCCGCTGTCCGCAGCGTTGGCGGCGTCATGGTCTCCATTCAGGAATCAGACGGCAGCGCAACATCGGCAGAGGCAGCCGCACGGCGTTTGGCCCAATTGGGAAATATTGATGCCGTGCTGATCGCAGATAGCGGCCGTGCTGCTGTTGCAACGGTTCCTGCCCTTCGCCGCAATGGGCTGCGTACAGCCAAAATACTCGGCACCGACTTGTGGAATATCGACGGCACGCTTGCGGGCAATTCCCCGATGTATGGTGCGTGGTTCGCGAGCGTTTCCGACAACTTATATGCACAATATGCGACGAAATATCGCGCGCGCTTTGGTAAGGTGCCGTTGCGCTTATCAAGCCTTGGCTATGACTCGGTATTGCTTGTGGCGCGCGTTGCGCGTGACTGGCGGCCCGGAACGAAATTCCCGGTTGGACAGCTGACCGACCCGCAGGGTTTCATAGGCGTTGACGGCGCGTTCCGCTTTATGGCCAATGGCCTAACCGACCGTATGCTTGAGGTGCAGGAAATTCAGGCAGGCAAGTTCGTCACCATCAGCCCGGCACCATCACAATTCACGAAATAAATTATTGCCTGAGCGATCCCGCGCTTGGCGGGAAAGATCGCATGCTTAGTGGTGGCAATGCTCGTTATGAACGTGGCCACCACCTATTTTGCGGGCCTTTTCAATCTTTTTCAGGACCATCTGGCGCTTCAAACGCGACAGATGGTCGATGAACAATATGCCCTCAAGATGGTCCATCTCGTGTTGCAGACACGTTGCCATCAGGCCAGTCATGGACTCTTCATGGACATTACCTTCGAGATCCTGCCACCGTGCCCTTATTTGCGCTGGGCGCTCAACCTCGGCATATTGGTCGGGTACGGACAGGCAGCCCTCATTATACAGGCTATGCTCTTCTGACGGATCCAGAATTTCGGGGTTCACGAACACACGTGGATTGCGCACGGGTTCTTCGCCCTCGCGATCCTCTTCCTGAAGGTCGATGACAAGCAGACGCTTAGGCACGCCCACCTGAATCGCCGCAAGGCCGATACCGGGCGCTGCATACATGGTCTCGATCATGTCATCGACCAAAGTCTTCAGATCGTCACCAAAGCTCTCGACCGGTTTCGAGATGGTTTTCAGCCGCGGATCGGGCACTTCAAGAATAGGTAATATCGCCATGGCTCGCAGATAGTGACGGTATCGCGATAAATCAACCGACAGGTCTTCTGGCGCGTAAAGCTTGCGCCAATGTGCCATCGTCCAGATAATCAAGCTCTCCGCCCACAGGTACGCCGTGCGCCAACTGAGTCAGGCGGATAGGGAACTGCTCAAGCCGTTCGGCCAGATAATGCGCTGTTGTCTGTCCTTCGAGTGTCGCATTCATCGCCAGCACCACTTCGTCGATCCCGCCAACCGATATGCGGCTTACCAAGCCGTCGATATTCAAGTCCTCGGGCCTTACGCCATCAAGCGCGGACAGACGTCCGCCAAGGACATGATATTTCCCCGGGAAAAGACGTGATCGGTCGAGCGCCCACAGATCGGACACGTCTTCCACCACGCAGATCGACCTGACGTCGCGGCGTGGGTCGATGCAGATGCCACACGGGTTGCCGGTGTCGATATTGCCGCAGGTGTCGCAGATCACGAGCCTCTGATCGACCTGCTCCAAAGCCCGCAACAAGGGTTGCAAAACGCTTTCGCGCTTCTTCATCAGATGCAGGACGACGCGCCGCGCCGACCGTGGACCGAGGCCGGGCAGTTTCGACAATGCCTGCGCGAGTGCGTCTATTTCTTGCGATGCCATGCGCCGGGTCTTAGGGGGCTTTCGAACAAAGGAAAAGTGACGATGCGTCTTGCCTTCATGGGAACACCTGAATTTGCCGTGCCGACGCTCGATGCGCTGGTTGCGGCCGGGCATGAGATCGTGGCGGTTTATACGCAGCCACCACGCCCTGCCAATCGTGGAAAAAAGCTTACGCCCTCAGCTGTGCAGCAGCGTGCCGAAGAACTCGGCCTTCATGTACGATCGCCTCTGTCGCTGCGCCAAGAGGACGCACAGGCCGATTTCGCTGCGCTGGACCTCCACGTCGCAATTGTCGCCGCTTATGGCCTCATACTGCCTCTGGCGGTCTTGGAGGCACCAAAGCATGGCTGCCTGAATGTCCACGGGTCGCTGTTGCCCCGTTGGCGCGGTGCAGCACCTGTACAGCGCGCCATTTTGGCAGGGGATGCCACGGCGGGCGTGATGGTCATGCAGATGGAAACCGGGCTCGATACTGGCCCTGTTCGGGCAACAACTGAAATTGAGATCGGGCGCAAAACTACTGGCGTTCTGACCTTGGAACTTGCGGAACTGGGTGCAGAGCTGATGGTCCGCGTTCTGGCGGACATGACTGCTTTTCCGTCCGTGCCGCAACCTGAGGAAGGCGTGACCTATGCTGCAAAAATACACAAGGCAGAGACGAAACTGGATTTTGCGATGACGGCAGAGGCAGTCGAGCGACAGATCCGCGCTTTTAACCCTGCGCCTGGCGCCTGGTTTGAATTTGAAGGGGAGCGATACCGCGTTTTAGCCGCTGAAATCGTTGCAGCTGATGGAACTGTCGGCGCGGTCATTGACGATCAACTCACGATTGCCTGCAACGTCAATGCTATTCGTCCAACGCTAATCCAGCGCGCCGGCAAACCTGCAATGCCAACCTTACACTTGTTGCGCGGCAAGGCTATTCCGGCGGGCACGATACTGTCATGACCCGCTTCGCGCTGACCATCGAATTTGACGGCGGTCCTTATATGGGCTGGCAGTGGCAGGACCATGGGCCGTCGGTTCAAGGCGCGATTGAAGAAGCGATATTCAAGACAACTGGCGAGAAAACGTTGGTCTACAGCGCAGGTCGAACTGATGCTGGTGTACACGCGCTTGGCATGCGCGCGCATGTCGATGTGGAAAAGGGCCTGTCGCCTTTCCGCCTTATGGAGGCAATCAATGCGCATTTGCGGCCGCACCCCATTGCCATTTTGGCCTGTGAAGAAGTCGCGGACGACTGGCATGCGCGATATAGCTGCCTTGGCCGCGCCTATGAATACCGCATCCTCAATCGCCGCGCTTCGCTCACGCTGGAAAAAGGCCGGGTTTGGCGGGTCGGGGCTGAACTTGACGCTGACGCCATGCATTCCGCCGCCCAAATTCTCGTGGGATTGCATGACTTCACGACCTTCCGTTCAACTGCATGCCAATCGGCAAGCCCCGTCAAAACACTCGACAGGCTAACCGTGCGCCGCGAGGGCCAGCATCTGATCATTGAAGCAGCCGCTCTGTCCTTTCTGCACCATCAGGTGCGATCGATGGTGGGTTGCCTTGTTGCGGTCGGGGTTGGCCGATGGACGGCATTAGACCTGCAATCCGCACTTGATGCTGCCGACCGGTCGGCTCTTGCAGAAAATGCTCCTCCAGAGGGGCTATATTTCGTCCAAGCCCTTTATCCCTGATGCAGTTGTCGCCAGTCGCATCCTAATCAGGCGGCGCGGTTGTTCTGACGGAATCGCGCCTCGACACTGCCTTCCTTGTCCATCCAGTCGATCATGGTGGATAACACGCGGCGAAGCGCATCATTCTGCTCTATAACCTGTTGTTCCAATGCCACCAAACGTGCCTCGAGGGTATCTGTTTCATAAAGCGCTAGTTCTTGCAGTGCGCGAGTATCTGCATCCAGTTGCGTCTCGCTGCTACTTTCTGGCAAGCGGTCGCAAATTTGATCGTACCCATTGCTAATTGCGGTCAGAATTGGCGTCACTTGCTCGACGACATTATTGTCGGGCTGGGATCGTTCGATGGGGTTGGCTTCGGATGCCGTTTCTTCCAAGTGCGCAATGCGTGTCGACATCTGCGCTTCATAAGCAAAAGGCTTTTCTGCCATATCCGCAACAACCGCATCTATGATGGCGGCATCGATGACATGGACGCGCTCAACCGCGCCCATTAGCATAACGCGGTTCATGAACGTGTTCAACTTTCGGGGAATGCCGCCTGTCTGCGTAAACAGCATTGGATATATTTCCGGCGAAAGTGTGGGGTTCCCTCCCCAGCCAGCACGTGTCAATCGGTGGACAACATAAGGCTGGACCTCACTGGCGTCCATCGGGTCCAAATGATGCGTAGCAATGACGCGTTGCCGCAATTGTTCAAGGTCCGGAGCGGCGCGCAACAGGTCACGAAACTCGGGCTGGCCGAGTAGGAAGATTTGCAAAAGCGCTTTGGAACCGAGCTGAAAGTTGGAAAGCATGCGCAGCTCCTCCAACGCGCCGATCGATAGATTCTGTGCCTCGTCGATGACTAAAAGACAACGCCGTCCTGTGCGCGCCTCTGCATGGAGAAAATTTTCAATGCTCTTAAGCGAAGCGGCCTTGTCTAGACCACTGGTGTCGATCCCGAACGCCTCAGCGGCCATTTGCACAAGATCGTACGCATCAAGTTGGGTGGTGACGATGGTCGCCGCGGTCATCCTTGCCCGGTCGATGCTTTGCATTAAATAGCCCACGAGCGTTGACTTGCCAGCACCGATGTCGCCTGTCACAACGATAAAGCCTTCGCCTTGCGCCAGGCCATATCCCAGATATGACAGCGCTTTGCGGTGCGTTGCGCTCTCGAAATAATAAGAAGGGTCAGGCGTTAGCTGAAACGGTCGTGCCGCTAAGCCATAAAACGCGTCGTACATTTTTGCCCCTTTAGAAACCCCATCATAGACCATGCCGCGCGGGCCGAGCCGAACCGATGGCGCCATGCGTCAGGATCGGATCTGCCATTTGCAGCTGGTCGGAGGGAATTTGACGAAAAATGGTAAACAGAACGTTAGGATTGGGATGAATGTCGAAAATAAGTCGCTGCGCTCCTGCGCGTAACTATCTGCTTATAATCAAAATAAGTTGCCCTGCCCGCGCTCCCAAGCCAGCAATGACTGCTTGCGATACAATCCATAAGCATAGCCACCAAGCCCGCCATCGGATCGGATGACGCGGTGGCAGGGGATGAGAACCGCAACGTGATTTGCGCCATTTGCTGCGCCGGCCGCTCGCACAGCGTCGGGTTTGCCTACGGCCGCCGCGATATCGGCATAAGTCCGGGTTTCGCCAACAGGTATTTGGCGTAAGGCCCGCCAAACGGCTTCCTGAAATGCCGTACCTTGGACATCGATTGGCAGGTCCGGCATGTGCGCAGGTCGTTGAATGGCTGAGATGGCTCCATCAACCCATTGCGCGATGGCAGCACGATCTGACGTGAGGTTTGCATTTGGAAAACGTTGCTTCAGAGCATTCTCATCTTCGTCAAATGACAGGCGACAAATGCCTTTGCGCGTTGCGGCCAGCAGCATTGGCCCAAGCGCTGTTTTCGATAGAGCCCAACTGATTGTCACGCCCGCCCCGCCATTTTTCCAAGCGCTTGGCTCCAACGGCATCTCGGGTTCGGCCAAGTTCATCTGGTCATCATCATCCATGTCGTTTCGCGTGGCATATCATGCCTCATCCTCCACAGGCATGGAACAGGGCAATCGTGCGTTCACGCGCCAAATCCGCGCTGGGTTCGTGATAATCTTTTCGCCGGTCGGAGTTGAAGCCGTGATTGGCATCATAGACAAATATCTGCGCGGTAGGATGGGCCTTTTCAAGCAGCGCCTCGACACCTTCCATCGGGATGCCTGCATCAAATCGGCCGAAATGAGCGATAGTGGCGCATTTTGGGACTTTATCCGCGTAAATGGTGGGAATGAGGCTACCATAATAGCAACTCGCGGCGGCCAGATCGTCGCTGATACCAGCCATTGCCCATGCAACTGAGCCCCCATAGCAATAGCCAGTAATGAAGACGGGCCCTTTGTCCTTTAAAGCAGATATACATACCTGCGCGTCGTCCAGCGATTGCACAAAGGGGTGGAGTTCCCGCGCCAGTTCGACAGCCCGATTGTAGTCGGGACCCGTATATTCAGCCTCAAACCCGGGATGCTCGCGGTCAAAGATGGCAGGTGAGAGGACTTCATAACCATCAGCTGCATATTCATCGCACAGCTCGCGAATATGATCTGTGACACCAAATATTTCCTGCACGAGAACAAGGCCGCCGCGCCGAGAACCTTCGGGTTGTGCATGATAGACCCCGATTTCAACGCCATCCAACATTGTCATGCGAATCATTTCGCCCATAAGATTCTCCATTTCGTCATCCTGAACTTGTTTCAGGATACCACGCTATCGCAGCTTGTTATCCTGAAACAAGTTCAGGATGACGGTTACGTTTAAACAAGCGCCAATCCCCATCTTGCATCGCAGCAAAACCCCTGCTAGGCGCGCGGCGACACTACAGAAAGGGCAACCTTTCAGGCAGGTCAGCAAATACATCAGTCGTACAACTTAAGGACATCAACGCGTGGATATTTCCGGCGGCTCAAGCGCTAATATACAAGCCAGCCTGGCTGGCCGTTACGCGACGGCATTGTTCGAGCTGGCACGCGACGCGAAAGCGATCGACGCTGTCGAAAACAGCATGCGCACGATCGTGCAAGCGGTTTCCGAATCAGCCGACCTTAAGGCCCTGACGACCAACCCTGTTCTCAGCCGCGACGACGCGAAAAAGGCGATTGCCGCCGTGGCGAAGGCAATGAAGCTTGATCCCCTGACGGCAAAAACATTGGGCGTGCTCGCGCACAACCGTCGCTTGAGCGAGATAACAAAAGTTGCGCGTGCTTTCGCAACGCTCGCTGCGTCGCATCGCGGCGAAGTGACAGCAGAAGTCACCTCGGCCCATGCGTTGACCGCCGCGCAGACCAAAGCATTGTTAGCCACACTTAAAGCGCGCGTCGGCAGCGCCGTCGCCATCCAGACCAAAGTTGATCCGTCACTTCTTGGCGGGCTTACCGTTAGAATCGGAAGCCAGATGATCGACAACTCTATTAAAACCCGTTTGAACACCCTCGCTAACGCGATGAAAGGCTAAGTAGCAAAATGGATATCCGCGCCGCAGAAATTTCCAAGGTCATCAAGGACCAGATCGCCAATTTCGGCACCGAAGCTCAGGTTTCGGAAGTCGGCAGCGTGCTTTCTGTCGGTGACGGAATTGCCCGTATTCACGGCCTCGATAATGTGCAGGCAGGTGAAATGGTCGAATTTTCCAATGGTATTCAGGGTATGGCACTGAACCTGGAAGCAGACAATGTCGGTGTTGTTATCTTCGGCACTGACAGTGAAATCCGCGAAGGCGACGTTGTCAAGCGTACCGGCACCATCGTGGATGTTCCTGTAGGCAAAGAGCTGCTCGGCCGCGTCGTTGACGGTCTTGGCAACCCAATCGATGGCAAGGGCCCTTTGAAGACCACACAGCGCAGCCGCGTTGAAGTAAAGGCGCCTGGCATCATTCCGCGCCAGTCGGTTTCAGAGCCAGTCCAGACCGGTCTCAAGGCGCTTGACGCCCTCGTTCCTGTTGGCCGTGGCCAGCGTGAATTGATCATTGGTGACCGTCAGACCGGTAAGACAGCGGTCGCGATCGATACCTTCATCAACCAGAAGGAAGTCAATAAAGGCACCGACGAATCGAAGAAGCTCTATTGCATCTACGTCGCCGTTGGTCAGAAGCGTTCAACCGTTGCACAGATCGTCCGGGCACTCGAAGAGCAAGGCGCGATGGAATATTCTATCGTCGTTGCTGCAACCGCTTCAGAGCCTGCACCGCTTCAGTATCTCGCGCCCTACACTGGCGTCGCAATGGGCGAGTTCTTCCGCGACAACGGCATGCATGCCGTGATCGTATATGACGATTTGTCAAAGCAAGCTGTGGCCTATCGCCAGATGTCCTTGCTGCTTCGCCGTCCTCCAGGCCGTGAAGCCTATCCCGGCGACGTTTTCTATCTGCACAGCCGCTTGCTTGAGCGTGCCGCGAAGATGAGTGACGCAAATGGCGGTGGTTCGTTGACGGCATTGCCCATCATCGAAACACAGGCTGGTGACGTTTCCGCTTATATTCCGACCAACGTGATTTCGATCACCGATGGGCAGATCTTCCTTGAAACCGATCTGTTCTTCCAGGGTATCCGCCCTGCAATTAACGTGGGTCTATCCGTGAGCCGCGTCGGTTCGGCTGCCCAGACAAAGGCAATGAAAAAGGTGTCGGGCTCGATTAAACTTGAGCTTGCGCAGTACCGCGAAATGGCTGCGTTTGCGCAGTTCGGTTCGGACTTGGATGCATCGACGCAAAAGCTGCTCAACCGCGGTGCGCGTCTGACCGAGTTGTTGAAGCAGAAGCAGTTTTCGCCGCTTCCGTTTGAAGAGCAGACCGCGTCGATCTTTGCGGGCACCAACGGTTATCTCGATGGCATCCCAGTCGTCGATGTTACCCGCTACGAAGAAGCGATGCTCGCTGACCTGCGCGCCAACCATGCCGATATCCTGAAGACCATCCGCGATAGCCGCGACTTCAGCGACGACAGCAAGAAGGCGTTGATGGCTGCACTCGACAAATTCACGAAGAATTTTGCGTAACCTATTTTAACCGTCACCCCCTCGCACGCGGGGGCTCAACCCCTGAGCTTTCGGTTCAGGCCCAAAGATCAGGAGTTGGATTCCCGCCTATGCGGGAATGACGAAAGTGAGGAAGTTAGATGGCGTCTCTTAAGGCCCTCAAAATGCGGATCAACTCGGTCAAGTCGACCCAGAAGATCACTAAGGCGATGAAAATGGTCGCCGCTGCGAAACTGCGTCGAGCGACCGAAGCGGCGCAAGCGGCGCGGCCTTATGCCGAACGTCTTGAAGCAGTGGTATCCAGCATTGCGTCTAAGGTCACCGTCGGCCCGCAATCGCCGAAGCTGCTTGCCGGAACCGGTAAGGATGATGTGCATCTGCTCGTCGTTGCGACGTCGGACAAGGGTTTAGCTGGTGCGTTCAACACCAACATCGTTCGCCTCGCCCGCAAAAAGGCCGAAGAGCTTCGCGCTGCTGGAAAGACCGTCAAATTCTATACGATCGGTAAAAAAGGCAAAGACCAGCTGAGCCGGACCTTCCGTGGCGATATCATCCACAGCATTGAGCCCGGTGATCTTGGCAAATTAAGCTTTGCCGATGTACAAGCCTGGGGCGAAGATCTGACTGCGCGATTTGAAGCAGGTGAGTTTGACGTCGCGCATCTGCTGTTTTCGAAATTCGTTACCGTGCTGACACAGGAACCGACCGCCATTCAATTGATGCCGGTCGCGGTAGCTGGCGACGGCGGATCAGTTGCTGTCTCTGCTTCGGTCGAATACGAACCCGACGAAGAAGAAATCCTCGCTGACCTGCTACCGCGCAACGTGTCGGTGCAGCTTCTGCGTGCCCAACGCGAAAATGCGGCGTCGGAGCAAGGTTCAAAAATGACTGCGATGGACAACGCAACGCGTAACGCGGGTGACATGATTAACAAGCTCACCATTCAGTATAACCGCTCGCGCCAAGCGGCAATTACGACTGAATTGATTGAAATTATTGCTGGCGCAGAAGCGCTGTAGTTGAAGCGAAAGGGCTGCCTCGTTGGCATTGCCCTTTTCATGATTGCGCTGGTCTGGTTTTTGGAACAGCGAGTGGTTAAAAATTGATACGTGCCTCGACTCTAGTGGTCGATGGAACGAAGTGAAACAGAAATGCGAGCGTTAGTCCAAAAAGCTCGATAAAACAAACGCAAGGAAGACAGACATGGCAACCGCCCCTAAAAAGACCGCCGCTCCAAAGGCAGCTGCTCCGAAAGCAGCTGCTCCCGCAAAAGCTGCTGCGCCCAAGGCCACAAGCAAGGCACCTGCCCCCAAGGCTGGCTCGGGTCAGACTGCAGTTAACGTTGTTGGCGCAACCGGCCGTATCAGCCAAGTCATCGGCGCGGTCGTCGATGTTTCATTCGACGGACAGCTTCCGGCAATTCTTTCGGCGCTTGAAACCGACAATAACGGCAACCGCCTCGTCCTCGAAGTGGCCCAGCATTTGGGCGAAAACACCGTCCGTACGATCGCGATGGACGCGACTGAAGGCCTGACCCGTGGTCAGCCAGTTCGCGACACCGGCGCGCAAATTTCTGTGCCTGTTGGCCCAATGACCCTTGGCCGCATCATGAACGTCATTGGTGAACCAATTGACGAGCGCGGCCCCGTCGGCGCTGCAAAGTCCAACCCGATCCACGCCGAAGCGCCATTGTTCACAGACCAGTCGACCGAGGCTGAAATTCTCGTCACTGGCATCAAGGTCATCGATTTGCTCGCGCCTTATGCAAAGGGCGGCAAGATCGGTCTGTTCGGCGGTGCCGGCGTTGGCAAGACCGTTCTTATTCAGGAACTGATCAACAACATCGCGAAGGGCCATGGCGGCGTTTCGGTGTTTGCCGGCGTTGGCGAACGTACCCGCGAAGGTAACGACCTGTATCACGAATTCCTCGACGCTGGCGTTATTGCAAAGGATGCCGATGGCAACCCGACACCAGAAGGTTCCAAGGTTGCGCTGGTCTTCGGCCAGATGAACGAGCCCCCCGGTGCGCGTGCACGTGTGGCCCTGTCAGGTCTCACCATGGCTGAATATTTCCGCGACGAAGAAGGCCAGGACGTTCTGTTTTTCGTCGACAATATTTTCCGCTTCACGCAGGCCGGGTCCGAAGTGTCCGCACTTCTTGGCCGTATTCCTTCGGCCGTGGGCTATCAGCCAACACTTGCAACGGACATGGGTCAGTTGCAGGAACGCATTACCTCGACCACCAAGGGTTCGATTACCTCTGTTCAGGCAATCTACGTTCCCGCAGATGACTTGACCGATCCAGCCCCTGCTACGTCGTTTGCCCACTTGGACGCTACGACCACGCTGAATCGTGCGATTTCGGAGCTTGGCATTTATCCAGCCGTTGACCCGCTTGACTCGGTCAGCCGCGTTTTGACACCAGCGGTTGTCGGTCAAGAGCATTATGACACTGCCCGCCGCGTTCAGGAAACCTTGCAGAAGTACAAGTCACTGCAGGACATCATCGCGATTTTGGGTATGGATGAACTGTCGGAAGACGACAAGTTGACCGTGACCCGCGCGCGCAAAATCCAGCGCTTCCTGTCGCAGCCTTTCTTCGTGGCGCAGGTCTTCACGGGCATCGAAGGTAAGTTCGTTCAGGTCGAAGACACCGTGAAATCGTTCAAGGCAGTGGTCGAAGGCGAATATGACCATCTTCCAGAAGCTGCTTTCTACATGGTCGGTGGAATTGAAGAAGCGGTTGCAAAGGCCGCCAAGATGGCTGCGGAGGCGGCATAAGCCATCATGCCACTGAAATTCGAACTCGTAACCCCTGAGAAACTCTATCGCTCGGACGACGTCTATATGGTCGTCGTTCCGGGCACTGAGGGCGACTTCGGTGTGTTGGAGGGCCATAGCCCGATGATGAGCACGTTGCGTGATGATGCTGCGTTGGAAATTTACAAGACGCAAGGTGCAAAGCCCGAGCGGCTCATAGTTGCTGGTGGTTTTGCCGAAGTGAATGAAACGGGCTTGACCGTTCTTGCAGAACGCGTCGAAGCTTAGACAGCACGTAATCGCGCTGGGGTATCAGGGGTTTTCATCGCCCCAGATTCGCGCGGTTTCAATATAGCCGTACCGCCCATCGGTTTCGAAACGGCAATAGGTTTTGTCGCAATCCTCAATCAACCCGACAACGCCAGGTTCAACGCGCCAGGAAATGTGCGCACCAGGATCAGGTGCGTCGCGCAACGTTCCAATTTCGGTGCCGTTCACGATTGCTGAGCGTTTCGGACTTAGCAACCGGACATGTAACCACCCTTCATCCCCGTCAATATCCTGCACCTTGCGCCACACGCTATGAACCGCCAGAACTTTTACTGGCAAATTATGCCGTTTGTAGACCCATTTGACCGGAAATTCGGTGCTTGGCCCTGTGCGCATCCGTGCCTCGGACTCCGCAATTGATGCCCAATAAGGCGTCTTTTGCGCCTGTCCAGCAGCGGCAGCGGCACCGAAAAGCGCAAGCGCAATCGAGCCCAAACAAACAATTGATTTATCGAGATCAGCCATATTTCGTCACCACCAACGCTGTCTATACGGTAAGCCCGACGGCCAGCGCAACCATCCTGTCTTGACCTTGGGGCGAATTCAGCTTTAGTCACATTCATGCCCGAACTCAGCCGCATCGAACGTCCATCCATCCACGTTACGCGCAAACTATTGCCTGCCGTTGAAAGCCGGATGGCTGAATTGTTCGATGCCAGCTTTAATGCCGATGATACGCCGTTGCCACGCGAAGCGCTCATCGAGGCCATGGTAAATTGCGACGTCTTAGTGCCAACGGTAACAGACAAAATTGATGCAGAGATCATTGCTGCTGCGCCGCCGCGGCTCAAGCTCATCGCCAGCTATGGTGCCGGGGTCAACCATATCGACCTGGCAGCCGCAAAGACCCGGGGAATCATTGTTACCAATACGCCCGGCGTGTTCACTGACGACACGGCAGACCTTACGATGGCGCTCATTCTCAATGTACCTCGGCGGCTTGGCGAAGGGCACCGTGCGATGCGCAATGGCGAATGGCGTGGCTGGAGCCCAACGGGCATGCTTGGCCATCGCATTGGCGGAAAGACACTTGGCATCATCGGTCTAGGCCGTATCGGCGAGGCGGTGGCACTGCGAGCAAAAGCATTTGGACTTAACATTGTCTACAACAAGCGATACCGTCTGCCGGCAAGCGTCGAAGATGAATTGGGCATCACCTTTGAGCCTGATATTGACCGCCTTGTGTCGAGGGCAGACATAATTAGCCTGCATTGCCCCCTGACATCGGAAACAGACAAAATCATCAATGCCGATCGCATCGCACTGATGAAACCAAACGCTTATATCATCAACAGTTCACGCGGCGAATTGATTGACGAGGACGCATTGATCGATGCGCTGGAGCTCGGACAGATAGCTGGCGCAGGGCTTGACGTGTATACACATGAGCCAGCTGTCAATGCACGACTCTTCAACATACCCAATGTCGTGTTGCTACCCCATTTGGGCAGCGCGACTTTCGAAGGTAGAGAAGCATCCGGCGAGCGGGTCATCACCAATATCCGTGTGTGGGCTGACGGCCACCGACCACCTGATCAGGTTCTTGAGGGCTGGCAGTAGGGCAAAGCCCCCGTTGACCTGCGTATTTAACTGGCCTGCAGTGTGAGCGCTCGGAACAGATTGCGATCCAGCGTATCGTCAAATTTGCATCCCAGCCGGTCGCCTTCCGACCATACAGCCGTTGCGCCAATGGGCTCGCTTCCAGCAAGCCGCAACCATAGACGGTCGCCCACTTTCACGCCGCCTTCGAACAGAACACGGCAGCCATAAACTGAAACATCGACAAGCGACGCAGAAATAGGCTGTTTGGCATGCTTTCGGACGGTGACCTTTCCCAACAGAACCTGATGGCGCTGGGTCTCGCGCTGCTCAAGCCGCGCGGGCGGTACTTTACGAAATTGAGACGTCGTGTAGCTCATATTGACCCCCTTGTGATCAATGTACGCAAACAAGGTCAACAATCGGTAAACGCCCGATTGAGCTCAATCGCCAGTCAGAATGCGGTCCACCAATTGTTGTACAGTTGGAACAAAACCGTTGGAATAAAACGGATCTTTTCCGAACAAATAGGCGCTGTGTCCGGCAAACATTAGATTCTCGTCGATCGGAGCACCATGGGCAATATTCTGCAATGCCTTCTGAATGCAGAAGCTGCGCGGGTCTGCGAGGCGGCCCGTTGAGTTATTGTCATGGTCTTTCCATGATGAAAATCCACAATGCGACAAGCAGCCCATGCAATCCTTTTGGTCTTTGCGGATAACCTCTCCTGACGATGGTGTTACGAACACCAGCGTATTGTCTGGAGTTTTCAAAGCGACGGTAAAGCCGCGCGCATCCCATTCGCGCGCCTTCATTAGGTCAGTGGGCTTCACCCAAAAATTCTTGCCCTTCACACCAACGTCGAGCTGCGTGCTATGTTCGGCATCTGCGGCTTGGACGAACGAAATCTGACGATCCGAACGCGCCTGAAGTTCACGCAAAAACGGGTTGATAACGGCGCTTGAATAAAAGCCGGTCGGCGAAAACTGATGCAACAGAACACCGTCTTCCGGAATCTGCGTCAACGCATCTTTCCAGCCCTTTGGAATAGGGCTTTCCTGCGTCAGAAGCGGGCGGGTGCCCAACTGGAATGCGATCTGTCCCAATTCGGGATTTTCGATCCAGTCATTCCACTCCCGCAGAAACCAGACGCCGCCCGCCATGATGATAGGCACATCATCGGATATGCCCTCCACCCGCATGACATCGCGCAACGCCTTTACCCGTGGATAGGGATCTTCAGGACTACGTGGATCTTCAGCATTTGACAGGCCGTTATGCCCGCCCGCGAGCCACGGATCTTCATATACCACGGCACCGAGCCACTCAGGCACTTTGTGATAAGCGCGCTTCCACAACGCACGAAAGGCGCGTGCGGAGCTTACGATTGGCAGATAATATACGCCATATTGCGCAGCGATCTCGGACAGCTTGTACGGCATACCAGCGCCGCATGTAACGCCCGTGACCATGCCCTTCGTCGCTTCGAGGATGCCGTGCAAAATTCGCTGCGCACCGCCCATTTCCCACAGCACATTAATGTTGATTGCGCCCCGGCCGTTGGCTATTTCATGTGCGAGCCGCACCTGCGCGATACCGCCGCGAATCCCGTATTCAACTAACTCTTCATGGCGTTCGGCCCGCGTTTTACCATGGAAAACCTGCGGGATCATTTCGCCATTTTCGTCGTAGCTGTCGGCGTTTACCGCCGACACAGTGCCAATACCGCCAGCAGCAGCCCAAGCGCCCGAACTTGCATGATTGGTTGCAGCAACACCTTTGCCACCTTCGACCAATGGCCAAACTTCGCGGCCGCCGTAGATAATGGGTTTTAAGCCCTTGAACACAATCACAACCCCTAAAAAATCATCGTTTAAAGCGCTGTTCAACCCGCTTTCTGCAGGCGCGCTATCGCAATTAACTAGCTTTGTCGCGCAAAATCGGCACGTTTCATGGCCGAACCATATAGCTGTCGGTAGCGCGCGAACATCGTCGCCTCATCATATTTTGCGCATGCCAAATCGCGGTTGGCAGTACCCAGCTTCGTGCGCTTGTCGATATCATTTGCCAAGATGCCAATGGCATTGGCAAGTGCTGCCTCATCCTTTCGCGCCACGATGTATGGCGCGTTATCTCGTGCGACGATATTAGGGATATCGCCTACATCTGTAGAAACGATTGGTAATGCGCTTGTCATCGCCTCAACCAATGAAACGGGATATTGTTCGCTGTCCGACGAAAGCGCAAAGATGTCGAACAGGCGGATATAACGAGCAGGATCGCGTAGGAAACCGGGCATCATCACGCGATCTGAAATCCCCAGCCGCGCAGCTTCCGCCAAAATGGATTCTCGCTCAGGGCCCTCGCCTGCAATAGCGAGGCGAATATTCGGGCCGGCCGCGGCGACTGCCCTGACGAGCCGTGGCAAATTCTTTACCGGCTCGAGTTCTGCGATTGTACCCACCACAATTTCGCCGTCATGTTTCTGAAACCCCGGAAACGACCCACGCTGCGGACGGCTGTTATAATGTACTGTATCGATACCATTTGGGAAACGGCAGATTTTGTCCATCGGTTGGTGCCAGACCGTGCGTGCAACGTGTTCCAGAGTTTTAGATGGGACGACAAGGGCGTTTGTCCGCTGCAAGGCGATTGCGCGGAACCAGTTGCGCCTCTTGCTAAGTCGTTCGATTTCATTCTGTGCAAAGCCGTCCTCATGATGGATCAGCGGAGGCAAACTCATGCTCCGCGTAAACAGTGTGTGCGCCATGACACCATCTATGGCACCCCAATTGTAGCTGAGTACCAGATGAAATTTCTTCATGTAGCTGGCGAGTTGGCGGTATCGGCCCATGCCCGGAAATCCAGAAAGCGACGGGCCGGCGTCTTTTGGAAATTGCACTTTGACCCGCTTGTCTATTGCATCTGCCGCTGAAAATGCCTCGGCTTTTGAAAACAATACGACATGCTCGGCCTGATCGCCAAAATAATTCATAAGACGAACCGTACGTGATTCCTGATCGCCCCGGTCGAAACTGCTACACAAATGGAGGATGCGGACTGCCGCCATACTTGCCTTTCCCTGATGCACCGCCCAGATGCGATGGATGATTTTCAAACCAGCCCCATCCCCCTACCGCCCCGATCCGCAAATCACCAGACTTGGCGGGAAAATTGCTGACCCGGTTCGCCCGGCGGATTTCCCGGAAACGCGCCTGCGGTTTCGGAACGACCGGTGGGCGGCCGCTGTTGGATTGGCTGATTATGACGACGCCAGTTGGATGCGGCATTTTGGGCGCTTCCAACCGCTTTCCGATAATCTGGTCGAACCACTTGCGTTGAAATATCATGGCCATCAATTCCGGGTGTATAATCCCGAAATTGGTGATGGCCGCGGTTTCCTTTTCGCGCAAATCAGGGACGGACTTAACCGGTTGCTCGATCTGGCGACCAAAGGTTCGGGCGTGACGCCCTATAGCCGACGCGGCGATGGACGGCTTACCCTGAAGGGCGGTGTCCGCGAGATACTGGCAACTGAAATGCTGGAGGCGCTCGGCGTCAATACGTCCAAAACATTTTCCATCATCGAGACCGGCGAAGAACTTTTGCGCGGGGACGAGCCGTCACCCGCCCGGTCAGCGGTCATGGTCCGGCTTAGCCATAGCCATATCAGGATTGGCAGTTTCCAGCGCATAGCAGCCGAAGGTGATGCCGATTTCATGCAACATCTGGTCGAATATTGCCTGACTCAATTATTTGATGTGCAGCCGACCGGGAACGCTGCCGCGCAATTGCTTGATCTCGCCGTCGAGCGTGTCGCCGATCTGGCGGCGTCTTACATGGTCGCTGGTTTCGTGCATGGTGTGCTGAATACCGACAACATCAATGTAACAGGCGAGAGCTTCGATTATGGCCCGTGGCGGTTCACCGAATACTGGGACCATCAATTCACCGCCGCTTATTTTGACGAATCGGGTCTATATTCCTTTGGCCGGCAGGCCGAAGCTTTGCACTGGAACCTAGGGCAGCTTGCGGTTGCGCTGCGTTTGTTATCTGAAGCGCCGCCACTGATAGCAGCGCTGGAGCGGTTTCCCGGTCTGTACCAAGGGGCCGTTGTCCGCCGCTTTCTCTGGCGTCTGGGCGTCGTTTCGCGCAGTGAAACCGAGGACAGGCAATTGGTGGAGGCGGCAGAACGGGCGATGTCACGAGAGAAGATTCCAATTGACAAGTTTTTCTACCAACATCGTTATGGCAAATCTGGCCAGATCAATGCGCCCGGCAAACATCTCTTGGCTTTTTTAGATCTGCTGCAACATTATGCTCCGGCAGATACCCAACCTGACGCTTACTGGACGCAACGTCCGATATGCTCGATGCTGATCACGGAGGTCGAGGATATCTGGAAGGCAATCGCAGAAGCGGATGATTGGACACCGCTTCAGCAAAAAGTCGAGGCCATACGCGAAATGGGCCGCGCGCATGACAGCGCGGCACGGTAAAGTTCTTCTAACCCTCGGCCAACTAATCCTGATTTGATGATAGGTACAACATTGTCCATTTCGCAAACATGGAAAAACCACGCGTATATCTGGTCGGGGCTGGCCCCGGCGATCCGGAATTGCTGACAATCAAGGCTGCAAGGTTGATTTCGTCGGCCGATGTTGTCGTTCACGACGGCCTCGTCGGTGATGCAATCATGGCGCTTATCAATCCGGCAGCACGATTGATCTCGGTTGCAAAAAGCCGGTCACGCCACTCCGTGCCGCAGGAAGGTATCAATGATATTCTGGTGCGCGAGGCGACGGCGGGGCTGATGGTTGTGCGGCTAAAAGGTGGCGATCCGTTCATTTTCGGGCGCGGCGGTGAAGAGGCGGAAGCCTGCCGCGACGCTGGAGTAGATGTTGAGGTTGTCCCCGGCATTTCTGCGGCTATGGGCGGAGCAGCGGCCACGATGCTGCCGCTGACGCACCGCGATGCCGCAAGTGCAGTCACTTTTGTGGCTGGCCAGTGCAAAGGTTTGACTGACCAGAATTGGGCCGGGCTCGCGGGCAAAGGCCGAACGCTCGTCATCTACATGGGTGTTGCCACCGCGGCGGACATTACCGAGAAACTGATCAGTGACGGTCTTTCGCCGGACACACCGGTGGCGGTTCTGGAACGTGCTACGCGGCCGGATGCCCGTGCCATGCGGACCATATTGACCGACTTGGGCGACATGATCGAACGTGAGGCGGTTAAGTCGCCTGCCATCATCATTGTGGGCGATGTCGTTTTGAAATCCGACGCCGAAAACCGGCTTATCCAATTTGCCAAGCAGGCGGAGAAAATTGCGTGAAATTACTGACGGGAAATGATCTGGCATCGGGTGCGGTGACATGGTGGACGGGCAACGGCTGGTCCATTCATGTCGAAGACGCCGCCGATGTTGGAGAACATGGCGAGGCGATATTGCACGCCGAAGAGGGCATACGGCGCGTCAACGCACCTTATATCATCGATGCCCTGCCCACCCCCGACGGGCCACGTCCAGCGCACATCAAGGACCGGATCCGCGCACTTGGGCCAACAGTGCGCGCTGACCTAACATTAAAGCCCGCTGACCCAGCGGCTGGCGACTGGATTATCTGACATGTACAAATACGACCATTATGACCAAGCAATTGTTGATGCCCGTGTTGCCGAGTTTCGCGACCAGATAAACCGCCGGATTGCCGGCGAGATAACCGAAGACCAGTTCAAGCCGCTTAGGTTGATGAACGGCCTTTATCTCCAGCTGCACGCCTATATGCTTAGGGTGGCGATACCATATGGTACGCTCGATTCCCGGCAAATGCGCATGCTTGCGCATATTGCGCGCAAATATGACCGCGACTATGGCCATTTCACAACACGCCAGAATATTCAGTACAACTGGATCAAGCTTGAGGAATGTGCCGATATTCTCGAGGAATTGGCGACCGTCGAGATGCATGCCATCCAGACTAGCGGCAATTGCATCCGCAATATTTCATCTGACCAATATGCAGGCGCCGCGGCTGACGAAGTCGTCGATCCACGTCCTTGGGCAGAACTGTTACGCCAATGGTCGACGTTCCATCCCGAATTCAGCTATTTGCCGCGCAAGTTCAAAATTGCCGTGATTGCATCGGCAGAGGATCGCGCCGCCATGCGTTTGCACGACATCGGCCTTGAGCTCGTGAAACATGATGGCGAACTGGGAGCGCGCGTTTTTGTCGGGGGCGGCATGGGCCGCACGCCAATGATTGCCCCTGAAATCAGCCCATTTGTGAAAGCAGACGACCTGCTGAGCTACATCGAGGCCTGCCTGCGCGTTTACAACCGCTATGGCCGTCGCGACAATATCTACAAAGCGCGCATCAAAATCCTGATCCACGAAATTGGCGCAGACGAATATCGCCGTCAGGTTGCCGAAGAGTTCGCGCATGTCAAAACATTGGGCATTGACCCGCCCTTAGCCGAATTGGAGCGCATCTGTGCGTTTTTTGCGCCGCCAGCTTATGATGCTCCCGATATCGAGCCTGACCGCAGCGATCCCGATTTCGCGCTGTGGCTCGACCAGAATGTAAAACCGCACAAACAAGCGGGATATGCGATCGTGAACATCAGCCTCAAGCCGATTGGCGGGATACCGGGCGACGCCACTTCTACGCAGATTGACGTGATGGCTGAGCTTGCAGAAAAATATGGATTCGATGAATTGCGTGTCACCCATGCGCAGAATATCGTACTGCCTTATGTTGCGAAACGTGATCTCCATGCCGTGTGGCAGGGTTTGCGCGAAGCTGATCTGGCCAATGCCAACCTTGGCCTGATCAGCGATATCATCGCCTGCCCCGGCCTTGATTATTGCAGCCTTGCAAATGCCCGCTCCATTCCGGTTGCACAAAAGATCGCCACGCGATTTGCGGACATGGACCGGCAACGGGATCTTGGCGAACTCAAGCTCAAGATTTCCGGCTGTATCAACGCCTGCGGACATCATCATGCCGGACATATTGGCATATTGGGCGTCGACCGTAAGGGCGTCGAAAACTACCAGCTGACCTTTGGCGGCTCGGGCGCAGAAGATGTCAGCATCGGGAAAATCATTGGTCCCGGCTTTGACGAAGACGGGGTAGTCGACGCCGTTGAAAAGGCGACTGACGTCTACAAATCTTTGCGCAAAGGCGATGAACGTTTCATCGATACGTATCGCCGTGTCGGACTGGACCCTTTCAAGGAGGCGATTTATGGTTGAGTTTCGTTATCGCGCCGACGAGGTCACGGAACAGCCTTCGGTCACGCTGGATGCATTCCTGGATCAATCCAACGCCACTGCTGTGCGGCTGGAACCCGACGATGATGCGCGGGCTTTATTTCCTTTCCTGGACCGACTGACGCTCGTTGAGATTGCCTTTCCCAAATTTCGTGATGGCAGGGGTTATAGCTCGGCGCGGATTTTGCGCGAGGCCGGTTACCGGGGCGAGTTGCGCGCGCAAGGCGATGTTCTGGTCGATCAGATTGCATTCATGCGCCGCTGCGGCTTTGACAGCTTTGCCCCCGAGGCATCACTTAACCCCGAGGCGGTTGCCCGTGCGCTGTCGACTTATGATCATGTTTACCAGAAAGCGGCCGATGCAGCCGCGCCCGTCTGGAAACTGCGCCATGGGTGAACAGGTCCGCATCGCAGATCGAATCGATACAGCGCCGCGTTACACAGAGGCCGACGCTGTTCGCCTCAACAATATGTTTCGCGGACAGGATACGGTCGAGATGCTGACAATTTTGCTGCGGGAAAATATGTTGGGCGATGCGGCGATCGTATCCAGTTTTGGGTCAGAAAGTGCCGTTCTGCTGCATCTGATTGCGCGTTTAGACCCGTCAATTCCTGTCTTGTTTCTCGACACCGGAAAGCATTTCCCCGAAACGATTAGTTATCGCGAAGAACTCCGGTCGATATTTGGCCTGCGCGACCTGCGCATTTTGACGCCTGACCCCGCTCTGCTCCGGCAGAAGGATGACACTGGCCTGCGCTGGTCTTATGACCCAGACGGCTGTTGCAACATTCGCAAGGTGCTTCCTCTCACTGCCGCCCTTGCCCGCTTTGACGCGCAATTTACGGGACGCAAGGCGTTCCAGTCATCGACGCGCAGGGCGCTTCCGCGGTTTGAAATCGAAGACGGCCGATTGAAAGTGAACCCCTTGGCCGATTGGGACAAAGCCGGAATAGACGCTTACATGGCCGAGCATGATTTGCCGCCGCATCCGCTGGTCGAACAGGGCTATCCCTCCATCGGCTGCTCCCCATGCACCACCAAAGTGGCTCCCGGCGAAGACCCTCGCTCGGGTCGGTGGAAAGGCTGGGACAAGGTTGAGTGCGGCATCCACAATGTCGTGACGCCAATCCGCAATGCCACCGACGACCCTATTTTTTGAAGTCATTTAACGTCTTCAGGAACGTCATCCTGAAGACGGTTACGGCATCAATCCTTCTGGAAGAAGTAGGCCTGAATGTCGGACGCTATGCGGGCGGGGCGCATGGTTTCTGCGTCGATGCAGCACCAGCTTGACTTGACCTCAGCCAAAACCTCTTCACCGCGCTTGATCACCGTGTCGTAAAAGGATCGTGCGCCCTGCACTTTTTCCAATACGACTGATGCAATCACCTCGTCCTCGAGAAAGGCCGGTTTGCGATATGTAATCTCATGCTTCAGCGCCACCCATAAATATTTGGCGGCGGCCTCAGGTGGTGCAAGCTTATGCCAATGCGCCAACACGGCATCCTGAACCCAGTTCAGATAACGAGCATTGTTCACGTGCCCCATGAAGTCGATATCGGCCGGCAAAACGCCGATATGGTGAAGGTGGGAGAGCGCTTTTGTCATATTGCGACCAACATAGTCCGAGTTGCCGAGATTTACAGCCCTTTTGCGCGAAAAGGATGAATTTAAAGCCAATAAATCCCGCTTAAATTATGGTCGTGTCACTTGCGTGTCGATAGCGGTTCCCCCACATCATAAAAGATGCAGAGACGTTCCGGACCTTCTTGGCGCGATACCAACGCCTTTCGCTGGTGCATGCTGATGCTTGGCTGGCTACTTTTACTCGGCGCCCCACTGTTGGGGCCTATTCCGGGGCCGGGACCACTCATCATTCTTCCAATCGGGCTTGCGCTGATTCTGAAACACTCGCTTTGGGCCAAAAAACGTTATGCGCGGCTGTCCCGTCGCCATCCGGATTATGCGCATTGGGCCAATTGGGCCTTGCGACGGAGCAAGATCAAGCGCCGGCCGCCGTTTCCCGACGTCAAAGGGGATTTCATGCACCTGTTCCGTCGTGATGACATCGACACGAAAATGCCGTGACCCATGTTGACTTTTAACAGCCCTGACAGTATCGGCCACAGCAACAGAAGCGGTCGCTGCGCAGATTCGGCGGCCGTGTTCATTTCAAGACGCAAAAAATTTAAGGATTACAGTCATGAAGCGCACCTTTCAGCCGAGCAATCTCGTGCGTGCCCGTCGCCACGGTTTTCGTCTCCGTATGTCAACCGCTGCTGGCCGCAACATCCTGAACGCCCGTCGCGCCCGCGGCCGCAAGAAACTCTCGGCCTAATTACGCCGCAGGCGAACCGCGAGATGCGCGGTTACAGCGTCATCACAAAAAGGTCGGAATTTCTGGCCGCCAACCGGGGGAAGCGATATGCAACTCCCGGTTTTGTTTTGCTGGTTCGCGACCGGCAGGATGAAACATCGGACATCCGGTTGGGAATCACGATCACCAAAAAGGTGGGTAATGCCGTCGTCCGAAACCGCATGCGCCGCCGTTTTCGCGCACTCGCGCAAGAACTGCTTGGGGAAAAAGGCAAGGCAGGCGCAGACCACGTCCTCATTGGTCGTGACAGCGGTATTGAACGTGATTTTGCCGCATTGCGTTTTGATCTGGTCAAAGCATTGGGAAAACTTAACCCTATTTCTGCCGCGATCGAGAAATAATGTGATCGCGCGGCTTCTCATTCTTGTGGCTCGGGTATGGCAGGTAGGGCCATCGCGCATCCTTCCGCCGACATGCAGATATAGCCCAAGCTGCTCGGCATATACGATTGAGGCATTGCAGAAACATGGCGCAATTAAGGGTGGCTGGTTGGCCACCAAACGGCTATTGCGCTGCCAACCTTGGGGTGGGCACGGATATGACCCAGTGCCATGACGCCCAAACGACTGATTAACGGGGATTTATAGACGTGGACGATAAACGCAATTTGATATTTGCAGTTTTGCTGACTGGCCTGATCCTGTTCGGCTGGCCCTATGTCGCCAGCTATTTCTTGCCAACACCCGCTCCAGTCACAAGCACCGCCAAGTCTACCGCAAGCCAGACTGGCGCTGCAACCTCCGACGTACCCGCCGACGCAGCGCCTGCCAAGGTGCAAGCCGTCCCCTTGGGTAATGCGCTACAGTCCTCTGCACGTGTGCTTGTAGAAACGCCGAAGCTCAAAGGTTCGATCAATCTTGAAGGCGCCAAGATCGATGATCTCGTTCTGCTCGCACATCGGATGGAGCTCGCAAAAGACTCCGCTCCCGTTCGCCTCTTTGCGCCGTCAGGCACGAAAGACGCCTATTTTGCGCGCTTTGGCTGGGCAGGCACAGGCATTATCGCGCCAGACGACAAAACCGTCTGGACGCCAAGTGCCAATAAGCTGACGCCGTCGACGCCTGTAACGTTGAGCTGGGTGAACGCCCAAAGTCAGAAATTCGAGATCATTTTGTCGATTGACGAAAATTATATGATCACCGCGAAGCAGCGGTTCACCAATGGCGGCGCGGCGCCTGCACAGATTGCAAACTTTGCCTTGCTGAGCCGGACGGGCAAACCCGCGGACTCCACTAAAGGCGGCTCTATTTTCACGCATATTCACATTGGACCAATGGGCGTTTTCGACAACAAGCCCAATTATGATTGGGGCTATGTCGATGTTGCCGAAAACAAAGGCGAGACCTCGTTCACCAGCACTGGCGGTTGGTTAGGGTTCACCGACAAATATTGGCTGGGCGCGCTTATTCCTGATCAAAAAACACCCGTATCGGCCAAATTCCGCGCGGTCGGAGATGTCTATCAGGCACAAGTTATTCCCACGCGCTACACCACCGTTGCCGCAGGCGCGGCATTGGAAACAAATTCACGCCTATTCGCGGGCGCAAAGGAAATGGCTGTGCTCGACGGCTATTCAAAAAAGCTGGGCATCCCATATCTGGATTACGCGATTGATTGGGGCTGGTTCTGGTTCATAGCCATCCCGTTCTTCTGGATATTGCACTATCTTTTCGGCCTGTTTGGCAACTTCGGCCTCGCAATCATTGGCCTGACAGTCATTGTCCGCGGCTTCATGTATCCTGTCGCGCAAAAGCAATTTGCGTCAATGGCGCAAATGCGCGCGGTTCAGCCCAAGCTAAAAGCGCTTCAGGAACGCTGGAAAGACGACAAACCGCGCTTGCAGCAGGAAATGATGAAATTGTACAAGGAGGAGAAGGTCAATCCGCTCGCGGGCTGCCTGCCTATCTTGCTTCAGGTCCCCATTTTCTTTGCGCTTTACAAAATTCTGCTGCTGTCGATTGAAATGCGCCATCAGCCGTTCGTGCTGTGGCTGAAGGATTTGTCAGCGCCCGACCCGTTGACACCTATCAACCTGTTTGGGCTGCTGCCCTTCGATCCGCCGTCCTTCATCGCAATCGGTGTATTGCCGATTCTGCTCGGTGTGACGATGTGGTTGATGCAGCGGCTTAACCCGCAGCCAATGGACGAAGTGCAAAAGCAAGTCTTTGCCGTCATGCCATGGTTCCTGATGTTCATCATGGCACCGTTTGCCGCTGGTCTTCAGCTATATTGGGTGATGTCGAACCTGGTGTCGATCGCCCAGCAAAAGTGGTTATACTCTCGACACCCCGTATTGCGGGAGCAAATGGCACGTGACGCCGAAGAGCGTGCGCGGGAGAAGGCAAAGGCGTGACGTCGCAGGTACCTTCCAAGTCCGACGTTGCGATGCTGGCGGCCTATGCTCCAAGGCCATCGGGCATGCGTCTTATCGAAGACAGGGCGCCGCGCCATGACTGAGCCGACGACCAAGATATTTTCCGGGCCAATCGTGTTTTTGAAATCGGCACCAAAGCTCGAATTTCTGCCCGAGCCAACTGTTCCGGAAATCGCCTTTGCCGGCCGGTCGAACGTCGGCAAGTCGAGCCTCATTAACGCGCTTGTGAACCGTAACAATTTGGCCCGCGCGTCAAATACTCCAGGACGAACACAAGAGTTGAATTTCTTCGATGTGGGGGATCCGGCGGTCTTTCGAATCGTCGACATGCCAGGCTATGGCTATGCCAAAGCGCCAATCAAGACCGTCCAGCAATGGCGCTATCTGATCAACGACTATTTGCGTGGTCGCGTCGTGTTGAAGCGTGTGTTTGTTTTAATCGACAGCCGCCACGGCATAAAGGAGGTCGATCATGACATAATGTCTATGCTCGATAATGCTGCGATCAGTTACCGCATTGTGCTCACAAAGACTGACAAAATCAAAGCGAGCGATCTTGCGGCGGTAGAAGCTGATACCATGGCGAAGCTGCGTAAACATGTGGCCGCTTATCCAGACCTATCGATCACCTCCGCCGAAAAACGTGGCGGGATCGAAGAATTACGCGCGGCTGTACTCGAGGCTGTGGCGTCGTAGATAAAGTTCGCAAGGCCTTGGCTGCACCCTCTCGACATGCACGCAAACAGCGGTCATTAAAGATGCCATGACGCTAAAACTCATCATCGGTAACAAGGCCTATTCAAGCTGGTCGCTGCGTGGCTGGCTCGCCGCCAAACAGTCCGGCCTTCATTTCGACGAGATCACAGTTCCCTTGTTCGATACCGGATGGGACGAGCGCAAGCGCGAGGAAGACCTCGCGCCGTCATCGGGCAAGGTTCCTATACTGTGGGACAATGAAGCCGTTGTCTGGGACAGTCTGGCCATCATTGATTATCTGGCCGACAAAGTCGGGCGCGACCGTTACTGGCCAAAGGATGATGTCGCGCGCGGAATGGCGCGTTCAATCGCAGCCGAGATGCATTGCAGTTACACATCATTGCGCCGCGAATGCCCCATGAACACGCGCAAAACATTTAGCGATGTGACGGTATCGGAAGAAACACGTACCGATGCCATCCGAATCCTGCAGACATGGGCTGAGGCACGATCACGTTTCGGCAAGGGCGGCCCCTATCTGTTTGGGACCTTCAGCGCGGCGGACATCATGCTTGCACCAGTGGTCACGCGCTTTGTCACTTATGGTTTCACGCTCCCTGGTTTTGCGCAAGCCTATGTCGAAGCCATCATGGCGCACCCATGGATGGAAGAATGGTATGCCGCGGCTTCCGAAGAGCCCTGGACCATCGAACGCATCGAGCGCGCCGTTACTTGATCCGTTCCGTGGGATAGGGCGTGCCATCCTTGCGGAAATAGCCATCATCGCCAAATGTCATGTCAATGTCGGCATAGACACCACCCGCAGCGCGATGCCCTGCGCTAACTGCTACGAAAACGCAGTTTTTGTCGGTTCGGTTGATGAGGTGATGGCCGTTGGTGACACCAGCCGCCCATGCCGCGACATCTCCTGCCTGCAGGATTGTCTCGCCATCATCTTCAACCAAGACTGCCTCGCCAGATAGGATGATTACAAGCTCATCTTCCTGATGGTGCCAGTGGCGGTGCGAAGACCAGCCACCGGGTTTTAGCACCACATGGCTAGCGCCCATATTTGTTAGCCCGGCTTCGGCGGCCAAGCGCCGCCACCACCGGCCTTGCACTTCGACATCAAAGGGCGCGGGGTAACCAGTTGCGTTGCTTATCGGAATCGCTTCAAGGTCGATTTTTGGCATCGCGGACCTTTAGCCGCATTGGGCACGGTGCAGCAGCTTCTGGTCTGCCAGCACCAGCGCCATCATTGCTTCAACCACAGGCGTACCCCTGATGCCCACACAGGGGTCATGGCGGCCCTTGGTGACAATGTCGGTAGCATCGCCATCCCGTGTAACCGTTTCGACAGGCGTGAGGATGGAAGACGTTGGCTTGAAAGCGACGCGCACAAGCACAGGTTGCCCTGTTGAAATGCCGCCTGCGATGCCGCCAGCGTTATTAGCCATGAATTCTGGATGGTTCGACCCTTCAGCGGCAGGACGCATGCGGTCTGCATTTTCCTCACCACGCAAACGGGCCGCGCCAAAGCCGGCGCCGATCTCAACGCCCTTTACGGCGTTAATGCTCATCATCGCGGCGGCAAGTTCGCTATCGAGTTTTGCATATAATGGCGCACCCCAGCCGGGTGGCACTCCAGTCGCGACGCATTCAATGACTGCGCCAAGCGACGATCCAGCTTTGCGGGCCTCGTCGACCAATTTCTCCCAACGCCCTGCTGCTGCCTCGTCCGGGCAGAAGAACGGGTTCTTGGCAATTTGCGCCGCTTCAAAATTGTCGCGGTTTATGGCGTCACCACCGATTTCCGCGACATAAGCGAGAATGTCCACATCGGGCAGGACCGCACGTGCAACCGCACCTGCCGCCACGCGGGCAGCTGTTTCCCGCGCACTTGACCGGCCACCCCCGCGATAGTCGCGAAAGCCGTATTTGGCATCATAGCTGTAATCGGCATGTCCCGGACGATAGGCCTTCGCAACGTCGGAATAGTCCTTCGACCGCTGGTAGACATTTTCGATCATCAGCGAAATCGGCGTGCCTGTTGTGCGGCCCTCAAACACGCCGGATAATATACGAACTTGATCAGGTTCCTGCCGCTGCGTTGTGAAGCGCGACGTACCGGGGCGGCGTTTGTCGAGAAATGGCTGGATGTCGGCTTCACTGAGCGCAATGCCGGGCGGGCAACCGTCCACGACCGCACCTAATGCAGGACCATGGCTTTCACCCCAGGTAGTGAAACGGAACACGCGGCCAAAGGTGTTAAAGCTCATCTTCTAATTCCGTTTTTTGCGTGGAGACCGAACTATATCTCACTTGCTCTTTGCCTATCCCCGTCCGGATTGCACGAAAAATGATAAGCGTTACCGGGACTCCACGCCTCCCAATATCCGTGCACAGCGAAAAGCAGGGCACAGCCCACGAGCAACAGGAGCAGCTCGTAGCTATGCCCGAATATCATCAGGCTATCGCGATATCAGGAGCATCCTCCTGCTTCATGCCAACGGTGTGGTATCCGGCATCGACATGATGAATTTCGCCTGTAACGCCAGCCGCAAGGTCGGACAGGAAATATAATGCAGACGATCCCACATCATCAATGGTCACATTGCGGCGCAGTGGTGTATTCAGCTCGTTCCATTTCAAAATATACCGGAAGTCACCGATGCCAGATGCCGCAAGCGTCTTGATCGGACCCGCCGAAACGGCGTTCACGCGGATACCCTGAGGCCCCACGTCATTGGCCAGATATCTGACCGATGTTTCCAGCGCTGCCTTGGCCACGCCCATGACATTATAATGGGGCATCACTTTTTCAGCGCCATAATAGCTGAGCGTTAGCAGCGAACCGCCACCCTCGCCCGTTTCCGGATCGAGCGGTTTCATCATTGCGGCAGCCCGCTTCGCCACGGCGGTAAAGCTGTAGACGCTGATGTTCATGGTCATCAGGAAATCGTCCAGACCGACATCGAAATATTTCCCGCGCAACGCTTCCTTGTTAGTGAAGCCAATGGCATGCACCACGAAATCGATCGTTGGCCATCTGCTGGCTAGCGTATTAAATGCCCGGTCAAGATTGGCCATGTCGGCGACATCGCAATCAATGAGAAAATCGCAGCCAAGTTGTGAAGCCAGAGGCCGCACACGCTTTTCCATCACCTCGCCTTGATAGCTAAACGCCAATTCGGCGCCTTCGGCATGCAAGCGCTTGGCTATGCCCCATGCGAGCGACTTGTCGTTAGCAAGCCCCATAATCAGCCCGCGTTTGCCAGCCATCAATCCGGTCATAATATCCTCATTGGTCAGGTGAATTTTCGTGGGCGTGCTTTAGTCCATTTTCATGTGCGTTGGCCAGCGCCGCGTTCAGTTGCGCGCCGGTCACCAATCCAAGCCCGATCAGATAGAAAAAGATAAGCGCGACCATCACCCCGGCCAAGCTTCCATAAGCAAGATCATAATTGCTCACACTCGACAGAAACACCGGCAGCAGAGCAGTCAGGCCAAGCCACCAGATACTCACCAACGCTGGCCCCGGCCATTTGGGAAATTCAGCCGAACGGTATTTGGATGGCGTGAGGCCAGCGAAAATCACGTAAATGGCAACAAACAGGGCAAAAAAGGGAATGATCCGGCCCCATGCGAAATAACTCGCAACGGTCTGCGCTGTCGGAATGTACAGGTAGACCAGCTCTTCGGCGGCTGTCACCAGCACCTGCGCCGAAAATGCGACCATTGCGAGCACAACCGAAGCAATAATCGCGCCAAGCGACCCGAGGCGATAATGCCAGAATGCGCGGCTTGGCGTCGCACCATAAGAGCGATAGAGAACGTCACGAAACGTCTCAATAAGGCTCGCGGCTGTCCATAGGCTGACTGCGGCACTTAGCCACAATAATGGTCCCGAACGCGCTGTCATGGCCGACTCAACTGGCCCCTGAAGGGCGCCGGCAACGCTGGGGGGGACAGTCCTGAAAAATGCATCAATCAATGCAAGCCCAGACTCCGTCTGGCCAAATGCTCCGGCGATGGCAGCCGCGACAACGCAAAATGCGAACAGCGATACAAGCGACAGATAGGCGAAGTTACCAGCATGGATGAACCCGTCGCTATAGACGCCCACACCGACACGTTTAGCGACTTGCACGACCTGGCCCGTCAATCCAAGCCGAGCGAACCATTTCGCCTCGCTTTCATCAGCGTAAGCCGTCTCCGGAAGATGGGCACGAGCCTCCGGCGACAGAGGCGAAATTTCAGACACTCATATTCTCCCGGACAGCATTGTCCGAGAGAACCTCACCCAACCGTGCCAGTTCCACAGCGTCAGTGGGCAAATGAATCATCAGGGTCACCAACTGGTCACCCCGCGCGCCGGTCTTGGCAGTAAAACCGCGGCCTTTGATACGGAGCACAGCGCCTGAGTTGGTGCGCGGCGGAACCGTGAGCATGACCGGACCATCGACAGTTGGCACTTTCACCTTGCCGCCCCCAACAGCCTCCTTCAGCGAGATCGGCAAATCAATGCGTATATTGTCGCCATCGCGCACCAGATGTGGGTGCTTGCCCATTTTGAGCGTAACCATTGCGTCGCCATTGCCGCCAGGGCCAAGCTGACCACGTCCAGGGATTCGAATTTGTTGCCCGGCCAAAATGCCAGCGGGCAATTTAAATTCAACGGTCTTTCCGTCGCCCAAAGTGATGCGTTGCGGCGCAAGCGTGGCGGCATCAGTGAACGAGACAAGATGTTCGTACGCAATGTTCGCGCCCTTGGGAGGCGGCGCCTGTTGTGGACGCGGCCCTGCCCCGGCCCCAGGGCGTGCTCCGCCGCCGCCAAACAGGCCGTCAAAAATATCGCCCAGATCAATCCCGCCAGCACCAAAGTCGAAGTTACCGCCTGCGGGGCCACCCTGGCTATACCCGCCGCCGCCAAATGGATTACCGCCGGAAAAACGTGGCTGTCCGTTTTCGTCAATCTCGCCGCGATCATATTGGCCGCGCTTTTTCGCGTCGGATAACAGATCATAAGCTTGCGTAACTTCGCTGAAACGCTCCGAAGCCTTCGGATTGTCCTTGTTCTTGTCGGGGTGCAATACCTTGGCCAGCTTTCGATAAGCGACCTTGATCGCTTTCTCGTCTGCGCCCTTGGGAACACCTAATATGGAATAAGGATCGGCCATTATTGTCCCTGTTACTCTAACTACCCGTCTTACATTGGTATTACAGCGCCGTTAGTCAACTTGGAAGCGTAGCCCTGATTGGTTTTTCACACGTTGGCGTAGCAGAAGATACAGCAGCAGGCCAATAGGCCCTGCCATTAGCGTAAAGAACAAGACCGGGACCTGCATCCACCGGGCGATATGATGCGCATCGGCGTTGCGCGCTATCCATATTCCAACAAAAAGGTCGAAGGCGAGATAGTGAACCCAGCCAATCGTCGCGCCACCCGGAGAATCAAAAAGCGCCATCACGCCAGCCAATGTCGTAAAATCTGCTGGCGGCCGACCAGCCGGGCCACCGTCCGAAATCCACCCCGTCATCAAGGGAATTATGAGACCCGCATAAAGACAAGCCAGTAAAACTGAGCCCGCAATGAAGATATAAGGTACTACCACTGCCCGCCTGGGGGCAATTGCCAACACCACCCAGCAAAATAATGCCCAGGCATTGGCAACGCCAAATATCATTTCCCAGTTCATTTTATATTCTAGCCCCCTTTTAACCCGCTACAGTCTAGCCTATCGGTCGGCTATGGAAAGACCTGATCCTTTTACCCTGTTCGATGAATGGTTTGCCAAAGCGCGAACGACCGAAATCAACGATTCCAATGCCATGGCCTTGGCCACTTCGGGGACCGATGGCCAACCGTCGGTGCGCATGGTGCTCTTGAAAGGCCATGGCCGTGACCTTGGCACGCATGGCGGGTTTATCTTCTACACAAATTTCGAAAGCCGCAAAGCGACGCAGTTGTACGAAAACGCGCATGTCGCGCTGCTGTTTCACTGGAAATCCTTGCGGCGGCAAATCCGCATTGAGGGCAAAGCCAATCCTGTCGACGACGCGACGGCAGACGCCTATTTCGCCACACGTTCGCGCAATTCGCAGCTTGGGGCATGGGCATCCGACCAATCCAGGCCGCTTGCCGACCGTGCAACATTTGAAGCGCGTTTTGCGGAAGTAGAAGCGCGCTTTGATGGTCAGGTCGTCCCACGTCCGCTGCATTGGTCGGGCTGGATGGTCAGCCCCGAACGTATCGAATTCTGGCAAGACCGTGAATTTCGGCTGCACGAACGATGGCTGTACGAGCGTGACGGCGACAGTTGGACAACCGGCATGCTATACCCATGAGCCTTGCCCATAACCACCATCACCACTCCCATGGTGCCCTGACGAAACGCGCCGCCATCGCAAGCGTTTCGATGGCATTGTTCCTGCTGGTACTTAAAATCTTTGCGGCGGCGGAAACAGGATCCGTCGCCTTACTGGGATCGCTCGCCGACACCGCATTTGACGTGCTGGCGTCATTGCTGACATTGTTCAGCGTCCGATATGCTGCAATGCCAGCCGACGACGACCACCGTTTTGGTCATGGTAAAGCAGAGGCGTTGTCCGCTTTGTTGCAAGTCATTTTGGTCACTGTATCCGCCATCCTCATTGCATGGCGCGCAATCGTCCGCCTGGGTGCGCAGGAAAAGACGGCCCATCCCGAATATGGCATTGGCGTTTCGATCATCGCAATTGTCGCAACGCTCGGCTTGCTGGCTTATCAACGATATGTGGTCCGTAAAACCGGTTCGGTCGCAATTCAGGCTGACCATGTGCATTATCAAAGCGACCTTTTGCTCAATATCGGAGTTATCATTGCAATTTTGTTCGACACACTTCTCAATGTGCGCGGTGCTGACCCGGTTTTCGGTATTATCATTGCCTTTTGGCTTTTGTGGGGTGCGTATAGGGCGGCAGGCATGGCGCTTGACCAGTTGCTCGATCGCGAATGGCCACAGGAAAAGCGCCAGCGGTTCATCGAAGTGGCGCTTCGTCATCCTGAACTCCGCGGAATTCATGACATGCGTACCCGTTCAAGTGGTGTCCATGATTTTTGCCAGTTCCATGTCTGGGTGGATCCCAACATGACGGTCGAGGCCGCGCATCGCATCATGGATGAAGTCGAACAGGCGTTGATGGACGAATTCCCCGGCGTCGAAGTCCTCATTCACCCCGATCCGGAAGGCCATAAGGACGAGATGGGATATTTGCCTTCGGAGACTGTCGAGCATCATGAGCATTCCCATGACTGATCTGCCGTATTTTCACGTAGACGCGTTTGCCGACCGACCATTCACCGGCAATCAGGCTGCAGTGATGCCACTTGCCGCTTGGATGGAAGACTCAGTGCTTCAGGCAATTGCGGAGGAAAACAACTTTGCCGAGACCGCGTTTTACGTGCCGGATCAGTCCGGTGCAGCTGATTATGAACTGCGCTGGTTCACGCCAACGGTCGAAATTCGGCTGTGCGGGCATGCTACTTTGGCAAGCGGACATATTATTCTGGCCGAAAATCCAGCGCTTGACCGGGTGACATTCCGCACCCGCAAGGCGGGCATATTGGAAGTACGCCGGGAAACCGAAGGTTACGCAGTTGCGCTGCCCACCATCCCTACCGAACGGGTCGATAATGCCGAAATGATGACGGCGATGGGCGGAAAGCCGTTATCAATGCGCAGCAATCCCGACAGTTACAACATGTTCGTCTACGCCACGGCGGCTGAAATATTGGCGCTCAAGCCTGACATGAAAACCCTCGCCACCTTGGGCGATGACAGTTTCACAGCGACAGCGCCAGGGACCGACACCGACATTGTCAGTCGCGTTTTCGTGCCCGGTGCGGGCGTTGACGAAGACAGCGTGACCGGCAGTGCCCACGCTTTGCTGACGCCATATTGGGCTTCTGTGCTGGGCCGCAATGATTTCACCGCATACCAGGCGTCGGCGCGCGGCGGTTTTTTGGGATGTCGGCTTGATGGTGATCGAGTTTGGTTGTCAGGCCATTGTTTTACGGTAGTAAAGGGTGTGTTCAGCTTGGGCTGACCATCAACAACATTCCATTGGTTAAAGGATAACTCATGCTGAAAACATTTGCCGTAGTGGCGGTGCTCCTTCTCTCACCAGCCGTCATGGCGCAAGACGCGCCTCCACCTCCACCAAGTGGTGGCATGCCCCAGCCCGAACAGATTTTCGCGTTTATGGACGCCAATAAGGATGGATTCATCGCAAAGGATGAAGCCCAAGGTCCAATGGTTCAGTATTTCGGAAATATTGACGCCGACAAGGACGAAAAAATCACCTTGGACGAACTGAAAACGGCAATGGCAGCAATGCGTCCACCAGAGCCTGCGCAGGGCGAGGGCAGCTAATCGCTTTCACCTAACTTACACATCTAGAATGTGCGGGAGACCATCTGGCCTCCCGCGCATTAATTTATCCGGCGACAGTCGCTTTGCGGATGACACCAGGGTTCGCTGGTGGCTCACCCTTTGGTAAAGCGTCAACGTGCTCCATGCCGCTGATCACCTGGCCCCATACGGTGTACTGACGGTCAAGAAAGCTTGCATCGTCAAAGCAGATGAAGAACTGGCTATTGGCGGTATTCGGATCATTGGTCCGCGCCATCGAGCATACGCCACGCACATGTGGCTCAGCGTTGAATTCTTGCGCCAGATTTGGCTTTGAAGAACCGCCCATGCCAGTGCCATTGGGGCAACCGCCCTGCGCCATGAAGCCAGGAATGACGCGGTGGAATTTCACACCGTCGTAAAAGCCTTCGCCTGCAAGTTCCGTGATCCGCGCGACGTGATTTGGCGCCAGATCAGGACGCAGCTTGATGACAACGTCGCCGCTGTCGAGTGAAAGGGTAAGTGTTTCATCGGCCATATTCATGTTCCTTCAGGCTTGGGAAATGGATGTCGGCTGCCCTAGGGGATGCGTTGCGCAGGTGCAAAGCCAAAATCATTGCATTTTGACGCTGCCTGCGTAGGAGGGGCGCAATCTTCGTACCGGATTCAAGGGAGGCCCGCACATGACCAGCGACATCGCCGACCCGATTATCAACGGCCCCGAAATATTGGAAACGCTGGACGAGGACAACCGCCTTACACGCGATTATGTCGATCGTGTTCTGGATGCAGTTGAAGAGGGCAATCTTGACGAGGTCCGTCGATTAGTCGAGCCCCTCCACGAAGCCGATATCGCCGATCTTCTGGAACTAACACCGTCTGAGCGGCGCGGCGAACTGGCCATCAGTCTTGGCGATCTCATGAGTGCCGAGGTGCTCGCAGAGGTCAACGACTATGTCCGCGAGGATATCATTGACGCCCTGCCCGCAGCGCAGGTTGCGGGGCTTGCCGGACAGCTTGATACCGACGACGCCGTCGCAATTATCGAGGATATGGAGGCGGAGGATCAGCAAGCCGTTCTTGCCGAGCTCGACCCTGAAGACCGCGCGGTCATTGAGGACGCGCTGTCATATCCCGACGAATCTGCCGGTCGAATTATGCAGCGGGAACTGGTGGCTGTCCCCGAACATATGACGGTCGGGCAGCTGATCGACTACCTGCGCGATCATCAGGATTTAACAACGGAATTCTGGGAGGTTTTCGTCGTTGACCCGCAGCATAAGCCAGTGGGTACCTGCAAACTGAGTTGGATCATGCGCAGCGAGCGCAATGTCCCTGTCAGCGAAATCATGATGCACGAGCAGACCCTGATCCCTGTCGACATGGACCAAGAAGAGGTTGCATTACGCTTCCAGAAATATGCCCTTATTTCGGCAGCGGTCGTCGACAATGCTGGCCGCCTCGTCGGCGTCATCACGGCCGATGATATCGTCCATATCGTTCAGGAAGAAGCCGACGAAGATATTTTGCGCCTGTCAGGCGCTGGCGAAGGCGACATTAACGAGCCGATTTCGGACAGCTATAAGGCGCGTGTCCGATGGCTGATTGCCAATCTGGGCACTGCCATGGTCGCAAGCTTCATCATTGCGCAATTTGGCGCAGCGATTGAAACGATGGTGGCTCTGGCGGTTCTGATGCCGATTGTGGCGTCGATTGGTGGCAACGCCGGAACACAGACCCTGGCGGTCACGGTCCGCGCACTTGCGACCAACCAACTGACTCAGTCAAATACAATGCGATCCATATGGCGCGAGATTCGCGTCGCGCTGCTCATTGGCGCGACCATCGCGGTTATTGCAGGCATTGGTGCTGGGCTGATTTTTGGCAATTGGTTGCTTGCTGGAGTGATCGCCGTTGCTATATTGTGCAACATTTCGCTTGCTGGCTTGTCAGGTGTCGCCATTCCCGTTTTGCTGGACCGTCTTGATCAGGATCCAGCCGTATCGAGTTCCATCTTTGTTACAATGATAACCGATTCGATGGGTTTCCTGATATTTCTCGGGCTTGCCGTGTTCAGCGGACTTGCTGGTTAGACGCGCAATAGCCACATAGAGATATGCCTCTGAATATGACCAAAATCGCTTTTGGCGCGGAAAGCCCGAAGCATTTGCGTGAGCGGCTTTCGGCCTATGCCGAAGGCGGAGAAGTGCGCCTTACCACACGCTATTTGCCCAAACGGGTGGAGGAAATGGCTGGCGGTTCATTATACTGGATCCACACCCACACGATTATCGGCCGAAGCCCGATCATTGGTTTTATGGATAATGGCGCTGGCCGGCATTGGATCCGGATCGAACCGCGCCTTATTGCGGTCCGTTCGACCCCAAAGCGCGCACATCAAGGCTGGCGGTATCTCGAACAAGCCAATGCGCCGCCGGATCTAGATTCGGTCGAGACCGACGGCCGTGATGAAATGTCGCCCAAAATGCTCAGCGAACTGATGAAAATGGGTCTGGTTTAAGCGGTCTCACGTTTGGCGAGCACCTTGTTGATGACATCTGCAAAGACGTCCGCGCTTTGTGCGCCGGGCACCATGAATTTCTGGTCGAATATGATGGCAGGGACGCCAGTAATGTTCTGGTCAGTCCAATAAGCCATTTCGGCGCGGACGGTTGCGGTTAACGCAGCATCATCTATCCAGGCCGCCGCCGCGGCGCGGTCCATGTCCTGCGCCTCGGCAATGTCGCACAACACATCAATATCGCTCACGTCGCGGCGGTCCTGAAAATAGGCTATAAAGAGCGCCATTTTCAATGCAGTTTGCGCGAGCCACCCGCGTTCTCTGCCAAATATGGTCAGCAGCTTATGCGCGTTGAACGTGTTGTAGATGCGCATGCCGTCGCCATAATTGAAACCAAATCCTACGCTGGCACCAATATCGGACAGCCGCTGCCTGTTGGCTCGACTTTGTTCGGGCGTGCTGCCATATTTGCGCGCGATATGCTGGGCGGTATCTTCACCTTCAGGTGGCATCTGCGGATTAAGCTCAAATGGATGCCAATGCGTTTCCGCCGAGATGTCGCGTTCTACAAGCACGAGTGCCTTTTCGACCTGCTTCAGGCCAATGATGCACCACGGGCACACCACGTCCGAGACAATATCGATTCGTAGCGGAACGGAGCCTGTCATAGTTGAGCCACCCAATGTCTCAAAAGGCTGTGCGCAATGGCAAAGGGCGGCGGAGCATTGAAGCGGCGGTCTGCGGCGCCAGCCAATGCGGCTTTTGCTTCGTCCTTGGTCACCCACATGGCATCTTCAATCTCAGTGGTATCAAGCGTGAGTTCATCGCCCAGCGCATCTGCGGTGCACGCAATCATCAACTGCGAGCCACCAAAAGGCCATGGCTGGCTAGTGACATAACGCACATCTCCACACGTCACCCCGGCCTCTTCGTGGATTTCACGGCGCACCGCTTCTTCAATGCATTCACCCGGTTCCAGAAAACCAGCGAGCGCTGAATAATTCCCGGGCGGAAATCGTGATTGGCGGCCAAGCAGCGCCTTGCCTTCAAATTCGGCGAGCATAATGACGACTGGGTCCGTACGCGGGAAATGTTCCTTCTGACAATTGCTGCATTTTCGGCCCCAACCCGCACGGAATAGCAAAGTCGCCCCGCCGCAGCGGCCGCAGAAACGGTGGTTATTGTGCCATTCGATAAGACTTCGCGCAGTGCCATAAATGGCGGCATCTTCTGCGGGGAGCATGGACAGTGCACGCCAGATCGCTGGCGAGCGAAAGGCGTCACCCGTTGCGTCTACCAATGCCACAAAATGCGGCTTTCCGTCGGCGAGGCCAAGCAGAATCAGTTCTTCCGAGCCCTCGAGTTCGGCAAATGAATGCCAATGAAGGCCGCCCGTATCGCTGACGCGTGGATCCAGACCGTCCAGACCCAATACGCGTGCCCGCCAATCGCCAAGCAACGCGCCATATGCTTCTGCGTCATTGCGGACGCGGTCAGCGCGATCGAGCGGCGAGCCCGTAAAACCAGGTGCCATCATGGGATCAGGCTGGCAAACCAAGATCTTTCAAGACCCATTTTGAGAAGTCTTGATGAAACGGATAGACGTCACTTGGCATATATTGTGCCATGCAAACGGCACGCAATTTGCGCTTTGGATCGACGAAAGCGACTGTACCAGCCGCGCCGCCCCAGCCATAGACACCGTCGTTCACGCCCTTGCCGACGCGGCCGCCTGCACCGAAGCCAGCGCCAGAAGCAAATGTGCCGTCGGTCGAAACAGCCGCCGGAAGCAGATCGGACATGCCCAGCTTAGCGGTTTCTGCCGACATGATCCGCACGCCGTCCAGCTCGCCATAATTCGCGAGCATATTGAGGAACCGGTCGTAATCGCGGGCTGACGTAACAAGCCCTGCGCCTCCAAAGGCGAAGGCTGGCTTGTCGAGATAAATGCTGGTCACGGCAGGGTCGATGGGGAACAGCACACCGTTGACTGGAGCATAGTTGGAAACGAAACGTTTGACCTCTGACTTCGGCACCTGGAAGTAGCTGCTATTCATCTTCAGCGGCTCAAAGATGCGGGCTTTGAGGAACGCCTCAAAATCCATACCGCTTGCGACTTCAATCACGCGGCCAAGCAGATCGAGCCCGATCGAATAGCTCCATTTGGTGCCTGGCTCCGCAATCAAAGGCAGCATTGCCAGTCGCTCGGCGAACGTTTTGAGATCAGGCGTGGGCGCACTGGTTGGTTGACCGGGAATGGGGAAACGGCTCACGATCCCTGGCGTGATGCCCTTGTCGAGATATGCCTGCAGCAAAGGTCCCTTGGTGATGATCGAATATCCAAGGCCAGCCGTGTGCGTCAGCAAGTGCCGGATGGTAATCTGGGTTTTTGCCGGAACTGCATCCAGGCTCTTCTCCGGATCGGCAAGAACCGTCATATTCGCAAATTCCGGGAGAAACTCCGAAATTGGCTGGTCAAGCTTCATCTTGCCTTCACCGACAAGGATCATAGCTGCCATGCCGGTGATTGGCTTCGTCATTGAATACACGCGCCATAACGTGTCGATGTCTACAAGCGATTTCTCACCCAGCCCTTGCGTACCCATCGCAATAACATCTGGCAGGCCCGCCGTGCGGCCAATGGTGGCTAGAACACCCGGAAGCTTGCCCGATGTTACATAGCTCTCAAACTGGGTCCGAATGGTTGGGTATAAATCGGTTGCGCGTGCCCAAGCGCGCGCAGGCAACAATGAACCGATGGCGCCGACCGCTGCCAATTGGCCGCTATATGCCAAAAATCCGCGCCGACCGATCATGGACCGACCACTTGCTTCCACATTCATGCTCTCTCTCCTGCGTTGATCACCGCCTCTGCCGATTTTCTAAATACGGTCGGCAGACCAGCCTTGTCGAGCGATTTTACCGGCCACCATTCCCCCGCGCCGGGGTCAGTCGCGCCAGTTGGCCATTCCGTAACGGCAATGTTGAGGGTGATAAAGAAATGCGTGAACATATGCGTGACTTGTGCAGCCAATGTCTGCCATTTCGCGGTCACAGGCGGCACAGAATGGCCATCCACGCGCGCAGTCCACTGGTCGTCGGGGAGTGCACGCATGCCCGCCAGCAGCCCTGTGTCCTGGCGTCGCACGAGCCAGACATGCTGGTCCCTTGTAATCCAAAATACATTGCCAACTCGGTGCGGCTTTGCCTTTTTAGGCTGCTTCGCAGGATACGCCTCGGGATTACCGGCAAAGCGGGCATTACAGGCAAAGGCAATCGGGCACAGAAGACATGATGGCGCGCGTACCGAGCAGATTCCTGCCCCAAGGTCCATCATGGCCTGCGCAAAATCGCCCGCCCTTAGGTCAGGCGTTATGCCGTCCATTGCTGCGCGAATAGCTGGTTTCGACCGCGGCAGTGGCGTGGAAATCGCAAAGAGCCGTGACACGACGCGCTCAATATTAGCATCAACTACGACCGCCTTTTTCCCGAAAGCAATCGCTGCGATTGCCGCTGCCGTATAAGGTCCGACCCCCGGCAATGTGAGCAACTCCGCTTCGGTGTCCGGCAATTGCCCATCATGCTCTGCAACGACGACGCGCGCGCATTTCAACAAATTGCGCGCCCGGGCGTAATAGCCAAGTCCTGCCCACGCCGCCATGACATCTGCGTCTTCTGCAGCGGCCAACGCAACAAAGTCAGGCCATGTTTGGGTAAATTTTCGAAAATAGGCACCCACTGCCGCAACCGTCGTCTGCTGAAGCATAATTTCCGACAGCCAGACATGATAGGGATTGGCAAATCCGGTACCAGGTGCATTGCGCCACGGCAGCGTGCGTGCATGCATATTATAATGTGCCAGCAACTGCCGAGCGATATCCCCAGATTTTTGGTCAGTTTGTTGGACGGCTGGCATGGAAAGTGGCATGACGGAGGTGATGGACAAAGGCAAGTCACCTAGCCCGCGAAAAGGCGCAGTTAAGGCTGTTACGCCCAAAACTTTCCAGCGCCCACGCGGAGGAGAAGCAAGAGCCGTGTCAGCGCTTATGCCCGACATTGGCCGGGCTGCATTTCGGCGCTTCGGGTTCGTACAAAGCTCAGTAGTTAGCAGATGGGACGAAATTGTCGGTGCGCGCTACGCGGCGGTATCCGCGCCCGAGGCTATCCGCTTTCCGGTCGGGAAAAAATCGGGCGGCACGCTTGAACTGACCGTAGAGGGTGCGCATGCGACGATGATCCAGCATGTCCTTCCCGAAATTATCGACCGCGTGAACCGCTTTTTCGGTTATGGGGCGGTGTCGCAAGTCAAGGTTCGGCAAGGGCCAGTATCAAAGGAGAAGTCGCGGCAGCCAACTGCAGCGCCCGTCCTGAAACCTGTTCCCATGGAACTGGGCGAATCCTTGCGCGAAATTGGAGATCCGGAACTGTTTGCCGTTCTTGAAAGCCTTGCAAAAAGCCTTGCCAAAGGGGGCGAGTGATACCAGATGCGCATCATGTTTTATAAAGACTGAGGCCAAGCTTTATGTTGCGTTTAAAGAAATATCTTACTGCTGCTTTTGTCTGTGTCACCGCGATCTCCGCAGGACTGATTGCCGCACCTGCACCAAGTAAATGGTTAACGACCGTCACTGTTACGGAAAAAGGCGCACATGTCCTTGGCAACCCAGCCGCGCCTAACAAGGTGGTGGAATATCTCAGCTACACATGCAGTCATTGCGCCAATTTTGAAGAAAACGAAGCGCCATCGTTCAAGACCCAATTTGTCGCTACTGGCAAGGCAAGTCTGGAAATCCGTAACCTTGTGCTGAACCCGGTTGACTTGACGGCTGCTATGCTCGCGCGCTGCGGCGGGAAGGCAAAGTTTTTTGGTAACCACAAGCTTTTGTTTGCCATGCAACCCGATTGGTTAGGGAAGACCAAGAATATCAGTGCGGCCACGCAAGCCAAGCTAAAGGCGCAAGATTACACCGGTTTCATGATTGGCACCTTCGAAGAAATCGGTCTTGGGCCTATCATGCAAAAGCGTGGGATCACTCCAGTGCAAGCAAAGGCGTGTCTGGCAGATAAAGCCGCGTTTAAGACTATCGTCAACATGACGGACGCTGGGTCGGCGCTTGGTGTGAAGGGCACACCATCATTCTTGGTCAACAACGTTTTACAAGACCATGTCCATAATGCTGCCGAATTAACGGTACTCATGAAATAATCGACATTTCACATTGAAGGATTTCATATGCGCATCAAGACATTCATTTTTACATCCGCAGCGGCCATGGCACTGGCAGCTTGCGGCAGCAGCGACACCAGCACGGCACCAACAGGCGAACCGATCGCGAAGGTCGCAGCCCCTGCCGGTAAAAGCTGGATCGACGTTGTCTCCAAATCAGAATTTGGCGGCTATCAAATGGGCAACCCGAATGCAAAGCTGAAGCTTGTGGAGTATGGTGCGATCAGTTGCCCGACCTGCGCGCAGTTTTCGGTCCAGTCGACTGAGGAACTCAACAAGATCGTGAACGATGGGACAGTGTCATTTGAGTATCGCCCTTTTCTAGTCCACGGTATTCAGGACGTCCCTGGATTTCTCTTGGCGCAGTGCAGCGGCCCGGAAGCATTCTTCCCGCTCTCGGAACAGCTCTACGCTGACCAGTCTACCTGGCTTGGCAAGCTTAGCACCGTGACGCAGGCGGATCAGCAAGCGATGCAAAAAATGTCGCCCGAACAGATTGCATCATTGCTGGGCACAAAGATGGGCCTGATCGAATTTGTAAAGTCGCGCGGCATCAGCGAAGATCAGGCCAAATCCTGCCTTGCCGACAGAGCAGCCATCGACAATCTCGTTAAGATGACCGAGCGCGGGACAAATGACGACGGCGTGACTGGAACGCCGTTCTTCTTGCTGAACGGCGCAAAGTTGGATGCAAATTCCTGGAATCAGGTCAAGGGCAAGCTGGTCGAGGCCGGCGCCCGCTAAATATGGCTCGGGGGGGCCATAAATTGACCTTGTGGGCGGCGTGGGCTTCCCCTTGCGCATAAAGAAGCTAAAACTGGTCGGCTTCAAAAGCTTTGTTGAGCCCGCCGAACTCAGGATTGAGAGCGGGCTGACAGGCATTGTTGGCCCCAATGGTTGTGGAAAATCAAACCTGCTCGAGGCCATTCGCTGGGTGATGGGTGAGAACAGTGCCAAATCCATGCGCGGGGCGGGCATGGAAGATGTCATCTTCGCAGGAACCGCATCACGGCCACCGCGCGATTTTGCTGAAGTGACTATATTGGCTGAACGTAGCGACGATGCGCCGGCCAATGACGCCGATGAAGAGTTGGAAGTGACTCGCCGGATCGAGCGCGGCGCCGGTTCGGCGTACCGCTCCAACGGGCGCGATGTGCGGGCAAAGGATGTCGCTTTGATCTTTGCGGATGCAGCAACGGGAGCGCATTCCCCTGCGTTGGTGAGCCAAGGCCGCATTGGCGCAATCATTTCGGCAAAACCACAGGAACGCCGCCAGATGCTGGAGGAAGCAGCCGGCATTTCTGGAATGCACGTCCGCCGCAAGGACGCGGAGCAAAAATTACGGGCAGCCGAAAGCAATCTTGAGCGGCTCGCCACTATTCTTTCGGATATGGATGCGCGCGCCGGCCAACTTCGCCGTCAGGCAAAACAGGCAGATCGCTATCGAACGCTGACGAAGGATATTTTTCAGGCCGAAGCCCGCTTGGTCTTTGCACGTTGGCGCGAGGCCAAAGCGGCAGCAGATGAAGCGCGGGCCGAAGCAAATATCGCGACCACAGCAGTGGAAAGTGCCGCAGCCGCGCAACGCACGTTGTCCGAAAAGCAACAAGATGCGGTCAGGCATCTGGCCGACGCGCGTGCCGTTGCCATGACCGCGCGCGATGCCACCAATGATCTTTCGAACAAGCTGGTCCAGTTGAACGGTGAACACGAACGCATACTCCAGCGGCAGTCCGATCTGTCGGCACAGGCAGCCCGCATGGCAGATGACGGCGCACGTGAAGGCAAGTTGACCCACGATGCCGCGGCAGCATTAGCGCGGCTGCAGGCGGAGAGCGCTTCTCTCGCTGAGCAGATAAAAGCACAAGAAGAAGAACGCCCTGCCCTGATGCGCGCGGCAGAAAATGTCGAACGGCAGGCACGCGAAAGTGAAATTGCCCTAGCCAATGCGTCCGCCGAACATGCGCGCGCCGATGCCGAGCTGCGCGTTGCCAACGCCGCGCTTGCAGCGGCAAATATCCGAGCCGAGAGGGCAGAATACGCAAGCACGCGCATAGCGGACGAACGCGAAGCCTTGGGCGACGAGACTGAATATGCTGCTGAAAGGAAGCAGGCTGACGCCCTAGTGCTGACACTCCAAACGCGACTTAAGGATGCAATTTCGGCGCATGAGACCGCTGAAGCGCTCCGCACAGAACGGATAGCTGCCCGCGATGCGATGCAAAGCGATGTGGCCAGTGCGAAAGCAGAGCTTGCCGCGTTGCTGACCGAACAAAGCGCGCTCCAGCGTTCATTGACCAAAAGCGATGGAGATAAGGCTATAGATCGCATTTCGGTTAGGCCCGGCTATGAACACGCACTTGCAGCGGCGTTGGGCGATGACGCGGATGCCAGCATCGGCGGCGAAACCGGACGCCGCTGGCTTGGCGCGCCAGCTATACACGACAATACTCCGGCGAACGCACTTTTGCATTTCGTCGACGCACCGCAGGAAATGGCCGCTCGCCTGTCCATGGTGCGAGTGGTTGACGTTGACGACAGGGCAGCGCTTGCGCCGGGCGAACGCATCGTCACCCGCGCTGGACAACTGCGCCGTTGGGACGGGTTTGTGACCGACGGCGACGGTGCGCATACAGCGCAATTGCTGGTCCGTGCCAACCGCCTAACTGAATTTGATTCGCTCATAGCACCCGCGCAGATGGCGTTGGCTGATCAGGCAGCGATACTGACCCAGATGACGGATGTTATACAGGCTGCACAGGACGATGTGAAGTTTGCAGCTGCGGCACGTGTCACCCTCGAAGGCGATTTGCGCCAAGCATTGCGCGCAGTGGATCAGGCCGAAGATGCGCTCATACGCCTGTCATCTTCAAGGGCGGCCCTTAGCGATCGGTGGGCGGCAAGCCAGCAAGACTTTAATGATGCCATGGTCGATCGCGCGAAAGCCGAAGCGGCGTGTCATGCCTTGCCTGACGGATCGCATCATGCCGATATTGTGCGCCAATTCAGCACTGTGTACGAATCCACTCGTGCGCTTCTCGCGCGTAATCAGGCAGAGTTGTCGTCGCTGGAACAGCGCATTGCGCAAACGCGCGAGCGGCGGGCGGTCGCCTTGGCCCAAGCCCGCAGCTGGCAGGAACGCGCGGGCGAGGCAGAGCGCCGGATCGCTGAGATGAACAAACGCAGCGCCGACACTACTGCCGAACTGGAGTCAATGGAGGGCAAGCCGGAAACATTGTCGCGCGAGATCGCCAGACTCAAGACGGACAAAGATTTGCTGGTAGAGAAGCTCGCCGAACTACAAACGGCCGAAGCTGGGCATGAGGCAACATTGCGGGAATTGGAAACCGAGCTCGCCGCTGCCGCGGAGCAGTTGTCTACTGCCCGCGAAAAGCGTGCCGGTGCCGAAGCACGGGCAGAAAACCAGGAACAAAGGCGCGTGGAAATGGGCCGGATATCGGGCGAGCGATTTGAATGTCCGCCGCCAGTCCTGCCCGAAAAGCTCAACTTCGATGAAGAGGCAGTGGATAATGCCGGGACCGAATCTGCCCGGCTTGACCGGCTGCAGAACGAGCGGGAACGCATTGGTCCGGTTAACCTGATCGCAGCCGACGAACTGGCCGAACTCGAGGCACAACAAACAGACGGCGTGGCAGAAAGCGAGGAGCTTGCTTTGGCCATAAATCGCCTGCGCGGGTCGATCGGCAGCCTCAACCGCGAGGGTCGCGCGCGGTTGCTGACCGCATTTGAGGCGGTCGACGGTCATTTCCGCCGCCTGTTCTCTACGTTGTTCAATGGCGGACAGGCGCATTTGGCCCTGATTGACAGCGACGACCCCCTTGAAGCCGGGCTGGAAATTTTTGCGCAACCACCGGGGAAAAAGCTTCAATCGCTCACGCTCCTCTCGGGCGGAGAACAGGCCTTGACAGCCGTGGCGCTTATCTTCGGACTCTTCCTGACGAACCCGGCACCCATTTGCGTATTGGACGAAGTCGATGCACCTTTGGACGACGCCAATATCGAGCGCTTCTGTGATTTGCTTGACGCCATGACACGTGAGACCGATACGCGCTACTTGATCGTCACCCACAACGCTGTGACGATGAGCCGAATGCATCGTTTATTCGGTGTCACTATGGTCGAACAGGGTATTAGCCGACTGGTATCGGTTGACCTGGGCGGCGCAGAGCAATTACTGGCTGCCGAATGACTTTACATGGCCCAATCACGAACAGCTTTATCTCGCAGCGCCTTCGGCTGAATTACGTCGATTGGGGCAATCCGGAAGCGCCGCCTTTGCTTTTGGTCCATGGCGGACGTGACCACGCGCGCAGCTGGGATTGGGTCGCCGAGGAATTGCGGCATGACTGGCATATTATTGCGCCCGATCTGCGCGGCCATGGCGACAGCGCCTGGTCGCCCGATGGCAGCTATGAAATGTCCACTTTTGTGTATGACATGGCCCAGTTGATACACCAGCTTAACCTTGCCCCCGTCAGCATCATTGCCCACTCGATGGGAGGTAACATCGCAACGCGTTATGCGGGCATTTATCCCGAGAATGTGCGCAAGATGGTCAACATCGAAGGGCTTGGCATGTCACCAAAGATGCAGGCTGAACGCGACGCCATCGGCATCCAGAAACGGTTCCGGCAATGGATTGAGGACAAGCGCAATGCTGCTGGCCGGACGCCCAAGCGCTATCCCAATATCGAAGCGGCCTATGAGCGGATGAAGACCGAGAACAGCTACCTCACCGACGAACAGGCGCGCCACCTGACCGTCCATGGCATCAGCCGGAACGAAGATGGCAGCTGGAGCTGGAAGTTCGACAATTACCTGAATATCTGGGCCATATTCGACATGCCCCGCGAAGATCTAATGGCGATCTGGCAGTCGATCAGTTGTCCAATGTTGTTAATGTATGGCGAAAATAGCTGGGCATCCAACCCTGAAAAAGATGGCCGAATTGTCCATTTTCCAACAGCTTCTGTCGTCGAATATGAAAATGCCGGACATTGGTTGCACCATGACCAGTATGACCGGTTCATGGCCGACGTGAAGGCGTTTCTCTAACCGATCATCGCGCGCAAATTGGCGATTGTGTCTGCCTCGTCCGCCGGCTTGTCGCGTCGTAGCCGCGAGATGCGCGGGAAGCGCATGGCGACGCCCGACTTGTGGCGTTTCGATTCATGTACCGCATCAAAGGCAACCTCAAGCACAAGCGACTTTTCCACTTCGCGCACCGGGCCGAAACGGGCGACGGTGTTGTTGCGGACGAAACGGTCGAGCCATTTCAACTCCTCGTCGCTGAAGCCGGAATAGGCTTTACCTACGGGAAGCAACGTGCCCTCCGGTGTCCAGCAACCGAAAGTATAGTCCGAATAATATGACGAGCGTTTTCCGCTGCCGCGCTGCGCATACATCATCACACAATCGGCCACGAGTGGTTCGCGTTTCCATTTGTACCACAGGCCAACCTTGCGCCCTGCCAGATATGGTGAATCGCGCCGTTTTAGCATTACGCCTTCGATCGCAGCTTCACGCGCAGCGGCGCGTATTTCGGCGAGATGTTCGAAATCGCGCGCTTCAATTACGGCCGAGAGGTCAAATCGAACAGCGTCGAGACCGGCCGTGAACAATTCAAGCCGATTGCGTCGCGTGACCCAAGGGAGCCCGCGCAAATCCTCTGCTCCATCGAAAAGAATATCGTAGAGGCGGACAAATACAGGATATTCGGCCTGCATCGCCGCGGTTACGTTCTTTCGGCCCAACCGCTGTTGCAGAGCATTAAAACTTGCCGCCTCTCCGCCTTGAACGTCTCCACGCACAAGCAATTCGCCATCTACTACGCCGACACCGTTGAATGCTGCTGCGATCTCCGGAAATGCGCCAGTGACTTCGTCACCTCCACGGCTGAATAATCTGGTTTCGCCGCCAGTAGACGCAATCTGGATCCGGATTCCGTCCCATTTCCATTCGGCGGCAAAATCATCGAGATCAACGCTGCCATCCTCCAATGGGTGTGCCAGCATAAAAGGTCGGAAAAAGGCGCTGTCGGCAGGGTCCGGTCGTTCGGACTTGCCCTCCCCCCAGGCAAACAATTCGGCGTAAGGCGGCCGGATGGCGTGCCAGACCTCCTCAACATCATCGACTGCAACGCCAAAGGCCTGGCCGAACGCGGTTTTGGCAAGGCGCGCCGATATGCCCACACGCATGCCGCCTGTTGCGAGTTTCAGCAGCGCGTACCGGCCATTGGCATCAAGCCGGTCCATGAGTTCGGCCAAGACCGCTGGCGCCCGCGCACGGCTGGTGTTGTTGAGCAGATCAATGACTTCGGAGACAGTGGGCGCCGCAACATCGGCTTTTGTGTCTGGCCACATCAGGGCGACGGTTTCGGCGGTGTCACCGACATAATCGCGGCTCATCCGGAACAGCATCGGATCAAAACGCTCTTCGGCCATGGCGCGGATCGCCGCCGACTTCACTGTCGCAATGCTCAGCGTTCCCGCCAAAGCCGCCAGCACCCAACCGCAGTCCGGATCAGGCGTTGTGCGCAGGTAATCCGCAATCAGTCGCACCTTTTGGTCACGCGACCGTGTGTAGATCAATCCGTCAATGAGCGCGGCAAAGGCCTGCATCAGCCTTCGTCCTCGTCTTCACGGCCCACAAGGTCAAGCGCGCGGGCCTTGAGCTGGTGCAACTCGCACCAGCGACCAAGCGCATCGGTCCGGCCATGGGTGATCCATGTTTCGGCAGGCCGTAGCTCAAGCAAGGTGTCAGTCAGCTCGGTCCAGTCGGCATGATCCGATATGACAAGCGGCAACTCAACATTGCGCTGCCGCGCACGCTGCCGCACCCGCATCCAGCCAGATGCCATAGCGGTGATCGGGTCGGGCAGACGCCGCGCCCAACGGTCATTCATGGCCGACGGAGGGGCAACGACAATTGCACCTTTCAATTCGGCCTTGGCAAGGCCAGTTGCCAAGATCAACTCACCCAGGGGTACACCGTGCGCCGCATACAGATCACACATCTTATGCATCGCGCCGTGGATGTAGATGGGCGCGTGATAGCCAGCGCGGCGGAGCTCAGCGATGACCCGCTGCGCTTTACCAAGGGCATAGGCGCCGACAACGATGCACCCATCCTCATTTGCTGAGCGCGCATCGAGCAGTTTGGCAATCTCGTCCTCAATGGGTGGATGGGTAAACACCGGCAAGCCAAAGGTCGCTTCGGTAATCAGGACGTCACAAGGAACGGCCTCAAACGGCGCACATGTAGGGTCAAAACGCCTTTTATAGTCGCCCGTCACCACCACGCGCTCACCGGCATGTTCAAGCAGGATCTGAGCCGAGCCAAGCACATGCCCGGCGGGATGAAAGCTGATATTCACACCATTGGCTTCCATGCCGTCGCCATAGGCAACCGGCGTACCCATTTCGGTGCCATAACGCAGAGCCATGATGGCGAGCGTTTCCGGCGTAGCCCACACAGCGCCGTGGCCACTGCGTGCATGGTCGGCGTGGCCGTGCGTGACTAGGGCGCGTTCTACGGGACGCGACGGGTCAATCCACATGTCGGCTGGCTTCACATAAATGCCATGCGGATGCGGTTCAATCCAATGCTGTGCTGCCGTTCGGGGGATAACTCGGTCCTTTTCTGAGCTGGATATGGTGTGCGCCGGCTATTAAGTAAACTGCTGCTCAAAGCGAAAGTTCACTGGGCGGCGCTAAGATAGTTCGACCATTAAACATCCTATCGGTCCTCAGACCATGCATTGCGCATAGACAGTCGCAAATATAGAACATATATGGAACATATGTCGCAGATTCAAATATCAGAAAAGTTAGCTATTCTAGCAGATGCGGCAAAATACGACGCCTCCTGCGCATCTTCGGGTACGGCCAAACGATCAAGCAATAAATCAGGCGGCATTGGTTCTACCGAGGGCATGGGCATTTGTCATGCCTATGCCCCCGACGGCCGCTGTATTTCATTGCTGAAGATCTTGCTTACAAACAGCTGCATCTTTGACTGCCATTATTGCATCAACCGCAAGAGCTCCAATGTGCGTCGGGCACGGTTTACGCCCAAAGAAGTCGTCGATCTCACGCTGAATTTCTACAAGCGAAATTATATCGAGGGTCTTTTTCTCTCCTCCGGCATTATCAAGAGCTCGAACTACACGATGGAGCAAATCGTCGAGGTCGCGCGCAGCCTGCGTGAGGACCATGATTTTCGTGGTTATATCCATTTGAAGACCATTCCGGATGCCGATCCTGAATTGCTCGACGCTGCCGGCCGACATGCCGACAGACTTTCGATCAATGTCGAATTGCCGACGCGCGCAGGGTTACAGAAACTGGCGCCCGAAAAATCGGAAGAGCGGATAGAAGGCGCAATGGGCGGATTGAAAGAATCCATCCTCGATGGGCGTGACGCAAAGAAGAAGTATAAAAGCGCGCCCAATTTCGCACCGGCGGGGCAATCGACTCAGATGATTGTCGGTGCGGACAGTGCAAACGACAGCGACATCGTGCGCCGCGCCAATGGCCTTTACGACCGCTTTGGCCTGCGGCGAGTTTATTATTCGGCATTCAGCCCAATTCCTGACGCAAGCGCAGTATTGCCGCTCCAACGTCCGCCCCTGATGCGCGAACACCGTCTGTATCAATCCGATTGGTTGATGCGTTTTTACGGATTCGCGCCGCAGGAGGTTGTCGATGCCGCCGGCCCCGATGGCATGTTGCCCTTGGACATTGACCCAAAGCTTGCCTGGGCTCTCAAGCATCGTGCCCAATTTCCAGTCGACGTGAACAGTGCCCCAAAAGCTATTTTATGGCGTGTGCCTGGGCTTGGTACCAAAGCCGTCGATGCCATCGTAAAGGCCCGGCGCTGGCGAAGGCTTCGTTTGGAAGATGTCGGCAGGCTGACCGTATCGATCACCAAGATCCGCCCCTTCATCACTGCAGAAGGATGGAGTCCGGGCGCACTGACCGATATGGAGCATCTCCGTGCTTCGGTAGCGCCAAAGGTGCATCAGCTGGAGCTCTTTGCATGATTACGGCGCGGCTCGACAGCGAAGATGACTTTGACGGTTGGCGCGCGCAATGCCGCGCATTGCTTCGGCTTGGCGCCAAGCCGGCTGATGTCGTCTGGCAAGTCGGCTCAGGACGTACCGACCTGTTCGCCAGTTCCGAGGTCGCCGTAGAGGCAGCACCCATTGGCGTGCCCAAAGATTTTGCCGAGCTTTGCCGGTCGGTAATTTGTCATAATGAACCGGAACGGTTCGGACTTTTATATCAGCTGTTGATCGACCTGAAAGCTGGCCAGCGCCACATGGGCGACCGGGCTGACCCGCTGTTGCGCAAGCTTGACATCATGGCAAAAACTGTTCGCCGCGACATCCACAAGATGCGGGCTTTCGTTCGCTTTCGGCGGATAGAGCATGAAGACGAAGAACATTATGTGGCGTGGTTCGAGCCTGAGCATCATATCGTGCGCACAAATGCGTCCTTCTTCGTGCGCCGTTTTGCCGGGATGCGATGGTCCATTCTGACGCCGCAGCTGTCGATATATTGGGACAAGAACAAGCTTCTTGAAGGTCCAGCCGCGCGCAAGGAAGACGCACCTTCCGAAGACGCCATCGAGGAACAGTGGAAAACCTATTACGGGTCCATCTTCAACCCTGCCCGCCTGAAGGTGAAGGCAATGTTGAAGGAGATGCCAAAGAAATATTGGCACAACATGCCGGAGACAGCGTTGGTCTCTAAACTAATCCAATCGGCGCGCAACCGCGAGTTGGCGATGATCGAAAAGGAAACGTCCGTGCCTGTCGCCGATACGCTGGAATCGCTCCGTGCCGAAGCTGCGCTTTGCCGCAGATGTCCTTTGTTTCGTCCAGCGACGCAGATCGTCTTTGGTGAAGGGCCGACAAAGGCCAGATTGATGTTTGTGGGGGAACAGCCGGGGGATCAGGAGGATATGCAAGGTCGGCCATTCGTCGGGCCTGCCGGGCAGATATTTGACGCTGCGATGCGCGAAGCTGGCCTGAACCGCATGCAAAGCTACGTCACCAACGCCGTGAAACATTTTAAATTCAAGCAAGAGGGAAAGCGCCGCATTCACGAGCGTCCAAATGTCGGTGAAGTCAACCACTGCCGCTGGTGGCTGAAACGCGAAATCGAGATGGTTCAACCCGATCTCATTGTTGCTTTGGGCGCTACGGCTGCGCGGAGCCTCACAGGCCGGAATGTTCCGATCACTGCAAACCGGGGCAGCGTTTTGGAAAGCGAAGAAGGCATACCCGTTCTGGTGACAATTCACCCAAGCTATCTGCTTCGACTTCCCGACCATGAAACAGCAGCGCGCGAACGTCGTAACTTCATAGCTGACCTGAAGCTTGCGGGTGACCGGCTCGAGTCTCTTCAAACTGCGGTGACGTAGAATATCAGGCAGGTTTCGGGATTGGCATAAGGCAACTGGAACCCGCCGTTCATGAGTGCAGACCCGCTAAAAATGGCGCCAACACCACCCAGGTCCAAAGTCTCAATGGCGGACGGCCCCTTCTCGGCTTGCCAGTTTGTTGGCCAGATGAGTTGGAGTCGATAATGGCGCGCGGGATCGAGGCCAGCAAAGCTGAGCCGACCTGGCAGAACCTTGTGATCACTCGCAACATAGGCGACGGAATATATTGCCTCGGTCTGATCCTTGGCGACAACGCCGCTCGCCACAAGCTTTGGGGAAGTGTCCAGCCGGTGCAGGTCGCCATCATGCAACAAGGCGCGGTGCCGCTTATGCAAGGCGATGGCCGATTTGAGCACATCAAGATCCGATTGGCGCGCATTCATTAAATTCAATTCAACGCCCATATGCCCCATGAATGCAGTTGCAGCGCGCATCTCCATCGACAGGCGACGGCCAGTTACATGGCATCGGGCAGGGCCGACGTGGCAGCCAAGAACTTCGGGGGGCAGGAAGAAGCTAGCACCGCGCTGGATGTGCTGCCGGTCAAGCGCATCGTTGCTGTCCGACGTCCAAACGCGGTCGCTGTGCGCCAACACCCCCATGTCGGCGCGCGCACTGCCTGAGGAACAGCTTTCGATCTCCACATTCGGATGCGCCTGTCTCACGCGGTCAAGCAACGCATATAACGCCGCAACCTGTGCAAAGGCACGTGGCGCTCCAGACATCCCGCCAGAATGGCTCAGGTCGCGGTTCATGTCCCATTTGATGTAACGAATATCGTGGTCGCGCAAAATGGCGTCGATAGAACCAAACAGATAATCGGATACTTCGGGTCGGCTGATGTCTAGCGCCAGTTGCGATCGGAAGGGTATGTGTTCCACGCCATCTATGCCCAAGACCCAGTCGGGATGCGCCCGATACAGTTCGCTATCGGGGTTGACCATTTCGGGTTCGAACCAAAGGCCAAATTCCATACTGAGGCCAGTCACATGATCAACAAGTGGACTCAGCCCATCGGGGTAGACATCCCGAGATACGTGCCAGTCGCCGAGCCCAGCGCGGTCGTGACGGCGTCCACCGAACCAGCCGTCATCCAGAACAAAGCGCTCTACGCCAATGTCGGCTGCCCGGTCCGCCAATTCTTTAAGCTTATCGATGTCATGATCAAAATAGACTGCTTCCCATGTGTTGTAATTTACTGGACGCCGCTTCGCGCGCATTTCGGGGCGAAGCAGATTTGTCCGGACATGGTGGTGAAATTTCCGGCTGAGCGCGCTCAAGCCCTGGCTGCTGTAGGCCGCAACAATTTCGGGGTTCGTCAGGCTTTCGCCGGGCTGCAACCGGACTTCGCCCGGCAACAACAGGGCACCGAGGCTGACAAGCACCCGCCCATCGGTCAGCGAATCGACACGAAGCCGGTGGTTTCCACTAAACGCCAAATGGAAGCCATAAGCCGCGCCTGTGCTTTCGTTGGTCTCACCGGTTGCAAGCAATATCGCCGGATAGCTGAAATGCGACGTGCGCCCGCTCCGGTTCTCGCGGAGATAGGTGCCATCGCTGCGCTTTACGCGCTCTTGCAAAAATTCCTGAGTCCAACGCCCTGTAAAGCCGACAATATCAGTCATGTTGTCGGGCACCGGGAGGCACGCAGTCATCATTTCGTTCACATCAAGCGGGTGTGTACCGTAATTGGTTAAGCTGGACAGTACCCGAAGGACGCCATTGTTCGGATCAAAATAAATCTCATACTCAAGGCCAAGTCGCGTGCGTTCATCGCGGCATATGATCTTTACGCCTTCCGAACGTGTTTCCACCTTGCAGACCTCAAACAGGCTGCCCCAGTCTCTGCCCCCACGGTGCGCTGCAAACCCGTGAAACATGGGGTGGCCCAATCCTGGCTCCATAGCCATTGACAAGGGCAAGGACAAATCGGCAACACCGTGCATGCCTTGTCGGATGGACAGGCGCTTTATCTCCGCAATATCGATGGCACTTGGCAGCTCAGCACCCCAATATAGAATGGATAAGGGCGTACCCTTTGCGCATGACAATATCAGGCTTGCGTCCGCCGCATCAAATCGCACATGATCCATCCGCTACTCCCGTCAAACCGTAGTCGCTGCCCTAACACATTGTTCATTTGTGTTTCCGGCGCAGCCGTTTAATCCCAGCGTAAGCAAAAAGAGCAAACGGCAAGCTTTGCAATAAAATTTATGGGGGGGGTGTATGTTCGCAACAACCAATAGTGCAGCCCAGATTGGCATTTTCTTCTCTCTCACTGTGCTCATCGCCATCCTGACTTACTGGAAGGTCCATGGCAAAGGCGCGAACAGAACTTCAGAGAATGGTTCGACCAAAGAGGTATTTCTGGCAGGCGGCGGGCTTACATGGTTGTTCGTTGCTGGCTCAATCACGCTGACCAACCTGTCAACTGAGCAGCTAGTCGGGATGAACGGCAATCAGATGCTGTTGCTGGCGTGGTGGGAAATATCAGGGTTCGTCGGCCTTTTGATTTTGGCCTATGTTTTTGTGCCGATATATTATCGCAACAACTGCACCACCGTCACCGAGTTGCTTGAGCGACGTTATAAGGGCGGAAGCATCCGTACGGTGATCTCTGCCCTGTTTCTGCTTGGCAATATCCTTATTTACCTGCCCGCCGCGCTCTATTCGGGTAGTCTGTTTTTGAAATCGATGTTCGGCGTCGATTGGTCGCTCCTCTGGTTTGCAGCGCCGATGGCGATCATCGCGGCCATTTACACTATTACGGGCGGCCTGCGGGCAGTGGCGGTGATGGATACCTATTCAGGCATTGGCGTTTTGGCGATTGCATTTCTTGTGGTTATCCTCGCGCTTGCGGCTGTAGGATTTGATCTTTCAACGGTCCCAGCCGAACGCACCTCAATGATTGGCAGCATCGATTCCCCGATTCCCTTTCATACGCTTTTCACTGGCATGATCTTCATCCAGATCTTCTATTGGTCGACGAACCAGAACATCACCCAAAAGGCGATGACCGCGCCAACCGTCAAGGAAGCCCAAAAAGGCGTCATTGCGGCAGCCATCGTGCGGATCCTTATCATTCCTGCTATCGTCGTGATCCCCGGCGTCGTTGCCTATAAATTGTTCGGCAGCTTGGGCGATGCAGCCTATGGAAAACTCGTCGCGCATGTTTTGCCGAGCTGGATGTCGGGTGCCTTTGCGGCGATGATGATGGCGGCTGTGATTGCGCATACCAGCGCGATATTGAACAGTTCAGTCGCGCTTTATTCCGTCGATTTTCACGACAAGTTTATCCGTCCAGTTGCAAATCACTGGCGCTTGGCGGCAACCGTCTCGGTCATTTTGACAATCACATCGATATTGCTGGTGCCAATCTTTGAAAATGCCAAAAGCATCATCAACCTTCTGCAGCAGCTTAATGGACTCTCCTCGATGCCAATCCTCTCGGCGTTTATCACGGGGCTATTGTTCCGCAACATGGACGCACGCGCAGCGATTGCCGGGCTGATTTGGGGCGTCGCATTATATGCGTTCCATAATTTCGTGCTGTATGTGCCCGATACACTTTACGCAGGCCAAACATTTTACCAGCATATTGGGATCGGCTGGCTACATTATATCGATGTCATGGCGATCGTTCTGGTGACATGTGTGTTGACGGCTTTGACCGTTAACCGCATCGTCTTTGGCAATCGCACGGTATTTATCTGGAGCAAGGAAGGACGCCGGCTTTCGGCGCTTGAGGCATGAGCGAATATATTCTGGTTATCGACGAAGGCACAACCTCTACCCGCGCCGTGCTGTTTACGGCTGAGGGAACGGCTGTTGACTCTTGCCAGCGCCCGCTGACGCAACATTATCCGCAGGCTGGCCTGGTAGAACATGATGCCGACGAAATCTGGACCCTGACGCTTCAATGCGCGCGGGCAATGGTGGCGAAGGCGGGTGGCGCGGATCATATTGCGGGCATTGGCATCACCAACCAGCGCGAAACCGTAGTGTTCTGGGACAAGCGAAATGGTAAGCCGCTTGCGCCTGCCATTGTATGGCAGGATCGGCGCACGGCGGATATTTGCGCTGCGATGAAGGCACAAGGCGAAGAGCCGGTGGTTCAGGCAAAGACTGGGCTGTTGCTTGATCCCTATTTTTCGGGTTCTAAAATTGGTTGGGCGCTGGACAACTGGCCGCAGCTTAAAGAGGTTGGTGCACATCTCGCGGTCGGAACGGTGGAAAGCTACCTAGTCTTCCGGTTGACGGGCGGCAGCCACATTACTGATGCCTCGAACGCGTCACGGACGGCGTTAATGGCGATTGGCAGCGGTGGATGGGACGATGGGCTCACAGATTTATTCGGCGTTCCACGCGATATCCTGCCCGAAATTACCGATTGCGCAGGCGACCTTGGCACAACTTTGCCCGAGCATTTTGGCAGCTCCATCCCAATCTGTGGCATGGCGGGTGACCAGCAGGCCGCGACGATTGGGCAAGGATGCTTTGCGGTAGGCCAAACAAAGGCAACATTTGGAACGGGTGCATTTGTGCTGACGCAAACCGGTGCCACATTGCGCCAATCGCGCAACCGGCTGCTGTCGACAATATTGTATCAGTTGAATGGCGAGCGGCATTATGCGCTTGAAGGCTCGGTATTTGTCGCAGGTAGTCTTATCCAATGGCTGCGCGATGATTTGGGCCTGATTGCCCATGCCACAGATACTGAGCCGCTTGCGCGCAGCGTGCCGGACAATGGCGGTGTCTATCTGGTACCAGCACTGTCGGGGCTTGGCGCACCGCACTGGCGTCCGGATGCCCGCGCAACGATCAGCGGACTTAGCTTTGCGGCTAAGAAGGCTCATGTCGCCCGGGCGGCGCTGGAAGCAATGGCGCACCAGACCTATGATCTCAAAACCGCCTTTGCTGCCGATGGCGCAGACTGGGCCGAACTGCGCATCGATGGCGGGATGGTCGCGAATGACTGGATGGCCCAGGATTTGGCCGATATGCTCGCCATTGATGTAGAGCGGCCCGCCTTCGTCGAAACCACTGCGCTTGGCGCTGCGATGTTGGCAGCGGTTGGTTGCGGGCTATATGCATCTTTGGAAGACGCGGCGCGTATGCGCGGCGGTGTAACCCGCTTTTCACCGATGATCCCGCAAGCGGCGCGCAAGGCCCGGCTGGACGGTTGGGCAGACGCGCTAGCACGGGTGCTTCAGTAAACGCATCAGGTTTGATTTCGGGTTAGACACGACGCCTGTTGGTGCACTTTGCAAAAAATTTACGGCATCTTAACCATCTGAATGCACTGTAATCCCGTCACTAAGTGACAAATGACTACAGCGGGATCAGAATATGGATGAATTGCGAGGATTGGACCCGGTTGGACCGGACCTTGGTGCCGAGATCCCGGCCTATGCCCTTTTTGACGATGCTGACGACGCAATCGAGCCGCCACCGGTCGTTTCTGGCGATGAGCGGCGCATGCAGGTGCGCGCTTACAACTTCTGGGCATCGCACCTGCATGAAAGAAATTATCCATCTATCGAAGAGCTTGATCCAACGCAGATAGAAGATTTCCGCGACTACAGCGTATTGCTCGATTTCACGTCCGGCATTGAAAACCCGTCCATCGACTTTCTCGGTGAGAAGCTGCGCCTGGAATGCGGCTTGGACGCAAATATTTCCTATCTCGATGAAGTACCCAGCCGATCGTTGCTGTCTCGCATTACCGACCACTATCTACAAATCATCGCGAATCGTGCGCCAATCGGATTTGAAGCTGAATTCGTAAACGACCGGGGCAGCACCATCATGTATCGCGGCATATTGCTGCCATATTCGTCAGATGACGACACCATCGATTTTATCTACGGCGTCATCAACTGGAAAGAAGCTGCGCCAGACGACATCACTGGCCCACTTCAACTTGAAGTTGAACAGGCGCTTGCAGAAGGACCTTATCGGGAAGACCATGTACCAGTGTGGGGAGATGGCCCCCTAACCGGACATTATTATGGACCAGTTGCAGTACCTAGCAGCACTGACGCGGATGTAGCCGAAGCCATCGACGAAGCTGATGCTGCCGTCATGGACGAGGCTGTTGTTGAAAATGCCCTTCTGGAGCTGCCAGAACTTGTGTTGGATACGCCGATCGACGAAAAATCGTGCCTTGCAGATTGGCTCCATACCGCACGACTATCGGCTGACCAAGCGCGGGATTCAGACCAGCGCACACGCGATGCGTTGTATCAGGCCATTGGACAAGCGCATGACTTCGCGATTGTGGCTGCGGAACATCCTGACGAATATACCGAGTTACTTAGCGACGCTGGCTTGGTTGCGCAGGAACGCGCGCCCTTCACGCCGATTGTCAAATTGGTCTTTGGCGCGGGCTATGACAAAACCCGGTTGACGGAATTTGCATCGGCGCTTCAGTTTGCGCACCGCAACGTCGTGCCCATGGGTGGCCTTGCTGATATTCTCGCAAAATATGATGGTGGTCTTAAGGGCATTGTCGCTGCGGAGCGCCGTGCAAAGAAAATTGCCGCTGGCCTTCAGGTTGCACCTTCCCCGGTTGACCCGCGTCCCCGTTTGCGTGCAGCACGCAAACGGGATTTAAGCGAATATGCAGGGGCAGGTGAAGAGTTCATCTTGTTCGTCGGTCGCCGCGAAGCAGATGGAAGCGTTGCCATTGTAGGCGCGGTTCAAGCTGACGCTGCGCTTACAGAAAAGGCATTGCATAAGACAGACGTCTGACTTGTTTCTGCGGGCATTAGTCCGTAACGCTTTTGATCAATGACTGACACTCTCGCGCTTGCTTATGCCCAAAGACTAATAGCCTGCGAAAGCATAACGCCTGCATCAGGCGCCGTGTTTGACGTGCTTGAACAGATGCTTTTGCCACTGGGCTTCACCGTCGAACGCTTTGTATCAGGCGAAGATGACGACAACCCCGCGCATGGCGCACCTGTCGAAAACCTATTCGCTGTCCGGCAAGCCGGCGGGCGTCACTTTGCGTTCGCCGGTCACCTCGACGTCGTACCACCCGGCAATGGCTGGGCAAGCGATCCGTTCGTCTCCGCAATCAAAGGCGACCTTTTGCACGGTCGCGGCGCTGTCGACATGAAAGGCAGCATCGCTGCATTTGTCGCCGCGCTGCACAAGATCCCGCAAGACGCAGGCACCATCAGCCTCATAATCACAGGCGATGAAGAAGGACCAGCGATCCACGGCACGCGGGCATTGATCACACATATGCAGACTCGCGGTTCTATTCCGGATGCTTGCCTTGTCGGCGAACCCACGAGCGTGCATCGCCTTGGCGACATGATGAAGATTGGCCGCCGCGGCTCCGTCAATATGTGGATTTCGGTTGAGGGCACTCAGGGCCATGTCGCCTATCCACATCTTGCCGACAATCCGATCCCCAAGCTTGTGGCGATACTGACAGAAATAGAAGCCATCACCCTCGACGACGGAACTGATTGGTTTCAGGCGAGCAACATTGAAATCACTGATTTGAATGTCGGCAATAAGGCAACAAACGTCATCCCGGCTAAGGCTGAAGCGCGACTATCGGTCCGATACAATGATCTGCAAAATGGCGAAGAGCTCGTTTTAAGGCTGCGTGAGCTTGTTGAGCGCGGCGGAGGTGCCTTGACCGCCATGATATCGGGAGAAGCGTTCCTGACGCCTCCTGGGGCGCTTTCAGCGGCTATTGCAGATGCAGTCGAGGACGTTGTCGGAATTGTTCCCGAACCTTCGACAACAGGTGGCACATCCGACGCCCGTTTCCTGACGAAGATATGCCCGGTAGTCGAGTTTGGCTTATGCAACGCCACGATGCACAAGCTTGATGAGGCAGTCGCCATTGCAGACCTCGCCGCGCTGACGGAAATCTACAGACGTGTGACGCTCAAAATGCTCACAAGCTAACTTTTCAGCATGATGTAAAGCGCGCCAGCACCACCGTGGCGCGGATGCGCATTGCGGACCGCAGATATATGCCGGGCATGACGCGATGCAGCCAGCCAGTCGCGAACAACAGCCGCAATGGCGCCTCTGCCCTCGCCGCTGGCGCGGTCATGAGCACGTTGTTTTCCTGTCACCAGAAGGATCACCTTCATGCGCTGGGCTATGGCCTGTTCAAGCGCGCCGTCTAGTCGCGCATATGCCAGCGACAGCGATGCATCGTGCAGATCAATGCTGACATCGGGGCTCATGGCACCCCGCATAATCCGCCTGTCCCAATGGCCATCCAGATTATGCTGCTCTGGCCCCATTTTGCTTTGGACGGGCGCATGTTTTGGTCTAGAATCAGCGGACACCGGCTTGGGCTTTGCGCTCAAAAATTGGCCGATTATAGCCTTATCTGCAGGCAGAGTTGCAACCGGCACGGCCTTTGGCTTTCCCCCGTGCATGGGCTTCACAGTTGCAATGACTTTGCCCCAAAGGGTCTTTTCCATATTGTCGAGATGCCGCGCCATGGATGCGCTAAAGCCCAAGCCGGGTCACCGCCGCCTTGGGCAAGAAAATCAGGGCAGCGCCGCGGGCTGCCATGCCACCGGCCACAACCGCTGCGCGGTCGCCAGCACCCCAGAATGTATCCACGCGGTTGGCCCCCTTGATGGCACCACCCGTGTCTTGCGCAATCCATATGCCATTGGGCTCGGCCCGGTCCATAGACAGCCAAACCGGAGCGCCAAGCGGAATGAACTTTACATCCACGGCAACACTTGCCTGACCCACCACAGGATACCCCATTGCGCCCAGCGGACCTGACCCGGTCAATTCGCGGAAGAATACGAAGCTTTTGTTTTCATGCATGATGCTTCGGCCTGCCTCTGGGTTGGCGCGCAAATATGCGACAATGCCTTGCATCGAGCCATCGGTTATCAACCTGCGGTCCTTCATCAGCCGACCGATTCCCGTATATCCGCGGCCATTCTGGCTTTCATAGCCAATTCGCATGACCGTTCCGTCGGCCTGCTTCAGTCGGCCAGATCCCTGAATCTGCAGAAAGAAGAGTTCTATAGGGTCGACGGCATAAGCGATTTCGAGTTCACGTCCCGCCAATGAACCATTTTCGATAGCGGCACGGTCGTCATATTGCAAAAGCTTCGTGCCATTGACTTTACCGCGGATGCTCTTGCCCTTTAAATCGTCAGAAAACAGTCCGAGATCAACATCGACAAGATCTGTAGGGCGTTTGTAAATCGGAATCTCGCATCCAGGCTGCCGGGTGCGGCAACCCGCAATTTCGGGTTCGAAATAGCCAGTGGCAAACGCCTTGCCATCTCCAACCTGCACCGAATCCATGTAAGCGGCAAAAAAGCTAATCGCGTCGCCGGTCCATGTTTTGACCGCGTCGCAGGCTGGCACCCAGTCGCTTCCCTGCGTAAGGCCGCTCGTGTCGTTGCGGCGGACAAGCCCGGCACAGCTTGTCCTGAAACTGTCCATGGCAAGCTTTGACTTGCGTGCGTCAACTTGCAAGGCACCAATCTGCGGGCCGCGAACAACACCCAAGGCAACCGCTGTGGCTCCATCGCCTGATAGCGCCGGCGGAGGCAAGGTGGATTCTGGCGTCGATGGAATGGGCTTGGAGGCTTCGTCCTGATTGGGTTGATCAGAAGGTCTCGAAGGACCGCCATTGGGGATCATCCCGCTCGAACAAGCAGACAGCGTAATGAGCGATAGGCCGAGGGCAAAAAGGGCGCGTTTCATCGCCCCGATGAATCAGACCGAATCGGTTTCGTCAAGCTTCCAGTTGCGGGTGCTCGACTTCACATCGCGCATGAACGTCCAGATGTCGTGCGTTTCCACAGCGTCGGTCATAGACCCACCGATGATATTTCCTTCGGCATCCTTGACCATCGCGGCGATGTCGGCGTCGAACCGGACAGATACCCGTGCCATGGGATGTTCATAGCTCGCATCGATAATGCGGACTTCATCAATGCGCACCAATCTGTTTTCGAGCGTCTCTCCGCGCGATGTGCGCCCATCGATCGCTTCGACAAAACTATCATAGACATCGTCGTCGCACAGAAAACGAAGTGACTCTTTATCGCCCCTCCAATATGCCTCAAGAACCAGCTTATAGGCCGATTTTGAACCTTCTACGAACAATCCGATGTCAAAGGTCCGGTCGGCATTGGCGATAGCCTTCAGTCCGCTCTGCGCGGCAATGTCTGCATTTGGCATGTCCGTAGTTGGCAACGCAGAGCCAACGTCACCGCCGGCAGATGGCGGTCGAACCAAAGGCGGTGTCGCGGCCTCAATCGGACGACGGGCGACGGGTTCCTGTTCGTGGCCGCTACGTTTTCCAAGAACGGAATAGAGGCGAAGGCCCAAGAAAGCTGCGACAAGAGCAAGTAATACAATAGTAAACGTCACAACGCCTCCATGCGCCAAAAAATCAAACGGCGGTTTCTGTGCGAAATTTGCTCGCCCAGCTCCGCCTTCGGGCATATAAGCATTAATGATGCGGGTTTCAAAGGGCTTTACCCAAAGAAAAGTGCGATATGGCGCAAGCGCAACAATCATTGCCCTTTTGCAACACGCCTGCTAGGCGCGACGGCCATCAAGGACCGCATCCTTTCGACTATGGCAATCAACTAGAAAGCACGACATTTTATGGCTGACGAAGCAGGCACCATCGTTTCCGACAATGTAAAGGCCAATGGCGAAGACACCGCGCCAGCCGTTGGAATGTTAAACCAATATATCAAAGATTTGTCGGTCGAAAATCCACATGCCCCCCACAGCTTTAATTGGGATGCTTCTCCGCAAATCGATGTGCAGGTCAATATTCAGGCCAATGCCATCACCGACGAAGTCCACGAAATTACCTTGAAGCTCGCCGTCAAGGCCGAGAGCGACAATGGCGTCCATTTCTCTGTGGAACTCGATTATGGCACTTTGTTCGGTCTTCGGAATGTAACGGACGAACAAGCGCATCCATTTCTTTTTGGTGAGGCACCACGTTTGATGTTCCCGTTTGCCCGTCGCATCGTTGCAGACGCGGTTCGCGATGCAGGTTACCCGCCGCTGGTTCTTGAGCCGATCGACTTCAACGCTTTGTACATCCAGCAGTTGGCACAAGCGCAGCAAATGGCAGAGACGCAACCCGCTGGCGAAGCCTGATAGGGAAAGCACCAGGTGACCTTATGAGCCTGGTTCGAAACAGCATTACCATTGGGGGGCTGACGCTCGTCAGCCGCGTGCTTGGTCTCGTGCGCGACATGTTGATGGCGCGCTTTGTTGGCGCGGGTCTTGCGTCCGACGCGTTTCTGATTGCGTGGCGCTTACCCAATCTGTTCCGCGCTCTGTTTGCCGAAGGTGCTTTCGCAGCCGTCTTTGTCCCACTGTTCAACAAGAAAATGACCGAGACCGAGCAGGAGGAAGCTGGTCGCGGGCTTGCCACCGCGCGCGTGTTTGCAAGCCAGGTACTATCGGTCCTCTTTCCGTTTCTGGTGTTCTTTACCGTAATCATGATGTTGGCCGCCGGCCCCATTGTCTGGGCCATGACTGGCGGCTTTCCCGACGGCGGGCCCGCAAAATTCGCGCTCGCAAGACATTTGACGATCATTACCTTTCCCTATCTGGCATTGATTTCGCTAGTGTCGCTGCTTGGCGGGATTTTGAATTCGTTGAATCGTTTCTGGGTCAATGCCGCGGCGCCCATTTTGCTCAACATCTGCATGATCGTTGCCCTGATCTTTTTTCGCGGCAACAGTGAGACCGAAATAGCCGTTACGCAGGCCATTTCAGTTACTGTTTCGGGGGCAATGCAATTACTCTGGCTGATGTGGGCTTGCCATCGGGCCGGCGTTGATCTCAAACTCACGCTGCCGCGTTTGACACCGGACGTGAAACTCATGCTTGCGTTGATTGCCCCTGCAGCCATCGGTCAAGGTGCAATCCAATTCAACTTGCTTGTGTCGACGTCGCTGGCCGCACGGTTTCTTCCCGAGGGGTCGGTATCCTGGCTGTATTATGCTGACCGGTTGAACCAGTTGCCGCTTGGTCTGATTGGCATCGCGATTGGCACCGCAATATTGCCAGCACTGTCGCGGCAGATCGCCGGCGCCGACAGCAAGGCCGCGTCGGATACGCAAAACCGGGCGGTGGAATTGGCATTGTTCTTCGCATTGCCCGCAACTGCCGCTCTGATCGTATCGGCCCTACCCATTGTGCACGGCATTTTCGAACATGGCGCCTTCACGCCGGCCGACACACGTGGAACGGCGGCCGTTCTCATGGCTTTTTCGGCTGGTGTTCCGGCCTATGTACTCATCAAGGTTCTGACGCCGGGCTTTTACGCGCGCAGCGACACCAGAACGCCGCTTCGCCTCGCCTTATGGGCCATGCTCGTCAACCTCATTGGCAACCTCATATTGATTTGGCCGTTGGCGCATATTGGCGTTGGCGTTGCGACGGCCATCTCTGCTTGGGTCAACGTTGCATTATTGTGGTTCACGCTACGCAAACGCGGACATATTGCGGTGGACGCGCGGCTAAGGCAAAAGGCGTGGCGCATATCGCTAGCGGCGGTCAGCATGGGCGTTGCGCTGTATTTTGGTAACGAGATCATCGAGGGCCAGCTGGGCAGTGGATTGTTGCGGCGCATAACAGTGCTGTCCATATTCGTCGGCGCTGGCGGTGCAGTATATGCGCTGGCGATAATGTTGTTCGGGGCTTATCGACTGCATGAACTAAAATCCCTCTTCCGTCGGCGTGCGACCACGCCAGCGGCTAACGCAAGCGAGTAAAAGATATGCGCGTCGTTTCAGGCATCCAGCCCACTGGCAACCTTCATCTGGGAAATTATCTTGGTGCCATCCGCAACTGGGTTAAAATGCAGGACGAAATGGAATGCCTTTACTTCCTGGCCGATCTGCACGCGATTTCGATGCCGCATGTTCCCGCGGAGTTGACTGCAAATACGCGCGAGATGGCCGCTGCATTGATCGCTTGCGGACTTGATACCAACAAGGCCATTCTGTTCAATCAGGCGCAGGTTCCCGCGCATGCCGAACTGCAATGGCTGCTGACCGGCACCGCGCGCATGGGTTGGTTAAACCGCATGACTCAGTTCAAGGACAAGTCTGGAAAGAACCGGGAGGGCGCAAGCATCGCCCTGTTCACTTATCCCGTCCTTCAGGCCGCAGATGTGCTTTTATACCAGGCAACGCACGTACCGGTTGGCGAGGACCAGAAACAACATCTGGAACTCGCCCGCGATATCGCGCAGAAATTCAACACCGATTTTGGCAATGGCACAGACATATTCACTCTGCCCGATCCAATAATTCCCAAAACTACCGCGCGAATCATGAGCTTGCGGGATGGCACCGCGAAAATGTCGAAGTCAGATCCCAGCGACATGAGCCGAATCAACCTGACCGACGACGCCGACACGATCTTGAGCAAGATCAAGAAAGCAAAAACCGATCCTGAGCCTTTGCCATTGGATCCTACCGGGCTTGAGGGGCGGGCCGAAGCCAAAAATCTCGTGGGTATTTATTCCGCTTTTGCTAACGAAACCTTAGAGGATACGCTCGCACGCTTTGGTGGCCAAGGCTTTGGCGCATTCAAGCCAGCGCTTGCAGAAATTGTCGTGGAGCATCTGCGGCCGATCTCCGCGCGCTTCAAAGCGCTGAAGGGCGACCATGAACAAATTGACGCTGCGCTTGCCAAAGGCGCCGCAAGGGCACGTGAGCTTAGCGCACCTACGCTTAAGGCAGCTTATGCTGCACTTGGCTTACTTCGTTGAACGGGGCTATATTGTCGTTCAACCGCAGTTCAGTGAAACTATCCTATGGCTGCTGCATTATCATTATATCGGCATTTGGCCGGTTCCGAAGGAATTAAACTGATGAAAAAGGTCGCAATGTTTCTCGCTCCTCTTGCGTTGATGGCACTGGGCGCTTGTACCACGCCGTTCAACGCGCAAGTTTCACGCTTTCAGGAGCTTCCGGCGCCTCAGGGTCAAACCTTCGTCATCCGCGCAGCCAACTCTGCAAATGCCGGCGGTATTGAGTTTGGGCAATACGCCGCGCTCGTGGCGAACGAACTTCAGGAAATCGGCTATGTACCAGCATCGGGCACAAGCGCAGATATGACCGTTTCCATTGATTATGCCGTTGATCAGGGCAAGGAGCGTTCCATCGTCCGGCAAGATCCATTTTATGACCCTTATTGGGGCTATAGCAGCTTTTATCGCCCTTATGTCGTTCGTACGCGCCGCGGCGCACGTTACGTCATGGGCTATTATGACCCATTCCTCTTCAGCGGCTTCAACCGGCCATATGATGTTGATAGCTTTACCGTGTACACTGCCAGTCTTGATATGAAGATTGATCGTAACGGCGACGGTAAACGCCTGTTTGAAGGCAAGGCGGAAGCTAAATCACGCTCGAACAAACTGCCGTACCTGGTCCCCAATCTGGTCGAGGCCATGTTCACTGGCTTCCCCGGCAATGGCGGTGAAACAGTGCGCATTTCCGTAGCGCCTGAGGAAAAACGCTAAACGCTGTCGTGCCCGCATCGGCGGGCACGAATATCATCCGATGATAGTTCGCTAAACGCCGCAGCTCAGTTCGGTTTTCCCATAAGCCGCGCCTTCGCCGCGCGTCGCCGTAATGCCTGCATATAATTCGGTCGATGCAAACTGACCATCGCGTCCGATGCTGAAACCCAGTGCGCGGAACACTTCAATCACCTTGGCGGGCGGATCGTCGAAGTAGAGCGATTGTGATTCATAATGTTGGCCGACCCCGGTCAATGATAGTCCCTGAAAAGATCGGCGCAGCCGCACATAGCTGCTTTTGCCTTCAGCATCGCCATAGGCTTGTTCCCGCGCCGCTTCATTCGCAAATTCCTGAGACTCGAGCGTTTGCCACTTTGTCTGCATGGTTGCGCCGATTTTGGCAAATTCGGCGCCGATTTCCCCCGAAAAGGCGCAGGTTTGTGGACTAAATTCAATGGCAATCAGCTTTCCGCCCAGACGCGCCAATATGGCATCCGCACCAGCAATATATCCGTAGCCGCCACCGGCCAGCTTTACCTCAAGGAAATTGGCCGCGGTCACGCCCGCAAGCGTAAGCTTGGTGCCCGGGCGTATGCGTTCGAGCAAACTGCTATCGGGTAATGGTGTCGCCCACATGTCGAGCAGGGTGTCAGCAGTCCATGCCTGATCATTCAACGCTTTGACCAAGACGGGTGGCTTAATTGGCGAAAGATTTACCAGCGCAACGAAACCGTTACCGTCGTTCAACTTGAGCCAATCCGCATTGGGGCCTGAACCCGATTGAACCACGCCTGTGACCTGCGATCCGCGCGGTAGCTTTCCCAATATGGTGCTGTCCGATAACGACGGCTTGTCGCGAATATTGGCATCTGTCATCGCGAAGAATATTTTCGCGTCAGGTAGAACGCCATTGATTGCTGTTGATTCGGGCGATGTCGCAGCGCTTGTCAAATCATCCATGATGAAGAGCCAGAAATACAAACCAGCCAATGCAAGCACACTTAGCAGAGCAACGACAAGAACAGGCCTTCTGCGCGTAGCGACCGGCTGGTCAGTTTGGGCCGCCTTTTGCCGCTTCAACACATGTCCGCATTGCGCGCAATAAACGGCATCATTTGCATTGGCCGCACTGCAAGTTCCGCAAACCTGACCCATAAATTCCCTTCCAACGACAGCTTAGTGGATAAGCGCTGGAAAGACTGTTGAAAAGGGGTGGATAAAGTAAAAATCAGGCTTCGAGCTGGCGCAACAACGCACGGACGTCATTGTCCATGTCGCTGTCCTGTTGCCGAAGGCCTTCCACCAGCCGCACCGCGTGAATAACGGTCGAGTGATCTCGGCCGCCGAACTTTCGTCCAATTTCAGGATAGCTGCGTGGGGTCATCACCTTTGCGAGATACATGGCAACCTGTCGTGGACGAACAACGGCGCGTGCACGGCGCTTAGACGACATTTCGCTCCGGTCGATGCGATAATATTCGCAGACCGCGCGCTGGATCTCGTCAATAGTTATCCGGCGGCGGCAAGCGCTCAATATATCCTTGAGCTGTTCTTCGGCCAGTGTCCGAGTGACTGGCTTGCCCGTCAACTGAGCATAAGCGAGCAGCTTGTTCAGGCCACCTTCGAGTTCGCGCACGTTGCGGCTAATGGTGCGGGCCAGAAACTCGACCACATCTTCGCCCACCTGCGCTTCAGGCATGTTTGCAAGCCGCTGCTGCAGGATAAGGCGGCGCAACTCAAGGTCGGCAGGCTGAATGTCGGCCACAAGCCCCATCGACAGACGCGACAGGATGCGCTGGTCGACGCCGTCAAGCGCCTGTGGCGCGCGGTCAGCGGAAACGACCAATCTTTTTCCAGCACCAATGATCGCATCAATCGTGTGGAGAAATTCTTCCTGAGTTGACACCTTGCCAATGATGAACTGGATATCGTCGATCAACAAAACATCCACCGCCCGCAGTCGGGCCTTGAACTCCATCACTTCCTTGCGCCGCATCGCGGTCACAAATTCCATCATGAATTTTTCGGCCGACATATACAAAATCTGTGCGGCAGGGTTCACTTCGGCATAAGCGTGCCCAATGGCGTGCATCAAATGCGTCTTGCCTTGGCCCGTTGCTGCCTGAAGATATAATGGGTTGAACAACGGCTTGTCTTTTGACGCTACACGCTCTGCCGCGCTGAGCGCGAGAACGTTGGTTTGGCCTTTGACGAAGTTCGCGAAGGTCATGCGTGGGTCAAGCGCCGCACGCGCTGGCTGCGCGTCGATAGCGTCCTGCGCCACAAGCCGTTCAGCGTTGGTCGACGCGCGCAGGAGCTCGACACGTGGTGCACCAGGTCGGGTACGAATCTTTAGCTGCTTGACGCTGTTGTTGATGCTTGACCACGCAAGCCGCAGGCGGTCGGCATAATGGTCCGACACCCAGCTGGCGGAGAAATCAGACGGCAGCAGAAGCTCAAGTGTTCCTGTCAGATCGCAAAAGTCACCTAAGGAGATCGAACGAATCCACTGACCATAAATTTGCGCGCCCAAATCACGGCGCAAACCTGAAGAGATATTTTGCCAATCGGAATCGAGCCGCGCGCTTAGCATAGATGCGTCACATCCGGGTCCCGATTGAACAATGTCGATTTGCGATACAGATTTGCCTTCGGCCAACGTGCCTGCCCCCATTTTCCACCCCAACCAGTACTACAGGACCGCCCGCTATCTGCCTGACATGGATCGCACGGGGTGTAGCCAAGCACTTGTCACCAAATGCAGCCAACGCCACGTTCAAATCTCCATGTAAGGCACTGCCGGACTGTCGTCATGCGTTGCTGGAAACATTTTCTTAGACCTCAAGAAACGAGTCGATCAAGTGCAGCACTGCAAAAAAACTGAAATAAATGCCATTGACTCGGCGGGACCCGAGCAATTGCGTTAATTAAATCATAAAGTCATGAATTTACGACATTTTCCTATACTACTTTTTATGCAAACGTTCCGAATCGCGGGAAATCCTCGGCGTTAGAGAATGTTACAATTGACAAAGAAAAACCCGCCGTAGTCGCGGCGGGTTTCTAATATTGAAAGCCGGACAAACCGGGAAGTCAGTTAACGCTTAAGCGAGACCGCCGACCGCCTTTGTGAGGCGACCAAATTTGCGCGAAGCTGTGTTCTTGTGAAGGACGCCCTTGGATACGCCACGCGCCAGTTCAGGCTGCGCTGCGGCAAGTGCAGCGGCAGCAGCAGACTTATCACCAAGCTCAATCGCCGATTCGACTTTCTTGATGAAAGTACGGATGCGGCTGACGCGTGCGCCATTAACTTCAGTGCGACGCGCGTTGCGACGGATACGCTTTTTTGCTTGCGGCGTATTGGCCATTTTTGTCCTCGAATTTCAATAACTGAGAAGGCGTACCTTTGCGATACGCCCGTTGAAGGAGCGGCCCTTAACCCTGCCCAACAGATTCGTCAACCGGATATTGCCGCCCTATCGCTGGCATTTTGGGCAATAGAAGGTCGACCGCCCCGAATCAACACGGCGCAAAATTATAGAGCCGCATCTGCATGACTGCCCCTCGCGACCATAGACTCGCCAGTCCTTTGCAAAATAGCCAAGCTCGCCGTCCGGTGCGGCAAAGTCCCGAAGCGTCGATCCGCCTGCCGCAATGGCAGCCATAAGCACCTCCTTGATGGCGACGGCAAGCCGACCAAGGCGCGCTTTGCTGATACTGCTGGCGGCGACGCGGGGGTCAATGCCCGACATATGCAGCGCCTCACAGACATAGATGTTGCCGAGGCCAGCAACGATATTCTGGCTGAGCAGCATTGCCTTGATGGGCGCCTTGCGGTCCTTTAGCGCCTTTTGCAGCACCAGCGCATCAAATTCGTCCGACAGCGGCTCTGGCCCCATCTGCGCGAAAAACCGGTAATTGGGCAAATCGCACGAATCGATGATGTCGAGCGAACCAAAACGACGATGATCGTTTAGCGCCACCACCCGTCCGCTTGCGGTTTCCAAAATGAAGTGGTCGTGCTTTTCAATTTCAACAGGATCCACGCGCCAACGGCCCGACATACCCAGGTGAAAGATCAGAACGTCGTTCCGGTCTGTATAGATCAAGCCATATTTTGCGCGCCGACCAAGCATTTCGATGCGCGAGCCCGTCAAACGTTGCCGCAAATCGGGTGGGATCGGCCAGCGCAGGTCCGCACGGCGCGGTTCCGCACGGACGATAAGCTCGCCTTCGAGCACGGACCGCAGGCCAGAGACGGTTGTTTCCACTTCGGGTAATTCAGGCATATGTTTTTGCACCTAACAGCCTTTGCGGCTGGCGCAACAATCGGCTAGAGGCACGATGATGAATGACACCGTATCCTTTGGCTATGCGCAAGTTAGCCCCGAAGAAAAGACACAGCGCGTTGGCGACGTCTTTTCGAATGTCGCACGCAAATATGACATCATGAACGACGCCATGTCGGGCGGCATGCACCGGCTTTGGAAAGATACGTTCGTGCGCCGCGTCAAACCGCGTGCTGGGGAAGACATCCTCGACATGGCAGGCGGCACGGGTGACATTGCATTCCGCATGGAAAAATCGGGGGCGCAGGTAACTGTATCCGATATAAACGAAGACATGCTTGATGTCGGCATGGAGCGAGCGATGAAGCGTGGTATCGACAGCCTGATCTGGTCAGCGCAAAATGCCGAGACACTCACTTTTCCGGATGCGCATTTTGATGCCTACACAATTGCCTTCGGTATCCGCAATGTTACCGACATCTCGAAGGCACTGCGCGAGGCGCATCGCGTGCTGCGTTATGGTGGCAGATTTTTCTGCCTCGAATTCTCAACCGTCGAGTGGCCTGGACTTGCGCAGGTTTATGATCTCTATTCCGACAAGCTTGTTCCAAAGCTGGGCAAAGCGATTGCAGGCGATGAGGACAGTTACCGCTATCTGGTCGAATCCATCCGCCGCTTTCCCGATATGCAGAATTTCAAACTCATGATTGGTGAAGCTGGCTTCGTGCAAACGAAGGTTGAACCCATCATGGGCGGTCTGGTCGCGATTCATAGCGGCTGGAAGGTTTAGCACCGACCAGTATGACTAGGCCTGCAACCCATATCATTCGCCTGCTCAAATGGGGTCGCATCCTTGCGCGCCACGGCGCATTGCGCGCGATTGAAGCTGACCGCAACACACCGCCGCAGGTCAAGCGTCTGTGCCGCATTGCGCGTTTTGGTACGATCCAGCCAAAGGTGCCGGACTATGCAGGGGCGTTTCGCGCGATTGGCCCTGCCGCCATCAAGCTTGGTCAGACGCTGGCAACGCGGCCCGATATTATCGGGACCGAAGCCGCGCACAACCTGCTGACACTTCAGGATCAGCTACCACCTGCCCCATTTGACCTCGTCTATGCGCAAATCAACACCAGCCTGAATAGACCGGCGGATCAGTTGTTCGAATATATCGATCCGGTCCCGGTCGGCGCAGCATCCATCGCGCAAGTCCACCGTGCACGCACGACTGAGGGCAAGGACGTGGCAATCAAGGTGCTTCGTCCCGGCATTCGAGAGCAATTTGCCCGCGATATCGAAACCTACGAATGGGCTGCGGCGCATCTGGAGGCGCTTGGCGGAGAAGCGGCGCGTTTGCGGCCGCAATTGGTGATTGCCAATCTCAAACGCTGGACCTTGCGTGAGCTTGATCTGCGCCGTGAAGCGGCAAGCGCGTCCGAGTTGAAAGACGCTATGGTCGCAGTCGAAGGTTACACGATTCCCACGATTGACTGGGACCGGACATCGGGCCGCGTGCTTACGCTTGAGTGGGTCGACGGCGTCAAGATTTCGGATATCGATGCATTGAAGGCCGCTGGCCACGATCTCAACAAAATGGCCGAAAAGCTTGTTCTCACCTTTTTGCGCCAAGCGATTTCCGAAGGCTTTTTCCACGCGGACATGCATCAGGGAAATTTGTTCGTGCGCGCCGACGGTACCATTGTCGCCATCGATTTCGGCATCATGGGCCGGATCAACCGTCAGGCACGTTTCTGGCTGGCCGAGATCCTCTACGGATTGACGACGGGCAATTACAAACGCGTCGCCGAAATCCATTTCGAGGCGCAATATGTGCCAAGCTATCATAATGTCGATGAATTCGCGACCGCGCTGCGCGCCGTGGGCGAACCGACGCGTGGTAAGCCAGTAAGCGAATTGTCGGTCGGACAGATGCTCGATAGCCTGTTTGCCATCACCCGCGATTTCGACATGCAGACCCAGCCGCATTTGCTTTTGCTACAAAAGACGATGGTGATGGTGGAAGGGATTGCAACCTCGCTAAATCCAAGCATCAATATGTGGGACGTTGCCGCACCTTATGTACGCGACTGGATCCGCGGCGAGTTGGGGCCTGAGGCGATGCTTGCCGACGGCATTCGCAAACAGGCCGAAACGTTGCAGATGATCCCGGACCTCATCCGCCGTCTTGATGAACAGCTTCCACGCAAGGGCGGGGCGCCCGAGCCACCACCCCTGCCACCTGTCCAGCTGATCTGGGAACGAAGCGGACAGAGCAATACAGGACGCTACCTGATTGTTGCAGCCCTTGCGGGAGCCTTGGGCGCGGCAGCCACGTGGGCGGCAGGATTGAGCTGATGGCTTCCAAACGCATCCTCCTGATCGTGACTGGTGGCATTGCGGCATATAAGTCGCTTGAACTGGTCCGCTTGCTTAAGCGGCAAAGCGTTGCGGTGCGGGCGGTAATGACGCAGAGCGCAGCAGAGTTTGTCACTCCTCTTTCAATGGCAGTGATGACGGAAGATCAGGTTTACGGCCATATGTTCGACCTGAAGGAAGAAAGCGAGATTGGGCATATCCAGCTAAGTCGGCAGGCCGACCTTATCGTTATTTGCCCCGCAACCGCCAATATCCTTGCCAAAATGGCTGCTGGCATATGCGACGATCTGGCAACTACCATTCTTCTGGCAACCGACAAGCCAGTGCTTGCGGTTCCTGCCATGAATGTACGGATGTGGCACCACCCGGCGACGCAGCGCAACCTGGCGCAATTGCGTGCAGACGGTGTGCACATTATGAACCCCGACGAAGGCGCGATGGCGTGCGGCGAATTTGGTCCTGGCCGCCTGCCCGAGCCACCGGCAGTGGCTGAACAGATTTGCGCGATGTTGGGCCACGGATTTGATCCCGCGCTGAGCTCTGGCCGGTCTCCAACCACTTTAGCGAGCCCCTCCCCGCTTGCTGCGCAGCCCGACTTTGCTGATGTCGACCATCGCCCCTTGTTCGGCAAGCGCGTATTGGTGACCGCTGGCCCGACGCATGAGGCCATCGACCCGGTGCGCTACATTGCGAACCGCTCCTCGGGTCGGCAGGGATTTGCGATCGCCGCCGCCGCCGCTGATCTCGGCGCTGAAGTAACATTGATTGCAGGGCCCGTCCATCTTGCAACACCGCCCGGCGTGCTGCGCATTGACGTCGAAACCGCGCTCGAAATGCAAACCGAAGTGGGCAAAGCTTTGCCTGTTGACGCCGCGATCATGGTTGCTGCGGTTGCCGACTGGCGTGCGGTCCAAGCGCCTGACCAGAAAATCAAGAAAGACCATGCCGCCATTCCCGCGCTCGCGCTGATCGAAAATCCCGATATTTTGCGAAGCCTTGCCACCCACAAAAATCGGCCGAAGTTGCTCATCGGCTTTGCAGCGGAGACCGAAAAGATTGTCGAGCATGCACAGGTGAAGCTCTCCAAAAAAGGCTGCGACTGGATTGTGGCGAATGATGTGTCGGGGGACGTGATGGGCGGCGATAACAACGCCTTTCATATCGTCACCAAGGACGGGGTCGAAATTTGGCCTGAAAGCGCGAAGGACGTCATTGCCCGCAAATTGATGGAGAAGGTTGCCCATGAGCTCGCCAAGGATTGAAGTTCGCGTCAAGCGCCTGAACCATGGCGCTGGCTTGCCCCTGCCCGAATATGCCACAGCAGGCGCCGCGGGCATGGACATTTGCGCCGCTGAAAGCTTGAATCTGCGCGTGGGTAAACGCCATGCAGTGGCCACGGGCTTTGCCTTTGCCATCCCAAATGGATACGAGATCCAGGTCCGCCCGCGTTCGGGCCTTGCGCTCAAGCAGGGCATAACCTGCCTCAATACGCCCGGCACAATCGACAGTGACTATCGCGGCGAAGTAAAGGTCATATTGGCCAATTTGGGCGAGGACGATTTCACCATCGCCAAAGGCGACCGGATTGCCCAAATCGTCGTCGCACCTGTCACCCGCGGTGTGATGGTCGAAGTGGACATGCTTGACGATACCGCGCGCGGCGCTGGGGGATTTGGCTCCACGGGCGTATGACGCTCAGCGACCAGCAGCTTGACCGATATGCACGGCATATTGTTTTGCGCGACATAGGCGGCTCAGGGCAAACGAAGCTGCTTTCAAGCCATGTGCTTCTCATTGGCGCTGGCGGAATAGGATGCCCGGCAATCCAATATCTCGCAGCGGCTGGTGTAGGCAAGATCAGCGTCGTCGATGATGACATCGTCTCGCTGTCAAACTTGCAGCGTCAGATTTTATACAGCGAAAGCGATATCGGCTCGGCCAAGGTAGACGCCGCCGGCGCGGCCGTGGCGCGCCTTAACCCGGACGTGACGTTCCATGCTATCAAACAGCGCATTTCGCCTGCGACCCCCTTGGACGTGCTTTCGGGCGTCGACGTCGTGATTGATGGCAGCGACAATTTCGCAACCCGCCTGGTCGTCAATGACCTTTGCCTCGCTGCTCAAGTTCCGCTCGTGAGCTCTGCCATCGGCCAGTTCCATGGACAGATCGGGACCTTCACGGGTTGGCTGGCTGATGCACCTTGCTATCGTTGTTTCGTAGGCGACGCACATGACCCGGACGATTGCGATGATTGCGCCACACAGGGCGTTCTTGGGGCCATGTGCGGTCTCATGGGGAGCTATGCTGCCATGGAGGTCATTCGTGCGCTTACGGGCTTTGGAGAGGCCCAGAAGTGCAAACTGCACCTGTTCGACGGAATGGCCCCATCCATGCGTTCGATTAGGCTGCCCAAAGATCCGGCCTGCACCAGCTGCGGCGGGCTAGCCGCCTAGCACTTCATCGACCCAAGCTTGGACAATCTGGCTTGCTGTGCCGTGGCGCGACTGGTTGAACCAGGCACTGCCATGCGAGGGCTCAAGGTTCAGCTCAAGCGTCTGAATTCCCTTTTGCCGCGCCTCGCGTACGAGGCCAGCTGCAGGATACACCGCGCCGGATGTCCCGATGCTGACGAACAGGTCAGCGCGATCAAGGCCATCATAAATCTCATCCATTCGGTACGGCATTTCCCCGAACCAGACGATGTCGGGGCGCAGCTGTCCCGCAACACCGCAGGAAGGGCACGCCGGCCGGTCAAGCAATGTCCCGCGCCACGGATGACGGTTGTCGCAGGCCACGCACCATGCGTTCAAATGCTCCCCATGCATATGCAGCAGGCGCCTCGTCCCTGCCCTTTCGTGCAAGTCATCGACATTCTGGGTTACCAGCAAAAGGTTACCCGTCCACTCTGCATCGAGCCGCGCCAACGCCTTATGCGCGGCATTGGGCTCCACCTGTTGGATGCGTTCGCGGCGCATGTCGTAAAAGCGCAGCACGAGGTCGGGGTCGCGCGCAAACGCCTCGGGCGTCGCAACGTCCTCGACCTTATGCTGTTCCCAAAGCCCGCCTGCGCTGCGGAAAGTATCAATGCCGCTTTCGGCGCTGACCCCAGCGCCAGTCAGGATCAATATGTTTTTGATTTCTGGGTTCACATGCATTCCTTAAAAGTCGTCCACAACTTGGTTGAGGCGTTAGTCCTTTGCAATCACCGTTGGTATTTGTGCACAAATGGATGCTGACACAAGTTCAGCATGACGTGCCCTTCGACATGGTGCGCTTCAATAGCTGAATCGTCTGCTTTGGCATCCCCACCCATTTTTTCTTTTAACGTCACCCTGAACTTGTTTCAGGGTCCATTTCGCCGCATAGAGCAGTCGTATTGGCAGGAATATCAAATGGCAGCGATCGGTATCATTGGCAGCGCAGGCCGCATGGGGCAGGCTCTGGTCGACGCAATTCTTGCGGACGGTGACGCCTATGCCGGCGGCATCGACAAGAATGGCGATCTTGCGGCGCTGATTGCAGCATCAGACGTCCTCGTCGATTTTTCCAGCCCTGATGCGGTCGAGCGCAATCTCGATGCCTGTGTCGCCGCGCGCAAACCCATCGTCATAGGCACAACCGGACTGGAGGAACGTCACCATTTCCTGATTGACGACGCCGCCCGAGACATTCCGGTATTGCAGACGGGCAATACGTCTTTTGGTGTTACCATGTTGGCCGCATTGGTTGAGCAGGCTGCTCGCCAGCTTGGCGAGGACTGGGATATCGAGATCGTCGAAATGCACCATCGCCACAAAGTCGACGCACCGTCGGGTACTGCCCTTCTGCTGGGTGAAGCCGCCGCCAAAGGCCGTGTCATTGACCTGAAGGATCACAGCGAACGTGGCCGCGATGGCATGACAGGGGGGCGCAAGCCAGGTGCAATCGGCTTTGCATCCTTGCGCGGCGGAAGCGTTGCCGGCGACCATATGGTCATCTTCGCAACCGAACACGAACGCCTGGAGTTGGTCCACCGCGCCGAAACCCGTGCTATCTTCGCCAAGGGCGCAGTGAAGGCGGCAAAGTGGTTGTACAGCCAAAAGCCGGGCCGATACAATATGCAGGAGGTTCTTGGCCTTTAGCCCCAAAACCTGCCTATCGATTTGCGTCCTTCAATTTTTGCAGCAGATACACGTGTTGCAACGCCAGTCTTTTTGCGGTTTCCTTAAGGTTTGCCGCCGCGCTGTGGCCGCCGTCGATATTCTCATAATATAGGAAATCATGCCCTTGATCCTGCATCCGCCGCGCGGTTTTGCGGGCATGTCCGGGATGCACACGATCGTCCTTGGTCGACGTCAGGAAAAACACTTCAGGATATTTCACGTCCGATTTGATGTTGTGGTAAGGCGAAATTTTGCGCAGGAACGCGCCTTCGCCGGGATCGGCCGGGCTCCCATATTCACCGACCCAGCTTGCTCCGGCGAGTAATTTGTCAAAGCGCAACATGTCGAGCAACGGCACCGCACACACGACGGCGTTGAACAGATCTGGACGCTGGGTAAACATGACGCCCATCAACAGGCCACCATTTGATCCCCCTTCAATCCCCAAATGCTTTGGTGAGGTTATCTTGTCCGAGATTAGCTTTTCCGCGACACTGATGAAGTCATCATAGATTTTCTGACGGTTGGTTTTTAATCCTGCCTGATGCCATTTCGGTCCATATTCACCACCGCCACGGATATTGGCGAGCACATATACACCGCCCTGTTCCAGCCAGAGTTTCCCGCGCGTGGCGGAGTACGACGGGTTCATCGAAACTTCAAACCCGCCGTAGCCATACAGCAATGTAGGGTTGCTTCCATCCAACTTGATGGCCTTGCCGTGCACGACGAAATAAGGAACCTTTGTGCCGTCAGTCGATGTGGCGAAAAATTGTTCGGCAACCATCTTGCTGGCATCAAACCAGTCGGGCAAACCCTTTGCCTTCGTCTTCACGCCCAAGCCCGTATCATAAGTCCACAAGGTGCTTGGCGACAGGAACGACTCGCTGTTGATAAAGGCGATATCTTCCTTGTCATTGGTGGCGCCTATGGCGACTGTCCCGTTTGCAGGGAAATCTAGCGGCGTAGAGCTCCAATTCTTGCCATCCCAGTCAAAAGCATAAGCTCCGCTGGTCACGTCACGCGAAATGCTCATCAGTATCTTTGACTTGGTCTCGCCATAGCCATTTATCGATGAGCGCACGTCGGGCCGATAGACGAGGTTAACCGCGCCAATCGCACCATCGGCCATAAAATCGTCCATCGCGAAACTGACCAGATCGCCTGTCTTGAATGTCCGCCAGTCTTCGTTGAGCGTCAGCAGCATCTGCCCCTTAAACTCGCTGCCCAAAGTCGATTTTGCGGGGACCGGAAATTTCACCGGCTTTTGCAGCACACCATCCTTGCGCGGAACCCAGAAGGTTTCATTGTCGTAAAATGTGACTGCGCGGGTAATGACAATCTCGCGGGTGCCATCGGCACGCTCGAGCACGCCAGGCCACAGGCCGACATCGCTTGGCTCGCTGCGCATAAATTCGACAGCTGCATCCAAGGCTTGCCCACGCTTCCAGATGCGCGCGGTCATTGGATAGCCAGAAGCCGTCATCGTGCCCGGACCGAAATCGACGCCCACCAGTTGCGTATCTCTATCGAGCCAGATCGAACCGCCTTTTGATTCCTTGGTCACGAAACCGTCTTCCACCCATTCTTTTGTGCGTGCATTAAATTCACGCTGAATGGATGCATCCTTACCGCCATCGGACAAGCTGACCATGCAATGGTCATAATCCGGGCTCAGGCAGTCATTGCCCTTGTAAACCCAGTTTTTGTCTTCGGCCTTTGCAAGCGCGTCGATGTCGAGCACGGTCGCCCATTTCGTATCGGCGGACAAATAGCTTTCTAGGGAGGATTTCCGCCAGATGCCGCGCACCGACTGCGCATCCTGCCAGAAATTATGCGTCTCGCCATTTCGGTAGGACACATAGGGAATCTTATCTTTCGAATTCAGGATTTCAAGCGCCTGCCCTTCAAGCAAGGCAAATCGCGGGTCACTCGTCAGGCGGTTCAGGGTCCGTTCGTTCCAGACTTTGACTTCGGCAATTGCCTTATCGCCGAGCACGTCTTCGAGATAGAGATGGTCAACATCGGATTGGCCGGCTTTGGTTTCGATCATGGAACTCGCTTTGCTTAAACTGGGGGGTGGGTTGTCGGAAGCGGACACTGCCATCGGCAGAAGAGTAAGGACGGCACTGGCTAAAAGAATTGATCGCGTTGAAATGCTAATGGTGCTCGCCATCCTGTCGTTTTCCCTGTCTTGTGTTGGTATCGCTTTGTCTGGATAGTAGATAGGCGACCGTATAACACAACCGGATGTTCACGCGCCAAGGCACAATATGACATGAAAAAAGCTGACATCTTCAAATTTTACCTGCGTCTAGCCGAGGCCAATCCCGATCCCGAAACGGAACTCGCGTTCGGCAATGTCTATCAGTTATTGGTTGCAGTGACCTGTTCGGCCCAATCCACTGATGTCGGGGTGAACAAGGCCACGAAAGCCTTGTTTGAAGAGGTGAAGACGCCAGCACAGATGGTCGCTCTTGGGCTTGAAGGGCTGAAGGCGCATATCAAGACAATTGGCCTGTATAACAACAAGGCAAAGAACGTGATCGCGCTGTCGGAAATCTTGGTGCGCGATCATGATGGCGAAGTTCCTGCGGACCGTGACGCGCTGGAGGCGCTGCCCGGTGTCGGCAGAAAAACAGCCAATGTCGTGATGAACACCGCCTTTGGCGCAGAAACCTTCGCCGTCGATACGCATATTTTTCGCGTCGGCAACCGCACCGGCATCGCTCCGGGAAAAACCGTCGTGGCGGTCGAAAAGGCACTCGAGAAAAGCACGCCAAAGCCATTTCGCATAGGTGCCCATCACTGGCTCATTTTGCATGGCCGTTATGTGTGCAAGGCGCGGACACCCGAATGCTGGCGCTGTCCAGTGGTAGACCTGTGCCGCTTCAAACCCAAAACACCACCCCCCAAAATCAAGTCAGCTAAAATTCAGACAACCGCGCCTAAGACAGACGTTTGATATTGGAGACAGCCATGTTTGGAGACTGGCCGATGCGTCACATGCTATTGCTTATCCCTGCCCTTGCGTTGCTTTCCGGTGGCGGCGCGGCGGCGCTTTCCGGCAAAAGGACACCTGAACCCGTGCGCGCGGTTGGCGAGCCGAAAAGCTGTGTGAGCATACCGCACATCCGCTCAACAAAAGTTATCGACAACAGCACGATCGACTTCCGGATGGCGGGCGGCAAGACCTATCGCAACAGCTTGCCTCAAAGCTGTCCTGGTTTGAAGTTTGAGGACCGGTTTTCCTATCGGACATCATTAAGCCAATTGTGCAACGTCGACATCGTGCGCGTTTTGCATGACCAAGGCGGGCAACTTACCGAAGGCGCCGGATGCGGGCTTGGCAAGTTCCAAATGGTTGAGAAGGTTTCACAGTAAACCTGTAGCGCCAAACACTACGTCATTCTGAACTTGTTTCAGGTTAACAGTCGACATGGCTCCTCACTCTGAAACAAGCTCAGGATGACGACACCACAGTACTCCCTATTTACCCGTCCAGTTACCGGGGCGTTTCTCAACGAAAGCAGCCATGCCTTCCTTTTGATCCGCCGTACCGAACAGTCCGTGAAACAGGCGGCGTTCAAACACCACGCCCTGTTGCAAGGTTGTTTCAAACGCGGCATTCACCATTTCCTTGCAGGCGATGGCGGCCAGCGGCGCCATTCCGGCAATTGCTGTCGCGGTCTTGATGGCTTCTTCAACCAGCTCGGCTGCCGGAACAATTTTCGCGACCAGACCGGAACGTTCGGCCTCCGCAGCGTCCATCATGCGTCCAGTCAGGCACATTTCCATCGCCTTGGCTTTGCCAATGGCGCGGGTAAGCCGCTGTGACCCGCCCATGCCGGGGGTAACCGCCAACTTGATTTCGGGCTGGCCAAATTTGGCGTTGTCGCCAGCCATGATGAAATCAGCCATCATCGCAAGTTCGCATCCGCCGCCAAGCGCAAAGCCATTCACGGCCGCGATCCACGGCTTGCGCGTAGCCGTCACGCGCTCGTAACCGGCAAAATAATTTCCGCCGTACATCTCGGCAAAAGACTGCGACGACATTTCCTTGATATCTGCGCCAGCAGCAAAGGCCTTTTCGCTTCCGGTCAAAACCGCGCAGCGCTGGCTATCGTCGGCATCAAATACGGCAAATGCAGCGATCAGGTCAGACAAGACTTGGCTGTTGAGGGCATTCAACGCCTGGGGCCGGTTGAGCGTCATCAGCGTCACAGCACCGCGTAGTTCCACCAAAAGCGTTTCGTAAGTTGCGTTACCGCTAGTCATAATGGCTTCCATTCTTCTTCCACCGGCAAAGGCGCAAAAATCGCATCAATCAGATCCTCAGTGACGCCTTCAGGCGTTGCCGGGTCCCATTTGGGTGCGTTGTCCTTGTCAATGATAACAGCGCGAACGCCTTCAGCAAAATCGGGCCGGACGATTACGCGGCTGGCGATGCGATATTCCATCGCCATATTGTCGGCAAACTCCGCGAGCTTAGCGCTCAGCGCTAATTGCCGTAACGCCACTTTGCATGTTTGCGGACTTTTGGAACGCAGCGTTGCCAATTCGCGCATCGCCCAGTCGCTCTCATCTGCTTCGAGGCTAGCCAGAATATCTTCCATGTGATCGGATGCAAAATGGCGGTTTATCTGGAACAGCGTCTCAACGACTTTTGACGGAGGCGGCGTTTCGGACAAGGTACCCAAAATTCCATCGATCCGATCGACGTCCTCGTTCGCTATCCGCGTTTTGGCATCGGCAAGCGCGACGCTTGGAAGATAATGGGTTGCAAGTCCAAGCGCGAGGCAGCCCGGGCCAGCAACGCGTGAGCCTGTGAGCGCGAGAAACTGGCCAACACGCCCCTCAAGACGCGACAGATACCAGCCGCCGCCAACGTCAGGAAATAGGCCAATGCCCGTTTCGGGCATCGCAAATTTCGTGTTTTCCGTCGCCACGCGAAAACGCGCAGGCTGACTGATGCCAACGCCGCCGCCCATACAGATCCCGTCCATGAATGCCACAATCGGCTTTGGGTAAGTGAACAACAGATGATTCAACTGATATTCGTCGTGGAAGAATTTCCGGCCGGATTCGCCGCCGTCGTTGATTGCAGAGTTGCGTAGAAACGCGATATCGCCGCCTGCGCAAAAGCCCCGCCCTTCGGCGTGATCGATCACAATACATTTGATGTCGTCGGAATCGCGCCACTTCAGCAACGTTTGGGTCATGGCATGCACCATAGGCAGCGTCAGCGCATGGAGCGCCGATGGCCGGTTCAGACTGATGAACCCTGCATGACCTTCCACCTGGGCCGTGATATCGTCGGTCATTGGCGCAACAGGTCCCGACCAATAATCATCCGCATGACCTGATTGGTGCCTTCAAGGATGGAATGGACGCGCAGGTCGCGCCAAAAACGCTCGATAGGATAATCGCGCAAATAGCCATAGCCACCGAACAACTGAAGTGCCTGGTTCACGATCTCACTGCCGCTGTCTGTCGACAGCCGTTTGGCCATGGCGGAAAAGCGCGACTTGTCAGGCGCATTCGCAGTGACCTTGGCTGCGGCAATATAAAGCAGTGCGCGCGCGGCCTCTAAATCAGTCGCCATGTCCGCCAGCATGAACTGGGTGTTCTGGAATTCGGATACCGGTTGCCCGAATTGCTGGCGCTCTTTGGTATATTTTACGGCTTCGTCGAGGCATCTTTGGGCACCGCCGAGGGAACACGCGCCAATATTGAGACGCCCGCCGTCCAGACCCATCATTGCAAAGCGGAAACCATCGCCTTCTGCACCAACGCGGTTTGCCACAGGGACTCTGCAATCTTCAAATATGACCTGCGCAGTCGGGGATGCATTCCAACCAAGCTTTTTCTCAGGAACGCCGAAGCTTAAGCCCGGCGTGTCCTTGTCCACGACGAGGCACGTAATGCCCTTGGCTTTTTCATCGCCCGTGCGGACCATGACAACATAAACGTCATTATAGCCTGCGCCTGAAATAAACTGCTTCGTGCCATTCAGAACATAATCGTCGCCATCAAGCCGCGCGCTCGTCTTCAGTGCTGCTGCATCCGATCCGCTGCCGGGCTCGGTAAGGCAATAGCTCGCGATTTTTTCCATCGACACCAGGTCGGCCAAATAGCGTCCCTTAAGCTCGGCGTTGCCGAAACAATCAATCATCCATGCAGCCATGTTGTGAATGGAAATAAAGGCGCTGGTGGCTGGGCAGCCATATGCCATGGCTTCCATGATCAAGGCAGCTTCCAACCGGCCCAGCCCCGTGCCGCCCGATTCTTCGGACACATAAATGGCGCCAAAGCCGAGCGCGCCTGCGGCCTTCCATACATCTACCGGATAATGGGACTTTTCGTCCCATTCTCCGGCAAAAGGGGTGATCGCGTCTGCTGTGAACTTGCGCGCCATATCCTGAATGGCGACCTGATCTTCCGTGAGTTCAAACTGGTTTTGCATCGGGCCGCCGTAGCATCACGGTTTCGTGTTATCCAGCCATTAGCTTTGGGCACCGTACATATCGTGTGCGTGTGCTGTCCCCAACATCAGTGCGCATCAATCGCTGCCGGTCTTCGCTGAGCTGAAATGTCATGGATTTGGTCCATTTTTGGCCATCACCGACGAACTCAAACTCGGCCTCCATCGTCTTGGACGTCATTCTTTTGCCCTGCACCATCGTACCGAGCGATTCAGAAAATTTGATGAGTCGGCCTTGTAATGACATGATGTCCGTGCTTGTTTCAGGGTCTTCGGCGCACGCTTGCGTATTTTTGGCCCACCTTGACTGATAGCCCCCTGGAAACTGGTTCAGGGCGATTTCTAGGGCCACGTCTGCGACAGCCGCGTTGTTCGCAATGGCACTGGAACCTGCGCCGGTGGCCGTATAGTTTGAATCACTGCTATCTTTTTCACGCGCAACTGGCCAGCAAGCGCCAAGCGTTGCACCGAGCAAAGTTACGCTTAAACATATTATTTTTGCGGCCATGCACATTCCCCATTTCAGCGGAGAAAACCCCCAGACTGTCGATGGGTTCCATGGTGTGCATCAATGACTGCACACCCAAATCCACTAGCGAGAAAAAAAACTTGGCGCAACGCGCGTCTGCCTGCTAACCGAACCCGACCCGCACCCATAGCTCAGCTGGATAGAGCGCTGCCCTCCGAAGGCAGAGGCCAGAGGTTCGAATCCTCTTGGGTGCGCCATTATCGTGGTTTAGCGGGTTTTTTCCGATGCTTGCTATTTTCGTCGGTCCAACATCGCGAAGAATGCGGATGAGAGTTAGGCACAAGACACCGATGTTGTCGTCGCCAACACATCACTTGGGTTTTAAACATGTATCAAACCACGCAAATGTAAGGCGAAGCGAATCTACCTGATTATCCTTTTTGCGAAAACCGAGGCCTTCCGCTGGATAATAGACAGTTTTCACAATATTTCCTGTCGCCTTCAAAATATTATGGACTTCCTAAGCCGGACCACTGGTGCGCGGGATCTTTGCGCACGCTCGATTAGGAAGGCTATTGGGTGACTTGCCAAGCTGGCATGTAAGCCATTATCCGAATGCCTCGCCGCTTCTATCGGCAATTTTTGGTTAATTTTTTCGCACCAATCGGTAATTATATTATTGATTGAAAAATTGTTGGCGTTACGATGTTATTACGCAATCGATTGTAACCATATGTTGCAGGCGGACCATGCGGATTATTAAGCGAGGGCTTAATGCACGTCGAGGGATCTAATGGTCATGTGGCCTTTGAAAGGCTACAAAAGGGTTGTACAATTCTTGTCGTAGATGACGACCCGATATGTTTGGAAGAATATCGTGATGTCATTACAAATTTGGGTTACAATTTCGACTGTGCAACCACCGCGCCTGACGCCCTAAAAAAGATATCTGATACGCCGGAAATCGGTGTGGTGATTACTGACATCAAGATGCCGGAAATGGATGGCATTTCACTTCTATCCGAAATCGCAAATCGCTTCGCACCCAGTCGGCCAATTGTTACATTGGTAGTTACTGGCTATTCGAGCCTGGATATCGCAACACGTGCAATGCGGTCTCAAGCGACCGATCTGCTTAACAAACCGGTGTCAATGGAGGATCTGGCTGAGGCACTGCGCCGGGCATCGTCCCAGCACTTTGCAATGGCTAACCGGTTTCAAATCACTTCGCTGACCAATCGACTCGACTCGCCTTTAGACAGCAATCGCGCCGCTGCCATTCCGCCCCCCACGGCATCCGAATTGCAGGGTTTCGTGCAGTTGCTTCGAAAATTCCAACACCATAAAACAAAATTTTTTGATCCAGAGGTTCTGTCCGGCCCGTCCTGGGAGATATTGATGGATATCACCGAAGCCAGTTTGCGCGGCGAAGCGATTCCTGCTTCAAGTGCCTCGGTCTCGAGTTTCGTCCCATTGAGCACAGCGTTAAGGCATGTAAACAATTTGGTTGATGCTGGACTGGTGCGCCGTTGGATGGATCCGAACGACAAGCGAAGGACGTTGCTTCAACTGGAGCCCGAGGCCTTGGTCGCGATGCGACGCTATCTCGAAACGGTATGGAAACTGCGGACGCTCGCCGGGTAAGGTAAGGCAGAAAGCGGGGCTACAAAACGCCGCGCGTTCCACTATCTTCGGATCGGGATTTCAGGTGTTGTAACAGTTCCACAGCCCGGACCGTCTGTTCTTCAATCCGAAGAATTTTTCGGATAATATATTCAGCATCATCGTCTGAAAGCGTTGATAAACGTCCGCGAACATTACTGCATGACAATCGAATGATGTTTAACGGCTGCATAATCTCATGCAGGACATCGGCGTCAGTCTCGTTAAGATTACGCATTTGCGTTGCCACCAATATCATTCAAGCCGGATAAGTTGGAAGGTACAGAAGCGCGATTTACGTTACAACAGGATTCATTTTTCCATTCGGTCTTCGGTTCCGGGGACATTCTGAACCAGAGTGTACATGTCGTAAACTGCAATGGCACGATATCATATGGCTATCGATACATGACGTTATTATTTGGGGTGCGTTGGCCGCGTCACAAGACAATGACCATGTCCCGATAGCCGTCAGCCAATAAGATGCGTTCGATCTCAGCGGAGGACTCGTGCGTCAGTTCTAAAAAAACGCGGCGTTGATCTACCGGGTCATATTGACGCTGGATAACGTTGCGCTCGGTTAAAATAGCAATATGCCGAAGCGCCGTCGTCAATGGAGAGAAGGATGCGTGACATGCACTTGATACACTCGTCTGCAACCCCGAATGTTGCCGCACAAACAAATCGAGCAAAATGAACCAAGCAGGGTCAGCGAACAGGTTGGCAAAGGCAGTGAATCTTGAACGTCGCTTTGTGATTTCAATCAGGTCGATCGCCTTTTTGACAGCTACTTCAGTGGGGGTGATCTGTCGTGAGTTGTTATTCGCTGACACATTGCTGTCTACGGCGCGGAGCATTCGCTCAAGCTGTTCTCTTGAAAAACTAACCGGTATCTCAAACGTCTGAGTTTGTTCAGTTCTACTCAAATCGATCTGGACATTGACCATATCTTTCCTTCGCAATGTGAGGAAGTTCCTGACTTAATATTGATGTATCCACCAAGGACTTCTGCTTTGTGACAACTGATTTTTGGCTACGCGGCATTGCGACCCGAGACATCTTTGTCCTCAATCCCAAAGGTTAATCTACCAATCGGGAAATGCACGACATATCGAAACCAAAACGGAACCAAATACCACCAAAATGGAAGCAATATGTCCAGATATAGGGGCAATCCCGGTAATTCGACCGACATACCAAACCACTTCTGCCCGAATTGGTAAAATTATTTAAAAATAATGGTCCGTTGCCCGTTTAACAGCACCCTGTGCTCGATATGTGCTTTCACGGCCCGCGCCAGCACGCGGCTTTCGGTGTCCTGCCCTTGCGCGATCAAATCAGGTACATTGTCTGCGTGATCCACAATGGAAACGTCTTGCGCAATGATTGGACCTTCGTCGAGATCGGCGGTCACATAATGCGCGCTTGCCCCCACCATTTTGACGCCGCGTTCGTGAGCGCGATGATAGGGTCGTGCGCCTTTAAAGCCGGGCAGAAAGCTATGGTGGATATTGATGATGCGTCCACTCATTCGGGCACAAATATCCGGTGACAGCACTTGCATATAACGGGCCAGGATCACGAGATCCACGTCTTCGGCATCAAGTAACGTCATCAGCCGTGCCTCCTGCTCCACCTTGTTCTGCGCTGTCACGGGCAGATAGTGGAAAGGTAATCCTTCATGCTCCACGCGCCGCTGCCATGTCTGATGGTTTGAAATAACGCTTGTGATTTCCATGGGCATACGGCCGGTCGCCGTGCGGTACAAAAGATCATTCAGGCAGTGCCCGCTCTGGCTTACCAATATCGCAACGCGCGCCTTCGCGGAGGTATCATGCAGTTGCCAGTCACATGCCATTTCATTCGCCACTTCGGAGAAGGCGACGCGGAACGCATCCAGACCGAGGCCGGCGGGCGGCATGAACGCCACGCGCATGAAAAAGCGGTTGGTATCGCTGTCCCCATATTGTGCGCTTTCCAGGATATTTCCGCCCTGTCTCGCAATGCACTGCGCCACAGCCGCAACGATGCCCGGCCGGTCGCTACACGTGATCAGCAAAATGAAATGGTGTGGGCTCACCCCAGTAACAACGGTGCAAGCTTGGCGCGCTGCCAGGCCGCATCGCCGAACTGCGATGCCTGAAAGATTGCCGCACGTCGGTGTAAGCCTGCGTCGCAATCATGGGTAAAACCAAATCCGCCGTGGAACTGGATCGCCCGATCGGCCGCAAAGCTGTACGTGGTGTCCGCAGCAGCCTTTGCCATCCTTACCGCAACTTCCCCCACTCCTTGGTCACTGTAGCTGTTTGCCGCGCTGTACAGATGCGACCGGGCCTTTTCATATTCGACATATGCATCGACGGTCGGGTGTTTCAGCGCCTGATATTCGCCGATCAATTTGCCGAACTGCTTGCGCGTCTGTAGATAGCTCACGGTGTAGTCGATAACGCTTTGCGCTCCACCACACATTTCGGCACTTTGGAGCAAGTTTGCCGCCTGCTCCAGCTGGGCAAGCGTGGAGATCGTCCGGTCAATGTCTAGCATGGCTTCTTGGGGCAGGACCAAGCCGTCAAGCGCCAAGGCAAAGCTGCGTTTTGTCTCGTCAATGATGGATTCGCGGCGTAGTCGACCCGCCACGTCTTCGCTTGTCAGAAGGACCAGAGCTGGCTTGCCGGCAAGTGTGACCGACGCAATGATGACCTCGGCGGTCTGCGCCCACGCGACAAACAGCTTTTCGCCTGACAAATGCAAAGCATCATTTTCCAGCCGAACCGTTGCGGTGATATTCTGTAAATCCCAGTCGCCATGCGCTTCGGATAAGGCCAGCGTCCCGATGGCACCTTCGGCAAGCTTGGGCAACCACAACGCCTTCTGCGCTTCTGTTCCCCCCGCAATCAGCGTCTGCGCCGCCAATGCAGAAGACACGAACGGGGAGGCCATGAGATGGCGACCCATCTGTTCAACGACCGGCACGACTTCCGCCAGTGTCAGTCCGACACCGCCATGCGCTTCCGGAATCGCAATCGCGGTCCAGCCCAATGCCGCCATTTCGGCCCAGACATCGGCATCATAACCCAAATTGCTGTCCAAAAGCTTGCGGACTCGGTCGATTGGCGACTTGTCCCGGCAAAAGCTTGTGGCCACATCAAGCAGCTCGATCTGTTCTTCGCTATATCCCAAGCCGGCCATGTGCATATCATTCTCTCCTCGCCCGATGTCATCCTCTATGGCGCGAGGCAGTATAAGAAATCAAGACGATTTAACTGCTCGATTAATAACGGTGACTATGCCTGTTCAAGGACCTTCCGGCCCGGACGAACCTTCATCTTGTGCCCTGTCTTGGTCGCAAGCGACACATCCTTTACCGTCTGCATAAACACCCATTCATTTGTTGCCGCCTGTGGCGTGAGCGAAAGATGCATGTACCCACGGTTGGACGTATCGACCCAGCGCAGTTCCTGCTTGCTGGCGTCAAGCAACCCACGAGCCACAACTGCGGGGTCAACGCCTTGAGTTGCACTTTCAAAGCCAGGCGACGAAACACTATGACCACCGAACTCCACGCCTGCGGGTTTTCCACCTTCAGGCAAATCGAATGCCCAACCATTGTGGCTGTCACCTGTGATGACCACAAGGTTTGCATCGGCGCGTTGTGCTGCCGCCAATATGCGGGAACGCGCGGCAGGGTAGCCACCCCAATTGTCAAGATTATACGGCAAACCTGCCTTTGCGGCCGTAATTCCCTGACGCACGTAGTTCAGCGATCGATCCGGCGCATTTTTCGGGAACCAATCCAGTGCGCTTTCGGGCGTGTAGTTGTACCCCATGTTTGTACCCGTACCGAGCAAGGCCCACGTGGATTTGTCGCTGATCATCGAGCGCGATAACCACGCCTCCTGCTCGGTGCCGAACATGGTCATCGATGGATCACGCCATGCACCATCCCGAAATTCGGCAAATGCCTTTGCCGGGTCTGCCGCACGCATCAAGTCGCCATGGAAATACGGCTTGGAACGCGCAATTTCGCGCGTATCAGTGCGATAATAAGTTGCGAGGTCACCTATAGCATATTCTTTCCACGGCTGTTCGCCGACAGGTAGCCACTCACGCCACACCTGCATCGCTGCATTGCGCCGTGCGCTCCAGTCGCCCTCATCAACGCTGTGATTTTGGGCGCCGCCCTCCCAGCTGTCATTCGCTGTTTCGTGATCGTCGGTATTGGCGATCATCGGGAAGTTCGCATGTAACGCCTGTAGCTGTGTATCGGCTCGATAGCTTGCATAGCGCAGCCGGTAATCAGCCAGCGTCAAACATTCATCTGCCGGAAACAGGCGCGCAGCGAATTTTGCGCCGCCATCATAACCGCCGCGACCATATTCGTAGATATAATCTCCCATATGCAGCACAAGATCAATGTCCTCGCGCGCAGCAGCATGGCCATATGCGTTGAACTCCCCAAAGCCCAAATTGGAGCAGGAGAATATGGCAATGTTGAACTTTGCCGTTTTACCCATTGGCAAGGTCTTGGTCCGGCCAACGGGCGAAATGCTTCCATCGGGAGCAATAAAGCGGAACCAGTGCCATTTTCCTGGCGCGAGATTATCCACGGTAATTTTGACCGTATGGTCGCGCCATGGCCCGGTCACCATTTGACCGCCACCAGCTATTTTCGCAAAATCGCGGCTTTCGGAAATTTCGACGCGCACCTTTGAGGGGCCGCCAGTTGGGTTCACATAACGCGTCCATAGCAGCACAGAGTCTGGACCCGGCTCACCGCTGGCAACATTATGTGTAAAGCCCGTAAGGCCAAGCAGCGCCTGCGCCATAGCAGCGCCGCCTGGCAGCATTAACCCGCCGAGTCCAAATCCAGCAGTCACCAGCAAATGGCGGCGGTTGATTATAAATGACATCCTTGTTTCCCCTTTTTTGCTCTACCCAAATGACCGTCGAGTGTTGGCGAGTCGGCCGACGTCGTAATCAACCTGATAGTAGCCAAAGCCAATCCCGAAAACGACACCTGCTCGGTCGGTTGCGACGCCAATGCCAACGCGCTAGTCAAATGCTGTTGCAGCCATATGACAAGCAACGCCGCGCTTAGTTATAGTTGTGTGCGCAGTGACCATAATTCTGGAAAGGCGCGCTTGGTCACGGTACTGCTGAGATAGCTGACACCTGCTGTGCCACCCGTGCCTGTCTTTCCGCCGATGATGCGTTCGACGGTCAGGACATGTTTGTGCCGCCATGTTGCCATGGCATCGTCCAAGTCGACGAGTTTCTCTGCAAGCTGGTATAGCTCCCAATATTTGTCGGGATTTTGATAGATCTTCAAAAACGCGCCTTCGACCTCGGGCGAGAACATATGTGCCTTGCTCCAGTCACGGTCGAGCACAGAAAGCGGCAAGTCAAATCCTGCGCGCGCGAGCGCGGCGATGGCATCATCCCAAAGACTGGGACTTTCGAGCGCCGCGGTCATTGCCGAATGCGCGTGCGGCCGATCCTCCTGATATTTCAGGAAAGCCGATGCTTTCAGGCCAAGCAAATATTCAACGGTACGAAACTGATCCGATTGAAAGCCGGAACTTGGACCAAGCACATGCCGGAAACGCGTATATTCGGACGGAGTCATTGTCGACAATATGTCCCAACTCAACGTCATCACCGCTTGAATACGGCTGACTCTCGCAAGCGCCTTGTACGCCGGCACCAGCGCATCGTTGCGGATTTGGCTCTGCGCCAGCTGAAGTTCGCGAATGATCTGTTTCAACCACAATTCTTTGGTCTGGTGAATGATGATGAACAGCATTTCATCATCCAGCTCGGATTGCGGGCGCTGGCAGGCCAGTATCTCGTCCAGCGCAAGATATCGCGCATAGGTCATGGCGGTGTCGGAAGCAGGGGCATCAGTCATGCGCCAACCTTAATGTTTCAAATGAAACTATCCAGCCACTTTTCGGCCAAGGCTTCTGCTTCGCCGACGCTGAAAGGCGCGTTGCCCAAGCTCAGCTCAAGCCAAAGACCGTCGACCAGGGCGGTCAGCGCAACAGCTGCCAGCCTTGGATCGGCCGGCGCATTTGGACAGGTCGCAATAAGGCGTTCCATATCGCGCCGGTTGTCGGCGTAAATCTCGTCATGGATTACGCCAATGGCGGGAACCGTACGCGACAGGCTCCAAAAAGCGAGCCATGTCGCCAGCAACTCAGGATCGGCCACTGGCGCGCGAAAGCTGGCGGTGACAAAAGCAAGAAGGCGACCACGCGGGTCGTTAACGGACACATTATTGACCGCATCATGCAACGCAGCAGCAACGCGCGCACCAGTGGCTCGGTAAGTTGCCGCGACCAGTGCGTCGATACCGTCGAAATAATGCCTTAATAAACCAGCCGAGACGCCGGCTTCCACACAAATCGCGCGAACTGAGGTGCCATGGGCGCCGCGCGTCGCCAGACAGTGCGCAGTCGCCGCAATCAAGGCGTCACGCCGGGTGTCGGCGCTTTCACGGGTGAAGACTTGTCGGCTGCTCATAGCGCTGTTATACACTCGTACAACAAGGGGGCAAGATGTCCGAATTGGACTTACAGACAGTGCGTGATGATCTGGAAGGCTGGAGCCTGCCAGCATGGACATATGATGATCCCGAATTTGCCTCGGTTGAGGTGGAACGGGTCTTCCGGCCGTCGTGGCAAGTGGTCTGCCATGTCAGTGATGTCGCCAATGCAGGCGACTGGCACAGCCTGGATTACATCGGCGAAAGCGTCATCGTGGTCCGTGGCGCTGAACTTGAGCTGCGTGCCTTTGTCAATGTGTGCCGCCACCGTGGCAGCCGCCTAGTTGATGGCTCGGCTGGATGCACGAAGAAACTCGTCTGCCCATATCACGCCTGGACCTATGATCTCGACGGGCGCCTCACGGGCGTGCCCGACAGTGCATCCTACCCGACACTCGACAAGAGCAAGGCTGGCCTCGTTTCCGTCGATATGGAAATCTGGCGCGGGTTCGTCTTTGTCCGCCTTGAAGGCGACGGCCCCTCCGTGGCCGACATGATGACACCTTATGAAAGCCAGATCGCACCTTACCGGTTTGAAGAGCTCAAGGCTCTTGGCCGGGTCACGATGCGGCCACGTGATGTGAACTGGAAAAATGTCGGCGACAATTATTCGGATGGCTTGCACATTCCGGTCGCCCATCCCGGACTGACCCGGCTGTTCGGCAAAAGCTACGGCATTGAGGCAGAGCCACATGTTGACCGTATGTGGGGTGATCTTGTCGATCGGCCATCGGCCAATTGGTCAGAGCGCGCCTATCAGAACTTGCTACCCCCAGTGCCGCATTTGCCAGCCGCGAACCAGAAACGCTGGCTTTACTTCAAATTATGGCCCTCGGTCGCATTTGACATCTATCCCGACCAGGTGGATTTCATGCAATGGCTGCCCACTGGCCCAAATAGCTGCGTCATCCGCGAAATCAGTTATGTGCTTGAGGACGCCTCCGATTCCGCATGGCACCGCGAAATGCGTGCCGCACGCTATCTCAACTGGCGGATCAACCGGCAGGTCAATGCCGAGGATACCGTGCTGATCACGCGGGTGCAGCAAGGCATGGCAAGCCGCAGTTTTGCCATGGGCCCATTGTCGGACAAGGAAGTGTGCCTGAAAAGTTTCTGCCGGCACATCCGCAACATCATTCCCGAGGCACGCCTCGAACAACGCCCGCCTGCGGGCTGGAGCAAGAAATGACTCAGAAATATGACGCCCTCATCATCGGCGCTGGCCATAACGGCCTCGTCTGTGCCTTCTATCTCGCGCGCGCCGGGTTGAAAGTCCGCATCGTCGAGCGCCGCGATGTTGTGGGCGGCGCAGCGGTGACGCAGGAATTCCACCCCGGATTCCGCAACTCGGTCGCAAGCTACACCGTAAGCCTGCTTCAGCCGAAGGTGATTTCGGACATGAAGCTTGTCGAGCATGGATACCGTGTCATCGAACGGCCCATCTCCAACTTTCTGCCGCAAGAAGACGGCGGCTATCTGAAGCTCGGCGGCGGGTTGGAACGCACGCAGGCCGAGTTTGCACGCTTTTCAAAACATGATGCAGCGGTGTTGCCGCAATATTATGAAATGCTGGAGGGCGTTGCAGACGTATTGCGCAACCTGGCGCTGCGGTCGCCGCCAAATGTCGGAGACGGTCTCAAGACGTTGATCGACGCAGCGGTGCAGGGTCGCGGGCTGATGAAGCTGAACCTCTCTCAGCAGCGCGATGTGCTTGAACTCTTCACCAAGTCAGCGCGCAGTTTCCTTGACAGCTGGTTTGAAAGCGAAGCGGTCAAAGCGGCGTTCGGCTTTGACGCGGTGGTCGGCAATTATGCCAGTCCCGACACACCCGGCAGTGCCTACGTGTTGCTGCACCATGTCTTTGGCGAGGTGAATGGCAACAAGGGCGCGTGGGGCCACAGCATTGGCGGCATGGGCGCAATCACGCAGATCATGGCAAAAGTATGCCGCAATCTCGGCGTGGAAATCAGCTTGGAAGCACCGGTATCACGTGTACTGGTAGATGACGAAAAGGTTGCTGGCGTCCGTCTCGAAAGCGGCGAGGAAATCATCGCGGACCGCGTGATTTCCAATGTTGGGCCAAAGTTGTTGTATGAGCGCATGTTCGACGATGCTGACCTGAAGCCAGAATTCAAGCGCCGCGTGAAGGGTTTCAAGGCAGGCAGCGGTACATTCCGGATGAATGTCGCTTTGTCAGAATTGCCCAAATTCACGTGCCTGCCTGAAGCTGGCGAGCACCATCAATCGGGCATCATCATCGCGCCGACGCTCGATTATATGGATCGCGCCTTTCTGGATGCAAAGCGCGATGGATGGTCGCAAAAACCAATTGTCGAAATCCTCATTCCCTCGACGGTCGATGATAGCCTTGCGCCTGCCGGACAGCATGTCGCGAGCCTGTTCTGCCAGCAATTTGCGCCGGAACTGCCCAATAATTCGGACGGCACCAAGCGCGACTGGGATGCGGAAGAGGAGACGGCAGCCGACGATATCATCAGCACTGTCGAGGCTTATGCACCTGGGTTCCGCGCGTCCGTGCTCGGCAGGCAAATTCTCAGCCCGAAAGGTCTTGAGCGCACATTCGGCTTGGTTGGTGGCGACATCATGCATGGCAATATGAGCCTTGACCAATTATGGTCAGCGCGGCCGATCTTGGGCCATGGCGCATATCGTGGGCCATTAAAGGGCCTTTATATGTGCGGTGCCGGCAGCCATCCCGGTGGCGGTGTCACAGGCGCCCCCGGGCATAATTGTGCTGCCGAAGTGCTTGCGGATCGAAGCGTCCTTCGGCGGATATTTGCGTGAAAAAATTGAAAAGCCGGACCTATTCTGGTCCGGCTTCCCACCCCTGTCGCCTTTGGCAACAAATTTTATACGCGCATTAAAAATCGCGCGAAAATTTCAATCCGATCAGGCGTGGTCGAATGACGGTGTCATAAAACGCTCCGCCTGTGGGCGTGGATGCGGTGATACCCGTACCACACACCGTTTCCAGACATTGAACGCCAGTGCCGACAATACCGTTCTTGTCAAAGAGGTTTGTTGCAAACAAATCAATTTTCCAACCTTCAGCGTCAACGCCGACACTTAGGTCAGCGGTGGTGTAGGCGGCAAGATTACCCTTGATTGCGTTTTGTACCGGACGCAGGTCATTTCGCCTGCTCCCTATGTAGTTAACGGCAAATTGCACGTGACCATTCCAAGCCCCCACCGGAAATTCGTAACGCCCAATCGCGTTACCCTTGAATTTTGCAGTGGTTGGCAATCGCGACCCGGTAGGCGCCAAAAGCGAATTTCCCGGCGTAGAACAATCAAATGTTGCATTGGCAATCTCGCAGAAATCACGCCGGATCGTTGCATCGTTATAGCTAAATCCTGTGTTTATGCTGAAGCCACCAGCACGATATCCCAAATCCATTTCGACGCCACGGATACGGGCGATGCCGGCATTGCGAATTTCAGTCAGACCGTTGGCGCCAAGGAACGACAACTGGATTCCGTTCCAATCCTCTTGATACACCGCTCCATTCCAACGGAAGCCACCGAAAGTGGTTTTCCATCCGAGCTCATAATTATCAAGTTCGTCGGCACCATATGGCGGAAGCGAACCGCGGCGATTGATACCGCCGGGACGAAAACCGCGCGACCACGTCGCGTAGACCAATGCATCGTCACTAAACTTGTATGTTGCGTTCAGTTTGTGGATGAAATCCGTGTCTGACGTTGACTTGTCGACATTGGTGCATGGCGAACCGGCGACCTGCGACGGACCTTGGCACAGATAGGAGGGGTTGGAGCTATACCCTGGATTGTTAAATCCAAAGAAGCCGACGAGCGAATTTTTATATTTGTAAACACGCAGGCCTCCCGTCAGGGTCAGCTTGTCGGTAACATCGAAGCTCGCTTCTCCAAATGCCGCGTAATCCCGGTCAACGCGAAGCTGCTTAGTCAGCCAGATATTGTCGACCGTGCCGGGCACCTGAATTGAATCAGCCAAGTTATCGATGATGTAATGTTGCTCAATGTTGTGTGATTGCCGTTGGTAGAAAAGACCAGCAATGACGCGCAATGGCGCATCTGCAGGCGACGAAACGCGCAATTCTCCAAACGTTTTTTTGTAGCGGTCGATTCCATTTATGTACTGGTTGGGATTAATAAAGTTATTTGCATTATCCACGAAATAGGCACCGTATCCGGCAAGCGCGTCGTAGAAATAGGCATAATCCGAATAGTCGGATTGCGTCTCGGTTTTACGACGCAGGTGGCCGCTTGCGAGCGTCACATCCCAGCTGCCGATCTTGCCTTCGATCGTTAATGCAGCCTGAATCCACTTATCTCTACTGCCTTCAGAATTGTATTGAACCGTCTGCAGTTCACGTGTTGTCTGCCCGGAGCGTTCTTGCGAAAAGCTCCCATTCGCATTTTGAACTTGGCCCATCACCGTCGGACGAACAGTCCAGTTATCGTCAAGGTCAATGCCGAGCGCGAGACGAGCGCCATAGGTTTCTACGTCGTTATAGTTTTCTTCAACTAGGGCGGCGTTGCTTTGCGTGATTCCAGAGGTTGCATAAGTCCTGCTACCAGCGATGTTGTCGATATACCCGCCGTCTTTGCGGTACCAACCAACGAGTCTTGCCGCTGCGTTATCGCTGATCTTTGCGTTGATAAATCCCTCAACCACTGCACCAAAATCACCGTGCGCGGTGTTGTTTACTTCAATCCCACCTGACCCATAAGTTCCACTTGTGTCCGGTGCGTTCGTGACAAGCTTAATTGTGCCCGCCATAGAACTTGCGCCATATAATGTCCCTTGCGGCCCTGCGAGCGCCTCGACGCGGGCTAGGTCGTAAGCATGAAGGTCTAAAGCGCCCTGAATCGTCGTTATAGGGAGTTCATCGAGATAGGTTCCGACCGTTGGCAATGACGCCGAGTGGTTCGCGTTCTCACCGGACGCAACGCCACGGAAATATACCTGCGCAAAGCCTGGTCCACCTTGTTGGATCGTCACCGACGGAAGAAACTTTACAACGTCAGCAAATTCTTTGACCTGCAACTGGTCCAGCTTCTCATTGCCGATGGCGTTGATTGCAATCGGCACATCCTGCAAGTTCTGTTCGCGCTTTTGCGCGGTAACGACGATCACGTCGCTATCGGTGTCCCCCGCTTCCTGCGCCCATGCTGGCGCTGCAAACGCGGTAGAGGTTAAAAACACAGCCAATGCTGCGCGTATTTTGGTCTTCTGAATATTTAGGTGCATAAAGCGACCCTCCCTGGTTACCCTTGAAATAAATAGGCTCCTTATCGGGCGGTTGCGCAATATGTTTTCACCTACTCAGCGCTTTGAGCACAATTTTACATCGCTCTGTTGCATTGCAGCCACTATTCGATGGCCGGGTAGCTCTCCCAAAGCGGACCAAGCGCACGCTTCAGAGGCCCAAGATGCGCCGTATAGGGCTTCCACTGATCGACTCCATCGCGGTTAATAGGCCGGCGCACCTGTTCGCTCGAAGCCGTGCGCACCGCGCGCTTGTTCTGGTGAAAATTCAGACATGCGTCTTCGAAGGGGAGATTCAGGAAATTCAGTAAGGCGCGGATTTCCTGTTCCGGATCTTCCAGCAATTGTTCGTGAATGACGCGATAGACGTAGCCTGGCGCCACGGCTTCGAAATGCGCCATCGACCTCACATAATCCGCATAATATTGCCCCATATGGGACAGGTCATAACTAAATGCCTGTCCCTTGGCGAAATGCTGGCGGTAATTGGAAAAACAGCAGTCCAGCGGATGCCGGCGCGCATCAATAATTTTGGCATTAGGAAGAATCAGGCGAATGAAGCCCAAATAATTCCAGTTGTTGGGCAACTTATCGATGAAAAAAGGCTTGTCCGTCTTGCGCTGGATCCGCGTGCGGTCGATGAACTCGGCACCCAGCCTTTGCATGTCGTCAGCGCGCAATTGGGCAAGCGCATCAATCCAGTCAGACCCGCGCCCTTCACGCATTGCCATCGCCGGAATATCGGGCAACTCCATCGTGCCTTCGACCATCGAATGGCTGGCAAGGATTTGTTCAATCAACGTCGATCCAGCGCGCGGCATGCCAATGATGAAAATAGGGTCGGGTGCATCATGCCCGTGCCCGGTGCGCGCTTCGACGAATTCCGGCGTAAATTGCGCGATGATCTTGTCCACCTGCCGGCTGACCATTTGTGGATCATGCTTAAGTTCGGCACTCCGCAACCTATTGCCAAGCGCATAATGTGCAAAGGCCGCGTCATGATCGCTGCGTTCCTCCATCGCCTTCCCAAACGCGAAATGCAGATGAAAGGCATCTTCCTCACCCAGATTGGGAAATTCCAGCGCAGCTTCCATTGCGACGACATCTTCGGCAGAGAAAGTCGTTGTTTTCAGATTGGCGAGGCTCCACCAGACTTCACCAAGCGTTGGCTCAACCGATAGCGCCCGGCGATAGGCCGCTACGCTTTCATCCTGATCCCCAACGGTCTTGAGCATGTGGCCATAGCTCATCCACAATTTGGCATGGTGAGGAAAGCGGGTGGTGAGTTCCTGATAGAGGGCAATTGCCTCCGTATAGCCGCCAATGCGTCCAAGCGCCGCAGCTTTAAGATTTTGCTGAACCGGATTGTCACCTTCCACTGCCAGCACAAGATCCAGCTGCTCAAGTGCTTCGGGAAAACGGTTTTGTTTATACAGGACGGTCGCGAGATTGGCCCGTGCAGCGCCAAAATCAGGTGTAAGCGCAAGCGCACGCCGCAACAGCGCCTCGCTGTCCTTTAAGCGGCCAACGCGCGCAGCCAGTTCAGCCATCATACGGATTGCGGCCACATCAGTCGGCGCATCCCGCAAATGGCTGCGCAATAACGGCTCTGCATCTTCCAACCTGTTTTCCGACAGCGCAATAGCTGCGGACATGAGGTTCGGGTTGCGCAACGCGGCTTCTATAGCTGGTCGGGCGGATATCTGGTTCATGTCTTTTGACCTATGCGATGCAGCCGCGTTTTTGAAGCGACCAAATCGTCCGGCGTATCGATATCGCGAAGCATGCCGTCTGGCGCGATAAGTATTTGTGCATTCGCCAGAAAGTCACGCGCACCTGAATCGCCTTTGGTTGCAAGCAACAGCGGCCAGGTCGGACGCGGAAAAATGGCAGGTGGCATATTATGCTTACCGTCCGACGACGCTATTATGTCGCCATCACAGGCCGCAATCAGACGCTGAACATGACCTGCATCCACGAACGGCATGTCGGCGAGCAAAACCAAAATAGCTTTTGCCTGCGTCCCGCTCGCAGCTTTGACAGCCAGATGCAGCGATCCAGAAAGACCCTCGTCCGCGCCCGGATTTTCGACAATGGCATAACCCAGCGAGGCATATTGAGCTGCGATGGCGGCGCTAGGTTGGCACACGGCAATATGCCCGGCACTGGGCAACATCGCGAGCCGCTGTGCCCCCAGTATGCCTAGCGGGACGCCATCCAACTGCGCCATCAACTTGTCCGAACCGAAACGGCTTGCCTTGCCCGCTGCCAGAACGGCAATGGCGACGTCGCCTGCATCCATTAACGCAGGCCTTCATTGAACGCGCGGATCATACCGCCTGCAATCGACAGCGCGATTTCCGGGGCGCTGATCGCGTTGATCGGAACGCCGGCTGGCCCTTGAATGCGCGCGCATTTGTCCGCGCGCACGCCAGCCGCAGACAGGCGCGCCAGACGGGCCTGATGCGATTGGGCTGAGCCAAGCGCGGCCACATAAGCAGCCTTGCTTTCAACGGCCGCAATCAATGCCGGATCATCGATTTTGGGATCATGGCTCAGCGTCACAATGGCACTTCGGCTATCGGGTGCGAACGCCTTCACTGCGTCGTCGGGCCAGCGGTCATCAAGGCGGACGCCAGGGAAACGTTCTTCCGTCAGAAAACGTCCGCGCGGATCACATAAGGTGACGTCAATGCCTTGTGAGACGGCAATGGCCGCAAGCGCAGATGCGATTTCCACTGCGCCTACGATCAACAACCGGCGTGGCGGAAAATAGCTGTTCACAAAGCCAGCAAGATGCGGGTCACTGGTCACAGCGCTTTGCCCTGTTGCAAGGTCAGTAGCGACAGACAGGATGTTCCCCTGCGCGCGCGCTTTCGATATGTCGGCGAACAGGCTGTCGGGAAATCCATTGGCGGATACGGGTTGAATCAACACCTGAATATCCCCGCCGCATGGCAGGCCAGCTTCCCATGCCGCATCGTCGGCTACGCCATAATGGCGCAATATGGCTGGCGCGCCGGACACCACCATTTGCGCGCGCTCCAATACATCTGCTTCAACGCAGCCACCCGAAACCGATCCTACAAACCGCCCATCGCCATGCACCAGCATATGAGTACCTGCAGGACAGGGCGCCGACTTCCACGTCTCAACCACCGTAGCGATCGCCATAGGTGCGTCCGCCCAATCTTTTGCTGCGGCAAGGATACGATCATGGTTGGCGCTGCCTGTCTTCATGGCTACCCGCTAGCAAAGTGCTCAAACCGTTGCTATATGAAACGTAACTAAGGGTGGGAGCTTATTTTCATGACAATCGAAACGTCAATCAATGGCAAAATGGTGGCGCTGACCGCTGAGCCGGATACGCCTTTGCTGTGGGTCATTCGTGAAGAGCTTGGCCTTACTGGCACAAAATTCGGTTGCGGCATTGCGGCATGCGGCGCCTGCACTGTGCATGTCGACGGCGAACCCGCCCGTTCGTGCAGCCTTCCCGTTAGCGAAGTCGCCGGCAAGACTGTAACCACCATTGAAGGGCTGAAGGCTGCCGATGGTACGTTGCATGCCGTGCAGCAGGCTTGGATTTCGGCGCAAGTGCCGCAATGCGGATATTGTCAGTCCGGGCAGATTATGGCGGCGGTCGCTTTGATACAAAAAACGGGCAACCCAAGCGACGCGCAAATTGATGAGGCAATGACCAACATCTGCCGTTGCGGCACCTATCCCCGCATCCGCAAGGCAATTCATGCCGCGACGGGGCAAGCTGCCAAAGCGACTACCGATCAAGCAGCGGAAGGAGCTGTATAATGGCCGACAACCCCACACTCGAAATAGAGCCAGCAGCACCCGTGAAGCGCAAAGGCGTGAAGCGCCGCGCCTTCCTGATTGGCGGTGTCGCTATCGTTGGTGCTGGCTTGTTCGGCATATCCATTGCCGACAAAAATGCCGCAAAGCATGCGAAAGCACTTGTCGAAGGCAATGGCGGACACAGCTTCGCGACCTGGTTGAAGATCGGTGAAGACGACGTGATCACCATCTACTCTCCGCATACAGACATCGGGCAAGGATCAAACACGGGTCTTGCACAGATGCTGGCTGAAGAACTGGATGCAAGCTGGGACCAAGTACGTCTGGTTTCTGCACCCGCCGAATCCGCGTTTGCCAATGTCGGTTTGGGCCGCGGCTTTTTGGCCGAGATGTCCGGGCAGCCTGCAATTATCAACGGTATTCCGCAATCTTTCCTGTCCTTCATTGCGCGGCAGATGAACTTGCAAATCACCGGTGGCTCATCGGCATTGCGCTTTACGGGGCAGCAGACATTTCAAAAGGTCGGCGCGGCGACACGGCTTGCGCTCGTCGAAACTGCGGCCAAGCGGTTGAACGTTCCGGTCACCGAATTGACGACAAAAGATAGCCAGGTCATCCACGCAAAATCGAACCGTTCGTTGGGCTATGGTGAGTTGGCTGCGGAAGCGGCCACCTTGTCGCTCGACAACGACCCGAAGCTGAAGGATCCGTCGCAATATCGGCTGATGCGTCAATCAAAGCAGCGCCTCGATTTACCCGCGAAGGTAGACGGTTCGGCGCAATATGGCATGGATTTTTCCATGCCCGACATGCGCGTTGCGACGATCATGGCTGCGCCCGTCCGTGGCGGAAAGCTGACATTGGTCGACACCGCGCCTGCGCTCGCCATTAAGGGTGTGGAAAAAGTCATCAAGCTGGACGATGCCGTCGCCGTGATTGGCACGGGTTACTGGCCCGCCCTGTCTGGACTGCGCGCGTTGTCGCCCAACTTCAGCGACGGTGGCAATGGTGGCATTTCAACCGCCTCCATTTTCAAGGCGCATGATGCGTTGTTCGCCAAAGGCGAGGCTGATGCCGAAGCGGGCGACGGCGATGTGCCTGCAGGTCTTGGTTCCAAGCCAATCGCAGCGAAATATCAGGTTCCGTTCCTGCACCATTTCATGATGGAGCCATTTGCCCTGACCGCGCATTTCAAAGACGGAAAGCTCAACATTTGGGGCGGCATGCAGGACCCGCTCGCAACCAAGATGGCGGCCGTTGATGTGTCAGGCCTCGATGCCGACAATGTCACCTTCCATCCCATGATGATTGGCGGCAGCTTTGGTCGACGCTTGCCGATGTACATGGAAATCGTCGGCCAGGTCACCAAGCTGGCCATGCAATTACCCTATCCGGTCAAGCTGATCTGGAGTCGTGAGGAAGAAGTCGCACAAGGTGCATATCGCCCGCAGAGCTCTGCCGTTCTGCAAGCGTCGCTATCGGATGACAATCGCATTGCTGCCTATCGCAACGATTACGCCCAGCCCGAAAACGCCGAGAGCGAAACGGTCTTCCCCTATGTCTTGCCTGCGGTATCGCGGCGGCATTTTACCCACGTTTCGAACCAGACAACGGGTGCATGGCGCTCGGTCAATTCGACGCAGCAAGGCTTCTACAATGAGAGCTTCATGGATGAGCTTGCGCATGCTGCAGGCGTCGATCCGGTAACCTTCCGCCGCAGCCATTTGAAACCCGGATCGCGGCATTTGCGCGTGCTCGACGAAGTCGCCAAACGGAGTGGATGGGGCTCGCCTCTGCCCGCTGGAGTGGGCCGCGGTGTGGCACTGGTCGAAAGCTTCAAAACCATTGTTGCGCATGTTATTGAGGCATCGGTCGGCGAAGATGGCATGCCAAAGGTCCACAAGGTCACCACCGTCGTCGACGCAGGCAGTATCGTGAACCCGGACGGAGCCATGGCGCAGATTGAGGGCGGCACGAATATGGGCCTGTCGTCAGCTATCGGCGAAGCCATCACGCTCGCCAAGGGTGCGGTGCAGCAAGGCAATGTGGGCGATTACCCTTTGTTGAGACTGGCACAGGCGCCTTTGGTTCAGGATGTGCATTTCCTCAACAGCGGTGCAGAGATGGGTGGCATAGGCGAACCCGGTGTTCCGCCAGCGGCCCCTGCTCTTGCCAATGCATTGTTCGCAGCCACGGGCAAGCGCGTCCGCAACCTGCCAATCATGACGCAGGCGAAAGGATAATTTTGCCGCAAGTACGGTTACTAAAGCCAACGGACAGTCTGGAAGTCGCCGAAACACTTGCACGGGCATTCCAGAATGAGTCGGGCTGGAGCTATGTCATTCCCGACCCCAAATTGCGCGCGCAGCGGCTTGCAGGCGCGTTCCATCTGTTCCTGCGCGACGAACATCGCAAGGGTGCCGTATTCGGCACGCAGGGCATGGAAGCCGTCACCTTATGGCGTGGCCCGGGACAGGCGCGCGATTCCATATTCGATACTGCCCGCCTGATGATCCCCTTTATGCAGGTCCTACGATTCTCAATTTTGCGCGGTTTGGAAATCTCTAACCTCATTGAAAAGCATCTGCCGAAAGAGCCGGTGTGGTATCTGCATTATGCCGGATGTGATCCTGCATTTCAGGGCAAGGGCTTTGGCGGTGCAGCCATTCGCGCTGGCCTCGAACGCGCCGATTTTGATGGACTACCTGCTTATCTGGAGACCGCCGACGAGCATAATATTGCTATGTACCAAAGCTTTGGCTTTGCACTAAAACATAGCTGGCAGGTCCCCGAAGGCCCACAATTCTGGGGCATGCAAAGACCCGGCAAGACGCGGCATTAGACGCCGCAATTTCATCCTTTTGGCATTGTCCCCGCCCGCAAAAAGGGAAACATGTGCGGGATAAAATCTGCCTTCCCCAAGGCAACCCCTTGTCCACGCAGGATGGCATATGCGGACATGAGATGAAAATAGAATTGGGGCAACGCCCAGTCACGCGCAAAATGCTCGGCCGTGAGGTCGAAGATCATGCCGTTTGGAATCTCGTGCGTGATTGGGCGTTTCTCGTCGCCATCCAATGCGTCGGGGCCTAACCCTTCAAGCATTACCAATGCCTCCGATATTCTGGCCTTAGCTTCAGCCATCGTCCCGGGCATATTGGCGGCGTTGCGGCCCTCATTCACCAGATCCTCAAAATATTCCGTAAATGCTTCGCCCTTTAGCCGGAAAACAGCTTCGTGGACCTGCAGGCATACAAACCGGACCTGCGTGGCGAGGGGAAACATGTCGGGCGCGATGCGGGCCGAAAGAAGAGTATCCGCTGTCTCGGGCATCGCATTCTGGGCCTTGGTTAGCCATCCAAGAAGCGCTGCCAGCATCTGACAGTAGGTTGGGACAAGCAGGCTGGTTAACGTCATCTTGGGTCGCTCCAGTGAAGTGCGCGTTCACGCAGGATTGCATTGTGCAGTTAATCGCTGTAACCTCTGTCTCACGCAACCGGTCTTTGTGAAAGCAAGGATAATAGGGAAGCCGGCGAAAATCCGGCGCTGTTCCCGCAACTGTAACCGGCGAGCTTTTGCTCCAAATGCCACTGGGAAAACGGGAAACCGTGAAACTGGGAAGGCGGGGCAAAGGCACTGACCCGGGAGCCAGGAGACCTGCCTGTTAGCGGTTTGTCCTTTGTGCTTGCGGGACACTGGCGCAATCGGGGTTTTCCTCGCGTGACGACATTTGTTTGGACGTCATGCGCAGGGGATACATCCGTGACATTTTTGAATTTTAGACACCTGAAATATATTTCGGCTTCGCTTGCGATGCTGCCGATGCCCGCTTTTGCTCAGGATGCCGACGAGGAAATCGTAGTTACCGCCAGCGGCTTTGAACAGCCGCGTTCCGAAACCGGGCAAGCCATCGAGATCGTCGACCGCGAACGGCTTGACCAATTGCAAAGCCCCACAATAGCAGACGCATTACAAACGGTTCCGGGCGTTAGTATTGCATCCCGCGGCGGTCTGGGCGGTCAGACGAGCGGATTCATTCGTGGTGGAAGCAGTGCTCAAACCCTCGTGCTCGTCGATGGTGTTCGGATCAATGACCTCACAAGCCCCAACGGTGCGTTCGACTTTAGCGCATTGATGACGGGCAACATTGGCCATGTTGAAATATTGCGCGGCCCCAATTCGGTCATCTGGGGCAGCCAGGCGATTGGCGGCGTCATCAATGTTCAGTCAATCGCACCAACTGCCGGTTTTGCCGGACACATTGGCGCGGAATATGGCGCTGCAAATACACAAAGGCTCAATGCCAATATTTCCGGCGCAAGCGGCAAGCTCGAAGGCAGTGTCGGCGGGTCATTCGTGCGCAGCGATGGAATCTCCGCGCTCGTTGGCGGAACTGAGCGCGACGGTTATGCCAATGTAACAGGCAATGGCCGACTGAAAATCAACGTCACCGAAAATCTCAGCTTCGATTTTCGTGGCTATTATAACCAGGCAAAAGTGGAATATGATTCTGCCTTTGGCGTTGGTGCCAACGCCCTCCCCGTGTCGCGTAACCGCCAATTCGTGGGATATATTGGCGCCAATTTCGATTTACTTGATGGCCGGCTCCAGAACCGGTTTGCATATACACGTACTAATATTATGCGCGTTGGCACGGACCCGGTCGTGTTCAGTTTCAACAATTTCAACGTGCGCGGTGCGATTGATCGTGGCGAATATCATGCGGCCATTGATGTGAACGATGCACTCACAATCGTCGCTGGGCTTGAATATGAACGGACATTCGCAACCACATCGTTCGAGGGCGCGGCAGCTGACGTCGCGCGCAACGATGTCGCCAGCGGCTTTACCCAGTTTATCGTCCGGCCAGTGACAGGACTAACGCTGACGGCCGGCGTTCGGCATGATCGATATAGCGATTATGGCGGGCAGACGACGTTGGGCGGGAATGCTGCCTTTACCCTCAATGACGGACAGACTGTGTTTCGCGCCACTTATGCCGAAGGCTTCCGCGCGCCGACCTTGAGCGAAGGTCAGCCGCCCTACGGCAATCCGGATTTGAAACCGGAGACCGCGCGTAACTTCGATCTTGGCGTGGAGCATCAGTTTATCAACGGGAAAGCACAAGTATTTGCGACCTATTTCAATCGCCGAAGCAATGATCTGATCGCGTTTTCATCGGTAACGTTCCAGTCCGAAAATATCGACCGCGTAACATCGACTGGTCTAGAGGCGGGCGTGAACATCAACCCCACCGACCGTTTGTACGTCCGGGCAAGCTACACGCTGGTTGATGCGATCAATCGCACAACGGGCGGCAATTTCGGCAACCGTCAGGCTTTACGTCCGCAACATGGCGCAAGCGTAACAGTGGACTGGCAAACCGGATTTGGTTTGTCCGTCGGAAGCACTGTCCTCCTTATTGGGGACAGTTTTGACGATGCTGCGAACAATGTCCGGCTTGATGGCTACGCCGTGGTTGCCTTGCGGGCGTCTTTGCCAGTGACGGACATGCTTGAAATATATGGACGGGTCGAAAACCTGTTCAACGCTCGATATACCGTCGTGTCGGGCTATAACACCTTTGGCCGAAACGCGACCATCGGTGTCAGGGCCAAATTCTAATGCGCGCGTACTGGTGCCTCCTTCCGGCAATGATTTTGGTCGGATGTGCCAAACAGCCTGACATCAGGGCAAATGGCGTTGTGTCGAACAACCCGTGCATCGACGCGGTGCTAGCCGAAATTGCGACACCCGGACAGGTCACTGCCGTCAGCAGCTATTCGCATGACCCAGACAGCGCCTCTGCGCCGATGGCATGGTCTAGGCAAATGCCCTCGGTCGGCGCGGATGCCGAAGATTTGCTGATGGCGCGGCCAAAGCTAGTTCTCACGGGCAATCTGGCCTCATCCGGTGCAAATGCGGTGCTCACCCGCGCTGGCATCAAAATCGTGGCGGTGGGCGTTGCACCAAATTTGACCGAAGACATCCAGCAAATCCGATCCGTCGCTGCGGCTATTGGTAGGGTAGACGCCGGAGAAGCCTTGGTTTCCCGTATCGAAAAATCTCTGCCCCAGAGCCAAATACCCGGCCCACGCGTGTCAGCGATTATCTGGCAGAATGGCGGTTTTGTAGCGGGCAAGGGCACGTTGCAGGATGAACTGCTGCAACGGCACGGTTTTCGCAATGCCAGCGCACAATATGGTCTGGCGTCCTGGGGCGTGCTTCCACTCGAAACCCTGCTGCGCAATCCACCGCAGGTCATCTTCATGCCGAAGCAGGCGGACGGTTCTGATGCCCGGGCACTGGACGCGCGGCAGAGATTGATTAGCCATCTGGGCAGTCAGACCCAGATCGTTGATTTTCCCGATAAGCTGTTATTCTGCGGCGGACCGACAATTCTAAAAGTGTCGGCCTTACTGTCCAAAACACAGACGCAGTTCCATGCATCTGCGCCAAAAGGGCAGCAGTGACCAGCCGGTCGCTTACAACATTTTTGCTGCTTCTTACTGTAGCGGCTTTTCTGCTTTCATTAATGGCGGGCAAAATCTGGATATGGCCATCGTCATGGGCAGCAGACAATGCCGATGGCTGGATTTTCCTCGAACTGCGTTTGCCGCGTGCGGTGCTTGGGGCTAGCATTGGCGCAGTTCTCGGGCTTTCGGGCGCGGTGATGCAAGGATATCTGCGTAATCCGCTCGCTGATCCGACCGTCCTCGGGGTTTCCGCATGCGCTGCGCTTGGCGGAGTCATTGCGATTTATACAGGTGTCAGCCTTTTGCCGTTGGGGCTTTTCGGTTTTGCCATGATTGGTGCCGGCGCAAGCATATTATTGCTTTTGGCGATATCGCGTGGCGGCGGACCAATTGGCTTCATACTCGGTGGAATGGTATTATCGACGCTCGCTGGCGCATTAACCGCCTTTGTCATAAGCATAGCTCCAAACCCCTTCGCCGTGAGTGAAATCATCAATTGGATGATGGGCGCACTGACCGACCGGCTGGCGACCGACCTGTGGATTGCCGTTCCTTTCATGCTTCTGGGCGGATTGCTGCTGCTGACCACTGGCAGAGCGCTGGATGCATTAACGCTGGGCGAAAACGGCGCGCGCAGCCTTGGCATTGACCTATTCAAACTGCAATGGATCATCGTGATGGGCGTTGGCCTCGCGGTTGGCGCATCTGTCGCGGTTTCAGGCGTAGTCGGTTTCGTGGGGTTGATCGTGCCGCATCTCATTCGCGCGGTTTATGGGGAACAACCATCCCAGATTTTGATTCCCTCGGCGCTGGGTGGTGCAATTTTGACGCTGACCGCTGACAGCCTAGTGCGACTGGTCCCGGGTCCCGGCGAAGTGCGGCTTGGCATCGCCATGGCCGTATTGGGGGCGCCATTTTTCCTCGTCCTGTTGTTGCGCAACCGGAAAGGCATCATATGACCTTGTCCGCCCATAATCTCTGCTTTGCGCATGGCAATCAGCCGACGCTTCACACAATCAACGCAACATTCGACAACGGAAAGTTTACCGTGATCCTTGGACCAAATGGTGCGGGAAAATCGACTTTGCTTGCGTGTCTGGCTGGCCTGTTGAAACCTGATCAGGGCACAGCGCGGCTTGCCGGCGCAGACATTTCCGCGATGCCAGCCATGACGCGCGCGCGGTACATCGGGCTTCTGCCGCAAGGCGCAGAAACGCATTGGGCAATTTCGGCGCAGGCTTTGATCGCGCTCGGCCGCATTCCACATGTGCGTGGCGCCGGGGCCTCAGCACAGGATCGCAAAGCCATTGCTTCGGCAATGTCCGCAACCGCTACCGAAGAATTTGCGAAGCGCCCGATCACCAAATTGTCAGGAGGCGAGCGTGCGCGGGTGCTGCTGGCGCGCGTGCTGGCAGGAGAGCCGCAATGGCTGTTGGCCGATGAACCTTTAGCCAACCTCGATCCGGGTTTCCAGATCGACATACTTGGCTTGCTGCGACAAGTGGCCCATGATGGAAAGGGCGTAATCGCGGTGCTGCACGACCTGCACCATGCCGTGCGCTTTGCCGACCACATTTTGCTGTTGCATGAGGGCAAACTGTTTGCGCAAGGCAGCGTGGAAGACGTCATTACCACTGCCAATTTGGCTAAGGTTTACGGTATTGACGCGAATCTTTTCAAGGACGACGATGGTGCGACCCAACTTGTGATCAAAGGCAAGACTAGCGCATGAAATATCTCCTTCCCGCCGTCGCGATATTGGTGTCGGGATGTGCGAGTCATATTGCTCCCACAGGAGCCCCTGAGAGCGCGCAGGAGGCACTTCGACCCTTTTATGCTAGCGTGAATACCAAACTGCCTCAAGCACCCCCCAGCGCTCCTCTATCGGCCGATGCGGTGATCACGCGATTTGCCTTTGGCAGTTGCGTGAACGAAAACCGTGACATGAAATTCTGGGATGTCATTACCGCACAGAAACCGCAGGCGTTTCTGTTGATTGGCGACAATGTCTATGGCGATACAAGGCCCACCAATAGCGCAGATATTCCAACACTCGCCGCAAGCTACAAGAAGCTGAACAGCCGGGTCGAATTTGACCGCTTCCGCCGCAACATCCCGATGATGACGACATGGGACGACCATGATTATGGCGCCAATGACGCCGGCGGTTCATTCGCGTTCAAGGAATGGGCTGAAAAGGTTTATGAAAGCTATTGGGGTGCATCGGACGAGGTAAAATCGCGGCCGGGTGTCTACGAAAGCCGAATCGTCGGCCCAGCAGGCAAGCGAGTCCAGTTCATCATACTCGACGGCCGCTTTTTCAGATCAGATCTCGCAACCATGCCCTATCGCGATCCGGCACCAACGCTTGGATGGTACATTCCCAATATGGATGCGAAGGCCACGATATTGGGTGCAACGCAATGGGACTGGCTGGCGCAGGAACTCGACAAGCCAGCAGATGTTCGCTTCATCATCTCATCGACTCAGGTCGTGACCGATGCGCATAATTTTGAAGGCTGGACAAATTTCCCGAAAGAACGTGATCGTTTGTACGCGCTACTTGGGGAAAAGGGTATCGACAATGCGATTTTCCTGACCGGTGACCGCCATGCTGGCGGGTTCTACAAAACCAACGCCCCTGGCCTGTCGAATCCCATATGGGATTTCACATCGAGTTCGCTCAACTTTTCGTTTGGCAAGGGCGATATTGGTGATCGCGAACCCGACCCGCGCAGGACTGGCGGGCTATGGGGCATTCCAAATTTCGGCCAGATCGACATCGACTGGGCGGCAAAGACGGTCACCATGACGCTGCGCAAGGACGACGGCAGCGTTATCGAAACACAGGTGGCTAGTGCGATCGATTGATCGCTGAATAATCTACCGCCGCGACCTGTTCCATGACTGCGTCTCGAATGGCATTTGCCGTGGCCAATGGCAGAGCGATCATTTCCAGCGTTCCGCCGGCGATTCCGAACTTGACCGATGCCAAGCCCATACGGCGAGTCAGCGGCCCTTGGGTTATTTCAATGCTCTGCACTTTTACCTGCGGCGCAATTGTCAGCTGCTGCCGCCACCAGCCGCGTTGAAGATATAGTTGCCTGGCATCCAGCCCATAGAAATACTTGCGCCAGTCCAGCCAGGACACGGCAGCGGCCACGGCCAGCAGGAGCAGAAGCAAGGCAGCGCGCGCGGGCGTTGCATCAGCAAAGATGACAAGCGCCGCAATCCCGATGGCTATCGGGATCGGAAGCAGGACCAATGGCCAGAACCAATAACTTGCTGCACCCCTGCTCAGTGGTGCTTCAGCCTCCGGTGCGTGGATCGTTGCCGCCCGGGCAATGCCCCACACTTCGTCCAAAGTCGCAAAGGGGGCAGCGACATAATTGCTTTCTTCTTTGCTGTCCTGCGCCAGGCCCACGAATTTCAGGCTATGCCAGCCGCGCCGCTTTCGAACCGGCCCAGTTTGCAGAATGGCAGCTTGCACACGGTGGCCAGGCATCACGACATCAGTGAGAGTCAATAATCCGCGCCGGCGCCTGAATCCTTTTTCGTTGTGGTCCAAGCGGAACCCATGCTCGCGCAACAGCGTCCGGATCACGCCTGTGGCAAAGCCGATAAAGATAAGGCTCCCCAACGCGCCGAATGCCAGCATCAATTGTGCAAATAGCCCAACCCCGTTGATCGTGTTCACGCTCATGCCGCGCTCTTCGGCCAGACCAATCCAATGTTTGAAATCCCAAAAATCAAAGGGCAGCAGAAAATCAAACTGCTGGGCCAGACCACCGAGCACAGCAAAAATCACCAGCGAAAAGGAATAGAGGCCAAAGGTGAAGACCCGTTTGCCATCCATGGCGAATATGGGGGGAGCATCCGTTTCGCCTGCCACAATTGCGTCCGGTTCAAGCGCAGCGACACCTGCCTTTCGAGCGCGAATGAGTGTCCGCAACCGGTTAGCTTCATCCAAGGTGACAAAGCTTAATGTTGCATCATCGCCATCGCCGCCGCCCGTTTCAAACTTTACCTCGCCAAGCCCCATCATGCGGGCAAGCGGCTTTTGCTCGATGCTGACATCCTGAATCCGCTCATAGGGAATGGAACGTGCCGTCCTGTTCAATATCCCTTTTTCAACACGAATGTCCTGTTCGCCGACATAATATCGAAACCGCATCCATGCGAGCCAACGGAAGAACAGGCTAGCAAGCAAAACCCCCATAATCACGATCGGAATAAGCACCGGGCTGTCGGCCTTCCGGACACCAAAGACAGCCGCAAAAATCGGGAATACCAATTGCGGCAGCCCCGATACGAAGCTGACCAGAAGGCCGCTGATATGCAGCCGTTCGCCGTCGCCGGTCGTTGGCCGATCAGGCGCTATATCTGCTTCGTTCACAGCAAATCTTGCCGGATCGCCGCACGAATGTCTTCGCGCATAGCATGCGCATCGGCAAGCGCCAGACCGGGCAGAGCCACCTTGCTGTTGTGATTCCCCGCCGTGTGGACAGTCAACGTGGCGAGGCCATAGCGTCGGTCAATTGGCCCCTGGTCAACATCAATATGCTGGATCCGGCCAAATGGCACGATTGTGTCGTGGTAGAACATATATCCGCGCACTATTCGGATCCGGTCCGTCCCCATGTCATAACCCCAATGGCGGTATTTGCGGGCAGGCACGACAAATGCGATGAACCCATAAAGCAACAATATGGGTATCAGGAAACTGCCGGTAGGAAGAACCTTGGCAACCTCTAATACCCCGGCTCCAATCACAAAAGGCAGCAGGCTCAGCGCCGAAACAATGCGTGTCGTCGTAACGTAAGCGGGATCAAGGGGCGTAAGTTCCGGCGAATTTTGGTCAGTCATATCGCAGATATGCGCAGACTGTATTGCGTTAGCAAGACAGTTTTTCTCAAATTCTGTATGCCTGCGGCCGGATTTTAACGCGCCAAGGCGGCGTTTGCTTCGTCGACAAGCTTGGCGATGATATCCACGACCGGGCGCTCGACATGGACCATACCAACCGATTGGCCTGCCATAACCGAGCCATATTCAACGTCTCCGTCGATGACCGCGCGGCGCAACGCGCCAGCCCAATATTTTTCGATCTCAAGCTGCGCGGCTTCCATGTCGATCTCGCCGCGGTCAAGCATCGCAGCGACCTCGATCTGCTTCTTAGTGAATTCCTCGGTGCCCTTGTTCTTCAATGCGCGCACGGGGATCACGGGCAAGCGCGGATCAATCTGTACACTTGCGACCGCATCGCGGGCATTGGCGCGCAGAAATGCGGCCTTGAAATTGGGATGCGCAATGCTTTCATGCGCGCAGACGAAACGGGTTCCAAGCTGAACGCCCGCAGCGCCCATTTCCAGATAGCTGGCGACTGCTCCGCCACGCGCGATCCCGCCAGCAACGAAAATAGGCAATTGCTCCCCAAGCTCGGGCAGGATTTCCTGTGCGAGAACAGAGGTTGCAACTGGACCGATGTGGCCGCCGGCCTCGCTGCCCTCAATCACCAGTGCATCGACGCCAGAACGGGTAAATTTCTTGGCAAGGGTGAGCGCTGGGGCAAAGCAAATGACTTTAGCACCGAATGCCTTGATCGCATCGATGCTGCCCATGGGCGGCAATCCGCCAGCAATAACGACATGGCTGACATCATAGCGCGCGCAAACCGCGATTAACTCCATGATCTGCGGGTGCATTGTGATGAGATTAACGCCAAATGGCTTTGTCGTAAGTTTCTTGGTCGCTGCAATTTCCGCGTCCAATAACTCTGGTGTCATCGCGCCACAGGCGATGACACCAAATCCGCCTGCGTTGGAAATGGCGGACACAAGGTTCCGCTCCGACACCCACGACATGGCCCCGCACATGATCGCGACATCGCAACCCAGAAAGTCTGTGCCGCGCTGCATGAGATGTCGGAGTTTAGTCATTTTTAAGAGCCATTTTGTTGTTCACGCAGAGGCGCAGCGGCCGACTATGTCATGACTGATGCACGCTTTTGTCACTCTGCATCCAGCCCATAAGCTGTGTGCAGAACGCGCACAGCGAGTTCGGTTTCGTCTTCGTCAATGAGCACGCTGACCTTGATCTCGGACGTGGAAATAGCCTGAATATTGATTTTGCGGTCGGCAAGGCTGCTGAACATCGTCGAGGCGACGCCCGCATGGCTTTTCATGCCAACGCCCACGACCGAAATCTTCGCGACTTTTGTATCCGGAATGAGGCGGTTGTAGCCAATGGCGTCGCGACGGTTTTCCAGAATGTCAGTGCAGCGTGCAAGGTCGGCCTGCGGGCAAGTGAAGGTCACATCGGTCTCGCCTTTATCGCGGCCCACATTCTGAATGATCATGTCGACATTGATATTGGCGTCTGCCAGTGGCGCAAAAATATTGGCAACGGCACCGGGGCGGTCGGGCACGCGCGTCAGCGTGATTTTCGCCTCGTTTTTGTCATGCGCGATGCCGGTGATCAGTTGGCGTTCCACTTGGCTATTCTCCAGTTCTGCGTCGGTCACGATCATCGTGCCGGGGATGCTGTCTGCGTCGGGTGCGCTATCATCGACGAATGAAGACAGCACTTGAATGCGCACGCCCTCTTTCATCGCAAGTCCGACCGAACGGGTTTGCAACACTTTCGATCCGACCGAGGCAAGCTCAAGCATTTCTTCGTAGGTTACAGCCTTTAGCTTACGTGCGCGGGCGACGATCCGCGGATCGGTGGTGTAAACGCCATCGACGTCTGTATATATATCGCAGCGATCGGCCTTTAGCGCAGCGGCAACGGCGACTGCGGATGTGTCCGACCCACCTCTGCCCAAGGTGGTGACCCGGTTGTCATCTGTCAGGCCCTGAAATCCGGGAATGACCGCGATATTTCCCGCAGCCATCGATGCGAGCAATTCTGTGGTCTCAATGGACCCGATCCGAGCCTTGGCATGGGCATTGTCGGTGTGAATAGGCATTTGCCAGCCAAGCCAGCTGCGCGCTTCGCAGCCAAGCGCCTGAAGCGTGATCGCCAAAAGACCAGCGGTGATTTGTTCGCCAGCAGCGACCACCACATCATATTCGGCGGGATCGTAAAGTGCATTTGCTTCGCGGCAAAAAGTCACAAGCCGATCGGTGTCGCCAGCCATGGCCGACACGACCACAGCGACTTCATCACCGCGCTCGGCCTGACGCTTGACCAATTGGGCCACACGGCGGATGCGTTCGGTGCCGGCCATCGACGTGCCGCCAAATTTCATTACAATGCGCGCCATGAAAACCTTCAATAATTGCTATATTACAATCGCGCGTCCTGATAGGGACAGGATATGACAA